>JAHHHL010000048.1 GCA_019359375.1 Lyngbya sp. HA4199-MV5
GAGCGGTTGGCGCAACTCAACTTACCCTTGCGCTGAGGCAGGGTCTCCTTGGGAGACGCATAAACTTGCCCCCTTGGGGGGCTAACAGATGATAAGCCTCCGGCTTTGCCGGAGGTGATTTAACTTAAAACTCCTCTTCTTCTGTGGGGATGAACTCTAGACGATAACGGTATAACGCTACCGGACGATCGCCTGCCTTGAAGTATTTTGGATCTTGTGGCGAGAGATAAATCGCTGTCACCTGATCGGCTGTGATCGCGGGCTTTTCGGCTGAAGTCTCTGCAAGGTGTTGGTAGGCGGTTGTGGTTTCAACCTGGTTCAGGTAGGGATTAGGCACTCCGCGAAAGACTTGCTGGAAAAGCTCGGTGGTGAGGAAGCGATCGATCTCAGGTGTTTCGACCGCACGAGCTGTCACCACAGAAATTAACTGCCGTCCACCTTCCAGTAATGTCATCTGACGATTGGGCGATCGCGGATCGACCGTCACAGCCAACACGCTGTCGCCCATGTAGGCTTTGGCAAGATTAAATCCATTGAAGGCACGATCGGACACCACGGGATCTTTAATCAGACCCTTGAGCGGCAGCATAGACAGAAATTCGCGGGTTGTAGACAGAGTGCTGGAGGGGACAAAGCGAACTTTACAGGCGATCGGCTGATTGAGATACTGCTGGTTACTATCAAACCCTGGTGTCACTACATCGGGTGCCAGGGGTGCTGCCAACTCAACCAGTGTGCTGGTCATCGTCCAGGTGCCTGCTAACCAGGCGGGATACTCCAGGTCGCCGTTAGCAGGTTGTACGACAGGCTTGTTGTCCCACTTGGGAAAAGATGCAAGGCGATCGTCTAACAAGCCCGCGTTGACGGCATTCATCGACATGAACCAGCACAGCAGCACACACCAGAAAAGGCGCAAGCACACTTGAGGAGAAGGAGCTACGCCTTTGAATCGTTTCCAATGTGTAGTCATGCTGCCAATGGATGCGGTCATCCTCAATCGTAGCAAGGGACGACACAGGTTTAGGGTAAAAATCGAGCCTTTAGACCTCCAAGGTTTTAAACCTCGGAGGTCTTGGGGAACGCTCAAAATCGGTGCCCTAAAATGAAGTTGTGACGCTGCCCTAGTTTTGAGCGCGATCGTCCTCAAGAAAAGGATGGGGTTGCGATCGCCAGGGATGGCTATGCTCATGCAAGCCAAAGCGTGCGGCTTCTAGCTCCTGCGTATCCTGGGCAAAGACACCAAGTTGCATGAGCCATTGCTGCCAGAACGACGGAAATTTGATCGGTTCTTTTGCCGCTTCTAGCAACTCCAGGGCGCGTGCCTGTAGCGTGACAGTCTGAGCCTCCTGTGTGCTCTCTTGTTGCAGAAGGATTCTTGCGTTTAAGACCATGCGTTGCTTAAACTCCGTCGCTGGTAATTTGGCACAGGTTGGGCAAACATCGCCTTGAAGTAACCCATTGTCCTCGTACAGCAGAGCACGAATCGGCGCGACATGAAACACCTGCTGACAAACCGTGCAGCGAAGGTTGTCTCGGCAAGGATAAAGCTTACGTTCTAGTTGAATTTTCATAGTGACGATGGCTCGTATTGAAAGGGGCAATTAACGTGCGCCATAGTTCAACGCTAGCTGATAGGTTCTATACAAATTTGGGCTTTTTCATAATTCTCAATGTTAAGAATCGATCGAGTTTGGTTCGCGATCAAACGCCAGACATAACGCTAAAAACGCTACGAAGCAGTTGATCCCCACACTTAAATTCAAGCGATTCTTTGTTAAGACGGAGCAACAAAAACAGATAGCTTTTGTAGGGATCATCCGTGAGATGGGCTGTCAACTCCGATCTAGATCGGTTAGTCTGACGAATGGAGTCGGGTAGCCTATCATCAACCTTTGATGACAATGCTTTTCACCTTTGGTTGTGCTTCTGTTGGACACATTTGCCTTGGCACATTCGCTCAGCGATCGCGCGCTTAACTGTCACCTGCACCATGAAGCTAAGATTTTCGCAAGATTTGGAAGCATTGCTAAAGGTACTGGCAGAGAAACCTCTAACGCTGGGCGACATTTTGGCAGAAACCTCCGAACGAGGCTTTAGTCTGGTGATTGCGTTGCTTGCTCTACCGTTTCTATTGCCAATGCCACCGGGCTTTGCCGGACCATTGGGGTTAGGCTGCCTTATCTTAGGGGCACAGATGGCAGTGGGGCGACGATCGCCCTGGTTGCCCAAACGGATCGCGCAATTCCAGTTCCCTAACTGGCTCGTGTCGAACTTGCTCGGTCTACTTCGCCGAGTGACCGCACTGATCGAGACGTTCGTTCGCCCCCGATTGCGTCAGCTTGCCGAAAGTGCTCACATTTGGCAGTTGAATGGGCTTTGCATTGCCTGGTTGGCGTTTTTGCTCATGCTTCCCATCCCGTTTACCAACCCCATTCCCACTGCTGGTATCCTGTTGCTGGCAATTGCCATGCTAGAGGCTGACGGGCTGCTCATGTGTATTGCCTATGGCATGACGATCGCCATTACCCTTGCCGTTGCGGGCATTGGCTATGTGCTCTGGCAATCACCCGGCTTTTTTCAAGATCTGTTTGGGTGATGCAGGGCAGCAGAAAACGCTCGATCATCTTATCTTTCTCGCACAAAATTAATGTAGATTGAGGGCATCGCTGCTTCAGATCATTAAGTGTCGCCATCACGCATGTCTGATCTTCCTGTCAATGCCCCATTGACTCAGCCAAAGACTGTAGAACCACGATCGCCGGACGAAGCACCGCGACGTATTTTCATTAGTTACAAGCGTGGGGTCGAGCCAGATGAACCGATCGCGCTGCATCTCTTTCACACGCTGAACCAGCACCATGCAGTCTTTATTGACCAGACGATGACGGTGGGTACGCGCTGGGCAGAGCGTATTGAAGCCGAGATCCGGCAGGCGGATTTTGTGATTATGGTACTCTCGGCGCAGTCGGTGCACAGTGAGATGGTGTTGGGAGAAATTGAGACGGCGCATCATCTGGCAAAGAAACAGAATGGTAAGCCAGTGCTGCTGCCTGTGCGGCTTGCTTATCGGGAGCCGTTTGTGTATCCGCTGAGTGCATACTTGAATGGCATCAACTGGGCGTTTTGGGAAAACGCTGCTGATACGCCCCGGCTCTTGCAGGAATTGATGCAGGCGATCGCGGGGAACACCCTTTCGCTGAATACTGAGGACTCGAAAGCAGATCTGCTCCAGCCAGCCGCGCCTGATGCGATGCCGCCACCGCTACCGTCTGCCCAGCTAGCGCCTCTGGAAATGCCTGAGGGGACGATGAACCCAGAGTCGCGGTTCTATGTGGAGCGTCCTACGGATGCGATCGCCCTCAGTACGATTCAGCAGAGGGGGAAGGGCGTAACCATTACCATTAAGGGACCGCGCCAGATGGGCAAAAGCTCGCTGCTCGTAAGGACGATCGAAGCCGCTATCAATGCCGGAAAGCGGGTTGCCTTTCTGGATTTTCAACTCTTCGACAAAACAGCATTGACCAATCCGGAGCCGTTCTTTCGGCAGTTTTGCGCCTGGTTGTCAGATGAGCTGGAGATGGACAGCCAGGTAGAGTCGTATTGGGCAATGCCGCTGGGCAACAGTCAGCGCTGTACGCGCTATATGCAGCGGTATTTGTTGAAGGAACTGGGCAGTCCGCTGGTGCTGGCGATGGATGAGGTAGAGTCGGTCTTCGATACCGATTTTCGCTCAGACTTTTTTAGTATGCTGCGGAGCTGGCACAACAGCCGCGCCACATCACCTATTTGGCGGCAGCTTGACCTGGCGCTGGTGACATCCACGGAACCCTACCAGTTGATTGAAAATCTGAACCAGTCGCCCTTTAATGTGGGGCTGGTGATTGACCTGACGGACTTTACGCCTGACCAAATGACAACCCTGAACCAGCGGCACGGCTCCCCCTTCAACGCCGAGCAAGAACAACAACTCATGCGACTCCTGAATGGGCATCCCTATCTGGTGCGACGGGCGCTGTATCTGACTGCCAGTGAGCAAATGACGGTGGCAGAGTTGTTTGAGCAAGCGATCGACGATCGGGGTCCCTTTGGCGATCACCTGCGCTATCACCTGTTTCGGATGCACGACAAGAAAGCGTTGGTGCAGGGTTTTGTGCAGGTGATTAAGAACAATGTCTGCCAGGATGAGCAGGTGTTCTTTCGTCTACGCGGGGCAGGGCTGGTGCGGCGAGAGGGGCAGACGGTGTTGCCTCGGTGTCAATTGTATGCAGATTATTTTCGAGAGCACTTGAGGGGGTGAGGGTGCAAACCTCAGAGGTTTTAACCCAGCATCAAGCGTCTGACCAATGTCGTCGCTGAAACCTCCGAGGTTTTGGTCAGAGTATCAAAGGCTCATGGAAGAAACCGGATTTCTGGCTGTAATCTGATTGCAACAGCAGAGACTCGTAGAAAAATCCGGTTTCTAGCAATCGGTAGGCGTGGATGAGGAGAAAATGATGACAGGCACAACCATCTATACGGTAGGCGGCACAGTGCAGGCGGGGGGTGGGGTGTATTTGCCCCGTCGCGCGGATGAGGAACTGTTGGCGCTGTGTCGATCGTCCACGTTTGCCTTTGTCCTCACGCCGCGCCAGATGGGGAAGTCGAGCCTGATGGTGCAGACGGCAGAAACGCTGGCAGAGGAGGGCATCCGCTCTGCCATTGTGGATTTGCAAGACCTGGGCGCACAGGTGACGGCAGAGCAGTGGTACTTTGGCTTTTTGGTGAAGCTGGAAGACCAACTGATGCTGGATACCGACGTGGTGAGCTGGTGGCGCGATCGCGAACATCTGGGTGTGTCCCAACGGTTAACGTCCTTTTTTGAAGCGGTGCTGCTGACGGAGATCCCAGACCCGATCGTGATCTTTGTGGATGAGATTGACACCACCCTCAGCCTCGACTTCACCGACGATTTCTTCACCGCCATCCGGTATCTCTACCTCGCCCGTGCCCATAAACTCGTCTTTCAGCGGCTCTCCTTTGTGCTGGTGGGCGTTGCCACCCCCGGCGATCTCATCCACGACCCCAAGCGCACGCCCTTTAACATTGGGCAGCGGGTAGACCTGACCGACTTTACCCAGGCAGAAGCGCTGCCCTTGGCGGATGGCTTTGGGCTACCCGCAGATCAGGCAACCCAGGTGTTGGGCTGGGTGATGCAGTGGACAGGCGGACACCCCTACCTGACGCAGCGCCTGTGTCGTGCCCTGGTGGATGTGGGGCAGTTGTATTGGACGAAAGAAGAGGTCGATCGCGTCGTTGGCAGCACGTTCCTGGGTGCGATGTGTGAGCAGGACAGCAACATGCAGTTTGTGCGCGACATGCTGACGAAACGGGCAGATGATGTGTACGGCGTGTTGACCACCTACCGCGAGGTGTGGCGCGGGCGACAACCCGTGCTGGATGAGGAGCAATCGCTCAATAAATCACACCTGAAGCTATCGGGCGTGGTGAAGCGAGCCGATGGAGCGCTGGTGGTGCGGAATCCTATCTACCGGGAGGTGTTTGATGATCAGTGGGTGAAAAGCCACCTGCCCGTCAACTGGAATAAGCGACTGCAACGGGCAGCGGTGATCTTAATTGGAGCAGTATTGGTTTCCTCGGTGCCTTTAGCCGTCTTTGGTTGGAGTCAAGCCATTGAGGCTGGTAAGCAACGTCTGCTTGCTGAAGACAACGCAAAGGTCGCTCGTTTGAGTGAACGGGTAGCGAAACGGCAGGCTGAACTAGCTCAAAAAAGCAAACAGGAGGCTGAAAAGAGCAGACAGGAAGCTGAAACACAAGCTCGATTAGCCAGACAACAGGAACGGATTGCTAAACAACAGACAATATTGGCTGAAAAAAGACGGCTACAGGCAGAAGCCGCACAACAAACGGCTAATAAGCTGCGGCAGAAAGCAGAGATGGCTCGCAAGGCTGAAGCAGATCAGCGGGTAAAAGCGGTTGACGCTCAACGACTAGCTGAAAGAAGCAGGCAGGAGGCGATCTCTGCGAGAGCAATTATCGAGGCTCAGAAGGCAAACGTCGATCTTAATACCCGCAGTCTAGTCGCGGAAAAGCTCCTCGATTCAAATTTGGATCTTGAAGCACTAATAGAAATCTTGACGACAGAACGACGAATCAAGCAGTTAGGAAAACTTGTGAACGCAAACACTCAAATGCTAGCGACTGCCACACTACAGCAAGTTGTTTATGGAGTAAGTGAGCGTAATCGATTAAAAGGTCATAAAGGTCCTGTTTCTAGTGTCAGTTTCAGTCCTGATGGAAAGACGATCGCTTCTGCTAGTCTTGATGGCACGGTGAAACTATGGGACCTAAAGGGGCAGGAACTTGAAACCCTCAAAGGGCATCAGGATTATGTTTCTAATGTTAGTTTCAGTCCCGATGGGAAGACGATCGCTTCTGCTAGTGGGGATGGTATGGTGAAGTTGTGGAACCTAAAGGGGCAGGAACTGAAAACCCTCAAAGGGCATGGCAGGAGTGTTCTCAGTGTTGCTTTCAGCCCAGATGGCAAGACAATCGCTTCCGCCAGTAATGATAAAATGGTGAAGCTGTGGAACCTAAAGGGGCAGGAACTTAAAAGCTTCAAAGGGCATAGCGATTCTGTTTTCAGTGTTAGTTTCAGCCCGGACGGAAAGATAATTGCCTCAGCCAGTGGTGACAAAACGGTGAAACTGTGGAATCTGGAGGGGCAGGAACTCAAAACCCTTAAAGGGCATAGCGATTCTGTTTTCGGTGTTAGTTTCAGCCCGGACGGAAAGACGATTGCTTCTGCTAGTGCGGATGGTACGGTGAAACTGTGGAATTTGGAGGGGCAGGAACTCAAAACTCTCAAAGGGCATAGCAGTAATGTTCTCAGTGTTAGTTTCAGCCCGGACGGAAAGACAATTGCCTCTGCTAGTGCCGATGGTACGGTGAAACTGTGGAACTTGGAGGGGCAGGAGCTCAAAACCATCAAAGGACATAGCAGTTATATTAACGGCGTTAGTTTCAGCCCGGACAAGAAGACGATTGCTTCTGCTAGCGCTGATGGTACGGTGAAACTGTGGAATTTGGAGGGGCAGGAACTCAAAACCCTTAAGGGGCATGAGAGTAGTGTCCTCAATGTCAATTTCAGCCTGGACGGAAAGACAATCGCTTCCGCCAGTGATGACAAAACGGTGAAACTGTGGAATCTGGAGGGGCAGGAACTCAAAACCCTTAAAGGGCATAGCGATTCTGTTTTCGGTGTTAGTTTCAGCCCGGACGGAAAGATAATTGCCTCAGCCAGTGGTGACAAAACGGTGAAACTGTGGAATCTGGAGGGGCAGGAACTCAAAACCCTTAAAGGGCATAGCGATTCTGTTTTCGGTGTTAGTTTCAGCCCGGACGGAAAGACGATTGCTTCTGCTAGTGCGGATGGTACGGTGAAACTGTGGAATTTGGAGGGGCAGGAACTCAAAACTCTCAAAGGGCATAGCGATTCTGTTTTCAGTGTTAGTTTCAGCCCGGACGGAAAGATAATTGCCTCAGCTAGTGATGACAAAACGGTGAAACTGTGGAATCTGGAGGGGCAGGAACTCAAAACTCTCAAAGGGCATAGTAGCTCTATTAATGACGTTAGTTTTAGCTCGGACGGAAAGACGATTGCTTCTGCTAGCGCGGATGGTACGGTGAAACTGTGGAATTTGGAGGGGCAGGAACTCAAAACTCTCAAAGGGCATAGTAACGGGTTATTGGGTGTTGGTTTTAGCCCGGACGGAAAGACGATTGCTTCTGCTAGTGCGGATGGTACGGTGAAATTATGGAATTTGGAGGGGCAGGAACTCAAAACTCTCAAAGGGCATAATGGCTGGGTTAGACGCGTCAGATTTAGCCCAGATGGCAATACCCTCGCCTCCGCTAGTGATGACAACACGGTGGCTCTCTGGAACCTGGATCTGGATGACTTGATGGCGCGTGGCTGCGATTGGCTGCACGACTATCTCACCACCAACCCCAACGTCAGTGAGTCTGACCGTCATCTCTGCGACGGCGTTAGGCGAGTCAGGAAGGTCTCAGCCGTACCGGAACAGCAGGCGGAGGGGCAGTGGTTTGGGTGGGTGGCGAGGGAGTGGAGAAGGTTGATGAGGGTGTAGGGTGTGGGGTGTAGCCAGGAGAAGGGGGAGGGGCGATCGTACACGTAGCTGAGTACTGAGGTGAGGACTGAGTATTCGTCTTCTCTCAGCCCTCAGCCCTCAATCCTCAGCACTCTTAAAACACGCCCTATGCTTTTGTTTGCTTTGCTTCAAGATACTGCTTGGCGACAAGAGCATCATGGGTTAGCGATGCACCATAAAGCGGCATTGAAGGTAGGTCTAACAATTTGCCGCCTGCCGCGATGGTTAGCGGTTGCCCACGCCACTCAATGCGATCGCCCACAAAGCCATAGCACCACAGCCCGAACCGCACCAGATCGCTGAAGGGCACCAGCCACCAAAGCCTTTGAGCCATTGGATCGTGTAAGACCTTCGTGCTCATCATCCATGCCATGAAGAGCCTGAATGCCAACGTGATAGCCGACACCCGCCAACTTAATGCTGAACCGTGGGATAACAGCAAAAAGCTTGCGCTTGCTACCGTGCCAAAGGTAAAGATCTGACCCGCATAGCCCCAGGGTTGAGAAAAGCGAATGCCGCGATTCCACCGCGTTTGATGCTGTAAGAACTCCGTAAAGCGCGTCGTTGCTAACACGTGATCGACCACGTAGTGGGATAGCACAACTCGATAGCCCAAATGCGTTGGCATCCGTCCCAGGTGAAAATCATCGTGAAGGTAATTGGCAACAGCAGTAAAGCCCCCGATCGCTGCCAGCACTGATTTTTGCATCCCAATAGTGGCACCAATGCCAAACGTCATGCCCGTTAACAGACGGGAAACTAAAACCGTTGGCACCAGTTCTGTCGTGATGCCCAGCGCCTCGAAAGCCGCGACCCAGCCTTGCGCTAACGAACGGTAGGTACAGGTGATAACTCCCACGGTTGGGTCGCGTAAGGGTTGTACCACTTGCCTCACATAGTTGGCATCAACCTGAATGTCGCTATCGGCAATTAGCAAAAGGTCATGCTTCGCCTCTAAAAAGGCATTTGCCAGGTTGTTAATTTTGCGGTTCAGCCCAATGGCACGATCGCTCACCACAAGGCAAAGATCAGAGGCTGGAAAGTCACGGATCAGTTGCTTCACCACGCTGATCACTGGGTCAGTTGGATCTTGAACGCCAAAAATGATCTGGTAAGTTGGATAGTTCTGATGGCAGAAAGAGGCAAGATTTGCGTAGGTGTTGCGATCGAGTCCGCAAAGTGGTTTCAGGATGCTAACAGGCGGATGAAAATCAGGATTAGCCTCCGTCGGCTGAGCGAGAAAATCGATCGCGGCATACAGGACAAGACAGTCATAAACAATGGCGCTTAAACAAAAAAGCAACGGTAAAAACGGAGCGTAATCAGTGATTCGCTCCATCTGCTTCAAGGCTAATAACACTAGCTGCCAATGGCTCCTAAATGGCGGTAATTCGTTAATTCAAAGCCCTGGTTGCGAATGACCGCACGAACCCGATCGCTCATGAGCGCATCGCATTCTGCCTGCCCTAACCCAAAGGCTTCATTGGCGGGTTCGCCGGGAATGGCAATGGCAGGATGGGCGTAAAGCTCCACCCGATTGGCTTGAATTTGGGGAATAAGCTTCAGCAAGTAGTCTTCTGTCATGCGACCGCTGTGCAATACGCCATAAACACGATCGACCGATTGAATGCCGTGTGCCTGTAGCAATCGCTTTCCGTAAAGGCGCAGTCCTGCATAAACAAAGGACAATAGCTGTTTGATGACCCAATCTGAGGAATCGGCTTTCAGCGCGATCGACGCTTCCTCGTAGGGCAGGCGAATGAACCGAATCTTGAAGGCATCTGCCAGGTGTACCAGGTGGTGCAGCACGACTGGCTGAGCGTGGACATGGACATGACCATCCACATGAGAGAGCGGCAGCCCGGTTTGGCGAAACGTCTCTAACTGCGCTCGGATTTCAAGCGGCAGCTCGCGTCGGGCAGCACGGCTAAACTGGTAATACAATCCCACGGCTTCTGGTTGACTCGAAAAATGACCTTGAGCATCCACCAGATGGGGAATTTGAGCTGGTGGTAGCACCGATCGCCCACACGCCAGCACTAAGTGTAGTCCTACCGCCAGCGTCGGATGAGCTTTCGCCAGAGTCACAGCCTCCTCAAAGGCAGCACCTGTCACCATCAAACTGGTGCTGGTTAAGACTCCTCGTCGGTGCGCGTCAATAATGGCTCGATTAACGCCCGAAGAAAAGCCGAAATCATCTCCATTAATGATGAGCTGACGCTGCTGACGCTGTGCTTCCATTGTTTTCCTGGTAACAGGATCTCCAACTTCGTTTTTAAGGCTCTGAAACCTAAGGATCGTGGATTAATTAACCTGAACCACTTCTCGTCCGTAGGGACGTTCCATGTAACGTCCCTACAGAAAGAATTACACCTGATTAAATTCGCGTTCTTAAGGATTGTGGATTCAATAACACCGCAAACTCAAGCGTAAGGGTTTAACATGCTGTAGGTATGCTTTCGGTATGACAAAGATTTTCGCCCGCATACTAACCCCCTACAGATGATCGGTTTTATTTAGTTCTCTCTCCTAAGCATTGATAAGCTAAAGCGATCGCTTGATTGCAGCACTTCTTCAGGTAAGCCCCAACGACAGTACACGAGGCGATCGCGATCGCTTAGGAATGAGAATTAAATAATACCGACTTTTGGTAGGTTGGGTTGAGGCACGAAACCCAACATCTCCGGAGGGTTGGGTTGAGCTTTGCGAAACCCAACCTACGCAGGTTATCTAATCCACGATCCTTAATGTCTTTGCACCTGGAGAAAGCCACGCTTGAACGATCGCTTGGGCAATTCTGCAACGCCGCTTCAATGTAAACGGTTTCCACGGCTAACCGCTTCCACCTAATGGGTCTCTCCAGCGAGTGGAGTAACCTGTCCCGTTTTCACCAAATCTCGCCGTCTGGCGCGAGTAGCTAGAAACTCTTTGGCTTCTTTGTAGAGGCGCTTCCGCTCATTGGTTTTGAACATAGCGTTCTTGATAATGCGATAGATCGGCTTGGGACGGAAGTAGTATTCGTCGTAGAAACGATGCACCCATTCCAGCATTTCAGCACCCGAAAGGTGTGGGAAGTTTGCCATCGGCAATTGCTGACCCAATTCATCCGACATTTTGGTGGTCATGATGATGCCCTGCTCCTCAAACCATTGGTACATTTCGGTTCCTGGATAGGCGTGCGCGACGGACACCTGCAACGTTTCAGGGTCCATTGCTTTGGCATACTCGATCGTTTCGCGGATCGTTTCGCGCGTTTCACCTGGAAGCCCAATGATGAAGTCGGCGTGTACCTTGATGCCAACTTTGTGACAGTCTTTGGCAAACTCCAGAGAACGCTTCGCCGTAATCCCCTTTTTAATATTTTTTAGGATTTGCTCATTCCCAGACTCAAACCCGACGATAAAGAGACGACAGCCGGAATCTGCCAGAATTTTCAGGGTGTCGTAATCCAGGTGCGATCGTGAGGTGGAAGACCATTGAAATTGCAGCGGTTTGAATGCCTTTGCCATTTCAACCATGCGCTTGGGGCTGTAGGTGAAGGTATCGTCGTCGAAGAAGATTTCCTGCAAGCCTTCGGGTTTAAAGGCATCCAGCGCCCATTCGACTTCGTTACGCACATCTTCGACCGATCGCGTGCGCCACCGATGCCCATCAAAGGTCTGGGGCCACAGACAGAAGGTGCAGAGCGCTGGACAACCCCGCGTTGAGTACATGGCGAGGTAGGGATTCAGCAGAAACGGCACATTGTATTTGGTGATGTCGAGATCGCGCTTCCAGATTTTGCTGACCCAGGGAAAGCGATCGAGGTTTTCTACAGGCGGTTCGGGTGCGGTTGAAACCATCTGGTTATCGCGCAGAAAATGCACACCCGGAATGGTGTCGAGCGCTTCACCGCTGGCAAACCGAGTCACCGCATAGTCAAATTCTTTGTGGGTGACGAAATCGATCGCGGTGGAAGCCCGCAAAGCCACTTCGGGATGCGTCGTTACAGGTGGACCCACAAAGGCAACCTTTAGGCTTGGATTCAGCTCCTTCATCCGCTCCACCAGGAGCACATCGTTGGTAAAGCCCACATGCGAGGTGAACAGGATGACAAATTCGTAGTCGGCAGCAATGCGAACCGTCTCTTCGGGACCAACGTGATGAGGTGACGCATCCAGCACCCGTGAATGACCACCGAGGTCGCGAATCATCCCTGCCGGATAGCCCAACCAAACGGGATACCAGTAGCTTTCGATTTCGCGGGTGGCGGGCCAGCGGGAACTGGCACCGCCGTCGAATTTTTCAAAGGATGGGGGATTGAGCAGCAGTGTTTTCAACAAGGTCGTTACCCTCTCCTTTCTTAAAGTGGGTGTGCTTTGAAACGTGAAAAGTGGGTGTGCTTCGCACTGTGAGTGTGGTGTGATCGAGATACAGATGTTGCAGATAACGTTAGCATCCCGACAAGACTGGTTCGCGTTACGAGGCGCTCATTTCAGTGGTAGGAGTTGAGCGACGTTTGGGAAGCCGTTTCAGCACCTGGAGGGCGATCGTAGAAAGGCGAGGAAACAGTCGAGGTTGAAGGAGGCGATCGTCAAAGTGGCTCATCCGCCGTTCATTCTCCTGTAAGCACATGGAAAACACGCTTTCGAGGGTTAGATTGTCGATGAAGCTATTGGAAGATGCGGCGGTAAAACTCTCGCCACTACCGCCCGCACCACCGAAGGATTTAGCCAGATGCAACAGGGCGCGACTATAGTGCCAGGAGGCGTGCATCCCCCGAAACAGATCGGCTCCTCGCCCTGCCTGGATTTGCTGATAGGTAATCCAATTCACAAAGAAAACGATATGTCGCGCTTCTTCATCCAAAATCGGTTCAAAAATGTTGAAGATAGACTCTGGAAAGTAGCCTGTTTGACGCGCCAGCCCAAACATTCCAAACGCAAAGAAGGAATCCAGGCATTCACCAAAGCCAAAGTCTGTAAATTCCTGTGCAGGATTAGCAGGAATCTTTGTGGGAGCAGGTTCGGCGATTTCAACGCCATAGTGATTGATCAAAAATTCTAGCAACCGACCGTGACGACTTTCTTCCTGAGCTTGCAGTGCTACCGCCTCCTGAATCAGCGGATCGTCTACCGTTTCAGCAAAGGCACTCACCATCACCCCTGCTTGCCGCTCGGTTTCTAGCGCCACTCGCCAAAAGGGAATCCCTCGCAAACGAGCCAAAGCATCCTCATCCAATTGGGGCCATGCTATCGTTTCAGGCTCATAGGTCAGATGGGTGTCTAAAAACGATCGACAAAATAGCTCCTTATGGGCATCTGTTCCAAGTTCCATACTGCTCCTCCAAAGCAATCAAACCCTGATCAAGAACCGTCAATTAACCGTCAATCAGAGGAAAGGATAAAGGATGAAGTATAAAGTCTAAAATTTTTAGCCTTTAGCCTTTAGCCTTTAGCCTTCTGCCTTCTGCCTCTGCCTTCTTTCTATCTAAGCGGTCAGCCGTCAGCTTTTTAGCCTTTAGCCTCCTGCCCTATGCCTCCTGCCTTCTGCCTTCCTATCAACGAGGGCTTAGTTTAATGCTGCTTGCCATCCCAGCAGGAAGGACAACCAGTTCGCCCTTCTTGGTTAACCGAAACAGTTGACTGCGCCAGCGGAAGGTGTTGCCCATGAAACTATAGCCCCACAGGACAACATTCAGGAGATCTCGCAAGGGAGAGAGCCAAAACCAGGCTTTGGCGACGGGATCATTCAAACAACGAACCCCCACCATCCATGCCATCGTGATTCTGGTGAGCAGGGTGAGACTCCAAAGCAGCCAACTTAAGGAAGCGCCTCCGGTCATGAGCAACAATACGGTACTGCCAAGCGTACCATAGGTAAAAATGAGTCCAGCGTAGCCCCAGGGACGGGATACCCGGATTCCCACCAGCCAGCGGATTTGGCGCTGCAAGGCATTGATTACCGTATCGTTGCTGGGCAAGACATGATCCACCACGTAAGAGGACAGCACCACTTGATAGCCTGCTTGAGTGGGTAAATAGCCCAGTTGGAAATCATCGGCAAGGTAATTGGCGATCGCTTTAAACCCCCCAATTTCTTCCAAAACCGAACGGCGAATCACGATCGTCTGCCCCATCGCAAACCTGGTTCCTTCCAGTTGGTTACTGACCAATACTCCGGGGTGAAAATCGGTGGCGGTGCTGAGGGATTCTAACGTGGTCACCCAACCCTGGGTGATGGAACGATACAGGCAGGTAATCACGCCCACTTGGGGACTTTTTAGCGGTTGCACCACGCGTTGCAGATAATCTGGCTTTACCCGAACATCGCTATCAGCAAGCAGCAAGACTTCGTAACTGGCTCTAGCCAAAGCGCTGGCTAAATTGTTCACCTTACGATTCGTGCCCAAAACGCGATCGCACACCACCAGTTGGATATCGATCGCTGGAAAATCTCGAATAATTTGCTTGACCACCTCCAGGCTGGAGTCGTGTAAGTCTTGTACTCCAAAAATAATTTGATAGTTGGGATAATCCTGGCGGCAGAAGGACGCGAGATTGGCGTATGTTTTGTCATCAGCCCCACAAATGGGTTTGAGAATGCTCACGGGCGGCTGAAAGCTGAGATCGACATCCGTGCCTTGTTTCAAGAACTTGAAGGCAGCATAGATGGCGTAGCTATAGTAGCTGATGGCAGTTAAACACAGGCAAAACAAGGGTACGAGCAGGTAGGGCGCGGGTGCAGTCCTGGCGATCGGGAACGCAGTCAAAAGCATTGAAAAGGAGGGTAGATGCGCCATATGCAGTGCAAGAAAGGTTGAAGGTCTTCGTCAACGAGCCGCCACTAAACGCTCTATCGGCTACCCGCGAGGCGTATTCATTTGCATCATCAGACTCCTGGTAAGACATAAACAGTGGACAGGTTTGATCTACACAGTTGACCCAAGGATTATTCAGCGATCGTGCAACCCCTGGATGGCTCACCGCTGCGCGAAACGACATCTAACAGCTCTCATCAATGCGGGTATACGCTGAGCGAACGGCTATCTGGCAGTAGTTTCGCGCTTTACCTGAAGGTATATCCCTCAATCACCATCAAAGTCTGAAGGGGTAGTGGACTTAAAAATAGCGTTTTTCACAAAAGGCTCTCTTGCTAACGGAAATACATGTTTCAAACGCAGGTACGATGAAACACATTAGAGGGTCAATATGTCAGCACAACCAACTTTCTGCGGTGATTTTGTTACAGGAGCGACAAGATCGCAGGGCTTGATACGTGAGCAGCGTTGCAAATGCTGGCAGTTAGACCAACATTGAGGTTTTAAGCAGTCACGGATACTGTAAGCGAATTGCCGTGTCAGGTCAAACAGTTATTGACCGTTCGCGCTGATGGCTCCAAAGCGTTGCACTCCTGGCTGACTCTGCTTTACTGGTTAAAGGCGTTCACATTCAAAGCGTTCAGAGCGATCGAATCTCATGGCTACCATTAACGACAACTACCTCAAACTCAAAGCAGGCTATCTGTTTCCCGAAATTGGGCGGCGGGTGTCCACCTTTGTAGACGCAAACCCCGACGCAAACGTGATTCGGCTGGGCATTGGGGATGTCACGGAACCCCTCCCAGAAGCCTGCCGCACCGCCATGATCCACGCGGTAGAAGACATGGGCGATCGTGCCAACTTCAAAGGCTACGGACCAGAGCAGGGCTATGCCTGGTTGCGGGAAAAAATTGCGGCTCAAGATTTTCATGCACGAGGCTGTGACATCGACGCGTCAGAGATTTTTATTTCGGATGGTTCCAAGTGCGACTGCGGTAATATTCTCGATATTTTTGGCAGCACCAACAGCATCGCCGTCACCGATCCGGTCTATCCCGTCTATGTCGATACCAACGTCATGGCGGGGCATACAGGCGATGCCAACGACAAGGGTGAATATGGCGGCTTAGTCTACCTGCCAATCACTGCCGAAAATCACTTCACCGCCGAGATTCCCACCCAAAAAGTAGATCTCATTTACCTGTGTTTTCCTAACAATCCAACAGGCGCGACTGCCAGTAGAAAGCATTTACAGACGTGGGTTGATTACGCTCGATCGCACGGCTCCATCATTTTCTTTGATGCCGCTTACGAAGCCTTCATTACCGATCCAGCGATTCCCCATTCCATTTATGAAATTGACGGTGCGCGGGAGTGTGCGATCGAATTCCGCTCCTTCTCCAAAAATGCAGGCTTCACAGGCACCCGTTGCGCCCTCACCGTTGTGCCCAAAACCCTCACAGGCAAAGCGGCTGATGGCTCCGGTGTGGAACTGTGGAAACTGTGGAATCGCCGCCAGTCCACAAAGTTTAATGGCGTTTCCTACATCGTGCAGCGAGGAGCCGAAGCCGTTTACAGTTCCGAAGGACAGGCGCAAACCAAAGCCTTGGTCAGCTTCTACATGGAAAACGCCACCATCATCCGCGACCAACTCACCGCGGCGGGTCTGACCGTCTATGGCGGAGTCAACGCCCCTTACGTCTGGGTGCAAACTCCCAATGGTCTTTCCAGTTGGGACTTCTTCGACAAGCTGTTGCACACCTGTCATGTCGTCGGTACACCCGGTTCAGGCTTCGGTGCAGCAGGTGAGGGCTACTTCCGCCTATCAGCCTTCAACAGCCGCGAGAATGTGGAAGACGCGATGCAGCGGATTACAGCGACGTTTAAAGGCTAGAGGCAGGAGACAGAGGAGTTATTAGTGGTTAGTTGTTAGCAGAAGGCAGAAGGCAGGGGGCAGAAGGCAGAAGGCAAGAGAGTTATGAGTTGATTGAGCGGTCAGCCGCCCCTGCGGGAAGCAAGCTACAGTCTCCAGTGATCAGTTTGCTGCTTCCAGCCTTCCCTCTTGCCGCACTCGTCCACTGGTAACTGTTTCATTGATCACTGACGACCGTTAAACCCTTTTATCCTTTATCCCTCTGCCTTCTGCCCTCTGCTTTCATCCCTTAGCCTTCATCCCTCATCCTTCTGCCTTAATTCTGAAACCACGCTGTCAGCGCCACGGCTAGACCATCGGCGGCATCGTCGGGTTTGGGAATCTGCTCAAGGTTCAACTCGCGGGTGACTGCCGTTTGCACTTGTAGCTTATCGGCGTTGCCATAGCCTGTTAACGCTTGCTTAATTTGAGCGGGGGTGAACTCAACATAGGCGGCGTTGTATTGTGCCAGTACCAGCATGACTACGCCACGAGCCTGTGCTACCGCGATCGTATTCCCCATGCGGTAGAAAAACAGCTTTTCGATCGCCACCAGATCGGGTTGCCACTGCTGCATCAGCGTATGCAGATCGTCGTGAATGATAATCAGCCGTTGTCCAATTTCCTTGGCTGCTGGGGTCTGCACCACGCCGTAATCCAGCACAGACACCTGCGAGTCTGTCTCACCCCTCGCCAGCCCAGAACACGCGATCGCCCCAAACCCCAACGTCGCCAGCCCTGGATCGAGTCCGAGAATCCGCTTTTGCATGGAGTTTGAGTTAAAAAAGTTGTTGGTTGTAAAGCCTCCGGCATGGCTGCGCTAGAGTTGTTGGTTGTTAGAAGAGGATCTTGGTTACTGCCCTGCTTTTGACTTCTAACAACTAAAAACTAAGCACTAAAAACTCCCCTTGACTCCTCACCCTTCTCCCCCTTCCAGTCCAAACACCTGGTTGAAGACCTTCTCCACCTTGTAGCCAGAGTCGATCGACTCCAGCGGATCTTTCCGCAGGCGATGGCGCAGGCAAAGGGTGACGACGCGACGAATATCCTGCACCGTGACCTCATCCCGTCCTTCAAAGGCAGTCAGCGCTTTAGCGGCACGATTGGTCACAATGTCGCCCCGCAGCCCATCGACATCCAATTCAGAGCAAACCTGGGAGATTTTGATGCGCAGATCGTGGTCGATCGTCACCGTTTTGAGCCGTTCTTGAGCCACCACCAACCGCTGCTGTAAGGCATCTTGTTCTGCCTGACACGCATCGAGAAAAGCCTGTGGGTTCTGGTCAAACTCGGTGCGTTGCTCCACAATTTCGACTCGGAGTGCAGGTTCTTTCACCGTGCGGATTTCGGCGTGCATCCCAAAGCGATCGAGCAACTGGGGACGCAATTCGCCTTCCTCTGGATTGCCAGAACCCACCAGCACAAACCGCGCCGGATGACGTACCGAAATGCCTTCTCGCTCGACGGTGTTCCACCCAGAAGCCGCCGAATCCAGCAGCACGTCTACCAGGTGGTCATCGAGCAGGTTGACCTCATCTACGTAGAGAATGCCCCGATTTGCCTTTGCCAATAGCCCTGGTTCAAACGCTTTTACCCCTTCCGAGAGGGCTTTTTCAATGTCGATCGTGCCACAGACCCGGTCTTCCGTTGCGCCCAGCGGCAGATCCACCATCGTAACTTTTTGCTTCGTCACGGGAATGTCGATGCCCTGTTCCATTTGCTGCCGCACCGCATCGCCCATCATCTCTGGATCGTGAGGATGGCTGTTAAACGGATCATCTGCCACCACGTCAATCTCAGGCAGCAGATCCGCCAGTGCGCGAATAGTGGTGGACTTGCCCGTGCCCCGATCGCCCATAATCATCACCCCACCAATTTTGGGATCAATGACATTCAGCAAGAGCGCCAGTTTCATTTCCTCTTGCCCCACGATCGCGGTAAAGGGAAACACTGGACGACGACGGGTAGAAGGGGTTTGCACCGATCGACCATTCTCAACACTAACGGGATTTGCAATAAGGCTCACGGACTTACCTGATTGTTAAAACGTATGGATCACTGGCATTCATTGTGCCATAGAGGGGGGTAGGAGAGTGAGGGGTGAGGAGTGAGGGGCAGAAGAGTTGTTAGTTGTTGGTTGTTGGTTGTTAGAAAAAGGCAGAGGGCAGAAGGTAGGAGAGTTTTGAGTTTTGAGTTGATGGAGCGGTCAGCCGTCAGCCGTCAGCGGTCAGCTTTTTAGCCTACTGCTACATAGAAGCAAGCTATAGCCTTCTGCCTCCTGCCCTCTGCCTTCTGCCTTTTTTTAGCCTTCATCCCTCATCCCTACTCCCTACTCCCTCTCCCGGATCTTCCCCAAACCGAGTAATGTCGTCCTCGCCGAGGTATTCGCCGTTTTGTACCTCAATCATTACGAGGGGAATTACGCCGGGATTTTCGACGCGGTGGGGGGTACACATGGGCACGTAGGTCGATTGCTTCTGCATCAGGATGGTTTCTTGCCCGTCGCAAATGACTTTAGCGGTGCCCGAAACGACGATCCAGTGTTCGCTGCGGTGATAGTGCATCTGGGTGCTGATGTGCTGATTGGGAGCCAGTTCGATGCGATTGATGCGGTAATGGTCAGCTTCTTCTAGCAGTGTGACGGTGCCCCAGGGTCGCATCCGAATGGTGTCAGAGTCTACAGGTTGCGAGTGCGGGAGGTCGCGATCGTTCATTTCGCCCATGCTTTATCTACCAAAATCCACAGTTCCATCATGCCGGATCTTCATCCCTTTTTCCCGACACCCCGAACCCTGTACCCTATATCCAGTAGAGGTTAACGCCTATTTTGGGTTCGTTTCGCCTTGAGCGGACGATCGCCCAAAGCTGGCAATCAGCAGACAGACAATCCCGATGTTGATAAATGTATCTGCCACGTTAAAGACTGGAAAGCGAATGAGCCGAAAATCGAGAAAGTCAATCACTTCGCCCACCAGAAAGCGATCGATGCCATTGCCCAAGGCACCTGACAGAATGAAGCCATAGCCAACCTGCTCCCACCGATTCAGCGCAAATCTTTTTGACCACGCCAGAATCATTAGCCCGATGCTCACCCCTAGCGACAACCAGCGGAGCCAGATGGAACCGCCCGGAAAGATGCTGAACGCTGCGCCAGGGTTTAGCGCGTAAGTAAAGTGAAACACGCCAGGGAGCACCGGAATTGAATAGCCCAAAAGCGGCGGAAAGATATAGACCACAAACAAAATCTTGGTCAGACGATCGAGCGCCAAGCCCACCACAGCAGCAATCCAAAAAAAGCGGTTCTTAAAAAACATCAAACGCGACCAACGTGAATCAGAACTTTAGCGAGAGCAGAGATGAAGGCTAAAAAAGGCAGAAGGCAGAAGGCAGAGGGCAGGAGGCAGAAGGCTATAGCTTGATTCTGCGGAGCAGTAGGCTAAAAAGTTGACCCCTGACCGCTCAATCAACTCAAAACTCAAAACTCTCCTACCTTCTGCCCTCTGCCTTTTTCTAACAACCAACAACCAACAACTCTTCTGCCCCTCACTCCTCACCCTTCACTCCCCTCTCAGGCTATCAGTAAAACATCAAGTGACGCAGCGTAAAGGCAATGACCGTCACGGCACAGACGATCGCAAATTGCCCTGGTAGCGGGTAGAGGGAATACTTCAGCAACAGTTGTGCTAACGGTAAGCCTGCTGTATTAACCAGCTTTAGCCCATAGGTCGCTGCCATGTATAGCATGCCCGTTACATGAATGCTCAACAGTCCACACAGGCAGCTAAACGCGAGGGACTCCAGCTTGGGTGACGCTTTGAAGGCGAGATAACCGCACAGCCATGCACCAGGGATAAAGCCCAGAATGTAGCCAAAGCTGGGTTCCTTGAGGTAGCCCAACCCACCACCCTGCGAAAAGACTGGAAACCAGGTCAACCCCAACATAATGTAGGCAATCTGGGAGAGCGCAGCAGCATTCTTGCCGCCGAGACATCCCACCAGCAACGCCGCCCCAAATTGGTACGTAACGCCTAACGAGTGCGTCTGAAAGTTTCCTGCCCCCAGCGTTGGGGTTGCCAGGAAGGCTTCTAGAAAGGTTCCTCCGATCGTCAGGATGAGACCAATCAGCGCCCACAGCAGTTCAGTGGAAAAAGCCATGACCTCCAAAAGTAAAAGTGTAAAAGCAAACGGTAGCAGAGTCCAATTGTGAAAAAGCGGAACGTGTACTGTTAAGCGCGATCGCAGGGCAGACTAGCAGGGTGAAGCCGTTCTTACCCCCCATGAACATGTCTCCCTATGCCAACCTCTACTGGCAGTACCTCCAGATCACCTGTCCGTCGATCGCGCCTGATTTCTTACCCTTCATCGGCACGGCACTCGAAGCTACCAATTGGGATGAACCACAGTCTCCTGTAGAGTGGAATAACTACGGAGTTATTGCCCTGGTTGAAGCGGAGCAGACAACTGATCTGGCGCTTCGTCGGCTCTATGTAGAAACGGCGATCGATGCGTTCAACAAGGGTGTTCATGTCCATCCCCTCTGCGCCGCACATCTTGCGCTCACCTATAGCCTTGTTGGTGAGACTCAGATTGCTGGTCAGATTGCCCTTAACAGCTTTGTTCAAACCATCCAACCGCTCTACACCACATCAGTACCCTTAGCACCTGGGTTAATCTATCTACCGTTGGGCAAGGCTCATACAGAGGTAGCTCAGCGCCTGATGGCAGTGGTGCAGCAAGAAGATGGAGTGCGCCAAGCTTTTTTGCTACTGGGTGATGTACTCAGTCACCAACTGCAAACCATTTTTTATAACGAAGCGGGGCAGCGCTTTCTGCACCTGGCGGTTCACCTGGCACCCGACTCTGTGATCAGCAATGTACTGTTAGGTGTTTCAGGCTGCATGAATGAAAAATGGGAAACGTTGCTCCATCTTCATCGTGCTCAACAGCTCGCGCCCGAACAGCCGACGATTCTACAGGCACTCTATTTGGCATACCGCGATCGCCAGCAAGCAGCGCAAGCAAACAGATGGCTGGAAACGGCTCAAACACTTTCCTTAAAAGCTAGTCTCTCAGATGATTGGCACTGGACAACATTAGCCAACGATGCTCCTTTTACCTACGTTTCGTTTGATACCATTCAACTCGCTGTAAGAGCCAGTTTGTTGACCATTACAACCGGAGTTTTACTGGCAAAAGGAGATTGGTTTGAAGCAGAAATGGAGTTTTGGCGCAATCAGATTCAGCCAGGAATGACGGTCATTGATGTGGGTGCAAATGTGGGCGTATATACCTTTAGTGCCGCCCGACGAGTCGGTGAAACAGGGCATGTCCTGGCAGTAGAGCCATTCTCAGATTGCGTCCAATGTTTGCAAGAAACCCGTGCGATGAACCACTTTCACTGGGTGAATGTGATTGCAGGAGCAGCGAGCGATCGTAACCATACGGCTCGTTTAGCGCTCAACTCAGCCAGTGAATTAAATCGACTCATTACACCGGATGCCAAAGGTTTTGATTCAGAGCCATTAGAGGCAGAAAAAACAGAAATCGTTTCCTGCTTTACCCTTGATTATTTAGTTGATCAAGCTGCATTCACTCAGGTAGACTTTCTCAAAATCGATGCTGAAGGGCATGAACTTCAAGTATTAATCGGCAGCGAAAGAATGCTCGCTGAATTTATGCCAACGATTCTGTATGAAAATATTGGTTTTGGTGAGGCAGCCAATTTGGATGCTGCCAGGTTTTTACAGGCAAAAGGCTATCAGCTTTTCTGCTACGTTCCCTATGTGCAGACGCTCTCTTATATTGAAACGCTAACAGCCTCGCAGGACAACCTGAACATCATCGCCATTCACATCAGCAAAGCTGGCTTGTAATCGAAACCTGAAAAAATTTTAGGTCGATCGACTTTGATGCTGCTAACGACGAGTCTCCATTTAACCAAACGGATGAGTTCGACAAAAAGTGAAGAAGCGTCTGTTTCATCTGTTCCCATCCGCTGCTTATCGATCGTTCGACAGAATAAGATAGCCCTGTGAGCGATGGTGTGTCTAAAAAGCACTTAGCTGTCTAAAACCACTTAAGAGATTTCTAACAAACAAAATACCCGTAGAGGCAGGTTTGACACGAATGCGATCGGTGAGAGGCAATGATGCTGGCAAAACCTGCTCCCTACAAACGGTACATTCTTTCTTGAAAATCCCCTTAGAGCGGTGCTTGCTCGTTAGTCGTAGGTAGCGGGCAATGGGGAGCCTGTCATATTAGCTGTGAGCAATTATGCTTAGTGCAGGAGTAACTCTTGTGAGCCAATGAGCCCATTGAGATAGGCACAGCGATGAGCTAACACTTGAGGGACCTTCTCGCGATTCCATTGTGCTCCTGCTAGTTGAATGCGACGGTCAATTTGTTTGATGGCAGATTCAACCGCACCTGAACCAATGGAACAAAGCCCTTCAGCCTGAAAATAGTCATCATTGACAATGCGCTGTTGATGCTTCCGCAGATACTCACAAAAGTTCTTCGCTTGTTTTCTTTTGCAGTCGTTGAACAACCTTATCGTTGCCCCAACCTGACCTTGCCACAACAGCGCTTCTGCTTGATTGAGCCGTGTTATCGAGCCGCCAACTTTATGGAGATTCTCCTTGAGATGATACCAGTCTAAGAGCTCTCGTCGTGCTGATGCTGGAGCAATTTGGCTGATGATATTCCACACGCCATCATGCCCATCACCTAAACAGGTTATCGGTTGAGCTAACGGTTGTTCATTGACCCACTCAATTAATGGGGCATTGTTGTGAAAGTTGGCAACCATCCCCTGGTCAGTCTCAAGGGCTTTGTAGTCTCGCCATGCACTCGCTTCTCCCAGAGGCGTGCGCAATCGAACTTTACCCCCATCGACACACAACTCCGCCATCGGTGACTCAATGCTTGGCAGAGCAAAGGTCTGACCATGCACCAAGCGTTGCTGAGTTTTGGCTGGTACGCGTATCCCCGTCAGGTCAGCCACATCCTGCTCGGCTTGCTCAGAAGACACCGTGGCACTTAAGCGCAGACAGCAATTCTCTCAATGAGGACTCAATTGACGATAGGGCAGTACTGCCAGTTTAGCGGCTTGCTTGGCGGTGATTGCTAACTCCCCCAAGGTGCTTTTCAGCCGTCTCGGCTTGCCTGCTTGCGTTCCTGTAACCGTTTGGATAAAAAACTCCCTCATTCTGGGCTGACATGCTTCTGTAGCTGCTGCCGTACCGTCAACTCAATGCCTTCTAGGGTTTTCATCGCTTCTGGGTCACTTTCGTCATATAAGATTTGGGCAATGGCTTGGAGATGAACTTTGAGCGCCTGTTCGTGTTCAGGAGTCATGGCTTTGCACCAGAGGTGGACTGCTCTGCTCCTCGCTGATACGGTCTTAACTTGCCAGTCATGCAACTCGCTTAAGCATTATTACTCATCGCAAAGCTGACATGCTCCCCGGGCAATGTCCCAAAATATCCTTCTCATAGCGAATGGGAGCCAGCACAACCTGAATGCCTTTTTGTTGACACTGCGTTGCTAGAAGATGCAGCCGTTCTTTCATTGCTTCAGGGGATTCATGCTCAGAGGCTGTCGCTTGAGGAAGCGATAGCAGAAATTGTCGAAACCCTAGAAAAGCGAGTCCATAAATCATCTGCTGACTCCACAAACCATTAAAGTAACCTCCATGTACGTTCACGCCGCCAAAGCCGAGACTCTGCTTGAAATACGAAACATTAAGTAAGGCATAATCCCACAAGTTGAGTGCGGCTTTTCTCAGCGCAAAACTCACAATGCCGCGCGGCTGGTCTGCCCGTTCTGACTCTTTCAAATCATCTTGAAAATCGACATAATCAGTGCAGTCAAAATAGGTGAAAACATCAGCAATGACATCGCCTTGAGCGCCGGGTATTGTTTCTGTTTGTACTTTACCGTTTCTCAGTTCTTCAAGACTTTGATGCTCACGATCGGACGCACGCACTTCTAAGCATTTAAATGGCGGTTCAACCTTTTCATTGTTTAAGTTGATAATGCCATATGCATCTTCTCTGAGAAGCTGATTCGCATGATCCTGTTCATTTTGAAAATGCCGTGCGGTGATGTTGCCTAACCGATAGCCACTGGAACGTTTTCTAGCGGGAAAGCTAAAGTAATTGGCAGTTGTTGACGCAAGCCGTAAGGCTAAGTCACCTTCGTTACTAAACACATAGGCTTCTTCACACCGCCGCAAAGACGATCGCAAAAAGTTAGCTCGTCTTGGCATAATCGACTCGGCTGGAATGTCGGGTGCGATCAGCACTAAGCGTCCCAGCGAAAATACACGACCAATCTCGCTGGGTGGGTTCTGCGCGATCGAATTCGTGTCAAAAACATCAGAAAGAATCCGGATCGTATTGGTGACCACAAAGCAACCCATACTGTGACCAATAAACGTGAGTTTAATTCTCCGGTCTTTACTGAGCGGCGCTTTGACATCTAGTTTTTCGGAAATCGCCTGGTCAAGTTGCCGAATGAGTTCAACTAGATCCAAAACGCCATAATTTGTCGCCCGATAGTGATCTCTAAAGTAGGTAGACAAGCGCAAGAGTATCAGCGTCAACACAAGCGAAAACGCCAGCACAGATGCCATCAAGATCGGTATTAACAGAGCGCTTGAGCCACTTGTTTTCAAGAGCAAAATCACTGTGATTACACTTAGAAAGAAGCTGCCACTAATGACTCCAGTAAGCAAAATTGGTAAGGCGTTGATGGCATCTCCTAGCTTTGTCTGAAACGAAGTTCCAAGCGATGGATCTCCCGTCATTTTTTCAGACGGCCAAAGATAGCCTAAAAAGATAGCGGACTGCGCTTTGCAAATACTTCCAGCATAGTGATGAATCTTGCTATATCGCTGTTGTGCATCCGATCGCTGGGTGCCATAGCCATGAATTGCAATGACTAACTGTGGATCATTGCTTGCAATCAAATACTCTGCAATGTCTCTAATTCTGGCGGCAACTAGCGCATTGTCTGTTTGCACTAGATTATCTTCAATATTAATTGCAGCGGTACTATTAACGTAATAACCGGGAACCCTGTTAGAGGACTCTGACCCATCAATGGGACTAAGATCAAATTGAGTGATATCCGGTGCGGAGTGATCGGGTGTAGCCATAGCCTGATCGTGCCTTTTGAATTAATTATTCGCGATAAAAGCGTATTCAGACTAGCAAATTAATCCGCCTTGTTAGTGCTTTGCTAACAAATTTTAGCGTTTGCATACCAAGCATCAATTCTGTGTCCCAAAGGCAGCGATCAGTCTCCTACAGAATCCCTGATCAAAACTACTCTAAAGGCAAAACTCGACAATGCTTACTGCTCAACCGACGCAAGCATTGTCGAGTTTAAGTATCAAAAGGTACCGCCAGGTGACTTCTACACATTAACCCTTGTTTTCAAGGATTCAGTGACGCAATGAAATTACGATCGCACGACATCAGAGGCAAGACCCATTGCGGTAGGGCTTTGCTCGTTTACAGCAAGGCTTTTCGTTGAAGAGGTCGATGCGATTGCATTTGAATGCACTGGTTGCGCCTCTGTAAATTGCAAGTATTGGCGTACCATTAAGCGCTGCACGGCGAACACAGCCGGATTAATTTCTACCCTGCGCCATGCAGGATCTTTCAGATGGTTAAGTTGTTCGCTTTCAACCATTTCAACATCCTGTGCCAGAAACTGTAGAATCAGCAATCGCCGCAGCAACCTTTCTAGGGCTGGCTTCAACGGTTTCAACACCCACGACGGCAGGCGCAGCTTAAAGAAAAAGAACACGAAAGAACGACTTTCAGTCGCGCTTACGGGCAAGCGCATCATGTAGTTAGAAGACATCCCTTGCAGCTTGCAGGAGAAGTGTGGGTAGTGATATTCCACGACGACAGGTCGCGTTGTCACCTGATTGGCGTGTTCGCTCAAGCCCAAAAACTTAGCCAGATGCCCTTTGTAAGAAACTTGAAACTCGGCTATAACCGTTGCGTCCGTTTCTTGTAAGCGCGTGAGCACCGGGTCAAACCAACCCTGTTGATGTTCGTGCAAAAAGCCATGGAACAGATCGACCGAGTTTTCATTGCAAAACGAAAAGTGCGCCTGAAAGCAAGCGGTACTCGGCACCATTAGCCAATCAGGGTCATCAAATTCAGGAATATCTGGCAGTGCTTTCGTCTCAGCCAACGCCCGATCGCCCGGAAAAACCCAGATGAGATGATATTTTTCTTGCACAGGATAAGCCTGCACCTGAGCGCAGGGCAACTTTTGCCCCTCTGGCAGATAGGGAATGCTGACGCACTGCCCCTCGCTGTTAAATTCCCAGCCGTGGTAGCGACAAGCCAGCAAATCACCTTGCACTTTACCTTTGTGCAGCGCGACCCCTTTATGCGGACACGCATCCTCAAGTGCATGAAGGTGCCCAAAAGCATCCCGATAAACTGCGATCGCCTGATGCCAAATAGTGACAGGCATGACCTCACCAGGCTTGAGTTGATTAGCCCAGCCTACTGCATACCAGTAATTGCCATTGATGCCAACTTCATGCACGCTCGTTCTAAGCGCCTGGTTGTGTAAGTCTGTCGCTAATTCCATGCTTCTTCCTTGTTCGACGGTTGCACCACTCTCAGCATATGTTGAACTTAAACCAGGAGCATGTCTGCTCAAACGAGACTTACAGCAGAATTCAGGAAGCAGAAGCCAGAAGTCAGAATCGAAGAAGGCTTCTAGACTGGCTTTCAGCCCCAATGATGTATTGGATTTAGGTATAAACTGCTGCGTGGAGCAGAGCGCATAATACGAAAGCGATCGCGTGCTGTTTCGCTGTCAGGCGCGATGGTGGTGCGATTGGGTTTGCAATGATTGATCGGTAGAGCGATCGTGCCATCTTGCTGGTGATGCTAGCTAAGGATCGTGGATTTAATAAAGCCGGATTTTTGCGTAGGATGTGTAAAGCCGTCCCGGCATCCCAGAAAAGCGCAGCGTAACGCAGCGTCTCCGGGGCTTGTGATGCGTTACAGCTAGCGCCTTTAGCGAAGCCATGCCGTAGCTTGCTTCTCGAAGAGTAGGCTATACACATCCTACAAAAGCCGATCTTATTTAATTCTCATTCCTAAGGTGATTTCTCTGAAAGAATCTACCCAATGGATGTCGTAGTGCAAGCGTCTCGCCTACGACGCGGGCAAGATGTCTGCACCACGTTGGGTCATTTCTTTTGTGGAAAGCGCCTAAACAAATTCACTCTCTGGCAAAAAGCCGTAGCAGAGGGCAACTGGGGAATCTTCAGCCCCATTCATGGCGCATTCCTTACGCCCACAGTGAATGCAATCTGATTGCGTTGGCAAAATCAACTCAACCGCCGGATAAACGCTGATCCCCTGGTTGATAAAGCCCTGCGCTTCCAAGTCTGAAATAGTGCTGCAAATTAAAATCGCTTGGTGAATACCCAGAGCTTCACGCTGATAGTTCAGTTGCCGCAACGTTTCCCCAAAGCTTTGAGTATCGGGCTTGATCAACACCAGTACTCTCTGAGCCGTGCTGATGAAACACTTGGGGTTATCTTGCTCAAAAAAGTCTTTATATTGCAACGTGAAGGTGCCGTCAGGAAAGCGCAAAGTCCGAATCTGGCGCAGAAAGGGCATGGTGAAGTTGCCGCCTGGGTCGATCGCATACCACCAGGACTTATGCCATGCATTACACGGCAAGTGCAGAATTTCATCAATCTGCTCTGAGCGAAACCCTGACTCGGCAAGCAGCGAAACCGTCAGCGCCAGTGGCAAATTGCTGCCCAGGATTTGCATGTCTGATTCATGCTGAGTCAATCTTGACAGTTCTCGACTGTCAAGGGTGCGGTTGTGACCCGCTACCGAAAACCCAATCGGTTCTCCAGGCTTTACCAGGCGGCATCGCATCGATTCAAAATGCACAATGCCATCCGCCGTTTGCTGATTGCCAGTCGGAACACCAACCTGCGTTGAAATTGCATGGATATGCTGCCCTTTTGCCAGAGACGGAATGCAATTTTCGAGCAGGGATTGCAGAACAGTACGATCGGCGATCGCCAGGGCAATCTGGATCTGGTCATGCAGATTTGAGACACGGGTTGAATCGCTAATTGGATAAAATAGAGGATTCGTTGGCATTGTAACTGCTACCCATTACTACTGCCTGCTAGCGATCATTGTGAGACAGTTTTAGCAGAACCGTTCCTTCACTAGGGCTTCTCTTAAGAAATCGATAGCTTCTGACGGTTTAACGCGTGTCGCTGGCAACGCTGGCAAGATGCGCACAGATGCCCGCACTACGTTGGGTAACTTCTTTTGTGGAAATCGCCTAAAGCATTAGGGTGCGTCATCAATTCAGCTCCGAAACCTTGCGCTATCAGCCCTGTCGCGCCCGTCCCAACACAAGAGGCTAGGGGCTGGAACCCTTGCTGCAAGTGATGCGTAGTCGTCATTGATGACAGCCCCTAACGGCTGAAGTTGACGTACTCCACAGATTCTTCAGAACTCGTCTCTGAAACCCCTTGTGGCTGCCCTGAGTGGTTCGCCGCTTGACCATTCTCCACTGCCTTGACAGCAACGGGGGCTGGCGTGGGTGGTTGCTCTGGGCGACGAGCGTTAATCAGGCTAATGGCGCGAGTCACGCTTTCGGGCAAGATGACGACCAGTCCATTGAGCGAAGCCGCATCCAGAGCCGTATGAATGGCGGTCACTTCGTCAAGAATGGTTTCATAGCGAGCCTCTGGTTTTGCCTGCACGATGCCTTCTGTGATGAGGCTAGCAGCTTCTCCGGACGGACGACCACGCGTGTCGTCATCTTCCTTGATGATGATGCGATCGAACATTTGCGCCGAGAGGTTGCCCAGGGTGATGAAGTCTTCATCGCGGCGATCGCCCGGACCACCAATGACCCCAATGCGCTCACCCGGCCAGTTTTTCACAAAACCACCTAACGCTTCGTAGCTATGGGCATTGTGGGCATAGTCCACCAGGGCGTGATAGCGACCCAGGTTAACCAGATTCATTCGCCCTGGGGTGTGCTCGGTCGATGCCTGGAAGGTCATCAATGCGTCGCGAATGTCCTCAATGCGAACCCCCTGGGCAAACGCTGCCAAACTTGCTGCCAGCGCGTTAGCAATCATAAAGGGCGCACGTCCTGCCAGGGTCAGCGGCACATTTACTGCCTGCTCAATCCGCAGCGTCCAGTCGCCTTTGAGGATGGAGAGATAGCCATTTTCGTAGACGGCTGCCAGACCACCCTGTTGGGTGTGCGATCGAATTAAGGGGCTATCTGGCTCCATCGAGAAGTACGCGACTTGACCCTTGACGCTCTCAGCCATTTCTGCCACCAGGGGATCGTCGGCGTTGAGAATGGCATACCCTCCTGGCATAACGGTTTCTGCTACAACGCCTTTGACTTGTGCCATCTGGTCGATCGTGTTGATATCGCCGAGTCCCAGGTGATCAGCAGCCACGTTCAACACGACACCAATATCGCAGGCATTGAAGGCTAACCCCGATCGAAGGATGCCGCCTCTGGCACTCTCCAACACCGCTACTTCCACCGTGGGGTCTTGCAGAATCAAGCGGGCGCTCTGAGGTCCAGTATTGTCGCCCGGTTCAACCAGGTAATCGCCAATGTACGTGCCATCCGTGGTGGTGTAGCCGACCACTTGCCCGGTTTGCTTAAAAATATGAGCCGTTAGACGGGTAGTTGTGGTTTTACCATTGGTGCCCGTTAGCGCAATGATGGGCACACGACTGGGCGCACCAGGCGGAAACAGCATACTCAGCACAGGTTCCGCCACGTTGCGGGGAATGCCTTCGCTGGGGCTGACGTGCATCCGAAAGCCAGGAGCCGCGTTGACTTCGACGATTACGCCATCCACTTCACAGAGGGGACGAGAAATATCAGCGGTCACTACGTCGATCCCCGCAATATCTAGACCAATGATCTTCGCAACGCGCTGCGCCAACCAGAGATTTTCGGGGTGGATGTCGTCGGTACGATCGACCGCAATCCCGCCCGTACTCAAATTTGCGGTGGCGCGCAAGTAGAAGATCTCACCCTCGGTCAGCACTGTATCCAGCGTGTAGCCTTGCTTTTCCAGCAGTTGCCAGGTTGTGCGATCGGCTTCCAGTTTGGTCAGCACATTCTCGTGCCCTTCCCCTCGCCGAGGGTCTTGGTTTGTGTGCTCGATGAGTTGCTCGATCGTGTCTTTGCCATTGCCCACCACATGAGCAGGCACGCGCTCAGCCACCGCTACCACTTTGCCGTTGATTACCAGCACACGATGATCCCGTCCCTGGTAAAAGCGCTCGACAATGACATCTCTAGAGACTTCTTTCGCGGCGTCATAAGCGGCTTCTGCCTGCTCCCAGTTGGTGATGTTGATCGTGATCCCGCGCCCGTGGTTGCCATCCAACGGTTTGATAACGATCGGATACCCACCCACATCCGCGATCGCCCCTTCCAAATCATCCAGGTAGCTAATCACCGTCCCACGAGGCACCGGAACGCCTGCTTCCCGCAGGATTTGCTTTGTGCCTTCCTTATCGGATGCCAGCTCAACCGCCAGAATGCTCGTGCGGTTGCTCAGCGTTGCCTGAATGCGCTTTTGATGCACCCCATAGCCAAATTGAATCATGGCACGGGCACCGAGTTGAAACCAGGGGATCCCCCGTGCATCTGCCTCTTTTACCAGGGTTTCGGTACTGGGACCCAGGGAGGCATCCGCCCAGAGCGATCGCAGATCTTGCAAGTCTTGCTCCAGTTCTTCTTTGGGATAGTGTCCCGTTTCAATAATGCTCTGGCAAAGCCTCACAGCGGCTCTAGCAGCATAGCGCCCTGCCTGCTCGTCCTGGTACTCAAACACCACCTGATAGGTGCCAAGATTCGCCGTCTCGCGGGTGCGTCCAAACCCCACGACCATCCCTGCCAATTCTTGAATTTCCAGGGCAACATGCTCAATGATGTGCCCCATCATGGTGCCTTCTTTCACACGACTCAGAAAACCGCCCCGGCATCCTGGAGAGCAAAAATGCTCAATCAAGCTGGGCAGTGTCTCCGTCAGCCCTTCGTAAAAGCCGGGAATTACATTTGAGGGTTTGTCTGCCAATTCCTCCAAATCCAGACGCATCACGATGAGCTTTTGTCGTCGAATGCTCCAATAGTTGGGACCGCGTAATGTCTGTACTTTGAGTATTTTCATGACACTGAAGGTTTAGGAGGGACTCTGATGAATGTGTCTGAATTAAATGTGATGAAGGTACCGATTCAAAGCTGGCTAACGGCGAGATCGATGGCTGTGTTTAGGCAGTTGTCTTCAACAGCGGTGCATGGGGAACGATTTACCAGTTTCAAACTCTCAAAAGCCGACGGACTGTTCACGACGAACATTTCAGCGCTAAAATAGAGGGTGTGTGGATAAAAGTGCCAGCCGAGGAAGGCAGCAGAACCAATAGCACTGGGGGTTAGCAAGGAAACAAGCATCCTTAATCGTTGCTTTGGAAGATTCGCTTTGTCAGACGTGCTTGATCAACAGCAGCTAGCTCAACGAGTATGGATCGCCACCCATCGTTTTAGGCGCGATCGCGGTCACTTGACATGCACTAGACGATGCCGCAGCCAGGAAAAATCGGCATCCGCTTGTGAAAATCGTAGCGATCGCTGTGGCTTAAGATGTGCAACCGCAAGTTGCCAATACTGAGCGGATCGGTTGCGCCAACCTTGGTGTGATTGGTGTAACAGAGATCGCCTGGATCTAAGATCGTCACAGTGCCTTTGCCAATTACTTGCAGCGTACCATCCCCTTCAAATAGGGCACAGGTATCTTCATCAATGCCAATGCCCATCCGATCAGGGTAGGCTGCGATCGCGCTCATCAGCCGAGCCATCCGATTGCGGTTGTGAAAATGCTGATCCACAATCACTTCGGGTATGATGCCCAACCCCGTCGTCATATCCACCAAGGCTCGATTTGGCGATTCGCCACTCCCTCCCCCTGCAATCATATAATGACCCATGACGGCTGCGCCTGCGCTCGTCCCAGCCAGGGTAATGTCACCTTGCTGTGCCCGGTCTCGCACCGTTTTCATGAGGGGAGTATCGGCTAACAAACCACAGAGCCGCAGTTGGTCACCCCCTGTCATAAAAACGCCCGTACAGTTTTCGACGTAGCTTTGCATCAGAGGGTCTTCGCATTGCTCCCGATCGCGGATGTCTAGAATTTCAACGCCCTTTGCGCCCATTTCGCCAAAGATCGTCAGATAGCGATCGCCAATAATGGCAGGCTCACGGGAAGCAGAGGGAATAATGGCAATGCGAGCCTCGGTAGACCCTGAACGACCAAAAAAGCTGTGCAGAATCTCCCGTCCGTGAACCTTATCTTCTGCTCCCCCAATCACCATAATGGCAGTTTTCGTAGACTGGGGCATGTTCTCTCCAAGGAACTGAACGTCAATTGGCGACGTAGCCGCGATTGGCGACGCTGCAAGATCGGGCGCGGTAGGAAAAAAGCGCTCCCATAGTTTCATGATGGATAGCTTCATGACTGAGGTGTAGACGCTGCTTTGATTCATAGTGCCGCGTGCCGCGCGCGTTGTCCTCATCATAGTGTTTGCTTGGCAAAATGATTGCAAGGACGGAGCCTAAGGCGTTGAGCGATCGTCACGGGCACAAACCGCACCTTAAAGCTTTTCGCTCTCTCAGGCTTCATCATGCCAGATCACGAAAACGTCAGCTTACGAACCTCAAGATTTTATTTAATCTTCTCATCCAACTGCTAGGGTTGAAACGGTCAGCATGGAAGTTTTGAGTTTAACCAGTTGTTGGTTGTTAGAGAAGAGGGGGAGTAGGGAGTAGGAAGGCGGAGGGATGAAGGCTCAAGGCTAAAAAGCTGATAGCTGACTCCTTCTAAAAACCACAAACCAAGAACTCCCTCTGTTTCCCTTGTTCCCCTGCTCCCCTTGCCCCCTCTGCCTCCTGCCTTCTGCCTTCTGCCTCCTACCCATCGGTCAACCTTTTAGCCTTCATCCCTCATCCCTTTCTCCTTCCCCCTCCCGGCAATGCGCTTTGATCTGGTCACGCTCTTTCCCGATTTTTTTGCCTCACCCTTGAGTTCGGGCTTGCTGGGTAAAGCCTTCGCGAAGCAAATCGCTACTGTGCATTTTACCAACCCCCGCGACTTTACAACAGATAAGCATCATCGCGTAGACGATGAACCGTATGGCGGCGGCGTTGGGATGTTGATGAAACCGGAACCGCTTTTTGCGGCTGTCGAATCTTTACCCGTCTTGCCTCGACGTGAGGTGCTGTTGATGACACCGCAGGGTGAACCGATGCGCCAACCCATGTTTCAGCAGTGGGCGATCGACTGTGATCAGCTTGTCATCATCTGTGGGCACTATGAGGGTGTTGACGAGCGAGTGTTGCATCTGGTGACTCGCGAAGTGTCGCTGGGAGATTTTGTGCTGACGTGTGGCGAAATTCCAGCCTTGGCACTGCTCAATGGGGTCATCCGGTTAATGCCCGGTACAGTCGGCAAAGCAGAATCCCTCAAGGCTGAGAGCTTTGAAGATGGGCTGCTCGATTACCCTCAATACACCCGTCCGCCTGTGTTTCGGGAATGGGGGGTGCCAGAGGTGTTGCGATCGGGAAACCACCAGGCGATCGCGCAGTGGCGGCAGACACAGCAGCTTGAACGTACCCGCGATCGCCGCCCAGACCTCTACGCTCAGTGGCTTGCAGAACACCTTGGTCAAGAATCATAGCAAGACAAGATTGCCCAGGGTAGATTGCCTACAATGGACAGTAGGGTCAGGCGTGACGGTTTGCGATCGAACCTATATCCATAACTTCAACTCATGGGACATTTCAGCTTTCGGCGCTACAGTGCGATCGCGGTAGGCGCACTCTTGGCGAGCACCATCACCATTCACCCCACTACGGATACAACCAACAATACGACCAGTGCTCACCTGACCTTTGATGCTGCTGCTTCCGCTCGCAGTAGTGGTGGGCGCAGTGGGGGTGGTTCCTTTCGGTCTTCCCCGTCACGCTCATCCGGTTCTAGCTCGTCGGGTTCTAGTCGCTCCCGATCGTCGGGTTCCTCTAGCAGTTTCAGCAACAGCCCGTCTTACCAGCGCGATCGCTCCTACGGTGGTGGCGGTACGGTGATCGTGCCCGTCCCTGGTGGTCCCAGCATCTATAATGACCCTTACCGCAACAATGGGTATAGCAACAACAGCAACAGTCAAGCTGCGACAGATGACTCTGGCGTGGGTTGGATTGTCGCCCTGATTTTGCTTGGGGTTTCGGCGATCGTCGTCTTTGGGCTTGTTTTTTTCGTCATCAAAGCCATACGTAGTTCCGGTGGGGCTGGCAGCACCGAGCTGGACAACGACACTATCACGGTGAGCAAAGTGCAGGTAGCACTGCTGGCAGAGGCTCGTGAGATTCAGTCAGAGTTGACTGCCCTCAGCCTGGACGTTGATACAGACACGTCAGAAGGGTTGCTGCAACTGGTACAGGAAGCGGCTTTAGCACTGCTGAGAATGCCCGAAAACTGGTCACACGTCCTGGCAGATTCCCAAGTAGTCAAAAGTCGAGAAGACGCTGAAGCCCTGTTTAACAAGCTGTCGATCGCCGAGCGTAGCAAATTCAGCGTCGAGACCTTAACCAATGTAGGCGGCAGAGTGCGGCAGAACGATCGCTTCAAGCCTGATCCGGACGAAGATCCTGCATCCTATATCGTGGTGACACTACTGGTAGGCACCGCTTACGACAAACCACTCTTTGATCACATCCGGACGCAAGAAGAACTGAGCCAAGCGCTAGAGCGATTGGCATCACTGCCATCCGATTACCTGATGACCTTTGAGCTGCTGTGGAGTCCCCAAGAATCATCCGACAGCCTGACCTACGACGAATTGCTCACCGAGTATACGGATATGGTGCAACTGTAAGGTCATAATGCTGGTGAACCCGTGCGGAGAGGCGTGCTGCAACCTTGATTTCTGGCTTGAGCTAACGCGATCGCCGCCAAACGGGTTAAAGCTAAAGCACATCAAGCGGCTAACGCTGCAACGTAATTATCGATTTGCAACTTTGTAGATTTGCAACTTTGTAGAAATATAGGCATATAGATACGTCAAGCTAAAGTCAGCGATCGCTACGCAACAGGGTGTTATGGATCATTTAGAAGAATCGTCAGAGCAAGAATCTGCTGACAGCCTGGAACTGACCAACGACATTGTGACGGTTAGCAGGCTACAAGTGGTGCTGCGATCGCGCGCCAAGCGTCTTCAAACTCAATTTTCAGCGATCGCGCTACGGGCAAATACAGCAACTCCAGAGGGACTGTTTGAACTGCTGCAAGAGACGGCGAACGTGCTGCTTGAAAACGCTGATTTCTGGACACACGTTTTAGCCTGCTCGCAAACCGTTGATAGCCGTGAAGAAGCAGAAACCCTCTTCAACAAGTTTTCGCTGCAAGAACGCGCCAAATTTAGTGCCGAAACTCTCACAAACGTGAATGGAGTCGTGAGCCAGCAACCAGCCGAGGTGCCAAGCACCCCCACCGATCCCGCTTACATTGTGGTGACGTTGCTGCTGGGTACCGCAGACGACCAACCGCTCTTTAATGAGATTTATTCAACGTCACTGCTACGCGATGTGTTGGCGGATATTTCACTCGTGCGATCGCGGTTCCTGCTGGCGTTTGAACTCCTCTGGACACCACAAGACCCGCTGGATAGTTTGACAGAAGCAGACCTGAAGGCAGATTATGCGGATCTGGTGCCGATCGCGTAGGGAAAGGTAGAGGGCAGAGGGCAGAAGGGTGAGGGATGAAGGCTAAAGGCTAAAAAGCTAATAGCTGACTGCTTAGAGGTTAGAAAGCTGACTCCTGACTCCTGACTCCCCCTCTTCTCTAACAACCAACAACTAACAACTAACAACTCTTCCCCAAGCTGACCACGCGCCTCCCTCTATAATCAAAACGTTGAGCGCCGTAGGCTGATGACGAAGATTCGGATTGGCAATGGGTATGATATGCACCGCCTGGTGAGCGATCGTCCACTTATCCTGGGAGGAATAGAAATCGAGCATGAACTGGGCTTGCTGGGGCATAGTGATGCCGATGTGCTGACGCACGCGATTATGGATGCCATGCTGGGTGCGCTGAGTCTGGGTGACATTGGGCACTACTTTCCACCCACTGATCCCACCTGGAAAGGGGCAGACAGCGTGGCATTGCTGATGCAGGTCGATCGCCTGATTCAAGCGGAGGGCTGGACGATCGGTAATATTGACTCTGTAGTCGTGGCAGAGCGTCCAAAACTCAAGCCACACATCTCAGCAATGCGCGATCGTCTCTCTACCGCCCTCAAGCTCCAACCGAATCAGGTCGGTATCAAAGCCACTACAAACGAAAAACTGGATGCAACGGGACGTGAAGAAGGGATTTCAGCTTACGCCGTTGTGCTGCTGGTGGCATAGAGCGATGGCATGATGCCCGCCTTCGGTCAGTAGCCTTACCACAAACCAGCCTCGGTGCATCTTTCTCACTTGTTTGTCACGCACAGAAGCGCTGGTCAGGTTTCCCGTCTCTGTAAGTAGGGAGGCACAATTAAATATAAAATCTGCGTAGGATGGGTAAAGCCGTTCCGGCATATCAGAAAAGCGAAGCGTAACCCATGCTGCTAATGGTTCTGATGCGTTACGGCTATGTCTAACACATCCTACATTTGATTCCATCTGGCTACTTAATGGCTTTAGAGTTGTGCGATGGCTAAAACAGTAGCGGTCCACCAACTTGATGAAGATTTCATCAAACTTCACTAAAGCTTATGTGATAGTGCTTCACCGCAGCAGGGTAAATTAGATTGCAGAAGCAGCTAGCTCAGCCTGCCACTTTTTGCTGAAACAACTTCTGGTCTGAAGGCTCGCCTTTAACAGACTATACTTTTAGTTCACTACCTCTTTCGATTGCAGAAATGTTGATGAATCGGTTAAATAGGGTTGTTTATGGCAGTGATTGGGTAATCAGGTGCAATCATACCGAGGTAAGGCATGGTACCTGGCTGACTTCAAGGCTTCATAGCGTGACGGCAGCTTGAGATACGATGCAGATATTCTTCAAGCCGTACTTGCACGTTATGCGCTCAGTGCCATGGTTCAACCACCTGCGATCGCGTTTAGCACACCGTTCTGATACGAGTCCCTGAAATTCATCCTCACTTTCTCTTCGCTTGGGAAGCCACGAGTTATGACTGCTACTAATGCTTCTACCGGATCGAAACCTGATGCCAGTACATCCATCCGGTTTGTCATTCAAGACGCTTATGACCGTGGAGCAACAGCGCTATACCTTCAGTCTGGGCGACCACCCTTTTATCGCATGAGCGGTAAGCTGCTGCCGCAAGATCATCTCGCACCACTCACGCCAGAGCAGTTTCGGCATTACCTTCAGGAAGTGCTGACACCCCAGCAACTCAAGCATTACCTGGAAGTACGCAAGCTGGACGTTGACGTGCGGATTCCTGGCTTTATGCAGGGTCGCGTTAACTGTGGACCGACAGCACAAGGAACGGAGGCGATGAGTCTCAATGCGATCGCGCTGGATGGTCCAGGGCGTGATGTGCAGCGTCAGGGCACTGTGCAGGTCATGGTAGAAGATGCCTGTAAGCAGCGTGCGTCTGACATTCATCTGCAAGTAGGTGAGCCGGTGCGGTTCCGGATTCAGGGCAAGATGGTCAAACAGGAGTCCTACGGCAAAATCACCGCACGGCAGTTTGAAGAGTTTCTGCAAGAAGTGTTAGCACCAGCCCAACAAGAGCAGTTTAAGGTACGGCAAGAACTGGATACCGCTATTCTCTACGAAGGCATGGTGCGCTGCCGGGTGAATTGTTCGCAGTCGATTATGGGTGGAGCAATGGTGCTCCGCTTGATTTCGCTGGATGTGCCAACGCTGAAGAAATTGGGGCTACCGGAGATTTTGGGCGTGCTGGCAGAGGAACGGCAAGGTCTCATCTTAGTGACGGGTTCGGTCAACTCTGGAAAATCGACCTCGCTTGCCGCCATGCTGCGACATGTCAATGAAACCCTGCCGCGCAAGATTGTGACGATCGAAGACCCCATTGAGTACGTTCACACCTCGAACCAGTCGCTTGTCACTCAGCGAGAAGTGGGGCTGCACACCCAGGAATTTAAGGATGCGCTTCGGGGCGCACTGCGCCAAGATCCAGACATTATTTTGATCGGCGAAATGCGCGATCGAGAAACCGTCGATACCGCTATTCGTGCCTCTCTCACAGGTCACTTAGTTTTGGGTACGCTGCATACTAAAGGGTCTGTGAATGCCTTCAAGCGGTTGCTAAATTTCTACACGCCCGAAGAGCAAGAAACGGTGCGGATTCAAATTGTGGATGCTCTCCGTGCAGTGATTGCTCAAGCATTGGTGCCAACCGTTCACGGCGGACGCACGGCGGCTCTGGAAATCATGCTCAACACCGACACCATTCGAGATTACCTCCAGAAGGGCGCGATCGAAGAAATCTATCAACTGATGGAAGAAGGTAAAGACGGGAGCCAAACCCTCAACCAGGCATTGTTTGACCTGTATGAAGGCGGCGTGATCACCCCGCACGATGCCCTTACAGCGTCTCTTTTGCCAGATGACCTGAACTACATGCTGAAGAATTACACGCGTCGCTCTAGCCGATCGGGCTTGATGACCTCTGAGTATTTTAATCACCAGATGACTTAGGAGGCAGAGGGCAGAGGGCAGAAGGCAGGGGGAGCAAGGGAAGCAGAGAGAGCGGGGGAGGCAGGGGGAAAGGGATAAAGGATAAGAAGCTGACTCCTGAATTCAAAACTCATCCCTCATCCCTCATCCTTCACCTATCAAGCCGTCGTGACCGTTTCTAAAGGTGCGATCGTCTCTAGCTTGAGTTTCGATCGCTTCACAGGTTCGGGTACGGGTACGGGATAATCCCCTGTAAAGCAGGCAGAGCAAAAGTTTTGAGGATCATGACGAGTTTCTTCTAGCATCCCTTCCCAGGTCAGGTAGGCGAGAGAATCAACGCCAATTTGGTCAGTGATCTCAGCGACAGATTTGGTAGCGGCGATGAGTTGATCCTGGCTGTCGGTGTCGATGCCGTAGAAGCAGGGATGGGTGACGGGTGGTGAAGAGACCCGCATGTGAACTTCGGTGGCTCCCGCGTCGCGTAGTGCTTTCACAATCTTGCGGCTGGTGGTGCCTCGCACGATCGAATCATCCACAATGATGACGCGTTTGCCTGTCAGCACATCCTTCAGCGGATTGAGCTTCATTTTGATGCCCGATTCGCGCATGATCTGAGTTGGCTGAATGAAGGTACGACCCACGTAGCGGTTTTTAATCAGCCCTTCGGCGTAGGGGATGCCCGATGCTTGAGAGTAGCCGATCGCGGCAGGAATGCCAGAATCTGGTACAGCAATGACAATATCGGCATCGGTGGGAGACTCGATCGCCAACCGACGACCAATCCGCATCCGATAGCTATAGAGGCTTTCTGCCTGCATGACGCTATCGGGGCGGGCAAAGTAGATCATCTCGAAGATGCAGAGTTTGGGTGCCGTCTCTTTGGTCCAATGGAAGGATGCTAGCCCTTCCTCAGTAATCCACACCAGTTCACCCGGTTCGACATCGCGCACATAGTCTGCGCCGATGATGTCCAAGCCGCAAGTTTCGGATGCGAGGACGTAGCGGAGTGGCTCAGTGGGCGTTGCTTGGGGAAGGGTGCCGATAACAAGTGGACGAATGCCGTTGGGATCACGGATGCCCATCATACCTGTGGGAGTGCCGATCGTGAGGCTAAACGCCCCCTGACAACGGTGAAGGGCACTAATAGCTCCTTCGAGCCACCCTTTGCCGTTGTTGACTTCTTCAGCGATCGCCAGCGCAACCATTTCCGAATCGGTGGTGGTGAGGAGGGTAAAGTTGCTTTGCAGCAGGTCGTCGCGTAGGTCAGATGCATTCACCAGATTACCGTTGTGCGCCAGCGCCAGATAGCCTAAGCGAGTTTCCACCACGGCTGGTTGGGCATTCGCCACGCGGCTGGAGCCTGTAGTGGAGTAGCGAGTATGTCCGATCGCCATCGTTCCTGTCAGCTTGCCTAAAATGGTTTCGCTAAAGACCTGGGAAACTAGCCCCATTTCTTTGTGTAAATGGACGCGATCGCCGTCAAACGTGGCAATGCCTGCCGACTCCTGCCCACGATGTTGCAGCGCAAAGAGCCCGAAGTAAGCTAGCTTGGCAACATCTTGCTCTGGTGCATAAATACCAAACACACCACAAGCTTCCTCCGGTTTGTCTGAATCGGACAGGTCTGCCAGCGTGTCGGAAGTGGTAGGTGTAGCCAGAAGCGATGCAGGCTGAGCAAAGGACGGGTCAACAGAGAAGGGTTGGTCGAGTGTCATGCCGCAGTTCAGCTCCTGGCTGGGGATGGGATGGGTAAGAAAAGTCAGGTAATGAGGGTGCAAACAACCATCACTTAATATTTGTTTAATCTTCTCATTAACTGACGATTACATCGTAACAATTATGAAGCTGGCTCTTAAAGTCTTCAAATGTATCTACGAATACAGAAAACTGCAAGAGGTTATTGATCTAACTGACGTTCGATCGCGCGGTGCCAGCGATCGCCCATATCGGCAAGCGTGACGTTAAGCAGCGAGATTGCATTCGTGCTGATCTGCAAAGACGATGTGGTTGCCGTGACGGTGCCGATCAGTTGCCAGTTTTTTGAAAGGTGCTGATTTAGGTAAGCTTCCCAATCGACCTGAGCAACAGGCGCGATCGATACAATTATTCGCGCACCACCTTCTGCAAAGAGCAGGTGATCGAACCGGGCAGTTGAAGCTGGAAGGTCGATCGTTGCCCCATGTTGTCCACTCAGGCAAGATTCTGCCAGCGCTACGGCTAAGCCACCTTCAGCACAGTCATGCGCCGATCGCACCCAACCGTGACGAATGCCCTCACGACAGGCTGCCTGCACGCGGCGTTCCAGATCAAAGTTGATACCGGGAGGGATGCCTGCGATCGTGCTGTGAATGACTGCCAGGTAGTCTGAAGCGCCGAGGGTGAGGAGAGAGGAGAGAGGGGAGAGGGGAGAGTCGAATTCTGGAGGTTCTGTCGTTGCTCCGAGCAGGTAAATCAAATCGCCTTCTGATTGCCAGCCTTGACCGCAGATTTTGGTTAAGTCGGGAATTAAACCAACCATGCCGACAACGGGTGTGGGGTAAATGGGTTGGGGTTTGCCGTCTGCATCCAGGGTTTCGTTGTAGAGCGAGACGTTGCCACCTGTAACGGGCGTACTGAACTCCTTGCAGGCTTCGGCTAAACCACGGCAGGCTTCGGCAAGTTGCCAGTAGCCGATCGGCTTTTCGGGACTGCCAAAGTTCAAATTATCCGTCACCGCCAACGGTTCAGCGCCTACACAGCTTAAGTTTCGTGCTGCTTCTGCCACTGCTGCCTTGGCACCTTCATAGGGATGGAGGTAGACGTAGCGGGGATTGCAGTCAACGGTGGCGGCTACGCCGGGGAGGGTGTGGGGTGTGGGGTGTGGGGTGTGGGGTCGGACACGCACGATCGCGGCATCGGCACCACCGGGCAGCATCACCGTATTATTCTGCACCTGATGATCATACTGACGGTAGACCCAACGTTTAGAGGCGATCGTGGGGCTTGCCAGCAGTCGCAGCAGAATGTCGTTCCAGGTGTGCTGCGTGCCCTGAATCTCGATACCTTCAGGCGTGCAGGATGGCAAGCTGTCGGAAGACCATGCCCAGGCTTGTTTGGCGTAGTCGGGTGGTTCGGCTAACAGTTCACGATGGTAGATGGGTGTGTTGTCAGAAAGTGCAGTGGCAAGGATTTCAGCCGCAACTTCGCCTTTAAACAGAATGCGAACGATCGGCTCCTCAATGACCGTACCTGCGACGACGGCATGAAGTCCCCAGCGCTCAAAGATGTCGATGAGTTCTTGTTCCCGTCCTTTATGGGCGACAAACAGCATGCGCTCCTGGGATTCGGAAAGCAGGTATTCGTAGGGCCCCATGCCACTTTCGCGCACGGGGATCAAATTCAGGTCAAATTCAATGCCCACGCCACCTTTCGCCGCCATTTCGGAGGTGGAGCAGGTAATGCCCGCTGCGCCCATATCTTGAGCGGCAACGACAGCGCCCGTTTTGAAGGCTTCCAGGCACGCCTCAATGAGGGATTTTTCTAAGAAGGGATCACCGACTTGTACTGCGGGTCGATCGTCCATTGAGGCATCGCTCAACTCGGCGCTGGCGAAGCTTGCACCGCCCATACCATCTCGTCCCGTTGTAGAACCGACATAAAGCACCGGGTTGCCGATGCCCTTTGCACCAGAGACAACGATTTCAGGTGTTTCCATTAAGCCCAGCGCCATCACGTTCACCAGCGGATTGTCGGAGTAGGCGCGATCGAAGTAAATTTCGCCGCCCACAGTGGGAACTCCGACACAGTTGCCGTAGTGAGCAATGCCAGAGACCACACCGCTAAATAAACGACGCGTCCGAGGGTTATCCAACGAACCGAAGCGGAGGGAATTCAGCAGTGCGATCGGGCGTGCCCCCATCGTAAAAATATCGCGCAGGATGCCGCCTACACCCGTCGCTGCACCTTGAAAGGGTTCCACAGCCGAAGGGTGGTTATGCGACTCGATTTTGAATGCCAGATGCAAGCCATTGCCTAAATCGACGACTCCAGCATTCTCACCAGGACCTACAAGGATGCGATCGCCCTCTGTCGGGAACTGCTTCAGCAGCGGACGCGAGTTCTTGTAGCAGCAGTGTTCCGACCACATCACCCCAAACATACCCAACTCAGCCTTATTGGGGTGGCGACCCAGACGACGCACAATTTCTGCGTACTCCTCTGGCTTAATGCCCTCTGCGGCGATTTCTTCAGGAGAGAACGGGGCAGCGATCGGAGCAGTCATACAAAGCACGCCGGGAGAACACGCTTTATTGTATCGGTATTTCAGCGTTGGGCGGGAGTGGGGAGTCGGGAGTGGGAGTCGGGAGTCGGGAGTCGGGAAGAGTTTTGAGTTGATTGAGCGGTCAGCGGTCAGCAATCAGCTTTTTAGCCTTTAGCTGTACTGATTCAAAACATTAACCGCGTAGGGTGCCGTTAGCGCCAGCGTAACGCGCCGCATATTAAGGCTAACCAGACGAGTTAATACATTAGCCTTTAGCCTTCCTCCCTTATCCCCCGCCCTTATGCCTTCTGCCCTCTGCCCTCTGCCTTCTGGCTCCTGACTCCTTCTAAAAACTAACAACTAAAAACCAACAACTTCTCCTGTCTCCCCTCAATCTGTCCGATCGCGCCGATTAACCGTTGCAGGCTGTTCTGCAAAGACAACACAGTTCCCACTGGGATCTAAAACGGTAAATTCTCGCAAACCCCAGGGTCTCGTGGTGAGCGCCCCATTGGGATGAATCACGCCGTGCGTCTGGTATTCCTCGTAAAGAGCGTCGATACCGCTGACATTAATGCGACAGCTTGTGTTTTCTGCTATCTGGCGATCGCTGCATTGCCACAGGTGAAGCGATGCACCCCCACGACGCAAGCCCGCATAATCCTCGTACTGAAACTCGGTGGTAAAACCCATCTGCTCGTAAAAGGCGATCGTGATAGCCAGATCAACCGCTGGCAGCACGGGCACCGCACTGAGAAATTTGGTTGTAGAGGTGAGAGAGTTCATCGTTTTAGCTCCATTTGCTGGCTATGGCTTGCCTTCATGATGGACGTGTAGCCATTCGCGAAGCGATCGCAGTGCTGTCATCAACCCTAGCGCATCGCTCTCGTCAATAAACTGGAGAATGCGACCCGCAGGCAAAAACGGAAACGCAAACCCGTTGGCGATCTGGCTATAGCGTTGCTGCTCTAACCCATAAATGTGCAACTGCCCCTTCAAAAAATCATCTCCCGGTTGGCTGACATAGCGCCACACTTCAGGCACGCCCATCGCGGCGTACAGCGAGAGTCTATCTAAAGCACTCTGATTGAACGAAACATCCAGAATTAAGTCTGGTGGCGGATCAACAGTGAGGTCGATCGCCGCCTTGCCATGAACCTGCTGCTCGTGCTGGATGTAATAGCCAGTGTCGGGTTCCACAGCTATCCCTAAATCAGACCGCTTTAACGTTGGGGTTTTGTAGCCTTCTACTGGTAGCTTCATCGCCTCAGCAAGAACGAGAATGAGCGATTCGATCAGCTTGTGGCAGCGATCGTGTTCTTCAAGCGGAGTCATGAGTTCCAGCCGACCGCGATCGTAGGTAAAGCGAGAGGCGCGATCGGCTTCCATTTCGATCAAGAGTGCTTCAAACTTCTGCCAGCTTATATTCTCCAGTACGATTCGCTGTTCACTGGGCTTGGGGTTTTTTGCCATATTCGTTTCTGATCAACCCTTTTCGTGGTTGCGCTTTTCTTTATTAACGCATTGGAGGGGCACGGTGCGAGAGAGACCCTTGAAAGGATCGCGGATTAAATAAGACCGGAAATTTAGTCTTCTGAAGGGGCGAACGGTCGTCATTGGTTTCAACTTAAGCTAACTCTTTCAAGAGAGGCAATACAATTTAAGCCGGTGAGATTGAGATTAGGAGGACAAGCCATGGCTCGGAGTCGTCCTTGGTTCAGTGCA
>JAHHHL010000049.1 GCA_019359375.1 Lyngbya sp. HA4199-MV5
TTGATGCCGAAAGGCTCGAAGCTTGTCAAAATTACTCATAGTCAAGTGATTTGAAACGTCCTTGACTATTAAGCAGTCAGATCGTTCGGTCTGGCTGCCTTTCCTCGCTCTTTAGTCTAAACTCCAGGCGTAATGGATAGAATTCAAATCCGGGCTAATGGTGCGAAACCCGTTAAAACGGGTTGTCAGGCGCTCCTAAGTAGCTGGGTGGAATCAAATGTAGGATGTGTTAGGTATAGCCGTAACGCATCAAAACCCTTGGCAGCAAGGGTTCCGCTTCGCTAACCCATCCTACGCAGATTTTATATTTAATTGTGCCTTCCTACTTAGTCCTCTTCAGAGGACTTCCCTCCATTAGCCCGCACTTTCAGTGCAGGGCGGGTTCAAGTACGCGCTCAAAGATTTGTCAGTCAGCCAGACTGATTCACTGATAACTGTTCACTGATGACTGGTAGCTGTTCAAAACTCAAAACTCTCAAGCTGATCGCTTCATAGTAATTCTGCCCACCGACCAGGCTCAGAGATTCGTCTGTCTTCTCGCGCTTTGCTGAAGTTGACGGGTTTCTTCCAGCAAAGTTTCGACATCGATTTCTGCCGATCGCTTCACGTAATTCAATTTCAATTCTTCGAGGAAATCATTGACTAAGGTTTTCAATTCATTGGTCACTTGCTGTTCTTGAACTTCCTTGCCAAGGGTTTGTCCAAAGTTCTGGATGAGGCGATTTGTGAGTTGGGTGCCGATCGGATCTTCAAGCGCCATTGTAAGAGTGCTGTAGGTTGCTTGTAGCACTTCAGATACCAGGCGATCGATCAATTGTGTAGGCACGTCGCTCAGTCCCGGCATAGCTTTTAGCGTCTGGTAGGCGGGCGTTTGATTCAGAACCGATTCAATGGTGTGACGCAACAAAACTTCCAGATCGGGCTGCACTTTGGGCAAGACTTGATACACCGTTAGCTTGATGAATAACGAGACCAATTCTGTAATTTCGTCTACGTTATTGACCGAAATTTGATTGTTTTTGGGCTGTAACAACCAGCGCATAATTTCGCCTTGCTGCACAGCCTGCTGCACCTGATTGAGCACTTGCACCACCACTACTTCGGTTAATTCTTCGGCAATGCTGCCCACAAAGCCTTGCGTGGCTTGTCCGCGAAGTTCCTCTAGATCGATGAGATGGGCTTGATGAAGGCGAATGCTGACTGGAATCACGCGGAGCCATGCCCAGGGATAAAACAGCAGCCCAAAGGGAAAGAAAAGGAGGACATCATACCAGCGCCAGAGAGCCGCATCTTGCCAGCGGACGCTCTTATATTGCCAACTGATGTACCAGGTACGAGCCAGAAATTCGATCGCAAACAAAATGACAAAGGGAGCATCCAGCACCCAAAAGTTATTCGTGAACTCCCCGTTTTCTTCGATTGAACGGTAGTAATTGGTTTGTATCAGGTGCCGGATGCGATCGTCAAACCAGGTAAGTTCTTGTTGCACGCCAGCTTGAGCAAGGTAATCTGCCGTCCAAAAGAGATTGAAGGCTTTTTGGGACGATCGCTTTGCCCGGCGGCGGGTGGCTTCTTCAAAGGCAAGTCGTTGTGCCGGATCGGTGCTTACTAAAGAAGCTGCAATGGTCGCCTTTTCGACATAGATGCGATCGCGCATCCGGTCTTTGATTTTTTCTAGCGTGCCAGCTTTGTTGGCGACCGTAAACCAGTTCTCGTTAATCATGCGCGTACTTTGCTCTTGCAGGGTTTTGAGCGCTTGAGCCACTGCTGGCGATCGCACACCCTCTTGCTGAATGAGCTGCTCCAGTTGATTCACGTTCTCCAGGTATGCCTGGGTCTCCCGGTAGGCTTCGATGCCTTTGACGCGATCGTAACAAGCGGTGAACAACGTCGCTTTGTCAGGAATCTCGCCCAGGGGTTTGCACACAGCCGGAGCAGGGGGCATGGGAAGCGTCACGGTGGGTAACAGGGGCAGCTTCACCTTGCCCAAGAGCCAAAAGTTCCGCAGGGGAATGTAGCTCAGGTCAAAGACAACCAGACCAAGGTTTGCCAGCGCTACGATCGCCATCAGGCGCTCAAACCACAGCCTTTTACGATGGCGGAGCGGTGGACGTGCAGCAGGAAGCCGAGGCGACATAGCAGAACTCAAAGGCAGATCAGGTTACATCCTACTCTGCAACCCGGCAGCGCTTTCATTCGTGCGTCATAACTTAATTGATCAAGTTTTTAGGGTTTAAGGCAGAGGGCAGGAGGCAGGAGGCAGAAGGAAATCCCGCTTTCTCGACCTTCTGCCCTCTGCTCTCGTTCGACTGAGCGCTCACGCCGAAGTCTGCCTTCTGCCTTGCTGAGACTGTACTTCACTAAATTGGAAATTGCTATGGAAAACTTCTCTCTTCCAGTTTTGTCACGTTTGAGCATCATTTTCCTGCCATCGGGTTGCTTCCTCGTAGAATGGGGCAGCACTTGATGGGTGCGGCGCACAAATTTTTGTTTATAGAGAAAGCGAAAGGATAAAAATAGCTGCATCAGAGATAAAGTGGCTGCATCATCGAGTAGGCTGATGCAGTCAAGCATTTTCCGTTAAACATAGAACGTTGATTTAAAGCACGGGTGAGACATGCAACGAAGGGGTTTTGGTTTTGAGTGTGGGGTTTCGCTGGTAGGCGCGATTTTTTGGTTGCTGCCAGCGCGAGTGCTTGCCACCACTGCGATCGATGCCCCAAACGCGATCGCACCCATTGAGTCCAGCAGCTTGATGGCACAGGTACAACCGCCACCCTCTGCGCCAACGCCGCCTGTATTGCCTGATCCAAGTCAGCTCACGCCCGACCCAAACCGCGATCGCCTGATTCAGCCTGCTCCCACACCAACGCCACCTCCGGATCAGTCGCCCATCTTGCCCCCAACGCCAACGGTGCCTCCAGAAACGACACCTAGCACGCCCTCCCCTCAACTCAACGTGACTCGCATCGAGGTGACGGGCAGCACCATTTTGGGCGCGAAGGAACTTGACCCGATTACCAAGCCTCTGGAAAACCGCACGGTTACGTTAGAACAACTGCGACAGGCGGCTGATGCGATTACGCAGCTTTACCTCGATCGGGGCTACATCACTTCACGGGCAATTCTGGCTGACCAGACCGTTACCAATGGCGTTGTGCAGATTCGCGTGGTCGAAGGGTCGCTGGAGCGCATCGACATTGAAGGCACCCAGCGGTTGAACCCCAACTACGTGCGTAGCCGCATTCAGCTAGGAACCAAGCCACCGCTCAGCCGTGATGCGTTAGAAGACCAGTTGCGCCTGCTCAAAGCCGACCCGCTGTTTACCAACGTGGAGGCGAGTCTGCGTCCCGGCACCCAACTGGGGCAAAGCATTCTCATTGTGCGGGTGACAGAGGCAAAGGCGATCGACGGCTTGCTGCAAGCAGATAACTACTCGCCGCCGAGCGTGGGAGCCGTCCGTCTGGGTGGAGCTATCAGCTACCGCAACCTCACAGGCATTGGTGATCAGCTTTCTGCCTCCTACTTTGGAACCACGCGCGGCGGGTCAGATGCCTTCGACTTTAACTACATTGCACCTATTAATGCGATGAATGGCACGGTGCAGTTGCGGATTGCACCCAGCAAAAACCGCATTGTCGATCCTGATTTCGAGGTGTTTGATATTCGCGGTGAAACAACCCTCTATGAGTTGAGTTACCGTCAGCCCTTGATTCGCACGCCGCGAGAGGAATTTGCGCTCTCAGTCGGGTTTGCCTTCCAGGATGGGCAGACCTTTCTCTTTAACGATATAGGCACCCCGTTTGGCATTGGACCGGATGCCGATGGCAACAGCAAAACGCGTGTCCTCAAGCTCGGGCAAGACTATGTGAGGCGTGATCCACAGGGAGCCTGGGCATTTCGATCGCAGTTCAATCTGGGGTTGGGCATTCTCGACGCAACTGAGAATGAGTCGCCCATACCGGATGGACGCTTCTTTAGCTGGCAGGGGCAGGCGCAACGGGTACAGCGATTGGGCAATAGCAACCTGCTCATCGCCCAACTTGACTTGCAGCTTACACCGGATAGCCTCTTACCCTCTCAGCAGTTTGTGATTGGGGGCGGGCAATCGCTGCGGGGCTTCCGTCAAAATGCGCGTTCTGGCGATAACGGGTTTCGCTTCTCGGTGGAAGACCGCATCACATTGGGGCGCGACGAAGCTGGACTACCCACCTTCCAGCTTGCACCGTTCTTCGACATGGGCACCGTCTGGAACAAATCAAACAACCCCAACCCACTTCCAGAACAAACCTTTCTGGCTGCGATCGGCTTAGGGCTGCTCTGGCAACCGCTTCCCCGTCTCAACCTCCGGCTTGATTATGCCATACCGTTTGTGGACTTGCGCGATCGGGGCAACGATGCCCAGGATGAAGGCTTCTATTTCAGCCTCACCTATCAGTTTTGAGCCTGAGTGAGGAATGAGGCTTGATGAAGGAGCCATTCTCTGCGTAGGGGTGTGGCATGCGGCAGATGATTCTTGTCAATGGCAAAGACTGTTGACCGTATGCCGCGCCTCTACAGGTAAACGGCTGAGGTTGTTGAAGGCTTTCTCGGAAACGGTAGGCACGAGAGAGCAAAGGCAGCAACCGGGAGCTTTACCCACATTTCATGCGGCTTTGAACGATGGTAGCCGTAATGTAAAGCTTTTATAAAGCCATCGGTCGCAGTAACGTGTTAAGAGTAACGCTGAAAGTCAGTACCATCGGCTATGAAGCCGTTTGCCGCGATCGTTCCCCACTGGTCTAGAGGGTAGCTGAAGGGGGAGTTCTCCGCATACACTCGAAGGGCAAGAGTCGAAAGCACGTAAGGCTGTCTGTCCCATGAATCACCCTTCTCCAGCGTCGGTTAAGTCCACTCCGATCAAATTTGGTACAGATGGTTGGCGCGGACTCATCGCCGCCGATTTTACGTTCGATCGCCTGACGCAAGTGGCACCATTAGCCGCGCAGGTGTTGGCGAACGTCTATGGCAGCACCGCCGCAAACAGGCTGGTGATTGTGGGGTACGATCGGCGCTTTCTGTCAGAAGATTTTGCCCTAGCAACGGCTGAAGCTGTGAGAGACGCAGGGTTTGACGTGTTGCTGTCGGATGGATATGCACCTACACCCGCCTTTAGCTGGGCTGCCAAGCAATACAATGCCCTGGGCGCGTTGGTCATTACCGCCAGCCATAACCCCGGTCGCTACTCTGGCTTAAAGGTGAAAGGTGCCTTTGGTGGCTCGGTTTCACCCTTCGTCACGCAGCAGATTGAAGCCCTCCTTGCAGAAGGCAAAACGGTGACAGGCACCCCTGGAGTACTGCAAACCTTCAATCCCTGGGAAGGCTACTGTCAGGGGTTAGAAACCAAAGTGGATATTGCCGCCATTCGTCAGGCGATCCAGCAAGGAACGCTCACCGTCTTTGCGGATGTGATGCATGGTGCAGCCGCAGGCGGACTCGAAAAACTGCTGAAAACACCTATTCGCGAACTGCACAGCGATCGCGATCCCCTCTTTGGTGGTGGCGCACCGGAACCACTGCCACGCTACCTCACTGACTTTTTTGAACAAATGCGCGCCCATCGTCAGGAGAACCCCACTGGGCTTTCTGTAGGGCTGGTGTTTGATGGTGACAGCGATCGCATTGCGGCAGTAGACGGACAGGCAAGTTTCCTCAGTTCGCAAATCTTGATCCCCGTTTTGATTGAACATCTGGTCGCCAATCGCGGCTTTAAGGGCGAACTGGTGAAAACCATCAGCGGGTCAGATCTGATGCCCAAAGTCGCTGCCCTATATGACCTACCTGTCTTTGAGACGGCGGTGGGCTACAAGTACATCGCCGATCGCATGTTGGAAACCCAGGTACTTCTGGGTGGCGAAGAATCGGGCGGGATCGGCTACGGCAACCACATTCCCGAACGCGATGCATTGCTGTCGGCGCTGTATGTGCTGGAGGCGATCGTGCATTTTGGTCTAGATTTGAGCGATCTGTATCGCAAACTTCAGGAACGGACAGGCTTTTTCTCCAGCTACGATCGCATCGATATTCCCCTGGCTGGCATGGATGTACGGGCAAACCTGCTTCACCAGCTAGAAACCAGCCCACTCACCGAAATTGCTGGACAGGCTGTGATCGACTGCCTCTCAGTGGATGGCTACAAGTTTCGGTTGACGGATCAAAGCTGGTTGCTGATTCGCTTTAGTGGTACTGAACCCGTGTTGCGGCTCTACTGCGAAGCGGCAACCTTAGAACAGGTGCATAAAACATTGCATTGGGCAAAAGATTGGGCAAACGCAGCCTAAGCAGAAGATTTATTCATTAAGTAAATGGGGACCGATCAGAGGTAAACCACTAACTCAGCATCTTGTGCATGCAAAATCGCAGATATGGATGAGTTTCTGGAACAACAGCGTGGTCAACGCGATCGCCCCAGAAACTTACAGAATCAAACGTGACGAAACACTGAGTTGAAGTGACTCCTACTCAAGCCATCTCGTCTATCGAGTCCCACCTGTCCCTGTAGTACCACCTGTAGGGGCAACAGAGGGAGAGGTGGTAGTTCCAGGCGTAGAGGTTCCAGGTGTAGTAGTCCCAGGTGTTGTAACTGTACTCTGACCAGGAGTGGTTGTGTTCTGACCGGGTGCTGTATTCAAACCAGGCGTAGTTTGATTCGCACCCGGAGACACCATCGTGCTACCTGGAGTCGTCGTTCTGCCTGACGTAGTAGACGTAGTGCCAGGTGTGCCATTGATGTTCGTTACACCGCCAGTATTCGTTACGCCAGTAGAAGGTGAGGTCATGCCGCCTGTATTCAAGCCGTAAGGACTGGTTGTTCCTGAGGGAGACGTTACAGATGTTCCATAGGATGGCGTAACGACACCATAAGAACCCGTTGGCGCTGCATTGCTGCCACCAGTTGCTCCAGTAGAGGGCGTTGTCGTGCTGTTGGGCGTAGTGCCTGGTGTTGTGGTTATGCCCGTTGAAGGAGACGTGGGCGATACTCCAGTGGAGGGTGATGTGGGTGATACTCCAGTGGAGGGAACTGTCGGCGTTACCCCAGTCGTACCACTTGCTCCAGCGCCACCAGTGCTGCCACCTACACTACTCTGAGCAGAAACCTGTGAAGCAGAGAGTGCCGCAAAGGAGGCGAATCCGATCGCCCCTGCCACGAAAGCCAAATATCTTAGCTGTTGCATCTGAGATCAATCCTCTGAGCGCTCTACATCACCAATGTAGAAACCCTCGTCTAAACTTTCCCCTACCTTTGGTCATAAGTCAGCGTTCTATCGATCACCACCATTGAGCGTAGACAACCTATTCCCCACGCCCCCCACGCTTCCTCTTCTCCCTCCGCTTCCTCACACCCCACACCCCACACCCACACCCCACACCCCATTCCTTACCCTTCATCCCGCTGCGGCAAAACCACCGTCACCGTTGTACCCTGACCCAGCGTGCTGTCGATATGGATGTGCCCCTGATGGTTCTCCACGATCGCCCGCGCAATCGCCAACCCTAACCCTGAGCCTGCCGCAGCGGTTTGGGTGCGTGCCTGATCAACACGGTAGAAGCGATCAAACAGTCGTGGTAATGCGTCTGGTGCAATGCCAATACCTGTATCGTTTATGCTGATCTGAAGAGATGCATTGCCCGATCGCTTCGTTGGTTGAAGCTTCACCAGCACTGTTCCCCCCGAAGGCGTGTATTGCAATGCATTTCCAACCAGATTGGTAAAGAGTCGTGCTAATTGATCGCGATCGGCGTAGAGCGTACTCCAGGTTTCTTGCGACGACAGAGTTGTGGCGATCGTCGTTGTAGTCGAAGGCGACACTCCCGTCACCCCGCTTTGGCTGGCTGCACTACTAGCGCCATTCTTAGCAATTGGCTCTATAAGACTCAATGCGAGCTGAATGCCCTTCTCTTCGGCAAGCATTTGTTGTTCTTCCAGCACGTCTCGCAGCAAGCTATCCACGGATACATTTACACAGCGAGCCTGCACAATGCCGCTATCCTGTCGCGCCAGAAAGAGCAGATCATCCACCAAGCGCCCCAACCGTCGCGTCAATCGCTCGACGACTTTGAGATGCTGTTGCTGCGTTTTGGGATCGGGATCAGGATCTGCCAGCGCGACCTGGACATTCGTTTGAATGATGGCGATCGGGTTACGCAATTCATGGGATGCATCGGCGGTAAACTGCTTTAACCGTTGGTACGACTCGCTCACAGGCTCCATCGCCAGACCAGAGAGAAACCAGCCGATCGCGGCGACAGTTGCCACCATGAGTCCAATGCCCAACAAGAGATCCCACACCAATTGGCGGACAGGTTTGGTTACCTCAAACCAGGGATGGCTGACCCGCAAATAGCCCAAGACTTGCCGACCAACTTCTATCCGCTGCGTGACTTGGCGGAGAATGAGTGAGTCGGGGGAAGCGGTTGTTGGTTGTTGGTTATTGGTTGTTAGTTGTTGGCGATCGTTGTTCTCAGCTTCCTCGCCTTCCTGCGTACCTGCTTCTCTTAAGGCTCCACCGGAACCTCTTACCATGCGAACGGTTTCACCGTTATTGTTCAGATGCAGCGGGATTTGCAGCGGTTCCGAGAGCGTTGACCAGAGCAATTCGCCAGTGGGACTGAACCATTCCAGATCGATGTGGTCATCTTCCCCGGTTGCGGCGTTGTCCCGAAAGCTAGCTTCCACATTCACCCGGAGCGCTCCGCCTTCAGAGTGGGGATTGACGGGTTCGATGACGAGCGATCGCCCCACCACTTCCACCACATGATTCAGCGTGTCATCCATCCGCTCAATCAACGTCTCCCGCACGTAGAGATAAAAGCCCGTGGCAAACAGCAACAGCAGCACCGCTGTAACGGTAGTATACCAGAGCGCAAGCCGACGACGAGTAGTTTGAAACATAGGTCTCAATCTAGCAATTGGCGTAGGGAAAGTGCGAATGGAACGAGATCTTCCTGGATGGTTTGCCAGACGATCGCCATTCTTCAGAAGTAGAAGGTATGGATGGAATCTCTCAAGACCGATTCACGAAGATATGGCTTCAAAGAGTCTGGTGTACCTAAATCAACAGAACGTTCCAAAATTTCTTCTAAGTAACGCTTTAAACGCACAAAGGTAAAAAGACCTACCGGACGATCGAACGCAACCAGCAGATCGACATCACTATCCGATCGAGCGTCATCTCGCGCCACAGAGCCAAACAGCGCTAGAGATTTCACACCAAAGCTTTTCAACGTCTTTTGATGGCTATGCAAAATGGCTAACGCTTCGTGTCGTCGCATTGCTGTTTTGTGGAAAGTTCAATTCATTCTAAACGGACACTCTACACACCAAGCTTTTCACGAATAACGTCAGGTTTATCTTTAAAGCCAACCATAACAGCAGTGCCGTCTTTGACGAAGAGTGGTCGCTTGAGTAACATGGCATCATTGGCAAAGGCATCGATCCATTGTGCGTCTGTCCAGTCATCTTTAGTGGTACCCAAAGCGCGGTAGGACTGCCCAGAGGTGTTTCGCATCGGTTTGGAGCCAAGTGCTTCTACCCAGCTTTGAATGAGCGATCGCGCTGGCGGCTTTTCCTTCGTATTCATGAATTCATACTCAACCCCGTTGCTTTCCAGCCAGGAGAAGGCTTTCTTGCAGGTGCCGCAGTTGGGAATACCGTAGACTTGGAGGGTCATAATGAGAAAGAACTGTTTTCCTTAGTTTAGGTGGATGGTTTGCGATTGGAGTAGCTGATGAGTTGGAAGGCAGAAGGCAGAAGTCAGGAGTCAGAAGTCAGGAGTAAAAGACAATGGTACAAGTCCCCGAAAAGACGCTGACGTTAGAGGCATTTTTGCAACTGCCAGAAACGAAGCCTGCCAGTGAATATATTGATGGACAAATCATTCAAAAACCAATGCCACAGGGAAAGCACAGCATATTACAAGGTGAACTGGTAACAAACATCAATGCCGTCGTTAAGCCGCAACGGGTGGCGCTGGCATTTCCTGAATTACGTTGCACGTTTGGTGGACGATCGACCGTTCCAGATATCGCCGTGTTTACCTGGTCGCGCATTCCGGTAGACGATCGGGGTGATGTTGCCAACTCCTTTCAAGCAGCACCCAACTGGACAATTGAGATCCTTTCGCCCGATCAGAAGTACATCAAAGTCACCAAAAATATTCTGCACTGCCTAACCCATGGTACTCAACTCGGTTGGCTCATCGACCCCGACGAACAAACCGTCTTGACCTACGCGCCCAGCAGACAACCCAACTTCTTCGACGAAGCAACCGATGTGCTGCCTGTTCCTGATTTTGCAACAGGAGTACAGTTGACGATCGGAGAGCTATTTGGTTGGCTGAAATTGGTTAACTGAGGTTGGGTGGCGATCGCTGACGGTCTGCCCTTGTTACACTTGAGCGACACGCATTGTAGAATGCAACGTTATGTCAGAATTACTCGAAAGAATTACGGTTAATCCAAGGCAATGTGGTGGTCGTCCCTATATTCGAGGCATGAGAATTCGGGTGTCAGATGTTCTCGATCTGTTTGCAGCTGGATTGAGTGCTGACGCAATTCTGGAAGAAATGCCTGATCTTGAAGCAGATGATCTGAAGGCAGCACTTTTGTATGCCTCTCGTAAGCTCAATCATCCAATCTTGGTTGCATGATTATCTGGGTGGATGCACATTTGTCTCCTGCGTTCGCGTAGCGTTGCACAGCAAGTCGCAATCTGGATTACTAATACATTCGGCATCACAGCATTCGCTCTACGAGATGTTGGGCTACGGGATGCTGAAGATCCTGAGATTTTTGAGGCAGCGAAGGCTCAGGGAATTATCTTTATGACAAAAGACAGCGACTTTGCCGATTTAGTTGATCGGTTAGGATCACCACCACAAATTATTTGGTTAACGTGTGGGAATACTTCAAATGCTTGCTTGCAAGAGATTTTGAGTGCAACGCTGCCAGAAGCACTGCGGCTTCTACAGACAGGCGAAGCGCTGGTTGAAATCAGTGGAGACTAGCGGCACAACTTAGTAACGCCTACTTATGCGATCGCTGACAGCGTTGCATCGACACCCCACACCCTACTCCCTACTCCCTACTCCCCATTCCCACCTGAGCCGTTTCAGCCAATTCTGTCAAGAACCGGAGCGCTTTCGCCACATAGCTGGCACAATCATAAGGAGAACTGGCATAGAACGATCGCCATGCCGCTGCTTTGTGGTCATCGTAGCGATCATGATGATCGAGATGCTCGTCCATCCATGCCAGACGAACGGCATGACCGACCAAGACATCCAGCACGATGTAGTCTTCAATTTGGAGGGTGGGGTTTTGTTCGGCGATCGCGGCGAGTTCCATCAGCGCTTCGATGTTGACCTGTCGGTATTCGGGTGCCTGGATTTTGTTCAGCAGATGTTCGACCTGGAGGGCAAAGTTCTTTTCGCCCGGAGTCGTTTCTGCCAGCAGTAGCTTGCTGTCCAGACGGTTGCGGCGTTCGAGTTTGTCGCCAATCACCAAGCCTTTGCAGTGCTTGAGCAGGTTCCACACGTTGGGGTAGAACTGCTTGGGGACGCGGTTGAGGGAGCCGTCTAGCTGACGTTTGCGCCACCAGTTTTCGACTTTGGGCTGAGTGTCCTCTTCCTGTTCCGATCGCACAATCCACTCGATATCCATCTGCCGTTCTTTGATAGGCAGCGACTCCTGACGAAACAGCGCTTTGTCTAACCCCTGATAGCCTTCCAACACATGATGGAGACGGGTTTGCATTTCGTGGGGACTCAGTTGCATCAGGCGCTCATACGCTTCGTCTTGCGGTACGTTGAGTTCCCATGCCAGTTCGCTGGTGATGAGCAGAATGAGGTAGCCAACTCGGAGCGTGAGAAGTCCGTCAAACAGAGAGGGTTCCGCCTTGATTAGCAGGCTGAGGTAGATGAGGATCTCTTGCGTCAACATGCGATCGCGGATGTCTTCGCGGCAAAACTCCGTGATTTTCTCCATCACTTCGATCGGCGAACCGGGGCGCGTGATCAGCGATGCCTCACTGTAGGCGCGACCGACGGCAATTTGCTTTTGTCGTACCAGAATATCGGTAACGGCATCGGCAAGGCTCATGTCGATTTTGTTGCGGAGTCCAGCAGCACGACGGACGATCGCCCACTGCTTCAGCGTTCCGGCTTTGGCGTAAATTTCGTCCAGCAACGTGCTGACGGTGACTCGCTTCGCAGGCTGCCCAAATCCCGTATCAAAATCCAACCCTTTGAGCCGCACCAGGGTACTCAGTAGCTCCACCTGTTCATACAGGTTTGCCGATTGCTTCAGGCTAGAGAGCAGTAGCCCCGTGTTGGTTTCGCACTCCAGCCGAAACTCTTGCGTGATGCTGAGCGGCACCAGTTGATCGGGATGAAAGCTGAGGTACTGGGTTTCGGGCAGGGCATCCTGGACGGGCGATCGGGTGAAATCGAAGTCGTGCAAAAAGTCGATGCGTTCAACGGTTGCGGTGAGCATAAGCTGATTGAGCCGTCCAAGCTTCACCTGCACCCCATTGCAATTGCCATCGTGCAGTTCGCGCAGCAAGGTCAGCAGCGGCATGGTATCGGGCGCGTTCGGATCGTCTGCTTCCAGTATGTCCTGGGTAAGCAGCAGGGTCATGGTGGGTCGTCCAAGCTGGCTCCAGTGCCGCTGAATGTGCGCCAGTTCGGTACGAATCTGCGTCACCAAAACGTGGGGATCAAGAGCGAGATAGAATTGCTGCCTGTCGAAAATGGAGGGCAGAAAGACGAGGCGATCGCCCCGAATTTGAAAGATGCGTGCGGTGGTAAGGCTCCGCAACCGTCGAGCCGGACGACCACTGAGGCCGAGTTTATCGTTGCGTCCAATCTGGGTATAAACGGTGGCTAACTCCTGCGCTTCCCGCACCTGGAAGGACTCTGCCTGGGTGGGAGTCTGAGTGGCAATGCCATAGGCGGCTAACTGGAACTGAAGCGCTTCATTTTCTGCCAACAACGCAACCTGCACCTGGGGTGTGCGCTGCTGCCGGATATGGAGATGACGACCGAGGGGATCAATATCGCCCACCGCTAGAAGATTCTCGCTGAGAAGCTGCCCCAGCAGGTACAAACTCTGCGCCCACACCAGCGGCACATTCTCGTTGGGCAGTCGCTTCTGGCTTTGAGGACTCGCCTGCTCTGCTTCCACACGGTCTGCCGGGACGTAGTATAGCTCTGGCAACAGGTGCAGCCCATCCCGCTCGACGAGAACCGCTTGCAGCCGTTGTTGATAGTCCTGAATCTGATCCCGATCGCCCCGAAACACGGCATCCAGCAGCAGGTAGGTAAAGAATAGGGGCCATTCGCACTCGATATGCTCAAACTGCTTTAGTTCCCAGGGTTCGTAGTGCAGGCGGCTGGTGTCTTCCAGCACAGTCTGGTGTCCATCCCGCAAAAAGCGCTTGCAGCCGTACTTTCCTTGCAGTTTGGTCACAATGTCGTTACGGGTGCGATCGCGCAGCTTGTCATCATCCACCGCAAACGCTGGAAACCCAATCACGCTCAGCAGCGCGGCATCCACCTCTTTGGAACTGGACTCTCTGGGCAGCATGGATTCCAGCGTGATGCGCGATCGGGCGATTTCATCCGGCAGAACGTGAATGACCGAATTTTGACCGCCATGGACACCAAACAGGTTCAGCCCGCTCATGGACTCCAGTGCCGCTTTTGCCATGCCGACAGAACTGGCGTTAAGCTCCGGGTTGCCGTGGTTAATCTTGTTGCCCCGCTCCCAGATGCCGTAGTCCGGTGTGCGGTAGGCGCGTCCGATGTAGTAGACCAGATTTTGGATGAAGTTCACCTCATCCGTTGTAAACACAATATGCAGCCCCGATGCCGTCATCTGCGCCAGCATCAGCAGAAAAATGGAGGTGGCATCTAGCTGCAAATGTCCCCACTGGTCATCTCCAACGACCGTGCCGCCTGTATGGGTGTCGTACTTTGCATGGAGTGCATCCAATGGCGATTGCGTCACTTTAAACGTTTCCACCTTCTGCACCTGGCGCATCATGGCAAACAACAGCCCGCGCATGAGCTTAATGACGCTGTGTTCTAGCTCAAAGGTGCGCCCCCGATCGTCATCCAGCCGCCGATACGCCAGTCCCAGACCCCACACCGCCAGAATGCTGTAGACGTTATCTCGCACCCAGGCATCGGTATAGTCACCGTGAGCATTCACTGCCGTACTTGCGGGCAGCAACCCTGTAATAGGATTCTGGCGGATCAAAATGATCGCTTTAATCTGCTCGTAGTAGCTATCCAGCCGATCCTGTAGCGTTTCAGTTCGCATCGACATACCATTCAGACTGAGAAGGATAAGACGGTTAAAAGGCGCGATCGCCGATCGCACCTCTAAATCGCTCCATTATCGCCTTTTCCGAAGGAATGACCGTTGCGGTTTACACGGAGTTGGGAATGGGGGAGTGGGGAGTGGGGAGTCGGGAATGGGGGAAGGCAAACGGAAGAGGATCTGAACTGTTTTGGATGCTTGCCGCGATCGTCTGAAGAATCTCGAAGGGGATTGAGAGAGCCTCTGAGAATGTTAGGAGGCTTGCTGAGAGTGTTGAAAGAGCCTTCGAGAGTGTCTAGAGAAGCTCTGAGAGTGTCGAAAGAGTCTGCGGAAGGTGTTGAAAGAGCCTCTGGAAGTGTCTAGAGACTTGCTGAGAATGTCGAAAGAGCTTTGGGAAGTGTTTAAAGAGGCTCTGAGAGTGTCGAAAGAGGTTGTTGAAAGTATCGAAAGAGTCTCTGGAAGTGTCTAGAGAAGCCCTGAGAATGTCTAGAGAGCTTCTGGAGAGTGTCTAGAGAGTCTCTGAGAATGTCTGGAGAACCTCTGAGAGTGTCTAAAGAGTAATGACACTGAAGTAAGCGCTTACCAATGGCTGAAAGCGTTGATCAACCCTACTCAAAGGCTGAAAGCATTGATCGCTCTTCATCCTTTAGCCTTCATCCTTCGGCCTTTAGCCTTCAAATTTCCCCTCATTTATCCGGATTCTCCCCGCAGGCTGGGAACAATAGAGTGGTAGATGCACCCTGATAATAGCCCCCGGCGCTTGTCGTCGGGGCTTTTTCTTTGGGAGGGGCGATCGACAATGCGTAGCAAATAAAGACCTAATAAGCAAGATTTGACCTTCTGCCCTCTGCCTTCTGCCTTCAAAATGGCTCCGTTTCAATGCCGTCGAGCCGCCAAGTCAGCATATTCGCCTAACCACTCATCTTTGGGATTCAGGGAGAACAGCAGCATTTCTACCAGCCCAAATAGAACGCTTTTGCGCCACAATCTTTGCTTCTGTTGCGTGCGATCCCGTTGAATTAAGTCAAGAAACGCCTGTGCTGATAGATCTGGAAGGATTTGAAGGTGCAAGTCAGTCATCATTTGCTGACGCAAGGCTAAGTGCGATCGCAACAACTGCTGAGGCTCGGCTCCAGACTCATACACACTTAAAACATGGGGCTGTCGGAAGAAGGCGTAAGCAGTGGCGGAGGTCAAACTTTTTTGGCGGTCAGTAGTAACTAGCCTCCAGTTTTGCTCTAGAGCGCTAACAATTAAACAATTCATAGGCAACTGTCCGATCAACTCGCTGACTTCAGCAAAGCAATGGTATTCGGCATGAGTGAAAAGTCTGGACACGTCGCTCGACGATTCAATGCCTTTATAATCACCCAGCTTTGTAAAACCCAGTGCTTCTAAGCTTCTGGTGTAGGCGTTTAAAGAGTCGCTATCAATAGATGGCACTGTCTCTAATTGCGTTGGCTCGTGCCTATATCGATCGGGAATGGCAATCATAAACAGCAGCTTTGCAACGACCTCAAACAGCACAATGAGAGGAAGCAGAGCCACAAGGAAAGCGATCGCAGGGCGAGGAAAAACGTGAAGTCTTTCTAAAAACAAAAAAATAGCGCTAGATACTTGAGAACCCATGCCGTTCCAAAGGGCGGAAAAGTAAAGTGCTGCTAGAAAAGGCAGAACGGTTGTTATGAGTCTAGATTTCATGATGCTTTACAGCTAAAGTCTCATTTCCGAGCTAACTCCTGGGGTGTTTTCAAGCAGAGAGACCGTCTGTACAGACGCTATGTGTAACGTCCCTACTAACCCCCTGGAACGATTCAACCTTAAGCATTCCCCAGAGCATGAATGGCGGAACGTTAATCTGTCTCCTCTTTGCCGTATGCAAGTAACCAGGCATCAGCGCGAAATGTAACGGATTGCAACGTATAATGAGAGCAATCCAACCTTGAAGAAGTTTAAAGAAGCCACATGCGAGTTGCGATCGCGGGAGCAGGTCTGGCAGGGCTTTCCTGTGCCAAATACCTGATCGATGCGGGACATACCCCGATAGTTCTGGAAAGTCGAGATGTGTTAGGCGGTCTGGTTGCTGCCTGGAAAGATGACGACGGCGACTGGTACGAAACCGGGCTGCACGCCTTTTTTGGTGCCTATCCCAACATGCTGCAATTGATGGCAGAACTCGGCATCGAAGACCGACTTCAGTGGAAGCAGCACACGCTCATTTTCAACCAGCCCGATAAGCCAGGAGTACTGTCTCGCTTTGATGTGCCCGATATTCCCGCCCCGTTTAACGTCATCGTGTCAATTCTCCGCAACAACGACATGCTGACGTGGGAGCAAAAGATTCGCTTTGCCATCGGTCTCACGCCTGCGATCGTGCGCGGTCAAAAGTACGTCGAAGACATGGACAAGTACTCAATGAATGAGTGGCTGCGTCGGCAGGGCATTGATGAAAAAGTGAGTACAGATGTGTTCATCGCGGCATCCAAAGCGCTCACGTTTATTAATCCCGATGAGGTGTCGTCCACGATTTTGCTCACGGCATTGAACCGCTTTTTGCAAGAACGTTATGGCTCCAAGATTGCGTTTTTGGATGGATCACCTACAGAACGGTTGTGTCAGCCGATCGTGGATTACATCACGGCAGGCGGTGGTGAAGTGCATCTGAAAAAGCCCCTCAAAGAAATCCAACTTCATGAAGATGGCTCAGTCAAAAGCTTCGTGATTCGAGGGCTGGATGGCGCACCCGATGAGGTAATTACTGCCGATGCCTACGTGTCTGCGATGTCGGTGGATGTGATGAAGGTGTTAACGCCACCAGCCTGGAAAGCGATGCCGTTCTTCCAAAAGCTCGATGGGTTGGAAGGCGTGCCCGTGATTAATCTGCACCTGTGGTTCGATCGCAAGCTCACGGATATTGATCAGCTTCTCTTCTCGCGATCGGAGCTGCTGAGCGTCTACGCCGATATGAGTGTCACCTGCAAAGAATATGCCGACCCCGATCGCTCCATGCTGGAGTTAGTCCTTGCCCCTGCCAAAGATTGGATTGATAAGTCGGATGATGAGATTATTGCGGCAACCATGAAAGATCTGGAACGACTCTTCCCGCAGCACTTTGGGACAGAGAATCCAGCTAAACTGCGAAAATTTAAGGTAGTGAAAACGCCGCGATCGGTGTATACCGCCACTCCTGGGCGACAGGCATACCGTCCCGATCAAATTACGCCTATCCCAAATTTCTTCCTTTCAGGGAGTTATACGATGCAACGCTATCTTGGCAGTATGGAGGGTGCCGTACTTTCTGGTAAGCTGACAGCGCAGGCACTTGTGAACAGTCAGTGGTTGAGTGACCTTCCCCATTCAACAAACGACTCCACTAGCACAAGTCAGCAGCCCCAACCGATGGCGAGCCTTTAGGTCTTCGCTGTCTACAGCGAGTGTATAGGCGTTCGCTGTCTCTATAATGTTCGTATTTTCAACGGATAGTTCTTTTTAAAGCTAACCGTTTGATGAAGCATTAAGCGGCTTTGGGGTGAAGGGTTTAAGTAACGTTGCCATGATTATTGTATCGTGGGCACGCTCTCATCCCTTACTGCGATCGCCCTGCCTACCCTGAATCTGCTCACCTGCCCTGTTCGCCAAGCGTTCTCAAGGAAATGCTGAAATTGCCTGATTATTCTTGTGTGAGGACTCTCGCTTCCCTGGAAGATGCCTACGAACTCTGCCGCCAAATCACGGCAAAGTATTCCAAGACCTTCTATCTGGGCACGATGCTAATGCCAGAAGCGAAGCGTCGGGCAATCTGGGCAATCTATGTCTGGTGTCGTCGCACCGATGAGTTAGTGGATGGTCCTCGCGCAAGCTTAACCACACCCGAAACGCTAGACCAGTGGGAGAAGCAACTGGAATCAGTGTTTGCGGGTCAGCCGATCGAAGATCCTGATGTGGCGCTGGTGGATACGCTGGAACGATTCCCGGCGATCGACATTCAACCCTTCCGGGACATGATTGCGGGGCAGCGGATGGACTTGTACCGATCGCGCTACGAAACCTTTGAGCAGCTTGAACTCTATTGCTACCGTGTCGCAGGCACCGTTGGCTTAATGACGACCCCCGTGATGGGCATTGATACCACCCCGCGCACGGCACCCTGGGATGTGTACCGTAAAGTCAGTGACGATCCGACCAAAGAAGCCGTAGCGCTGGGAATCGCCAATCAACTCACCAACATTCTGCGAGATGTGGGTGAAGATGCCAGCCGAGGCAGAATTTACCTCCCGTTGGATGAGCTGGCGCTGTTTAACTACACCGAAGACGATCTGTTTAATGGCATTGTGGATGAACGGTGGCGCGAACTCATGCGGTTCCAGATTCAGCGTGCCCGTAAGTTTTTTGCCTCTGCCGAACGGGGCATTCGATCGCTCAATCGGGATGCTCGCTTCCCCGTCTGGGCAGCCCTCATGCTGTATAGCGGCATTCTCGACGAAATCGAACGCAATGGTTATGACGTGTTCCGCCGCCGCGCCTATGTGCCCAGCGCACGGAAGCTCACCTGTCTGCCGATCGCCCGTCTAAGAGCGGCTGTGCTGTAAGCAACTGGCACTGGTCGCCTCCTCTCTGGGTATCCTCATCCTGTGTCAGAATTGAGGAACCAGCCATTTATCCAACGAACGAACAAGCCCACGCCTGCCTGCGGGTCTGTCAAATGCTTTCCAATGGGTATCAAGATATTCACCTGTTTCGGTTTGACCCGCTCACAGGCTGTGTTTACATTCTTGCAGGTGATGACATCGAAGTGAGTGTACATCCGAATGGACTTTGGGATTTCCTATGAACTCAAATTATGCCGAAATGAGCCGCTCTGAATTGAAAGCCTATGTGCTGGAGCATCGAGATGACCTGGAAGCCATTCGGGCACTCTTCCATCATCCTGACGTAGCAGGGAAATGGACAAAGATGCCGCCGTTGGTTGATGAGAACGGTCAGCCAATTGAGGAAAACATTCGCTTTGCAGAAGAAGTTTTTCGGCGGCGGATGGAGGAAGACGAACAGAAGAAGCACGATCGCAACCCATGACCTCTTTGATTCACCCCAATCCGAAAACTAATCCATCTTCACCACTGCTGGGGAAATCGCTGGCTGAATTGACCGAATGGGTGCAGCAGCAGGGGCAGCGACCCTATCGGGGTAAGCAGTTGCATGAGTGGCTCTACCAGAAGGGTGTGCGATCGCTCACCGACATTTCCGTTTTTTCCAAAGAATGGCGAGCTGAATTAGAAGGGGTAGAGATTGGGCGATCGACCCTCCACCATCGCTCCGCTGCCCCCGATGGCACCGTCAAGTTTCTCCTGCGTCTTTCTGATGGGCAGATCATTGAGACAGTAGGGATTCCGACGTTCAATTGGGAGCAAGCGGAGGCAGAAGGCAGAGGGCAGGAGGCAGAAGGAGAATGGAGCGAAACGACCTTATCCCTAGCAACTAACAACCAACAACCAACAACTAACAACTCTCTCACCCGCCTCACCGTCTGCGTCTCTTCTCAAGTCGGTTGCCCAATGGCGTGTGACTTTTGCGCGACGGGCAAGGGTGGCTTCGTGCGTAATCTAACCACAGCCGAAATTGTGGATCAGGTGCTGACGGTGCAAAATGACTTTCAGCATCGCGTCAGCAATGTAGTCTTCATGGGTATGGGCGAACCGTTGCTCAATACCGAGAATGTAGTAGCAGCATTGCGGTGTCTGAATCAGGATGTAGGGATTGGGCAGCGCACCATGACGGTTTCGACAGTTGGTATTCCCAATCGGATCCGTAAGCTTGCCGCCAGTCAACTTCGTGCAACGCTTGCGGTCAGCCTTCACGCCTCGAATCAAGCCTTGCGAGAGAAACTCATTCCCAGCGCCAAGCACTATCCGCTAGAGGCACTGCTGGATGAGTGCCGTGAGTATGTGCAGCTTACAGGTCGGCGCGTGACGTTTGAATATATTTTGCTGGCAGGGCTGAATGATGAGCCAGAACATGCGATCGAGCTCGCCCAACATTTGCGAGGCTTTCAGAGCCACGTCAACCTGATCCCCTACAATCCCATTTCGGAAGTGGATTATCAGCGCCCCAGCCCTCAACGCATCCAAACCTTTGTAAATGCACTGAAGGCAAAGCATATTGTGGTAAGCGTGCGCCAATCTCGCGGTCTTGCAGCCGATGCAGCCTGTGGGCAATTGCGCGCTTCTGCAACGAAGGCTTCAGCGTAAACTTGCCATTGTCTGCACAACAATCTTGCGCGATCGCGCAGACGTAAGACAGCCTGAATAATGGGCGCTTTCAATTAGTTGCGCCCCAACACTCCTACAGCGATCGCCACCCATCCAGCATCCTAGCGACGGGCATACAGACCAGGCGCATATGCCTCTATGACCCGTCCCGTTTGAGAACACGTCACCATCAAGTAGTCACAGGTCGAACATTGCGTTCTCGTCAAATGGTCAGCGTCGAGATAATACCGTTCGGCATGACTACCACAATTAGGGCAGTGAATCGCTAGTGCAGTAGGCATATTAATTTCTTTTGTCTTAAACACGGTTTGAAGCATGGATTTAGCGGACGATCGCCGTCCTTTACAGTTCTAAGTTGTTAACAAAGCGTATCAAAAGTAACTAAATCAAGGTTTAGGGAGAGAGAATTACGTCTCAGCTTATGCGTCTATTATGTCGGTATTTATGCTGGTTGGCAATCAAACTCCGGTTAGAGATCGATTGCTTTGCAGAGGTTCTGGTTGGGGATCAAAGTGTTTTGATGTTTTTAAGAATACGTAACTGTCTTTAAAGGGAAAAATCGTGACGGAATATTAGTGATGAAGGTTACAATTCCTTTGAGAAACTTAACCATCATTCAAGATTCTCGCCGTTGTTAACGATCGTTAATTGTGTTGAAGGCTACAGGTTTAGTTGAACCCTTGGCTAAAGCGAAAGCCACCGAAAGCATGGAGTTGCTAATGCAGGGATTTGGTAGCGGAATATACGATTGCAAAAACATAACGATCGCAAAAGCAACTGACAGCGATCGCAGAAGTAATTGACAGGCGGACTGATTTCCCGATGGATTACGTAACTCTCGCTTTAATCAGCCATCAAGCAGCCTGAAAGCTTACTGACACTGACGCAGCGTTCACGTTCGTGAAAGGTACCCTCTCGCCTCTGTACCCGATACCCTATCCCCCGTACCCTCATTACGAAAGAATCGCGACTCCAAACCCTGAGCCTTGCCTAAAAATCTTCTAGCAGCCATTCAGAGGCACGCTCACCCAGTTCAAGCGGAATGCTGACCGCTTTGCCTAACCGGGGGCGATCGCGGGTTTGTTGAAGCGCCAGAGCGACCTGCTCGAAACTGCCCCAGGCTTGCAGGTGGCTGGCAACTTTGTCTAAATGCTCTAGATACTCCGCTTCGGTCAACGGAAAAGACACCTGTTCCAGGTACTTCCACATGACCAGAAACAAGATTTTGCCTTGAGTCCGTCGGAGCTGAATGTCGTAGGAGCGCCCCCACTTGTCCAGCAAAAGCTGGCGTAAGTCACGTCCGGTCATAGTGCTGCTGATCCCACAACTCCTCTCAGATTCACAGGAGTCGTTACCCGCTGCAAGGGGTACAAGCGGACTCGCCTGCGATCGTTAACATTTTGTATAAAACTGACCGCCCTCTACTTAGCTATGATGCTAGCGTCAAGAAATGTAATAATCTTAGTTACGTCCTCAGAAACGCGATGAGCCGCTGTGTGAGACGATTATGGCAGCGTTTGGTATGCCATGTCTGCAAAAGGGGCAGACAGCCGATCGACTGGAGCGCAGACCCAGTTTAACGCTCAATGCTTTTAGCGTTGCCCAAACCCTTCTTCAAGCCCTTTCTTAACAGAACTATACGTAGTCATGACACAACTTTCTGGAGCTTCGGATGTGCCCGATCTTGGGCGGCGACAGTTTATGAACCTTTTGCTAGTTGGTTCAGGAGCAGTCACCGTTTTGGGGATGCTGTATCCGGTTGTTAAGTACTTTATTCCGCCTTCAAGCGGTGCCGCTGGTGGTGGAGCCACTGCCAAAGACGCACTTGGTAATGACATTCTGGTCAGTGATTTTGTGGCGAGCCATGCTGCTGGCGATCACGTTTTGGCTCAAGGGCTAAAAGGCGACCCTACCTATATCGTGATCAAAGAAGATAAAGCCCTGGCTGACTTTGGGATCAACGCGGTTTGTACCCACCTGGGTTGCGTGGTGCCCTGGAATGCGGCTGAAAACAAGTTTAAGTGCCCCTGTCATGGCTCTCAGTACGATAGCAACGGCAAAGTTGTCCGAGGTCCAGCGCCGCTGTCGTTAGCGTTAGCTCACGCAACCGTTGCAGACAACAAGGTGAGCTTTACTCCCTGGACTGAGACTGATTTCCGCACGGGTGAAGATCCCTGGTGGGCTTAGATTTTTGGGTTCAGATCCTGCGGGTTTAGATCGGTGAATCGTTTGCTGAATGTCCTTTGCTCATGACACGTTCGTTACAGATGAAAAAAATTCCTTTAGAGAGATTGATAGCCACCGTTGGGCTTTGCCGATCGACGGCTTTAGCAGTGTTGGCGATCGCAGTTTTCCTGACAGGTAGCCTTTCGCTGCCAGAAACTGCCGCCGCTTATCCAATTTTTGCTCAGCAGGGTTTCGAGAATCCCCGTGAGGCAACCGGGCGCATTGTTTGCGCCAACTGTCACTTAGCAGCAAAACCCACCGAAGTCGAAGTACCCCAGTCTGTTTTGCCTGACTCGGTGTTTGAGGCAGTGGTCAAAATTCCCTACAACACGGATGTGCAGCAGGTTGTTGGCGGCGGCGATAAAGGTCCTCTTAATGTCGGTGCGGTGCTAATGCTGCCTCAAGGCTTCAAGATTGCACCCGAAGATCGCATTCCTGAAGAGATGAAGGAAAAGGTGCAAGACCTGTACTTCCAGCCCTACAGCGAAGATAAAGAGAACATTGTGGTGATTGGTCCACTACCTGGTGAACAGTACCAGGAAATCGTGTTCCCCATCCTTTCGCCTGACCCCAAAACTGATAAATCGTTGCGGTTTGGTAAATACGCCGTGCATGTGGGCGGCAATCGCGGTCGTGGGCAAATTTACCCCAATGGTGAAAAGAGCAACAACGCGGTCTATAACGCTTCTGAAGCAGGCACCATTATAAAAGTGACGAAGCCAGAAGACGGTGGCTACGAGGTCACGATTCAGATGGATGATGGCAAAACAGTGGTTGATACCATTCCAGCCGGACCTGACCTCGTTGTGTCGGAAGGGCAAACGGTGAAAGCTGGTGATGCCTTGACCGTGAATCCAAACGTAGGTGGGTTTGGTCAAGCGGATACCGAAATCGTCCTACAAAACCCCGATCGCATCAAAGCTCTGGTAGCGTTTTTTGGTGCTGTGATCCTGTCTCAAATCATGCTCGTCTTGAAGAAGAAGCAGGTTGAGCGGGTACAGGAAGCCGAGATGAATTTCTAGTCTTTAGGTTTGTCTCCGCACGATCAGGTTTGTTTCTAGGGATGGGCGATCGCCTGTCCCTTTTTTTTGTACTAAAAGCTAAAGGATAAAGGCTGAAGGATAAAGGATAAAAGATTTCAACAGTCGCCAACGAACAGTGAACAGTGAATCAATCGACTTGACTAGGGGCTGTCATCAATTAATACTACACATTGCTTGCAGCAAGGGTTCCAGCCCCTAGGCAGTGTTTTAAAACCCTTTGGGTCGGTTCCTTGCCTCTTGGTGATCCCCCTAAATCCCCCTTCAAAAGGGGGACTTTGAACAATCTAGCTCCCTCCTTTTTAAGGAGGGTTGGGGAGGATCGAGGGTTTTAAAACACGCCCTAGCCTGGTGTGGTGGGACGGGCGTGACACTGCTGATATTGCAAGGTTTTGGAGTTAATTGATGACACGCCCTAGTGACTGGACACTGATAGCTGTAGACTGACTGCTGACTGCTCAATCAACTCAAAACTCAAAACTCTTAACTTTCACCCCTCGCTCCTCACCCCTCACTCCTCACTGAGATCGGTGGTGCGTCAACAGAGACTCGATCGCCCTTGCGGTTCTAAACTGCTCCCAGGTTGTGGCGATAAAGGCGACACGGCGTAAGCGCTGGCTAACGATCGGCTGCGACAATTTTTCTAAAGGAGCCAGGTTGAGCTTGCAGTAGCGCTGTTCACTCTTAGCATCCCTGGGCTGGTCGGGAAAAAGCTCCCAGCGGCAAACTTCACAAAGCTGGTTCACGCGAGCATAGTAGTGGATCGCATATGCTTCCGCGCCAAAGACTTTTGTTTGATAAAAGGCTAACCATTGAGGAGACCAGTAGCCCTGCTGTTTCAGCGTTTCAACCTGAGCGATCGGAATTCGATACCAATGCTGTGCATGGGCGATCGCCCAATCGTTGGGGCTGTTCATTACAGCGACAAGTACTTCACCACGGTAAGTCATTCGTTAGGATGAGGTAAGGCAAAAAAGTACACAGACTTAGTGAACCCCGTTTTGGTATGAGGTTGACAGGTCGTTCGTTGAACTTAGTGCCTGACCGACGATCCGCTATTCCTGAGATTAGGTTAATATTAGTTAACATCGATAGAATAGTGAAACACTCCGCACCCCTAGATAAGGAGGACAAAACCCGGTGAATAAGCGGTGGAGAAATGTTGGACTGTACACGCTACTGGCGATCGTGGTCGTCTCGTTAGCGACAGCGTTTTTTGATAATAAACCCCCCAGTCGGGAAACCTGGCGCTACAGCCAGTTTATTGAGAAGGTTCAAGAAGGCAAGATTGAGAAAGTTCGCATCAGCGCCGATCGCAGCATTGCGGTGGTACAAGATGGCAACAACCGGATCGTGGTGAACTTGCCAAATGATCCCGAACTCATCAATATTCTGACCTCGAATAAAGTTGATATTTCGGTGTTACCCCAGTCGGATGATGGGTTCTGGCTGAAGGCACTGAGCAGCCTGTTCTTCCCGGTCTTGCTGCTGGTGGGTTTGTTTTTCTTGCTGCGGCGTGCCCAGAGCGGACCAGGCAGTCAAGCGATGAACTTTGGCAAATCTAAAGCCAGAGTGCAAATGGAACCGCAGACTCAGGTAACGTTTAGCGATGTTGCTGGCATCGACCAGGCAAAGCTGGAACTGAGCGAAGTGGTAGATTTCCTCAAAAACGCCGATCGCTTTACGGCAGTAGGTGCCAAGATTCCTAAAGGTGTGCTGCTGGTTGGACCTCCGGGAACCGGGAAAACGCTTCTGGCTCGTGCAGTTGCGGGTGAAGCAGGCGTACCCTTTTTCTCCATCTCTGGCTCTGAGTTTGTGGAAATGTTTGTCGGGGTGGGCGCATCACGGGTGCGTGACCTGTTTGAGCAAGCAAAGTCTAACGCGCCTTGTATTGTCTTTATTGATGAAATTGATGCGGTGGGTCGCCAACGAGGTGCTGGTTTGGGCGGCGGTAACGATGAGCGGGAACAAACCCTCAACCAGTTGCTGACCGAAATGGACGGCTTTGAAGGCAATACAGGCATTATCATCATTGCGGCAACGAACCGTCCTGATGTGCTGGATGCTGCCCTTTTGCGTCCTGGTCGCTTTGACCGTCAGGTAGTGGTTGATCGCCCCGACTATGCGGGTCGGTTAGAAATCCTCAACGTTCATGCACGCGGCAAAACATTGTCAAAAGATGTGGATTTGGACAAAATCGCCCGTCGTACTCCTGGCTTTACGGGTGCTGACCTGTCCAACTTGCTGAATGAAGCCGCGATTTTGGCTGCACGTCGCAACTTGACCGAGATTTCGATGGATGAAGTGAACGATGCGATCGATCGCGTCCTCGCTGGACCTGAGAAGAAAGATCGGGTTATGAACGAAAAGCGCAAAGAGCTTGTGGCATACCATGAAGCGGGTCACGCCCTCGTTGGTGCGCTGATGCCTGACTATGACCCAGTACAGAAAATCAGCATTATTCCGCGTGGACGAGCTGGAGGTCTCACCTGGTTTACCCCTAGTGAAGACCGGATGGATTCGGGGTTGCTCTCTCGCTCCTATCTACAGAACCGGATGGCGGTCTCACTGGGCGGTCGGATTGCGGAAGAAATTGTTTACGGTGAAGCCGAAGTGACGACAGGTGCATCCAGTGACCTGCAACAGGTTGCTCGTGATGCCCGTCAGATGGTGACACGGTTTGGGATGAGCGATCGCCTGGGTCCTGTGGCACTGGGTCGTCAACAGGGCAATATGTTCCTGGGACGTGACATTGCGGCGGAGCGAGATTTCTCGGAAGAGACGGCTGCGGCGATCGACGACGAAGTTCGCAACCTGGTTGAACAGGCGTACCGCCGTGCAAAGGCTGTCTTGACTGGCAACCGCCATGTTTTAGATCAATTGGCTGCGATGCTGATTGAGAAAGAAACAGTTGATTCTGATGAACTTCAGGAACTGCTGGCAAACAGTGATGTGAAGATGGCTTCGATCGCCTAGCGTCAGTCGCTTCAACGCTTAATCAACGGGTTTAAGGGCGTGTTAGCAAGCTAGCACGTCCTTAATTTTTGAGTGTAAATGGCTTAATCTTCGAGTGTAAATGCTGGGATGTGCCCTCATCTCCGATCATTCTCACCCAGGAGAAATAGGGAAGGATTCTTTTCCAGCGGTGGTTGATTGAAGCGTTGGCTTTTGAGCCGTCATCATCGGGGCGAGGGCTTTTGGTTGCTCCTTTTCAACCTCAATCGGGCTGGCTGAGTCAGGATTGACACGATATTCAGGTAGAGCATTCATGTCTCCCTGAGTGATGCGGACATGAACGACGCGATCGCGCAGGCTGATGCGTTCTACCAACTGATGATTGAGCAGCACAAAGCGCCAATGCTTGTGGGCATCGGGCTGTACAACGACGATCGCTAGCTGCCCCTGATGAAGCACCAAGTTTCTCACATCTCCCACCGAAGTTCCGTAACGGTCTAAAACGGTAAAGTTGTCCAACCGCTCTCGCAGCACGTTCATTTTGGCAAGCAACGATCGCTCCGGACGATGATGGGTTCCTGTCAAGGGAGACAATTCTTCCGGTAAGGCGTAGTTCATGGGCGAGTGACAACCTCCGTAAGCAACGACAGCAATTGAGCGACAGTTTGAGATAGAGCGAACAGATACCCCTGAGAACAGCGTAGACAGAGTATGTGCAGTTACAACCGACACCTGAACCTGTACCATCCCGTTTGTCAGTAGTTGTGTTCAGTTAGTTGGGTTCAGCTACGGTTAACGGAGTACGCGGCTATCACACATTCTGTGGTGAAACAATGGGTTATTCAACCGTAATGCATAACTTCGACTCCATCCGAAAGTAGGCATTGCTGACGATACGCCGTTGACTGGTCAAGTGAGGTGCGTTTGCATTTGAGGCAGAGGACAGGTTTCCTTCTGCCTCCTGCCCTCTGCCTCAAATGCAAACGCTTGTACCGCATTTAGAGGAAAACCGCTATGTGTCGTTGACTGAGACCAAAGCCAACCGGGCGATCGTATGCTTGAACAAAGCGATTGTGTGACTGAATCATGACTTTCCAGGACTGGCACACGCTTCTCCAGAAGTTTCGGGCGATCGCGGTGATTCGTGCGCCTCAGTTTGAGGTGGGCTACGCGATGGCAAAGGCAGCAGCAGCAGGAGGGATGCGGCTCATCGAAATTACCTGGGATAGCGATCGTGCGTCGGCGCTGATCCACACACTGCGCCTGCAACTGCCCGACTGCACCATTGGCACGGGTACGATTCTGGACGAAGCCCAACTAAAGGCGGCGATCGCGGCGGGTGCCCAGTTTCTGTTTACGCCTCACGTCGCTCCCAGTTTGATTGAACGGGCCGTTGCCCAAGCGGTGCCGATTATTCCCGGTGCGCTTTCACCGACGGAAATTGTCAGTGCATGGCAAGCCGGAGCTAGCAGCGTGAAAGTGTTTCCTGTGCAGGCGTTGGGTGGAGTCGCCTATATTCAAAGCCTGCAAGGTCCGCTAGGGCAGATTCCCTTGATTCCGACAGGTGGTGTAACGGTAGAAAATGCTCCGGCGTTCTTGGCGGCTGGTGCAGTAGCGGTTGGGCTTTCAAGCCATTTATTTCCCAAGCAAGCCGTGGCGGTGGGAGATTGGGACGCGATCGCACGGCAAGCGGCAACCCTAGTTGCACGCCTTCAGCCAAACAACGATTGAGGACGATGACCTGCCTATGTTTAGACCCTACTTCAACTTATACACTCAGCGGCTCATCATCTGGGAAGGCAAAACGTCTGCTATGCGATTCTGATCTCAACAGTCGAAGCCCAACCTAAACCCAACTTGAGTCTTTGCAATTCAAATGCGCGATCGCTATGCTCACATGAAAGGTGCTGGCTATGATGAGAGTGGTGTGCAGGAGTGGGCACCCGTTTTGATTCGTCGCTAAGCCCTCGCTGTCTGTGCTTTTCACTGGTTTAAATGCACTTTCATCATCATCAAGGTTGCTCATGTTTCTCCCTCCTGGTTTTGGTCAACACTCCCTGGTCACTTCCCTTGGCAAAATGGCGTACTACACAGCGGACGCGCCGCCCTGGAATGCCAACGATCGTGACAAACTACCACCGCTGGTGTTTCTCCACGGGTTTGGGGGTGGGTCGTCTGCCTACGAATGGTCGAAAGTGTATCCTGCCTTTGCGTCAGAGTATCGCGTTTTGGCTCCCGATCTCATTGGCTGGGGGCGATCGGATCACCTGGAACGGGGCTATCAGGTCGAGGATTACATCACCACCATCATTGAATTCTTAGAGCAAACCAGTGAGGGGGCAGTGCCTGTGGTCGCATCCTCGCTGACGGCGGCGATCGTCATTCGGGCAGCGGTTCAGCGTCCAGAGTTGTTTCAATCCCTTATTCTGACCACACCAGCAGGGCTGTCTGACTTTGGTTCTGACTATACGCGCACGTTTTTTGCCCAACTGGTCAGCACGCCCGTCCTCGATCGCGTTCTCTACAGCACAGGCATTGCGGTCAGTTGGGGGATTCGCAACTTTTTGGAAAAACGGCAGTTTGCCCGACCAGAGCGGATTTTTCCTGAAATTGTGGAGGCGTACCTGGAATCCGCCCAGCAGCCAAACGCAGAATACTCAGCTCTCTCGTTTGTGCGCGGCGATCTGTCGTTTGACCTGTCGCTCTACATGCCTCAGCTAACCGTGCCAACCGCGATGCTCTGGGGTAAGCGATCGCAGTTCACAGGTCCCGATATTGGCAAACGGCTAGCCGATCTCAATCCTCAAGCCATTCGCGCTTTTGAGGTGCTAGAGGATGTGGGACTGACTCCGCAACTGGAACTGCCTGCGGTGACGATCGCCCTCATCCGCCGCTTTCTAAAAGCGTTATCCTAGCTGCCTAAAGATCTTTCAGCGGTTGCTTTCAGGTGCTTTCCGTACTACCCAATACCCTAAACCCAACACCCTAAACCCGACTCCCAGATTACAGTCTTCTTACCCAACCAATCACCGCTCTAACCTACGCACCAATGCGAACATCAATCACGTACAGGTCTGAAAAGTCGTAAGTAAAGCCCTCAAGCTCGATTTTGGTACCTGTTTTAATCTTGTTATTACCCAGCAGAGGACCATTCTTGGTCAGGTTGGCATCGCCCGCCACTGTTACAAGAAAATCTTTGGTGAGTGCGGCTTCGGGGCGGGGATCGGGCAGCGCTTTGAGTGTGCCATCGGGTTGGGGCACCGCCACGTTACGAGGCAATTCTCTGACGCTCTTAATCGTGATATCGCCAAAGGGTTGATTCCGAATGATCAGGCTGGTCTTGCCACCTTCTTTTAGCAGCGTTTTAGGATCCTGGGAGCCAACGCTTCTAATGACCACATCAACCTCAACAGGCTTCACGTTGGCATTGAGCTGAGCGCCCGTGATACTAGGCAGCAAAACGCCAACAATCACCAACAGAATGACCAAAGCCGCGCCAATATCTAAAACGCTGACCTTGCCAAACAACCGACCTTTAGAGTCCAGAATAGCCATGATTTTGCCTCGACGATCGCCACCACGACACCGAATGCGTCGGGCTACTTAAGAAAGATTTCTCAGGTACATCGGTCAGTTTACATGAGAGATGACGATGAGAACCGAGTAATCCTGTGCAAGATTAGCATGGTGATGCAATCAGCAGCTATGTCTGCCAGAAATTAGGGGAAGGCAGGGGAAGAAGGCAGGAGGCAGAAGGAGGGATGAAAGGTAGAGGCAGAAGGCAGAAGGCAGAAGGAGGGATGTAGCTTGCTTCCCGTTGGCGAAGCCTGCCGAAGGCATAGGGTAGGCGAAAGGCGAAAGGTTAAAACGTTGACCGCTCGACAAGAGACAATGATTTTGCGGTTAGCTATCGTCTTCAGCGTACAGCCAAGACATTTGATTTACTGTTTACTGGTGACTGTTCATTGGCGACTGTTCACTGGTGACTGATGACTGATGACTGTTCGTTAGAAGATCTACTGGAAAAGCTTGGGCAATATGGCGATCGTTCGATTAGAGGGTATTACACGACAGTTTGGCAGTGCTACAGGCAAGACGGCGGCAGCGAAGTTCACTGGCATTACTGAGATCACGTTTGAGGTGCCTGACGGACAGTTTTGGGCACTGGTAGGTCCGTCTGGTTGTGGGAAATCGACCATTCTCCGCACGATCGCAGGCTTAGAAAGGGCGACTTCGGGGGACTTGTATATTGGCGATCGCTGTGTGAATCAGGTGCCAGCTCGCCAGCGAGATGTGGCGATGGTCTTTCAAAACTATGCGCTGTATCCTCACATGACGGTGGCAGAAAATCTGGCTTTTGGACTGCAAATGCGGCAAGTTGAGGCGCAAAAGCGGCAAGAACGCATTGCAGACGTGGCAAAAATGCTGGCGATCGACCATTTACTCGATCGCAAACCGGGGCAATTGTCGGGTGGTCAGCAGCAACGAGTCGCCCTGGGACGTGCGATCGCCCGTCAGCCGCAGGTGTTCTTGCTGGATGAACCGCTGTCTAACCTGGATGCTCAGCTACGGGATGACACGCGTGCCGAACTCAAACATCTCCATCAGCAAGTCGGCATCACAACGATTTACGTTACTCACGATCAAGTCGAGGCGATGACATTGGCGGATCAGATTGTGGTGTTGGATCAGGGACGCATTCAGCAAATTGGCGAGCCTCAAACCATCTACAGCCGTCCTGCCAGCCGGATGATCGCCACGTTTTTGGGCAGTCCGCCGATGAACATTATGCGATCGGTCTACGAGGGTGCGGCGTTTCAGGTCTACGGACAGCGCCTGCCCTGCCCAGAGACATTGCAAGCAAAACTCCAGCCGATCGTGGGGCAGTCCTACGACCTTGGCATCCGTCCAGAACACCTTCAGCTTAGTGCTGCACCAGGGCATCTCCAGGTAGACATCACTGTGGTCGAACCGCTAGGGCGAGAAGTTTTGGTGCGCGCTAAATTGCCTGCGGAAACCTCTGCTCAAGCTCAGGAAATAGCCTTTCAGTGTCGTCCTGACCAATGCCCTCGCGTCGGCGATCGCGTCTTCCTGACGGTGGAGCTAGACCAACTTTTTGTGTTTGATGTAGAGACGGGTAAGACGCTAGGGTGTGTCATCAATTAGCTCCGAAACCTTGCAATATCAGCAGTGTCACGCCCATCCCAATATACCAGGCTAGGGGCTGGAACCCTTGCTGCAAGCAATGTGTAGTATTAATTGATGACAGCCCCTGGTAGGCTGCGGCATCAAGACAGATATTATTTCAGGCAGTTAAAGCTTTGCCCTGATCCGTCCAGTAAACGGCTTCGCCCTCGTGCGATCGCCATAAGCGATGAACTCAAAGAGACGGTGTTTTTAGCCCTTATCCTTCAGCCTTTATCCTTCAGCCTTCAGCCTTTACCCTTTAGACTTCCTACTGTCGGCTCATCCGATTCAATAGCCAAAGTGAAGCTGCAATGCCAAAAAACTGCGCCAGAATCACGTTAATGCTTGCCTGGACAACGAGAATATCCAGCGGCTGAATAAATTTTGAGGGATCGGTATTCACAAAGCCGCCAATTCCCTGGTTAAACGCTTTAGCGGCTAACAAGCCTACGGTGGCTTCTGCACCCAGTAGCGAGAGTAAAATCCCAATCAGGCTGGCAATCAAACCAGTGCGCAAAACTTGAATGGTCTCTGATTTGCGAGGACGATTTGCCGCTGCACCATCGAGTTTGCGTCCGATCGGAATGTAGCGGAATAGCGCCCAGTACATATTAAACACCAGCACAACGATCCCAAAGATTGTGACAAGTACACCAATGCCAGTGGTGGGGCTATTCTGATTTGCGCCACCAGAGCGGCTCAAAGCACCCGCAAAGATCAGAATAATGCTCGAAACAACCGTGAGCACTAGCTGGATCCAAAGGCTAATCCACCCGGTCATCCGAAAAGTCTTGGCGATTTCCTTTAGTGTGGCTGGCGCGGAGCTTGACTTGCCGAACATATGCAGATGCCTAAAAGCATTGTGTTAAAAGCATTGTGCTATTAGTCTCGCATGGTAAGGCTGCATCAGGCTACACGAGAACCCCAACCAGGAATTGATACAAACTTAAAGCATTGAAGGTTTCAGAGGGGGGTGTAGGGCTTAGCCCCCAGCCAGGGATTCCACCCCTGCACTCCATCTCTACTCTCGCTGTTTAAATGGATCTGAAGTCGATCGCAGTGCTTTGATAGTTGTCTTCGTGGTTATGCTGTGGTGTGAGACATCGCCTACCATAGAGTACAAGTAGCAAAAGAGTAGCAAAAAGCGCATAGGCGTTGTATACGCAAAACGTTGCATTCCGTAAACATCTAAGCCTTCCTAAAAAACCATTTTAGAAGTTATTCCAGTCATATTGAGGGTTAACAGTTGATTAATCTTCACTTGCAGGAACCTGGTTGCGGTTCAATGAGGATGTCTATCCTTTAAGATGTCTATCCTTTAAGCAGTAACCGCGATCGACAATCTCATTCACACCAGAGTTGTTTTTATGCTTGATGAAGCTCAATCTCAAAGTCCCGCATCCAACCTCCCTCCTCTACGCATTCTCATTGTTGAAGATGACCCAATGATGCAGCTAGGCTTGGAGCAATGCCTGGAAGATTACCCCCAACTCACCGTAGTAGGGCAGGCAAGCGATGGCTACTTGGGCGTAGAGGCTGCGTTGAAGCTAAAGCCTGATGTCATTGTGATGGATATTGGGCTACCGCGTCTGGATGGGATTGCCGCAACGCAACAGATCAAAGCGGCGTTACCGTCTGTGCATGTGGTGATGCTCACCTCACACACCACAGAGACCGAAGTGATTGCGGCTTTATCCAGCGGTGCCGATGCCTATTGCATTAAAGGCACAAATATTGAGCGGCTGCTGGCTGCGATCGCAGCGGCTCAAGAAGGTGCTACCTATCTCGATCCACAAATTGCCCGTCGCGTCATCGAACATCTCAAACCACCGACCCCCGCCGGCAACATTGGTCACTTGTCTAATCGAGAGCAGGAGGTACTTCAGCTCATGGTCGAAGGGCGTAGTAACCCTGAGATTGCAGCGGTGTTGTACCTCAGCCCTAACACCGTCAAAACTCACATTCGCGGCATTATGAACAAACTTGCAGTCGACGATCGCGTGCAGGCAGCCGTAGTCGCCCTGCGTTCAGGCTTAGTTAAATAGAGGATGGATTCGCAGCGCAAAATCTCTTGTCCAAGATGGTTGCTTTTCCTAAGCTCGGCTTTAGCCATTTGGAGGCATAGGACAAGGCATAGAAAAATGAGGTGAGCGGAACAAAGTCCATCTCACCTTTGAAAAGTTGCGTTTACGATACCAGAACCCACTGCGGTAATCTTGAGTTGCTTTTGGACTCTTCTCCTCTCGCCTTTGGCAACATGTCTTATATGTCAACAGAGTCGCTAGCTGCTAGGCGTTGTGGGTGGAATGCCGAGAATAGCGCAGGGAAACTCTGTCTTTAACTGCTGCACGAGTGGGTGCGCGACTGAATCACAACCCAGCAGCAACAACGCTGCCGATTCTGCTTGCGACACATGCTGCAATTCTGTAGCGACCTGCCCAAAGCGGAGATGGGTTTTAAGCGAACCGCGCCATTCGTCTGCCAGATGACGCGCTTGCCAAAGAATGAGGTCTGCCTGGTCAAATTGGTTTAGCTGACAGGCAGCGGCTCGTAGAGGAGGCTCGGCTACGGCACTACTGGAGCGATACCCCCCCTCAAGCGGACGAGAATCATGGTCGATCGACGCACGATAAGGGCGCTGGTCAAATGCTCGTTGGTCATAGCCCCACGGAGTTGTAAACTGGTGTGGCAAAGATGTAACAGGCAGGCAGTCGTTCACCGTATCCAGGACATAGACGACTTGAACCGTCACCTGCTTACCGGTTGCCAACCGCGTCTGATGAGCAATCCACAACGTCAAATCCAAAGCTGTTTGGCTACAAGGTGAGCCATTGTAGCCAACCAAAAGGTTGATCTCTTTAGCTGAGCATGGCTCTTGTGGCTTGGGCGGCACCAAAACCATTTGCTTGGCGAGATCAGCACGACCCAGCGCGTCTTGAAGACGTGCAAGCGTTGATAGAATATTCACGTTGAACCTCTCAAAAATAGACTGTACGAGAGGTGGGTCAGTAACAGATACACAACCGATGTTAAGCGGTAAACATACCCGTTAGGAGACTCCAATAACCATAGCTTTTGAGGCAATAGTTTTGGGTGACTCCTCCCATTGCCGACGGAGTTAGCTGACGGGCTAAGACTGGAAGGTGTCTCTCTCAACTGAGATTAGCCCCGAATGGTTGGTTCCTCCGCTTGAGTTGAAGCGTGATCAGGACTCCCTTACCTGAAATCAACTCACATTAGGCTACCCACTTGTTGGATGATTGACGAACCTATCCCCTGACAGACCGATCACCGAAGAGCAATACGATGCGCGATGAAGCCAACTTAAGCCATCTTAATCGGTTTAAACTGCTATCTCTAAAACATTAAGTAAAACATCTTGTACTGATCGAAACGGAAATCATCCTTAGCCAATATAGCCCACTGCGCTTAAATTGATATCTTCCCTTAGAGAGTTTAACGATATGTTTACCGTACTATCGCATGTCCTGGTTAAGTGAGGCTGGTTAAGTGAGGTGCGATCGCGAAAAGGCAGAAGGCAGAGGGCGGAAGTGGAGCGAACAACGGGTTTCCTTCTGCCTCCTGCCGTTGCCTCAAAGGCAAACGCTCGTACCGCACTTAGATGAAAAGCCACAAGACGCGATCGCCTCAAAACGTGACGGAGAGAGCCAGTCCAAAAATCAAGCTATATGATGAATGGAACGATCGCGTGAGTTGATCGAGTACGCGACGTTGATTGCTCCGTCTCCATCATAGGTAGGATTTTTGGGCGTGACTGTTTCCCCTTTAGCGTCAGGGCTAGACCTGAAGACTCTCTTTCCCTTCGAGTTGGATGGGTTTCAACAGCAAGCGATCGCAGCTTTAGAAGCGGGTCGATCGGTCGTTGTGTGTGCCCCTACAGGTTCAGGTAAAACGCTCATTGGGGAATATGCCATCTATAGGGCGCTCAAGCGTGGCAAACGGGTGTTTTACACCACCCCCCTCAAAGCGTTATCAAACCAGAAACTGCGCGACTTTCGAGCACTCTTTGGCAACGATCAGGTGGGTCTGCTCACAGGGGATATATCAGTCAATCGAGATGCACCCATTCTGGTGATGACCACCGAAATCTTTCGTAACATGCTCTACGGTACGCCGATCGGCGAAGTCGGCACGTCGCTTACGGGCGTTGAAGCGGTGGTACTGGATGAATGCCACTATATGAACGATCGTCAACGTGGCACCGTTTGGGAAGAATCGATCATCTACTGTCCACCCGAAATCCAGCTTGTGGCGCTCTCTGCCACCGTTGCCAACAGCGATCAGCTCACAGATTGGATTCATCAAGTCCACGGACCGACTGACCTGATTTACTCCGATTTTCGCCCCGTCCCCTTAGAGTTTCACTTCTGCAACCCCAAAGGACTGTTCCCCTTACTCGACGACAGCCAAAAACGGATCAATCCTCGGCTCAAGCTCAAAGGTGGTAAAGGTGCTCCAGGCGGCAACAAGCGAGGACCACGCCAGGAAAGCCCCAATCTAGCCTTCGTGCTGAGCCAGTTGCGGCAGAAGGATATGCTGCCCGCCATCTACTTCATTTTTAGTCGGCGAGGTTGTGACCAGGCAGTCGCCACCGTAAGCGATGCCTCACTATCGATGGTCAACGAAGCCGAAGCCGCTCAACTGCGCGCCCAGGTGGATGCATTTCTGGCGCAAAACCCAGAAGCGGGACGGGCAGGACAGATCGAACCGTTGTACCAAGGGATTGCCGCACATCACGCGGGCATTTTACCTGCCTGGAAGGGGCTGGTCGAAGAACTCTTTCAGCAGGGTCTGATCAAGGTGGTGTTTGCCACTGAAACGCTGGCAGCCGGAATTAATATGCCTGCCCGCACAACGGTGATTTCGAGCCTGTCGAAGCGGACAGATCTGGGGCATCGCTTGCTGAACGCCTCGGAATTTTTGCAGATGGCAGGACGGGCAGGACGGCGCGGGATGGATAGTCAGGGGCATGTAGTGACGGTACAAACACCCTTTGAAGGCGCACGAGAAGCGGCGTATCTAACCACTGTCGGGGCCGATCCACTGGTGAGCCAGTTTACGCCCAGCTATGGCATGGTGCTGAACCTGCTGCAAACCCATACGCTAGAAGAAGCGAAAGAGCTGGTGGAACGCAGCTTTGGGCAGTACCTCTCGACGCTGTACCTACGTCCCCAGCAAGAGGCGATCGCCCATCTCGAAGCCGAACTTGCCCAACTGCGAGCGCAACTGGGCGGCGTAGACTGGAATCTGCTGGCACAGTATGAAAAGCTGCAAGAGCGACTAAAGGAAGAACGTCGTTTGCTCAAAATTCTGCAAGACCAGGCAGCGGAAGTGCAGGCGAGTGATCTGCCTGTCGCTTTGTCGTTTGCGATCGCGGGTACCGTCCTCAGCCTCAAAGGTGCCAATGTTCCCGTCGCCCAGCCTTTACCCGCTGCCCTGGTGATGAAGATTCCCGGTGCAGGGCAGTTTCCCTACCTGATTTGCGTTGGGCAAGACAACCGCTGGTATGTGGTGACGGTTAAAGATGTCGTGGGTCTGCGGGGCGAAATTCCCCGGCTCAGCGGGGTGGATCATCTCACGCCTCCACCCGAAATGCCGCTCAAGCCAGGGCAGATGAAGTCAGGAGATGAAATGACAGCGGCGATCGCCCGTCAAATTCCTGCTGTGCCATCCCCGATCGACGAAGCACCCGAAGTGTATGAGCAGCTTCAGCGGATGGAAGGCGTACAGCAGCAGCTTGAAGCCCATCCCGTCAACCGCTGGGGCAATCGCACCACCATTCTCAAGCGCCAAAGACGCATCACAGCCGTGCAGATTGAGCTTGCCGATCGTCAGGCAAAGCTCGATCGAGAGTCACAGTGGCGCTGGGATGTTTTTCTCAGCCTAATCGAAACCCTACAACATTTTGATAGTCTCGAAGGCTTGCTACCCACTCCGTTAGGGCAAGCAACTGCTGCAATTCGAGGTGACAACGAATTGTGGCTCGGCTTGGCACTGATGTCTGGAGAACTCGACCATCTCGATCCACACCATCTGGCAACCGCCTGCGCCGCTCTTGTCACTGAAGTTTCGCGACCCGATAGCTGGACGCACTACGACCTTTCTGGTGAAGTAGAAGAAGCGCTTGGAGGATTGCGGGGCATTCGTCGCCTCTTGTTTCAGATCCAGCGAAAGCAACAGCATAAGTTGAAAGAGAAACATCCGAATCAAGTCTTTGAAATGCCACCTGTATGGCTAGAGTATGAGATGGTTAGTCTCGTAGAGCAGTGGGCGTTGGGCATTGAATGGGCAGAACTTTGTAGCAACACCAGCTTGGATGAAGGTGACGTGGTGCGTATTCTCCGCCGCACGCTCGATTTTCTCTCGCAAATTCCGCATGTGCCCCATGCGTCAAACGAGCTGAAAACTACGGCAAACCAAGCTATTCGATTGATCGATCGCTTCCCGGTAAAAGAGGGTGTGTAGTCTAGGGTCTGTCATCAATTACGACTACATGTTACTTGCAGCAAGGGTTTCAGCCCCTAGCCTCGTGCGTTGGGGCGGGCACGATCATGCTGAGACCGCAAGGTTTTGGAGCTGAATTGATGACGTGTCCTAGAATGGCTAATCCTCTTCTAAGCCACCAATCACCCGGTTTCGTCCAGCAGCTTTAGCCTTCAAAAGATTCTGGTCAGCACGTTGCAGCAGGCTGGCTCCCTTCGGATCGTCGCTGTCGTTCAGGGAAGCTGCTCCTGCGCTGATGGTCATGTCGAGATTAAGGGCTTCGTCGATCGCAAACGTTTGGTCGCTGATCAGACGACAGAGACGGCGACCGACTAGCAAAGCTTCTGGCTCATCGGTATTGCTCAGCAGAATGACAAATTCTTCGCCCCCATAACGAAATAGAGTGTCTCGAAAGCGGAGATTGTGCCGCAGCCGACCAGCAATCAGTTGGAGTGCCCGATCGCCAATGGGGTGTCCGTAGGTATCGTTGATGTTTTTGAAGTAATCAACATCCAGCATCAACACGCTCATTTGCTCCGAGCGCGAACGGGAATTTTGCACCTGGCGAGGCAGTTCCCAGTCAAGGGCACGACGGTTATTGAGTTCCGTGAGTGGGTCTGACAGCGCGATCGCCGATAGAATATCGTTCGTCCGCATGAGTTCACGGTGATTCTTGACAGTCCGTAGTCCAGAGGCAATTTGCGCACTCAGCAGACGGTCTTGCTGCATCACCACATCCAGATCGAGCGCTTCACCTTTGGCATCCTGCTTGGGAAACCACAGATAAGCATCAGCACCGCTCTCTAGCGAATCGGCTCGGCTCTCCATTTCCCAAAAGCGATCGCGCCACACCTCTCCCAAGGCATGGGTGGGATAGTCCAACAGCAAGCAATAGATCCAGGCAAGACGCGTTTGCTCTTTAATTTGGCGGCAGAGTTCTAGGCTACCCGGTTGATTCCCTTGAAGGATGACCAGATCTGGCTGCTGTGCCTGAACCAGCGGCATGGCTTCGCTCGGATTCGTTGCCACTTCCACAGTGCAACTCACCAAGTTACGGATACGAACCAGAAGTGTTGCTAGAAAGTCATCACCTCCGACTAACAGAATCGAAGCGTCCATTGGCGTTTCAGCAGCCTAGTTTAAGAGTCAGGTTCATCACTTTACCAAGGTACTGGGATTTCTACTGCCGGGAGTATGCATCGTAGACCATTTAGCAAGAGGACGCGAAACCTGGAATGATTTAAGTATCGATTTATACTTAAAAGAAGAAACATACCGGGATTGAACGTTTCCGCAAGCCTTGCTCCAAGAAACGGTTGAACGCTAGTAGTCTGTATGAACTAGCTTTCCCAGCCAGCTATCCGCAAACTTTAGCAGGATATGGCAGCCATTCCTTAGCGATCGTGCTGGCATTCTGAACCAAACAACCAATACAATCACACGAACATCAGCATTTTCTTTGAGTATGCCCAGTTTCCCGCTGAGCCAGTCTGTTTTTTAACCCTTTCCGCTATCTTGCTAAAAATTCAGCATCCCATAACACTTTAGTCAGGTGGTGAGCACCGCAGTGTTGAGACAATATCAGTACTGCTGCATTTGGGCATTGCGCTCCATGAAGTCCAGCAAAATGCGCTGGTGGGGCTTGCCGAGCGGACGGATCTGGTTAGCCCGGTGTGAGAAGCGATCGCCGCGCCTAATCTCTTCAGCCGTCGCCAGTGCCATATCCCAGCCTTCCTTCAGCACAAGCTGGCTGAGATCAACATCCAACACCCCTTGATAGACACAGCGAACTACCTGCACATCTTCATAAAAGCCAAACGGCGTAAGGATGGGTGGTGCGTAACTAATCTCCTCTACTAATTCCCGCCGGATTGCCTCATCAGGATGCTCACCAGGCTCCAAATGACCGCCAAACAGTGCCCAATGACCAGGGTAGAGAATGCCAGGGATATCGTCACGGAGTTGGAGTAAGAAACGATCGTTTTGATGCAAGATGGCGATCGCAACCTGACGGCGAGAATCCTGACGTATATCCAAGCGCTCTATCCTCCCTCTTGCAGCGGTTCTTCGTTGAGTAAACCACAGTCTTGTCGAGACGGGTTTGGGGTTCAGGGTATCGGGTGTGATGAGTGCAAATGAAAATGGCTGTAAGCTTTCACAGACATTTTACGATCGTCAGCAGGCGGTTAGCTCTCAGCGTTAGATGTGCCACGATCGCTCTTGACGGCGGACGTGTGCTGAAGCTGCCGCTGTTGCTCAAGATAAACGGAACCCTGTTCTTTGCCGTTGAGTGGAATGCTCTGATAAAGCAGTTTACCCTCCACCACGACACCATCCCCCGGATTTGGGATCGCGTCTGTGGCGATGACCCAGATGCTTCCAGTTGCGTCGCTGAGTTCATAGGCAGTTTTGCCCAGAAGCGGCACCCGTTGACCCACCTGCCCTTTGATTTGCACGATCGCGTTGACATTGGGCGCTTGTTTGAGTGACTCGATCGTACTGGTGGCGATCGCAAACCCAACGGGTTGAATGCCGCTACTGCCTTGTGACCCATCAAACGAACCACAACCCGTCACACACCACAGCAGCAGGATGGCAATTGTCCATGACTTGCGAGCCGTAAATTTGCGAGCCTTCCTTTGAGTGTTTGAGAACTGAGTGTTTGAGAACCACATCGCACGTCTATCCTTGGGGCATCAGCGAAAAGGGGCACTGGATCTGCGAAACTGGTAGACAACCTAACGCTGTGTTAACACAGACTTTGGTGTTTGACCATGTGTGCGGCAGCGATCGCTGCCTTGATCTTGCCCCATGTCTTCTACTGCTCAACTGCTTGACGGCAAAGCCCTCGCCAATGCCATTCAAACCGACCTGACGCAGCAAGTGCAAGACTTGCAGGCTCGTAAAGGTCGTGCGCCCGGTTTAGCCGTGTTGATGGTGGGAGATAACCCTGCTAGTGCGGCATACGTTCGCAACAAAGAGCGTGCGTGCGCCAATGTAGGCATTGCGTCTTTTGGTCAGCATTTTCCAGCCACCGCGACCCAGGCTGAGTTAGAACAGGCGATCGCGGCGTTGAACAAGGACGATCGAGTCGATGGCATTCTCGTGCAGCTTCCGTTACCCGATCATCTAGATGCAGTCGCACTCTTGAACCAGATCGATCCCGATAAAGATGCAGACGGGCTGCATCCCGTTAACCTGGGTCGGCTGGTGCGCGGAGAATCGGGACTGCGAAGCTGCACGCCTGCTGGGGTGATGCGGCTCCTTCAAGCCTATGACGTTGACCTTAAAGGGCAATACGCCGTTGTTATTGGTCGCAGTATTTTAGTGGGCAAACCCCAGGCGTTGATGCTACTCGAAGCGGATGCCACTGTTACGATCGCCCATTCCCGCACACCCGATCTCGGCGCGATCGCACGGACGGCTGATATCCTCATCGTGGCGGTGGGTCGTCCAGGGTTAATCACAGCGGCGATGGTAAAACCAGGCGCGATCGTCGTCGATGTGGGCATGAACCGCATTACCGATGCCAGCGGCAAAGCTCGTTTAGTGGGAGATGTTGACTTTGCCTCGGTGCAATCGATCGCAAAGCTGATTACACCTGTGCCTGGTGGCGTGGGTCCAATGACGGTTGCTATGCTGCTGCAAAATACGGTGCTGAGCTACATTGAGCGGTAAAGGCACCCTCGCCAAAGCCCCGGCAAGACCGCCAAGGCGCACATTTAACAACCGTCATTTGTTGCCCAAGTTGCCCCACAGGAACGCAAAAGTCCCAAAACTCAATGTCTCATGAGTGCAGAAACCTCCGTAAAATGATTGAGGGGTTAAGAAGCGCCAAGAGCGTGGAAATCAAGAATGATTGAGGGATAGCGATCGGGCAACGCGATTGTGGTGTAACTGAAGTGAGCACGGGAGGAAAGTATCGCAATGGTTTTATCAGACAAAATGCACATGTCCCAGAAGGAACTCCATTTTGATCTGGCAGCCTATCTACAAGAGCGGCAAACTCTTGTAGAAGCGGCGCTCGATCGTGCGCTCCCAGTCATTTATCCCGAAAAGATTTATGATGCAATGCGCTATTCTCTGCTGGCAGGCGGCAAGCGGCTGCGTCCCATTCTTTGCTTAGCCACCTGTGAACTCATCGGCGGCACGATCGACATGGCGATGCCCACCGCCTGTGCCCTGGAAATGATCCACACCATGTCATTGATCCACGACGATCTGCCCGCAATGGATAATGACGACTATCGACGCGGCAAGCTGACCAACCACAAAGTGTACGGTGAAGACATCGCTATCCTGGCAGGTGATGGCTTGCTTGCCTACGCCTTTGAGCATGTGGCGATGGAAACGAAAAACGTCCCCCACGATCGCCTCTTGCGGATTGTTGCCATTTTGGGGCGGGCTGTTGGCGCGGCGGGTCTGGTTGGTGGGCAGGTCGTTGACCTTGAATCGGAAGGCAAGACAGACGTTTGCCTGGAGACACTCAACTTCATTCACAACCACAAAACAGCGGCATTGCTCGAAGCCTCCGTGACCTCAGGCAGCATTTTGGCAGGGGTTTCAGAGGCGGATTTGCAGCACCTCACGCGCTATGCCGAGCATATTGGTCTTGCCTTTCAAATTGTGGACGATATTCTAGACATTACCGCCACCCAAGAGCAACTGGGTAAAACGGCTGGCAAGGATCTACGGGCACAGAAAGCGACCTATCCCAGCATTTGGGGGTTGGAAGAGTCCAAAGCTCAGGCGCACACTCTGGTACAAAAGGCAAAAGCAGAACTGGCTGGTTTTGGCGATCGTGCCAGACCGTTAGTGGCGATCGCTGACTTCATCACGGCTCGTACCCACTAGATAGAAAGGCTTAAGGCTTAAGGCTCAAGGATAAAAAAGTATCTTTAGCCTCTAGCCTTCAGACTTCATCCTTTGCTTTCCCTCTCACCGCAAAACACATGCAGAACGTTGGCGACATTATCCACAACCAGGTACTGCTGGTCGCGCTTATAGCGTGTCTGGTGGCTCAAGCCATGAAGCTTATTATTGAGTTTGGCACACATCACAAAGTCAATTTGCGGGTGCTGGTTGAAACGGGAGGGATGCCCAGTGCCCACTCAGCACTCGTCACAGCTCTGGCGGCAGGCGTGGGGCAAACCGCTGGCTGGGCAAGCTCTCAATTTGCGATCGCGATCATTTTTGCGGTGATTGTCATGTATGACGCAGCAGGCGTGCGGCAGGCAGCAGGCAAGCAAGCTCGTATTTTGAACCAGATTATTGATGAGTTCTTTCAGGAAGACCACCACTTCAACGAAGATCGCCTCAAAGAGCTGCTTGGGCACACCCCTGTACAGGTGATTGCTGGCTCGATCTTAGGAGTGCTGATTTCCTGGGTGGCGGAGCTTGCCTACTAGAAAGTGTTGAGTTGAAGCAGTTGTTGGTTTTTAGTTGTTGGTTGTTAGAGAAGAAGGAAATAGGGCTAAGGGTGAAGCTTTGAGTTCTTGCTGCCCGCTAACTCCTGACTCCTTCTAACAACTAAAAACTAACAACTAACAACCACCAAAAACTCTCTCGCTTTCTAACTTCAACCATTACCAGGAAAATGCTCAATCTGGGCATAGCCGCTGAAGACCAGTTTCTTACCCTGCGTTTCTAAGCGGTTGATACGCATGGTTACGCCGTCCAGATCAAAGCGATCGAGATCCACCATATTATCGAGAATCTCGGCAAACGCCATCGTGAGCACACGCGAAACGCCTCTAAGGTTTTCTGGCACCACGTCTTCGGTAAACTGCGGGTTCTGGAACGAGATGCGACGACGACGTTCGACCGCTAAGGACGCAATCAGGCTGATCGGTACAGAGCCGTTCGGAAGTTCGGTCTTCGCAAAGATCTTGATTTTGCTCTCAGGCAGAAGCTGTAGATTGACATCCGTAAACGAGACAGGCTCACCACCTGACAGATTAGTAAGTTCAGGTGTATCAATATTCAGCAGACGCTTTTTCACTAGCTCAGCCGTAAACGCCTGGTTAATGCCTTCTTCAGTCAACACAACCTGAGCGATCGCCTGTGTGGGCTGTCTCAGACGAATTTTGCCGCTCAGAACGGAACCAAAGTCGATCGAAACCGCATCGGTTTCAAACGACATATCTTCGACCCAAAAATCTTTACGAATGACCAAACGGCGACCATTCATCTTGAAATTGTCAATACTCCCTTGCAGCAGCTTGCTGGAAGGAGAGCAGCGGATTGCCACCTCAACTGACTCACTCTGAGAGAACAGATGACGGATCGATTGGCTGACAACCTTGTTGAGCATACGCTCGCCAAAGTCGGTGCCGGTAGGGGGTGCAGTGAAGCCACCAATCATGCGATCTTTCGTCCCGAAGGTTGTCTCACTACGTTGTAACAAATTGTGAAGCACTCAGCAATCTTTTTTTGGACTGAAGGCACTGGAACAACCAAGCAGAAACTCAACTAAAAACTTGAAAAGGAGTGTGGAGCAAGGTTGTACATTTCTTGCCCTGCCAGGTGACAATCGATTAGAGTTTTCTCAACCTTTGATTTATAAAACTGATGAATCGAATCGACTTGACCTCTTATAACGATAGGCTGCTGGCAAACAGATCCTCGACAACAAAGTCCTCACCGTAAAATGATACCAGTGCCTTGCTCAACAAGTCTGACAGTGGACTGTTTTGCCACAACTGTGCGACTTTGATGCTGTAGAGCAGGTCGATCGCTCCTTAAAAGCTTTGTAGAAATTAGCATACCCATCTAACCAGAAAAAATCAGGTACTCGCCTTCTAGGGCGCGTCATCAATTGGCTCTAAAACCTTACGGTATCAGCCTTATCGCGCCCGCCCCAACGCATAAGGCTAGGGGCTGGAACTCTTGCTACATGTAATGTGCAGTTGTAATTAATGACAGCCCCTAGGTAGTGTTTTAAGACCTCAAGCTAGGATGGAGATATGTAGTATCTCAAGGAAAAAGTAACCGACCTTGGTCACACGAAATCCAATTTCACGCAAAGACTTAAGCGATGCACAATGGCAACGAC
>JAHHHL010000050.1 GCA_019359375.1 Lyngbya sp. HA4199-MV5
TAGCTCACCCAATCTCGCATGGTGTTCTCCTGTTTCGAGCGATACTTGTATGCTCCCAGACTTTCGCTCCTGATTCCCTCACAGCATTGCTTCTACACACTTCTGCCTAATGGATAGAGCCGTGTGTGAGGGCAGGCGCGACCATGCTGATACCAGTTTCGGAGCTGAATTGATGACGCGCCCTAGACCGAATGACAATTACATTGCCCACCGCCAGAACTTTCGAGGCATTGAGCATGACTTTTATCAAACCCAAGAGCAGGGGCATGGACGATAAGAAATTCGGCGCTATTGGGCGATCGGGAAAACAGAATATTTGCCTGGTACCGAGGACTGGGCAAAGTGAACGACGATTGGTTGTGTGGAATCGATTATCGTACCCCGACGATCGTGTATTTTGGTTAAACCAGGAAGACAGTAGGATTTAGCACAACTTAATCAAAATCAAGCTTTGCGGTGGGCTCTCTTAAATTGATCGTTTTTCTGCCTGGACAATGGGGTACACCTTACAGGACGGCAGTACGACGTTTTACAAAGTGATAGCGCTTCTGATGTGAAGGCGACAGATCGAGATGTTTCTTCTTGAATACAACGTTTTCCAATTTGCTAAGGTACACCTTACTCCCTTGACTCCTTGACTCCCTGCATGGATCTGTACTTCACTTGATCGAAAATTGCTGTATCTTTACTCCAACGACTTGGGTATTTTTACTCAATGTATTTTGACTCGATGGAAGAAAGGCTTAGAGGATGAGGATTTGGCGTATCTTGCTGAAAGCGTAGCATTGCTATAAGTTCCCAGCTCCTACTTGCTTTATGCCGTCTTTACAAGTATTTGTATGCAACTGAAGGGCTGCAAACTAACAGTATCTCGTCAATCCATGTCGTTCAAGCGTTTATCCGCTAAGCGCTTGCTGTTGGCATAGAACTGCTTAGTAAAGTCTCCGTAATCGTACTAGGCAATGCGATCGAGAATTAGCTAGCTTACAGGTGTAGTGTGTACTGCTGTTGCGATAGACCTTCAGTCAGTAATTCTACAGTCCATCCTTAAAGCCTTGAGCACGGTACGTGCCTTTGAGACTGATTCTCATTTTTAATGAGGATGCAGTACCCTTCAAGACACAAAAAAGCAACTCTTTTTTCCTGTGTAGATGTGCATCTTCGCAAGTTGTGAGACATCAAACACTGCCAGATGAATTGCTTCTCCTCCCAAAGGCATTGTGATTGTGTCGAGACATCAGCACTAGAGCATCCGATTAGCCATGCCTACTCTCCAACCGCCCACATCTGAAAAGACAGCTAAACTATGCTGTACTGCGATCGCAAGCCTTATTTCTCTTGGTTTGGTCGCAGTGACAAAACCTGCTGATGCCTTTAGCGTAACCTATAACTTTACAGTTCAAGTGACTAGCGATGCCTACGAATCACAAGGTTTGCTCAGCGGCACTACCCAGGAAGGCAGCTTTACTTATAACAGTGATGGTTTAACGCCTTATAAAGGGGATGACTTAGTAGAAACTAAGGACGAATATGTCTCTCCATCTAAAGGAAATTTAACCCTCACCTTTAACTTTCTAAACAACCGTTATCTTGAGAAAGATGACCTGAATTATGGCAGCGAGTTCTACGTTCCTGACTACCCAGCCGCACTGTTTACTGATGGTAAATTGCTAGGGCTAGATTATCTGGTTGTCCCGTCCCAATTCCAACCACCTCAAAGTGCGCTCGGTTTTCGCATTTACAAAGATGCGTTTTATGTCGGCTCAATCGACAGTTCCTCTAACGGCAGTGGGCTGTTGGTGGGTACTGTCGCATATATCAACACGGCTACGTTGCCTGCACCACCTCCACCCAGCAATGGTGTAGCGGCTGTCCCAGAACCGTCTGAAATTGGTGGCGCGATCGTTGCTATCAGCGTTTTGGGCTTTTGGATGAGAACGGCAAAAGGTAGAAGGTAAAGGGTAAACAGTCGCACTCAGCGTCAGCTTAAATCTCTTTACCCTTGCTACTCAGAACTCACAACTCTACCGACCCTGCCTCTCTACGCTGGGTGGAAGTAAAACCCGGCTCCTAAAACGGCGTAGGTTGCCAGCAGCAGCACGCCCTCAAGCCAGTTGGAGCGACCGTCCAAACTGATGAGATTTGCCAGTGCGACCGCAATGATGATAGCAACCACTTCAAAAAGGTTGAAGCTTAAGTCCATCGGTTGCCCGATCGCCTGACCCACTAACACCAGAATGGGTGCAACGAGCAGTGCCACCAGCAAACTTGACCCCATCGCTACGGATACAGACAGATCCATATTATTTTTGACGGCAACGCGCACGGCTGTAACGTACTCTGCTGCTCCTCCGACTAAAGGCAACAAGATCACACCTGTGAAGAGTGGCGTTAGCCCCAGCCCTTTGGTCGCTTCTTCCACAGCGCCGACAAAAATCTCAGACTCAAACGCGACGGCGATCGTGGCAACCAGCAGCACACCAATCCAAAGCGGCAAGTTGGGCTTGTGAGGATGCGGGGTTGCAGGAGCACTGGCATCATCTCCTTGTTCAGTTTCTAGCTCGGCAACGCCGACATCGTAGAGATAGCTATGCGTTTTTAAAGAAAACAACAGCGTGAGTGCGTAGACCACAATCAGCACGATCGCCACCGTGACTGACAGGCGATTAACGGTTACCTGTTCCACGACATTCGAGGTTGAAATGACCATCGCTGGAAGCACAACCGCCGTGACTGCTAACGTCATCGTTGAGCCGTTCACCCGCGCCACGATCGGCTGAAACTCCTGCTCTTTGTAGCGCAACCCACCCAGGAACATAGACAGACCCATCACCAACAGCAAATTGCTGATGATCGTCCCTGTGATGCTGGCTTTAACAATGTCAACCAAGCCAGCCTTTAAAGCGGATAGTGCAATAATCAACTCGGTCGCATTGCCAAAAACGGCATTCAATAGCCCACCGATTGATGGTCCTGTCGCTACGGCAACTTCCTCGGTTGCGGTGCTCAGCCAAATTGCCAATGGCACAATGGCGATCGCAGACAGAACAAAAACCACCAAAGCATCCCACTCAAGAGACTCTGCCGCTATAGAAATCGGCACGAAGACTAGCAAACCGAGCGAAATAAGGTTCTTAATTGACATAGCGCTATGGGAAGAAATAAGCGGTGAATGGGCTGTATCAGTAAACGGGCAGTAGAGAAAGCAATATCATTAGCTACAGGCGTTGCCAGTGTAACCGAAGTTTGCCAATGCTTTAACCCCACGCTTAAACTTTAACGACGTACGATTACATGCCTCTTACTTAGCCCTCTTCCGTAAGTAGGAGGTTCATCCGGTCTTTAAACTAGAATTCCCCCCCAGCACGTTACTAACGGAGCCAGGTTTCTAGGGAACGTAGCCTGCTCAGCCCACTAATCGATCGCCGCAGATTGCTACAACTAGAAAAAATAAGCTAGTTGAGGTTCCTCAAGACCTCTGAGGTTTTCAAAACCTTGGAGGTTTAAGAACTCGACTAGACAAAAAAATAAGCCCCCGGAGGTCGGTGGGGGCTTTGATACGTGAAGGAGTAATGAGGTTGTAGTGCAATTGTACTAACTCGGGGCGGCTCTGTCAACCTTGGATAAAATTTGGGGCGGCTGTTGTGAATTTCTGGGCAAACCTAAGATTCGTTGCGGAATTGGAGTGAGTTGGTGTGGAAAAGTAGACAAGTGTTTTATCAGCCCTACCAGCTTCTGCGTGGGTTGATGAATGCTGTGATGCTTGCCCCTCATCCAACGGATCTTTCATGCCAAATTACTCTTCTCCAACCCCGAGCGCCACATCCTCTGTGCCAGCCAGTTTGCCGAATCAGGCTGAAGCCTCAACGCATAGTATGCCCAGCAATGCGGTGCTTGGGAGTGTGATGATCGCAGTCGCGTTTAGTGTAACTCTGTTGGCGTTGGGCTATAGGCGGTATCGTACCTGCCAGCGATCGCGCCTGCTGAAACGACAAATCGCCATGCTAGAAGCCATGTGGCGCATTAGCTCAACCAAATGAATTTGCTTGTCAGACTCAACCTTCTTGACCGTTGGTTGTGACGGGCTGGTCAGCCTTTTGTGGCAGGCTAATGACATAGCGATAGCCAGTTTCAGAGGTGTTCTGGATTGTGATCTGACCGTTATGCATTTCAGCCAGGTGGCGACTGAGCAACAAGCCAAGATTTCGGTTAGACGGAGGTTTTACTTTTTCTAGCGTCACGTCAAGGCGATCGGTGGCGGTGGCTGTTTTCGCAACGGTGCTCTTTGCAGATGGCTCACCATTCAGCGCGGGATGAGCGGTCGCTGAGTGAGCCGAGTGGTAAGCGGTGGGGCTTTCCAATTCTGTGTTGTGGGCGAGTGGGAATGACAGAGGACGCGCCACAGTTTCAGCGTTGACTTCTGGGTAGGGAAGTCCTTCTCCTAGCCAGGGGTGAGATACCCAGATCGAGAGGATGAGATGGTTGTTGCGATGAGACACATGGATGCGAATAACGCTGCCAGCATTGGAGGCGTGAATCACGCTAAACACCAGATGGTAGAGCATTTGCCGGACTTTATCCTTATCTAAAAGCCAGATTCGACGACCCGGCTCGACAGACAGAGAAATTTGTTGTTCACGGCGATGGGCTGCTTGAATCAGAGTATTAATTGCCTGCTGACACAGCATTTCAATATCGACAGAGGCAAGCTGCAACTGGCTACTGTCTTTGAGGTTGGATAGCTCTAAGATCTCGTTGACCAGCGACAGTAAGTATTGCCCACTGTGGTGAATAATCCCCAAGTATTCTTTTTGCTTCTTGGTGAGCGGACCATAGATTTCACGGGTAAGTACGCTCGCCATCCCCATGACTGAGGTAAGCGGTGTGCAAAGCTCTTGCGTAAGTTGGCTCAGTAACTCCACTTTTAGTTGACTGGCGATCGTGGTGCTGGAAAGAACTGTTGCCGCAGTTTGATCCGATACTTTGACATCAGCCACTTTAGCCACACTTTTACGTGCGCTGCTTTTGGCAAGGGTCGGCAAGATTGTCTGCGGCTTCAAGGTCTGCTGACGCTCAAATTCGCTCATGCTCCAGCGGGCGGTTAGCTCTAAAAACTCAATGTCTTTGTGAGTAAAAAGGTGCGACCTTACGTCCATCACCGCCAGAGTGCCAATGCAACACCCTGTCGATGTCGTCAGCGGCACACTCAGATATGCTCGAATGCCGTACTGCTGGGTCAACAGGCTATTGGCAAAGGCTGGATGCGTAAACGTGTCTTCGATCGCCAATACTTGATGGCTATCGACCACATGGGTACAGAATGATTCACTGCGCGGTAGTTGGCGTGATGTCGCCAGGGGATTCATCAACCCCAGCCGCGACAGCCCTGTAGATGACTTGAAGTGCTGGCTGTGCTGATCCATTAAGCTCAAGACAGAAACAGGCGTATTGAGGAAGTGTGCGGCTGTTTGAGTAGCTTCATCAAAGACAGCAATCTGCCCCAGATCGAGCAGTCCTAACTCTGCGATCGCCAACATGCGTCGCTCCTCTCTTGCTGCAACCGTCTCACCGTCAAGGCGACAAAACAACCGATTATCAGGGTGTATCATTCCGAGCCTTTGTCCCCCGTGTGTCACCGTAAAACCGTTGCCAAGCCTCAGTAGCTTTAAAGGGCGGTTTTGAAGAGTGGCTTTAAACTATACCCATCGTTCCCTAACCTTTGGAGGGATGAACGTCTAGGAGCAGGAGAGATTACTGAACTTTCTGCCTCATCGGTTTTACAGACAGGAGAGAATACGGAGAGCAGAGGGTAACAGGTAATTATTCATGCGTTGAGCCGTCGGGCAACGTTGCACCTTGAAGGTTGGCTCCCATTAAATTTGCGCTACTCAATTCTGCTTTCGCTAAATTTGCGTCGGTCAGGTTTGCATCACGCAAGTCCGCACGCCCAAGATAGGCTTCAATGAGGGTTGCCTCGGTCAAATCAGCGTGATGCAGGGTTGTCCGGCTCAAGTCGGCTCGATTAAACCGCGCCCGTCGCAGGATGGCATACGCAAAGTTGACTTTGCTTAAGGTCGCCTGGGTCAGATTGGCTTCGGTCAGATTGACGTGCTTTAAAGTTGCGTCGGTGAGGTTGGCGCGCTCCAGTTTGGCGTTGGTTAAATTAGCTTGACTGAGATCAGCGTCAATAAGAATCGCGTCGGTTAAAAAGCTGCTCTGTAATGTGGCTCCGATCAGGTTGGCTTCTGTGAGGTTGGCTTCTCTCAGGCTGGTTTCGGTCAGATTCGCACGGCGCAAATCAGCCTTGGTCAAATCAGCTCCATTGAGATTCGCGCCACGCAGGTCGGCATGGCGTAAATCGATCCCACGCAGGTTTGCCCCTTCATAGCAGCGCTTTTCGTAACGCAGATTCGCGCCTCGTAGACAGGCTCCCCGAAGGTTGGCGCTACCTAAGTTCACGCTTCGTAGGTCAGCACTAATCAGGTTGGCATCAAGAAGCGTTGCCAGGGTAATATCAGCTCCACGCAAATCAGCACCGTAGAGAATGGCTCCGTGGAGGTCGGCATCGCGTAGTTTGGCATTAATCAGGTCTGCTTGACTCAGATTTGCGCCGCTAAGACGGGTGCCTACCAGGTTTGCTTTGCTCAGGTTGGCGCGATTGAGGTATGCCAAGACCAGATTTGCGCCGCGCAGATCGGTGCCTGTGAGATCTGCGCCAATGAGATCGGCTCCGCTCAGATCAATGCCGCAGAGATTGGCACCGCGAAAGTCGGTTTCGCCTGCTTTGTAGCGTTGCAGTAGCTCGATCGCATCCATCGTATGTGTCGTCCCGGCGATGATTGTACTGGTGCCAGCAGTCCAATTCTCTAACACGTTGAGCGGCGTGACTGGGCGCGGTGGCTGAAGAAAAGATCTGGTGACTTGCCTAGTGTGCCCATTGGCGGTTACAACTTACGAATCATGTTTGAGCGCTTTTAGTCTACTGCTGTTGGGTAGTCTACTGCTATCGGGACAGAGGGCAAACTGATTTCAGATACGCTGGTTTTAGGTGCGATCGCATGGCTGGTTTCGACGATCGAGGTCGCTGGCAGCGGCAAAGGGGCTGCTACAGACTCATCAAAAAGCTTGGTTGCCTCAGAGGCAGGTGGCAGCAGTTGGCATGTGTAGTCGTCTTCCTCTGCAGCGCTGGCAAATTCTAGAGTCGTTTCCTCAAAGTCATCGAGTTTGAGTTGGGTCGTGTCAGCCAGGGATTCTAATCGCTGCGTGCTGCTGCTATAGAGGTAGTAGGCGCGAAGGCATTTGATCACCGCTTCGGCTGTTTGCACCGTTGCTTCGGGTTCTGGCGATCGTCGTGCAGCGGCAAAAAGGCAGGCTTCTAAATCGGTGTAGGTCTTGCAGAGGCTCAAGAGATGGCGCAGTAGACCATCCAGGTCATGCTGCTTGAGGGTGCTCCAGGCTTGATGGGTGAAATCAAAGGGTTCGTGCAGCGCAGAGAACAGCAGCATTTTTGCTTGCAGGGGGTTGGCATACTTCATGATGCCGAGCCGAAAATCGAACAGGTTTAGGGGAGAGACTTGTGACTGTTGGGGTGCTGCGTTGATAGCCACTTGAGCGCTTTCTTGTGCCTCAACCTGGTTCTCTACTTCTACAGCTCCCTCTATTTCTATAGCTTCAAAGACGGTCTCGGCTTCGTTATGCGGTGGTAATGCTGGTGCGACTTGATACCCAGGGTAAAGTGGTCTCAGCGCCTGGGCGATCGTCTGAGCGATTGTACGGTATTCATCCTGCTTGTTCAGCGTTTTGACAACGGCATGGATGGCTGTTTCTAGCTGCTCGACGGTGCGAGTCATTTGGTGCACGTTTTGCAGCAGGTTTTCGAGAGACAACTGCTCCAGTTTGGCGGTATCGGTTTCCCATTGGCGGGAGCACACATAGAGCAGCAGTTTTTTGATTCGCAGGAGATTTGGGTCTAGCTCAAGGCTATGGGCGATCGCGGCATAGGGTGCTGTTGGTTCCGCGGCTAACGGTGCGGGTGCTGCATCTAACGGTGCTAATGCCTGTGGTGGCTGGGGTTGGGCTGCCACAGCAGAATCTTGTGCCGATGCGTCGTACAGCCTCTTGAGTTTGCTGGTAATGGCGTTGGCGATCAGGGAGTATTCGGCTTGTTTGCTCAGCGTTTGAACAAAGCTATCGATCGCGATTGTCAGCCGTTCCAACGTTGGCATGGATTGATGCAACTCTGCGATCAAGTCCTGCAAGCGAATTGCCTCCAACTGACGCTGTTCATGCTCCCAACGCCGTCTACAAACGTAAAAAGCAAGTTTCTTCACCCGTATGCCGTTGCCAGTTGCCTCTAGCTCGGCGGCGAGCTGTGCATAAAGGGCATCGATCGCTTGAGTCTCTGGCGGTACGGCTGGAGTGAGGTTATAGCAAGTGGGATCATCATCGCGATCGGCTTCTGTTGGATACAGTCGGCTGACTTCTTTGACGATGATGTTTGCAATCAGGGAGTATTCGGCTGGCTTGCTGAGGGTTCTAACGGCAGCATCCAAAAAGAATCTGAGCCGCTCTGGTGTCGGCGCAAGCAGCATGACTTCTTGAATTTGTTCCGAAAGATTCAGAAAATTCAGTTGGTTGTGGTCGCTTTCCCAGCTATTTTTACAAGCGTAAAATAATAGCTTTTTCACGCGCAGTAGATTACGGCTTTGCTCAAGATTGCGAATTGCCACGGTATGAGGATTCAGCACCTTAGATTCTGGCGACATCAGAATCCGGTAAACGGGCACCACTTCACGGATGTTTTTGAGTTCGCGTGGTCCCAGGTAATCACTTTCGACGTGCAGACTGGCTTTGATCACATCAAACACGGTCTGAGAAATGCAAATGCCACCTGGTTCTGCCTCTGTCTGCAACCGTGCTGCAATGTTTACGCCATTGCCCATCACGTCTGTTTCGGTGATGAACATATCTGCTAGATGAATGCCAATGCGGTGCTCCAACGCATCTTCAGGTGCAAGTTGAGCTGCTTTTTCGGCGAGATTTTTCTGGATCTCCATCGAACACTGGACGGCTTTGACGGCGCTGATAAAGCACATCAGCAACCCATCGCCCGTAGATTTTAAGACGCGTCCTTCGTACTGGCTGCACAACTGCTTCATGTACTTGAGATCGCGGCGGATCAAATCAAGCGTGTGATCTTCATCGACTGACATCCTGGCGCTGAACCCAACACAATCGGTGAACACGACTGTAGCGAGCGTGCGCTGTCCTCTCAGTTCTGATGTCAGTAAGTCGTTTTCCATGAAGTTTCGACTGGCAAGCAGCGTGCAGGCGATGTGAGAACAGTCATACCGAACGATGACGCGGAGCGATCAATAAAACAGTCATACGTGCAGCGTCAAACGTGCTCGATCGCGACTGTTTGCGGCTCTCTTCTCAAACGTTAAAAACGGATAAACGGGGTCAATCATACACACCACAGGCAGTTTAATTGTAGACACTCTTCCCTGTAGAGTGCCCTAATATCTAAAGTTTTGCACGACAGCAGGGAGATTGAAGGAAGAGGCAGGACGTATTTTGCGCTCTGCGTTTTGAGTTGATTGAGCGGTCAGCCTCGGAGTTTTGAGTTAAGGAACGCGAATTTAATCAGGTGTAATTCTGTCTGTAGGGGCGTTGCATGTAACGTCCTTACAGACGGGAAGTGGTTCAGGTTAATGAACCCACAATCCTAAGAGTTTTGAGTTTGGAAAGAGCTTTTGCTCCCTCTGCTCCCCTGCTCCCTCTGCTCCCCCTGCCCCCTCTGCCCTCTGCCCTCTGCCCTCTGCCTCCTCCCTCCTCTATTCTCACGCTTGCCTCAACTGCTGTGTGCTTTTCACGACCAGCGGTGCCGCGCCGAGCAGGATGATGCTGGCAATCAGCAAGCTAATCACGCCATCTGCCCAAAGCCAATGGAGGGTTGAAACGACGATCGCGGCAACAATCACACCAATGCAGCTCATCGCGTCTGCCAGCACATGCAGAAAGGCTCCCCGCAGGTTGAGATCGTGGGCGCTGTCGTGATGCAGCAACGCAATGTTGATGCTGTTGACGACAAGTCCGATGCCTGCTGTAACGAGCATGGGCATACTGGCGATCGTGTCTGGAGGACTTTGCAGCCGTTGGATGGCTTCCCACCCAATCCAAAGGGCGATAGCAATAAGCCCTAACCCATTGACCAGCGCTGCCCAGGTTTCCCAGGCGGTTTTGGGTGGAGACTCTGAAGCCGCTTCTGCTGTGATGCCGATGAGGGAATCGCTGAGCAAGCTGGGTAGTGGTGGTTGAGCGAGTCGGGTCGCAAGGAGTGCCAACCCTAACGCCAGACTATCGGATGCCATGTGTCCTGCTTCAGCAATGAGCGACAGACTGCCACTGGTCATACCCACAAGCAGCTCAGCGGCGGCAAAACTACCGATCAACAGAACGGCGATCGTTAACTGTGTTTGCTTTGTGTGCGGTTCGATTGCGGCATGCTGACAGTCGGCAGAATGTTGATGCATGAGCAAGAGGATGTGAGGAGTGAGGAGTCAGGAGTGAGGAGTCAGGGATGAATTGCTTCTGGCTCTTGCCTTCTGCCTTCTGCCTTCTGCCTCCTGCCTTCTGCCTTCTCTTGGATTGGGTTGATTTTACTCCTTGCTCATAGCGGTTTGATAGCGCGATCGACCAGTTTATGTGTCTGTACTAGATGATCAGTGAGTATGAGCAAGAGTTTGGGCAAGATGGCGCACTGGTTGATCGCCGAACCACGACAGTTAGAGAAACGGTATAACTCCAGTCGTTGATCGGGCAATCTGGTCATAAGATGATGTCAAGGCTTTAGGAGTTTCGCGATGAATCGTTCCCACACAGCATCTACCAGTCAACAGGCGCGCCAAACCTTGAATCGGCTTGATTACAGTCAGGCAAATTCGCTGCCAGAGATGTGGGCGATCGCGGTGCAACGCTTTAGCCAGCAAATAGCAGTGTATGACCCACATGCCGAACCGACCGTCAAGCTGACCTACGCCGAACTTTATCAGCAGATGCAGCAGTTTGCGGCAGGACTGCAAGCATTGGGTGTACAGAAAGGGGATCACATTGCGCTGTTTTCGGATAACAACCCCCGCTGGATTGTAGCGGATCAGGGCATCATGGGCGCGGGCGCGGTTAATGCCGTGCGTGGCTCTCAAGCCGATCGTGACGAACTGCTGTTTATTCTGACCAACAGTGACAGTATCGCGTTGATTGTGCAAGACCGGGCAACGCTGAAAAAGCTGGCGCAGGGGCTGGAGTCCTTGCCGCTAAAGTTTATCGTGCTGTTAACTGATGAAACGCCGCTATCTGTCGGCGCACTGAAAATTCTCAACTTTTCGCAGTTGATGGCGTTGGGTGCAGGTCATTCACTGCAATCGGTGCCGTTGGAACGCGACATGCTGGCAACGCTTATGTATACATCTGGCACGTCTGGTATGCCCAAAGGGGTGATGCTGAGCCACAGCAATTTGCTGTCTCAGATTCGTGGTGCTGCCTCGGTCGTGAATCCACAGCTTGGACGGGTGCTGAGCATTCTGCCCATCTGGCATTGCTACGAGCGATCGTTTGAGTACTTTACCTTCGCCTATGGTTGCACTCAGGCGTATACCAACATCCGCTACGTCAAGAAGGATCTGAAGGAGTTTAAGCCCAATTACATGGTGGCGGTGCCGCGCCTGTGGGAATCGATCTACGAAGGGGTGCAAAAGCAATTCCGCGATCAACCTCCTCAAAAGCAACGGCTGGTTAAATTCTTTTTGGACGTGAGCCACCGTTACATTGCGGCTCGACGAATTCTGCATGGGGTGAGTCTGGAAAATCTCAAACCATCGATCGCCCAGCGCCTTATCGCAGCGATTCAAGCAGCGCTTTTGTGGCTTCCTCACCAACTGGGCGATCGGCTGGTTTACAAACAGGTGCGGGCTGGCGTTGGCGGCGAGGTAAAGTTTCTAGTGAGTGGAGGGGGATCGATCGCCGAACACCTGGAAGACTTTTTTGAAGTGGTCGGGATTGATATTTTGGGTGGCTATGGCTTGACAGAAACGTCCCCCATCACCCATGTTCGTCGCACCTGGCGCAACATTCGCGGCGGCGATGGACAACCCCTCCCCGATACCGAAACCCGCATTGTCGATCCTGAAACGCGCCAGCCTGTACCGCTCTATAAGCAAGGTTTGGTGCTCATTCGCGGACCGCAGGTGATGCAGGGCTATTACAAAAATCCCGAAGCAACGGCAAAGGCGATCGACCCCGATGGCTGGTTCAATACAGGCGATTTAGGCTGGGTGACGGAGCAAGACGATCTGATTATTACCGGACGCGCCAAAGATACGATCGTCCTGACCAGCGGCGAAAATATCGAACCCCAGCCGATCGAAGATGCCTGCCTCCGTAGTTCCTACATCGACCAGATCATGCTCGTCGGGCAAGACCAAAAAGTGCTGGGAGCGCTGATTGTACCCAATGTCGAAGCATTGCAGAAATGGGCGATGGCGCAGAATATGGACTTGCAAGTGCCTGGAGAAGAGAGGAGGCAGGAGGCAGAAGGCAGAAGGCAGGAGGCAGAAGAAACTTACCCCACACCCCACACCCCACACCCCACACCCCACACCCTCGACAGCAAGCCTGTGCAGGATCTCATTCGCCAAGAACTCACCCGTGAGGTGCAGAATCGTCCAGGCTATCGGGCGGACGATCGCATTGGGGTGTTTCGGCTCCTTTTAGAACCGTTTACGATCGAGAATGGACTGCTGACACAAACGCTAAAAATCCGGCGGAATGTGGTGACGGAGCGCTACCAGGGTATGATTAACGAGATGTTCGTTGGGTAATTCGGCGAGTGTAAGCCATAGTATTGGATGGATAGTGACGGCTGCATGGGTGGCATCAGCGCACTTACTCAGTGCAATAAAATTTGGTGCAATGCACTGGATTCGGTGCAGCACAATTGCTTACATCGCACCTTCCTACGAACGCCTTTAAATTCCTCAACCTTTTTCCTGACCCAAGTTTATGGATGTTTCTCAATCTCATCTGCTGCTCAAGCGCACGGTCAACGTGAAGGCGATCGTGACGGCTCGCTGGAAGGAAGACGCACAGCAACAGCTACAGGCACAGCTCAACCAGCTAGACAGCCAACTGCAACAGCTTGAAATGCAGGGACAGCGCATGATTGCCGAAATTCAAAAGCAGAGCCTCAAGCCACCTGGTCCTGAGACGCTGCAACAAATCGACAGCATTCAAATCCAGATCAACGAGAAGAAAAGCGAATTTCTGGAGCAGAAAAACCAAATTTTGCAGCAGCTTCAGCAAGTCCAAATGCTAGAGCTAGATCAAGAAGTCCAGCAGGGGCAAATTGACAGCATTTTCCGCGTAGAAACGGGTGAAAACCTGATCGAAAAAATGCAGGTTGAGATTTTGCTCCGTGATGGCATTGTAGAAGCCATTCGGGGAGCCGTTTGAGCGATCGCACTTCGTTAGCCACTCAATGCATCAACGTAAGTGCATAGTTGAGCACATCATTCGGCTTTAGGGCTATGTCAGAGTAACAGTAGACACTAAGGAACGCAGATTTAATAAGGTGTAATTCTCTCCGTAGGGACGTTCTATGTAACGTCTCTACTGAAGGGAAATGGTTCAGATTAATAAATCCACGATCCTGAGGATCACAGATTTATTAAGGTACGATTCTCTGCTTTACAGGTTATTTAATTTACGATCCTAAGCGTGCTTTGCTGAAGCACTGACTATGTTTCGCAACGTTGCTACTTAGTCTCAGTTACTTGGTTTCAGATTCTATTTATTTTCAGATTGGAACTCACTCCATGATTTACGAAGTCTTCATGCCTGCGCTTAGCTCCACCATGACCGAGGGCAAAATTGTGTCCTGGGTTAAAGAACCCGGCGACAAGGTTGAAAAGGGTGAAACCGTTGTGGTGGTTGAGTCTGACAAAGCAGATATGGATGTGGAGTCTTTCTATGAGGGGTACCTTGGCGCGATCGTTGTACCAGCAGGCGAAACGGCACCCGTTGGCGACGCGATCGCCCTGATTGCCGAGACCGAAGCCGAAATTGCCACGGCTCAGCAGCAAGCCTCTGGCAAAGCTCAAGCCACCTCTACAGAAACCTCAGGCGCGATCGCAGATACCCAGCAAGAAGCCGTCGCAACGGCTGCACCAGTCGCTGTTCAAAATGGCGGCGCAACTGTTTCAAATGGTCGTACAGTCGTTTCTCCCCGTGCCCGCAAACTGGCAAAAGAACTGAAAGTGGATCTGGCGACTCTGAGAGGCAGCGGACCGCACGGACGTATCGTGGCAGAAGATGTAGAAGCTGCGACTGGTAAGCCTGCGGCGAAAGCTCCTACGACTCCCCCACCCCCACCCCCCTCTGTCACCCCTCCGACCCCAAAGCCAACGACTCCGACTCCAACCGTTCCCGTGGTTGCTGGACAGCAGGTGCCCCTCACCACCTTGCAAAACGCCGTTGTCCGAAACATGGTCGCTAGTTTGGAAGTCCCAACCTATCACGTCGGTTACACCATCACCACCGACAATCTGGATAAGCTGTATAAGCAAGTCAAGTCTAAAGGCGTGACCATGACGGCGCTGCTGGCAAAAGCCGTGGCGGTGACGCTGCAAAAGCACCCGCTGCTCAATGCCAGCTATGTCAACCAAAGCATTTCCTACCCGTCTGTGATTAATGTCGCGGTAGCAGTGGCAATGGAAGATGGTGGTTTGATTACACCTGTGCTGCAAAACGCTGATCAGCTTGATCTCTATACCCTGTCGCGCACCTGGAAAGATCTGGTCGATCGCGCCAGAGCAAAGCAACTTCAGCCCGTAGAATACAACTCTGGCACCTTCACAATCTCCAATCTAGGGATGTTTGGGGTCGATCGCTTCGATGCAATTTTGCCCCCCGGCACAGGCGCGATTCTAGCAGTTGGTGCCTCCATTCCAACCGTTGTGGCGACCGATGAAGGCATGCTGGGCGTAAAACGGCAAATGCAGGTAAACCTGACGTGCGATCATCGCGTAGTCTATGGTGCCCATGCCGCCGCTTTTCTGAAAGATTTGGCGAAGTTGATCGATACGAATGCCCAGTCGTTGACGTTGTAGAAACGAGCGGAGGCAGAAGTGAGCAATCCGGCAACAACCGATCTAGGGTTAGCTAACTCAAACAGGACTTCGCATTTTGACTAAACTTCGGAGATTTAGAAGCTTTCCAAGAAGGTACTGTCTGGTAGGGGGCAGATTTTGGCAGCATCATTGCCTCCAGCCATCGCGTTGGTGTCAAACCTTCCCCTACGGTATTTTGTTTGTTAGCAATCTCTTACGCCACAACGTTGGTCACGATGCTTGACGCTCAGTGAAAACCTCCCAGGTTTGCGTAAGTCCTATCAAATTGGTAGCACTATTGCACGCCCTCATCGCTGCCATATGCCCACATCAAAAGGCTGAGTAGACATTATCTCTTCTGGCTGAGGAAAAGGTCAGAGGTAAAAAGCACTATTGGTTATGTAAATAACAATTTTATTTCCGACCTTATGCATGGTAACTATGCAAGGTGGAAGGAGGATAAATGGCTTTAGGACATCACAAGCGTGCAGTGGGCACCTTTTCTAGCTACCGGGATGCAGAAACGGCTGTACGTGAATTAAAAGCTAGCGGTTTTCCAATGGATCACGTTTCTGTTGTGGGACGGGACACCGATCGCGCCGCAGAACTGTCAGGCAACGACGCAGGCGATCGCTTGGGTGACAAAAGCAAGCAAGTTGCACATGACACTCAGGCAGACGAAGGCGCTAAGAAAGGTGCTGTTGCTGGTGGAACACTAGGCGGGCTAACCGGTCTACTCGTTGGCTTAGGGGCACTGGCAATCCCTGGTATTGGACCTGTAATGCTAGGTGGGGCGTTGGCGACCGCACTGGCTACCACGATTTCTGGTGGCGCGATCGGTGCGGCAGCAGGCGGATTAGTGGGTGGACTGGTTGGACTGGGCATTCCCGAAGACCGAGCCAGAGTGTATAACGATCGTGTTTCCAGAGGTGACTATCTGGTAATCGTTGATGGTTCTGAAGATGAAATCCGGCGTGCAGAAAGCATCCTGAGCCATCGGGGCATTCAGGAGTGGGGCATATACAACGCCGCAGGCAATGAGAACGCCGATCGTGCTACGTATCCTGCTGGAACACCTTACCCAACAGGCGAAACCGCAGCAACCCGACGTGATCCGTTGCTGTAGCGATGAGCCAATTTTTCTGAGGGCGATCGATCTGCGACCTGTAGCAGTTGGTCGTCCTGCATTACACATACAAGTTTGAGCGAGAAAAACATGAAAAAGATCATACCGTTGCTCTTAAGCGGTGCTGTGCTGGTGAGTGTAGCCGCGTGTAACAACGCCAAAACCACCTCAGATGCACCAAACTCTACCGATACCAACGGACAGGTGCCACAGGCTGAAAATGCTCAGAATGCTCAAAAAGATGCCACAAACGATGTGCGTAAGAAGCAGATGGAGTCTGACATCCGAGCACGCGAACAGCGAAACAAGTCTGGTGGCGACGAGATGAAGCGAGCTGATGGTGACCTGGAAAGCGAAGTTCGTACCAAATTAGAAGCCAACATCCCTAACGGTAAACTCACTGTAGATGCTAAAGACGGGGCTGTGACCGTTGCCGGAACGGTTCCTACTCAAGCGCAACTGACAAAAGTTGAGCCACTAGCGAAGCAAATCAAAGGGGTCAAGACCGTGGCTGTCAAAGCAACCGTTGCTCCTCCAGTGAACACGAATTAAGCAGCGCAATTGCCGTTACCAGCTTCAACCGTCCCTTGCGCCTTTACGCCAAGGGTGTCATCGTTCCTCTACTCCTTCAATCAAGAGTTAGGGGAACGATCGCGGTGTATGCATCCTTTTCAAATTTTATTTCTTTGGACGATGTGCGCGTTTGGCGTGAGTACAAGACGAACGCATCTCGGTCACGCATCGCAAACAACTGCCGCACCAAGCCATCATCGTTACCTTAGGCAATACTCTGAAAGCTAGGCTGAGTCGTCTTTTGTTCACTTTGAGCAAGCCTCGCGTTGGCTCTCTAAGTAATTAAACTCTTGCACTTTCAAAACCCTCAAGTATAATCGCAGCAAACGTTCCGAGGGATTTTAAGACATGAATAAAGGTGAACTCATTGATCAAATTGCAGCCAGTGCAAATGTAACAAAGAAAGACGCTGATGCTGTACTGACCGCGACGTTAGAGGTGATTCTCGAAACGGTCGCCGCTGGGGAAAAGGTAACGCTAGTGGGCTTTGGTACGTTTGAAGCGCGCGATCGCCAAGCACGAGAAGGGCGCAACCCTTCCACAGGTAAGCCAATTCAGATTCCAGCCACCAGAGTGCCTGCTTTTAGTGCTGGCAAGGTCTTCAAAGAAAAGGTGCTCGAAAAGAAATAACCGAATCTGGGCGATCGCACCTAACCAGGCTCATCGACCACCAAAGCAAAATTGCTGAGTAGTGCGTAAAGCCTTCGGCATACAAGAAACGCGTAGCGAGTGCTTTGCACTCACGTCTCGCTCGCGTCGTGAGCAGGACGCTCATACTCGTTGGCAACTTGGCAGAGTTGGATTGGCAAACTACTAACGACGCTTTAGGTTTTCAGCGTCGTCTTATGACTCATGCAGAAACCGGGTTGCTTTACAAGCAGATGCTTGACTACTCTCAAGACTGCATCCAGAACCCGGTTTCTGCCATCCTTTACCAGCTCTGCTGTGCTCTGGCTTAAATCATTCAGGGGGTGTTTCGGGCATGGACGAAAGGGGCGATCACGCCCCTCAATTATCTGCATTGGGTTTTGGTTTGTCGTTAGGAAGGAATGTGGCATCTTTCACCTCACCCAGTTCACCCATCCGCTTTGCCTCCCCCTGGTTATACGAAAGAGAGACAGCCCCAGCATTCCCGGCTTGTAGCACCAGCTTTTTTTGTGCCGTCCAGGTTTTTTGCTCGCCTTTTTTTAAGATGCCTTCATACGCAGTCTTGCCATCTGCAATCACCTGAAACCAGGAATCGCCCGTTAAATTGACAGCCACTTGAACCGGAGAGTCGGTTGCCGCTGTAGCGGTCGGCTGGGCAGGGACAGTCGGTAAGGAACTGGCTGAGCTTTGAGGTGAGTCAGTTGGAGCCGTTGCCACGCTTGGCTGTGGTGATGGTGGAACGGGGTCAGCGCTGGTTGTTGGCGTTGCTGCATTTTGGGACTCGATCGCAGGCTGAGGACGATTGAGAAGATTGACCAACCCGACCCCCAGCAGCAGCGCTGCTGCCGTTCCTAATAGCACCCACGGTAGGTTAGAGCGCTTCGTAGGACTGGTGCCGCGCTGGATGTATTCTGGCGGCACGTAGATTGGTTCAGCAACTGTGTTTGCGATCGGGGTTTCAGCGGCTGGACGATCGATCTGTAGTGGTTCGACAGGGAGTGGGCGTTCAGGGGATGGACGATCCCCGTCTGGAACGTTCCGCTCAACCAGAAAAGAAGCCTGTGGCGTAAAAGTTTTTGCCAGTGCAACCCCATCCAGCCCGATCGCGTCTGCAAAGCGGCGAATAAAGCCTTGCACAAAGACGGGTTCTGGCAACCGCTCCACCTGCCCTTCTTCTAAGGCTTGCAAAAGACGCTGCGGGATGTAAGTTTTAACCGCAATTTCGTCCAGAGAAACGCCTCGCTCTTTGCGCTCTTGACCAAGATACGCGCCGATCGTTCTCAGTTGCTCCACCTGGGTAGCATCGAGCTCCTTCATGAATCTCACCTACAATCTTTCAAACTCGTGTTGACTCTGATGTTAGTAAAGCAGCCTGATGTCAATGCGTAAACCCGCTGACAGCACAGTGATGGTACAAATTCTGGCGTGGTCAGCATGATAGGGAAAACGTAAAGAGATGTAAAGGAGGTGCAAAGAAAAGTAATATTGAACAGCATACCCCTCCCCTAAGAATGTTAGGGCTGTGTTTGCTGTAATCACGGGGAGTCAAAGAGCGGAGTGCCGTTATTACTTAATTTCACTACCAGAGAAAGACCTGGATGTAGACAGAACCAGCGAGAATTAACACTCGAAAGCGTTTCTCTTGAGTTCAAGTTTTATGAACATTGACCACATCTGTTTCTATGTTAAAGACGCGATCGCAACTCGCGACTGGTTCATCCAGAAGCTGGGGTTTCGCCTGGTAGAGAGCAGTGTGAGTGATAGTGGCACTATTGAAATTGTTCGTGCAGGCACCATTTATTTTGTACTCTGTGCCGCGACAAACGCTTGTAGCCCGATCGCCCGTTTTCTACAGCACCATCCCCCAGGGGTAGCCGATGTCGCGTTTCAGGTAAAAGATATTGAAACGACGATCGCTCATGCCGTGCAACAGGGCGCAACCATACTTCAACCGTTGCAAACGCAGGTGCAGGCACACGGGACGCTAAAATGGGCAACACTTGCAGCATGGGGCGATCTCACCCATACGCTGCTAGAACGTCGAGGGCTGACCTCACTATTGCCTCATACCGCTACACCAGCAGTGTCAGCCTGTGTTGTAGAGCCTCCTACTCAGTCTCCTAAACTGTTTGTGGGGATTGATCACGTTGTCTTAAACGTAGCCGCTGGAGAACTGGAGCAAGCCGTCAACTGGTATGAACAGGTGTTAGGCTTTCGTCCCCAGCAAGGCTTCACGATCCAGACGACGTACTCAGCGTTATGCAGTCGCGTGATGCGCCATCCGTTAAGTGGGGTGCAGTTGCCCATCAACGAACCTGCTTCACCAAACTCACAAATTCAAGAGTTCCTGGAGGTCAATCGCGGTCCCGGTGTGCAACACATTGCCCTCGAAACAACAGATCTGATCAAAGCGATCGCCCACCTGCGGCAGCGGCAACTATCCCTGATCCACGTACCACCAACCTACTATGCCCAATTACGGCAGCGCGTTGGGCTACCCCTGACAGAAACGTTACTCCAGCAGCTAGAACAGCAGCAAATTTTAGCCGACTGGCAACCCGAACGGCAGCAAGCGGTCTTGCTTCAGACCTTCACCCAGCCCATTTTTGCGGAGCCAACCTTCTTTTTTGAGCTAATTCAACGGCAGGCGGTTGGGATGAGCGATCGCCCAGAACGCGCACAAGGGTTTGGGGAAGGTAATTTTCGCGCCCTGTTTGAAGCGATCGAGCGCGAACAGATTAAACGCGGCAGTTTACATCCCCTTTCAAACGTCGAAACTAGCGTAGAAAGCTACTGACCAGCCACAAAACTATAAATGTCACCACACTCACAAAAGCATTGGCGCTCAGCCCAATACTGACAATTTGAGGCAGCAATGCCGTCCCCAGTAGCCCTCCCGCCAAAAAGCCAACGACCAGCCCCAGCAAGCCGAGCAGCACCGTTCTGCCAAGCTTGCGCTCTTTACGATAAAGAAAGTAGAAGCTTGCGCCCATCCCCAAAATCAACGCCATCTGCACCACATTCGCACTAGGTACCGCAATCACTAAAGCACTGAGCGCGGTTAAAATCCCTGCTGGCAACAACACATCTGCCATGCTGGGCGTATCAATCAAACGCTGTAGCCAAGCAGACCCCTGGTTTGCAAGTACAGGTGGAGGGCTGGCAGGCGGCGGTGTCACTTTTTCAGGAAAGCGGATGCGATCGGGCACCTTAATCTTGCCTTCCTGCCGCAGACGCAAGCGATCCATCAACACGGCATCATAAGCGGCTTCAATGCTTTCTAGCTGCTTGCGATCGCCCTGGTGTTGAGCAAACAGCCGATTACGAGCGTCTTGAATTTCCTCAAAGCTGGAAGCCTCTGTTACTCCAAGCTGATCGTATGGACTTTGGCTACTCATGGTTTGCTTCTCCACCTCTATCCCAAGCTAACTTAGTCTGATACCTGTTCACAAGCATTTTTAGAATCGATCGCAAAATTTCAGCCATGTTGCCTCATCCCTTAATCGTCCGATCATCTACCCGGTCTCCAGCACAGGTCATGATTATCCGCGACACACCGCCAAAGCTGAGTCATACTATTGCTGATAAGCGTGCGGATGAGAGGATGTATGCTCTGTATTAGCAAATTAGGTAGAAAGCAATAGAATATTGCTGTCGTAATTTTTGCTGACGAGGGCATACTGAACTTAACCATCAACCAGCTTATCGACAATTGACTAGAATGTTGGATGCGCAACTTGACTTAGCATAATGGCTTCTCAAGGTTGTGTAGCTATCTTTCTCAATACAGCTTCGCGACTTTACCAATCCAACTCCTCTTCCTTCTCCAAACGCAAGGTTATGGCTATGGCTCCAGCCAAGATTCTCGTAGTTGATGATGATCCTGCAATCCGGAATCTGATTCATCGCTTCTTAACCAAGCAAAATTATCAGATGGAATCAGCCGAGGACGGCAAGAGTGCACTCGCAACGTTTGAGCTATTCAACCCAGATCTCGTGATTCTGGACGTGAACCTGCCTGATGCCAACGGCTACAATCTTTGCCAGGAGATGCAAAGCCGAACGAACGTCTTTATTTTGATGCTGACCAGCCGTACCGATGAAGCAGATAAAATCAAAGGCTTCTCGCAAGGTGCTGATGACTATATCACCAAGCCTTTTAGCTTGGGCGAGTTAGGCGTGCGAGTGGGCGCAATCTTAAAGCGCCAACGCCCCGTCACCTCCGCAGAGCAGCAGTGCCTTATCTTTGACCAACTGATGATTGACCCGGTACGGCGTGAGGTGAAATTCAACGATGACATTATTCCACTGACGGCACTGGAATTTGACTTGCTCCATTTTCTAGCTAGCCATCCTGGTCGCGTGTGGCGGCGAGCAGAGCTGATCCAAGAAGTCTGGGACTACGAGTATGTCGGTGATCAACGGGTCGTTGACGTTCACATTGGTCAGATTCGCAAAAAAATTGAAATTGATACCAGTCAGCCCGCTTTGATTCAAACAGTTCGGGGTGTCGGCTACAAATTTGAGGCACCTGGCTATGGCAAGCCAGAAGCCAGCGCGTAGTAAAAAAATCCGGGGAATGGGACTATGACGAACGTGGCGACAGTAGACACGAAAAAAATCTTGGTGGTTGAAGATGATCCAGCGATCCGTAACCTCATTCAACGGTTTCTTAGCAGTAAGCAACCGTATCAAGTAAAGTCGGTTGGCGATGGCAAAAGCGCGATCGCCAGCTTTAAGGAATTTGACCCGGATCTGGTCATTTTAGACATTAACCTGCCCGACACTAACGGCTTGCAGCTTTGCCGTGATATGCAGGCGGCTACCAACGTTTGCGTACTCATGTTGACCAGCTCTACCGACCAGGCAGCAAAGCTCAAAGTGCTGGCTGACGGTGCCGATGATTACATGACCAAACCGTTTGATCTGGAAGAATTGGCGGTACGGGTTGAAGTCGTCTTACGCCGGATGCGAGAGCGTACATCGCTCCAGGAAAAGCCCCTGCTCTTTGCGGGGCTGATGATTGATCCCCCCAGGCGGGAAGTAAAGCTGAACGGCGAATTGGTGCGGCTCACAGCGCTGGAGTTTAATCTGCTGCATTTTCTTGCCAGCCATCCAGGGAGAGTGTGGACACGCACTGAACTGATTCGTGAAGTGTGGGGTCACGAGTTTGTGGGCGATCCTCGTGTGGTAGATGTTCACATCGGTCAAATTCGCAGCCACATCGAAGTCGATACCAGCCAGCCCATGCTCATTCACACGGTGCGAGGCGTTGGCTACAAATTTGAAGCAGCAGAAGCTGAAGTTCAGGAAGACAGCCCCTCCTAGCGTTTTAGCTCACAGCCAGTCAGTCGTTACAAAAATCGTTTTGACCGTTCTCTGTCCCTTCAGCCCTCTGCCTTCTCATGGCTGTGCTACACCAAGGTTGTTAGAGGTTGTCTTCGATCTACCAGGTGGGATCGGCGTAGAGGTTAATGGTCAGCCGCGATCGACCCTCTGGTACAGCGCTAATGCAGCTACAAACCGATTCTTCGCCGTCTAGCTCTACTTCACAGGCGTGGCAGGAACCCATCAAGCAGCCTGTTGGGATCAATACCCCTGCACGATCTGCTACCCGCAGCAAGGATTCCCCTGGCTGTGCGTCGATCGTCACATCGTTGGGCAAAAAATGAATACGAACGCTCATATGTGAAGCACTCCTGTACTACAAGTGGGCTAAGACTCCAGGAGTCAAGCGGTGCTGCCATGCCTGATTCTAGCGCTTAACGCCAGATTCCTATCTTATGGCTGTCCTCCAACCCAACACGAGGAACATCCCTTACAGCGCGATCGTTCCATTACCCCCAAAAACATTGAGCTTGAAGCAAAGAGTCTACACTCCCGCTTCAAGCTCTTTTTTAACACCAGCAAACTCTGCGAACGTTCCAGCCTCTTAGAGGGTCAAGTGACCCAGTTTTTAGCACCAGCTTGTTTTTAGCACCAGCTTGACTAAGGTTGAGGCACCCATACAGAGACGGAGCCAGCATCGCAGCGAAAATCAGCCCACCCCTCATCATTGGTTGTAACGGGTTCGCTGATATGTTCGGTGATGTCGATATACGTGCGGTTGGGTTGACCCACTTCCATCCATTTGGTGCCTTCGCCACCGTTGCTGAGCACCACTGCCATGCCACCAGGGTTTTCTTCGTCACCTAAGCGCGTCCAGCCGATCGTATTGGCATGGTCAAAATAATCGTACTGGTCGCCATAGGCATAGGTTTGACGAGCGTATAAGAATTTATCAATAATCCACTGATGACTGTCGAGCCAAATCTCGTACTCGCTGCCATCGCTTCCCGTATCTTTGTAATGAGCGCCGTAGTAATCGGCATAGAAAAGACAGGGATACCCCTCACTGCGGAGGAGGATGAGGGCATACGCCAACGGCTTAAACCAACCCTCTACCACCGACTCCAGTGCCTGTAAGGGTTGAGAATCATGATTGTCCACCAGGGTTACAGCGAGTGCGGGTTGATCTTTCACTAGCGTGTTGTCAAAAATCTGCCGCATATCGTAGTCGTTGCCCTGCTTGCTAGCAGCGCTGAAGTTGTAGTGCAGGGGCGCGTCAAACAACAGCACATCGCCACCCGTGACTTCAATAAAATGATGGAGCGCTTCTACTTCATACGACCAATACTCGCCGACCGCAAAGAGGTTGCGACCAGCATGTTTACGACAATGATCCAACCATTCTGGGAAAAAGCCCGCTTTAACGTGCTTAACAGCATCGAAGCGAAAGCCATCAACATCGGTGGTATCGACGAACCATTCGCCCCACCGTTTGAGTTCATCGCGGACTTCGGGGTGCTCCATGTCGAGGTCACAGCCCATCAGATAGTCAAAAGCGCCCTTCTCCAGGTCAACCTGTTCGTCAAATTGTTTATCTTTGAATAGGTAGACGGCGTTTTCGCCTTCGTTGTAAACGTTGTAATCGACAGCATCGAAGTGCCACCAGTGCCATTCCATTTCGGAATACTTACCCTGGCGACCGGGGAAGGTGAAATGCGTCCACACTTTGATCGTTTGCATGTCGCCGATCGGCTGGTGGCGATCGTCCGGATTGTAGGGCGTTGCTTCAACCTCTTCGGGCTCGTCTGCGCCTAGTTTGTGATTGAGCACCACATCGGCATAAACGCGAACACCTGCCTCTTTTGCAGCCTTGATCGCAGCGATGTATTCTTCTTTGGTGCCGTACTTTGTCCGCACGGAGCCTTTCTGGTCAAACTCGCCGAGGTCAAAGATGTCGTACACTCCATAGCCAACATCGTATCCACCGCCTGTGCCTTTATATGCTGGTGGTAGCCATACAGACGTAACGCCAGCCTCTGCCAAACCTTTGACTCTTTCGGCAAACTCCTGCCAAAGCTTGCCATCGGGAGGGATATACCAATGGAAGTACTGCATCATTACGCCATTTAGCTGAGCCATGTATACCCCTAGTTAGATTTAACGATTAATTTTTGTTGTAACCGTGAATACTATATCGGGAGTGTTCTGCCTCGTTTCTCTACCAAGAGACAGAAACGCCGACCAACCGAATCACGTCAGCCCATCAAGATTTTTCTTCTGTGGGTGATAGCTCTTGTGCCAAGTTCTCTTGAAGTGCCTCTAAAACCGCGATCGGATCAGCCGCTTCTTGCATCACTTCGGCTTCTGGATCGTGTCGATTCATCACTTCGGGTAAATCAGCGCGGAGTTCTTCTAGCAGCGCGATGATCTTGGCAATCTTCTGCTCAGAGAGCAAGTTAAGCTGTAGCATCAGTTGCGATCGCTGTTCTGCAAAGTTTTCTTGACGGGTTTGTCGTACTAGCACCCCGGTTGAAATGACAAGTGCGGCGGCATCTAAGCCTTGCGATGACCAACGAAACGGAGGTACGTCAAACGGTAAGAAGGATGCAAACAAACTGCCCACAATCCAAAGCGCCAGGAGGATCAGCAAGCTATATAGAAAGGTCGATCGACTAAAAAACGTGGCGATCGCTTCTAGGAAACGCTGGTGAGCAGGAATATCCCGAACGTCCTGAGTGTGTAGTGACGTGATTGCTTCAATATTTCTCGTAATCGGATCTGGCAAGGGTGCTGTGAGGACTTGTTGGCGAGACCGATTGGCGTGGAATGAATTTGCGTGGAATGGATGAGAGTCTGTGGGAACCGATGCATCGGTACTGTTCTCTACGCTGGGGATGATCATGGTCGTCTCTTAACGCTAATGCCCCGATTATTGCTTAGAGTAGGGAATTGCTGTAGGGTAGCTTCCTCTGTTTGATCAACCTAAGTTGCCCAGGCTGACCTAACCCTACCTTTTCCAGGAAGCGATGGTTAGCGCAGTGAAGAGCGATCGTGCCTACTGCCTCCCGTGTGTAGCGATTCTTTACCAGATCCTAAAGAATATCTAAACGTCTTCGGCTTCTCAGGACTTTCGCTTGTAACCTTTGAGCATTAGGACAAACGGGTATGTTGTACCGAAAGGGTTAGGGATTTAAGCGCGCCAGCATAAGGGTGCGCTTATTTTGTGGGAAAGCGTTTTGCTGGCGATCGCAATTTGAACTGAAACGTTTTGGTATCAAGGAAGAACCCGCTACACGGTCGTCTGCTCAGGTACGGTCGTCTGCTTAAGTTGATGCCTTGTGGACATTCGGGTTTGGCGACCTGGCACCATTTAAGACTGATCACCAGATGCTTCTTGCTAATGATCCTGTGGCAACACAGCCGTCAGGTTCAAGTGTGGCTCCACGGCATCCGCCAAGGCATTTAGCATCAGTTCACGCTGTTCGCGGTAGTTAGGTACGCCAGTAGGAAGCGACTTTAAGCCGCGCTGCTGCCGCAAACGGTTGAGCCATGCACGCCTCCAGGGACCATTATCAAAAATGCCATGCAGATAAGCGCCCCAAACGGATTGGGTCTCGTCCACTACGCCTAAGTTAGGGTCGTCAAAGAGCTGCTGAATATTTTCGCCTTCAATGAGGCGCGTTCGACCCTGGTGAATTTCGTACCCTGCAACGGGTAGCCCTTCCTGTGGAAAGTTGGACGTGACCAGGCGCTGTCGAGCGACTTTTTGCCCCGCGATGACCGTTTTGAGTGGGAGCAGTCCCAGCCCCTTGTAGCGACCTTCGTGCCCTTCAATGCCTTCTGGATCTGCCAAAATTTTGCCGAGCATCTGGTAGCCGCCGCAAATGCCCAACACTGTGCCACCAGCCGCCACGTAGTTCTGAATTTCTTCTGCCATGCCTGTTTTGTGCAGCACGATGAGATCGGCGATCGTCGTTTTAGAGCCGGGGATGATGACCGCATCGGGATGCCCTAAGGATTGTTTGGGGCTGAGGTATTTGACCGAGACGGTCGCTTCTGACTCCAGTGGATCAAAATCAGTGAAGTTGGAGATGCGCGGCAACCGAACCACAGCGATGTTGAGATCACCTGTAGGATTGCTTGAGCGACCCTCAATCAGGCTCAGGGAATCTTCGGCTGGAAAACTCTGGTCAAGCCAGGGAATTACCCCAATGACGGGAATGCCTGTGCGTTCCTCTAGCCAATCAATGCCAGATTGCAGGAGCGATCGCTGTCCTCGAAATTTGTTGATCACCACGCCTTTGATTAACGCCCGTTCGTCTGGATCGAGCAGTTCAAGTGTGCCAACCACATGAGCAAAGGCACCACCGCGATCGATATCCACTACCAGAATCGTGGGAGCATTGAGATGTTTGGCAACCCGCATGTTGGTCAGATCGCGGTGCTTGAGGTTAATCTCTGCCGGACTGCCTGCGCCCTCGCACACTAACATGTCGAATTCTTCACCCAGGCGCCGGAGCGATTCTTCGATCGCTTGCCAGCCGATATCAAAGTACTGTTCGTAATACTCAGCCGCGCCTACTTTGCCAACCGCTTTGCCTTTGATGACCACCTGAGAGGTCATGTCGCCCTGGGGCTTGAGGAGAATCGGATTCATCTCGATCCAGGGTGCCACCCCTGCCGCCCATGCCTGCACTGCCTGTGCATGACCAATTTCACCACCACTGGACGTAACGTATGCATTGAGTGCCATATTCTGCCCCTTAAACGGAGCGACTCGCCAACCACGACGACTGAGAATCCGACAGATCGCCGCCGTGATCAATGATTTTCCCGCGTGGGAGGTGGTACCCACAACCATAATGGCTTTCATGCAAATCCCTCATGAGACAGACTAACGGCTAAAGATTGCACCTTGCTGCTGTAGTGTGAACTAGACGCGAACCGCACAATCGAGTCGATCGGTGCGGCTACTAGCCGCACACCTGTAGGAACCCATGTTTCTAGTTCATCATTCATCTTTGATTCCTGAGCCTTGATCCACGACCTTTCTTGATTGCTTTGAACGTCATACGGGTAGACGAAACCAGCGATTCCAGGCGTGCTGGAGGCGATCGACCAGCGTCGGTGTCATGCGAATAGAGTCGCCTTGTGCCTGCCATTTCTGCACCAGTTGGCGACCCAGTGGTGTCACCCGAAAACTATCGGTCAGCCCCTGCCCATCCACTTCTCGGCGCAGTAGCCCCACCTGAATCAACCAGAGTAGCTCTGCTTCGGCAATTAGCTCTGAGAGCGGGGTTTGAGTATACTGATTGGCTACCCCAGAGTGCCCCGAAATCGCCGTGAGGGAAACACTCTGCTGCACCATTGTGCTAAACAAATTGAGCTTAAAAGGAGCGCATCGCATGGACTGCTCTGCCCGATGCACCGTTTGATCTGGGTACTCAATGGTGTGACGTGGTCTTAAATTAGCCGTCATTGCCGCTCGTTATGACTATAAAAAATTCAAAGTTGACGATCGACCTAGCCAAAAACAAACGCGCTTTGAGGTGCGTTGGCGAGGCTAGCTCCTATCTTAGGCGTTTTATTTTGGTTACGCACAGGTATCGCTGTGCAGCACGGCAGATTGAGCGGTTGAAACGCGATCGTACAGAATTTCGTTGCCTTTGATACATCTTTTCTCAATTTGGGTTGCTACAAGTAACGTTAAAGCGCACTGTATACATTTTCTTTGCATCACCCTGTCGCTTGCGGCTTTTCTGTTTGACGAGAGGCGATCGGTGCTCTTTCCTCACTTGATCGATGGCTGATTGGGTTCGTTCAATCTGGATTCGTTCAATGTAGTGAAGGTCAGTGGGTTTGTTTAACAATTTAACCGCTTCTAGGGTTCCAGTTTGGGCAAATGGCTCAGGCGATCGGTCCGAGAGAGGCAAGCCATGCTGGGTGAATTTGATTGCATCAAAGCACTCTACTGGCTACACGGCGGGACAAAAGCCCGGGAGGAACAGGTAACCATGCGACATGGTGCTTGCACTTTCGGGTTTTTTGCTGCTTCTACCTCCAGGCAACCGTATAGTACCTCAGGCGATTCAATTGTCGTTCTCACTGCTGCTCCTTGGCGCTTAAGGAGATCACGCCCCTCGACTGCCACAAAAGCCGACAGACAACGAGTAGACAGCCAAACCGCTTCTTTTCGCCACTTTTGCTTTCTCGCGAGGACATGCAATGAAATTTCGATCGCTACTTGCCAGTGCAGGGCTTTTTTTGGTCAGTCTGGCACTAATTGTCAGTTGCTCTAATCCAGCCAGCCAGATGTCCACCCAATCGGGCGGCTCGCCTTCACCATCCGGCAATGCTGGCAGTGCAACGACTGTACGGTTAGGCTTTAGTGCATGGCCCGGGTGGTTTCCGTGGCAGGTCGCTCAGGATGAAAAAATCTTTGAGAAGAGCAAGGTCTCGGTCGATTTGAAATGGTTCGATGGGTATCTGGAATCGATCAACACGCTCACGGCTGGGCAGATTGATGCCAACTCGCAGACATTGAACGATACCATTAGCGCGGTTGCAGGGGGTGCTGACCAAGTCGTGGTGCTGGTGAACGACAACTCCACCGGAAACGACAAAATTATCGTGCGTGAGGGCATTAACTCGATCGCCGATCTGAAAGGGAAAAAAGTCGCCGCAGAAGAAGGGACGGTGGATCACTTCTTGCTGCTTTTAGGGTTGAGGAAAGCAGGGCTATCACCCAAAGACATCAATTTTCAGCCCCTTGAAACTGGCAAGGCTGCTGCCGCGTTTGTGGCGGGGCAAGTGGATGCAGTCGGCGTTTTCGCACCGTTTACCACTCAAGCACTCAAGCGTCCCAAGAGTAAGGAATTGTTTAGCTCGAAGGAGTTTCCAGGAGCGATTCCTGACCATCTGGTTTTCACGCGCAAGTTTGTGGCTGCTCACCCTGAGCAGGTACAGGCAATGGTTGACGCATGGTTTGCCACGCAGGACTACATTAAAGCCAACCCAGATAAGGCGATCGACATTATGGCAAAGCGAGGCGGCGTTTCTGTGGATGAGTACAAAGCGTATGCCGACGGCACCAAGATTTTTACCGTCGAGGAAAACTTAAAAGCGTTTCAACCTGGTAAAGACATGACTTCCCTGAGCTTTGCGGCTCAGGAAATGTCTCGGTTTCTGACCGATGTGGGTCTGGCAAAGACAAAGCCAGATTTGACGAAGCTCTTTGACGATCGCTTTGTCAAAGCCTATGCTGCTAAGGCAAAGAAAGCATGAAGAAGTTGTTGGCTTAGAGCCGTTGTGGGTTGTTAGTTGTTAGCTGTTAGTGGAACAGCACCACTCACCACTGCTCTGGTACGGTTACGCAAGCGTCTGCTACTTCCCTTACTACCATGACACCATGAGCCAATCCAGCGCACCAACCAGACCAAGTCGCACTACCAGACCAGCAAAATCATTGCGATCGACGACTTTTTGGCGACTTGCCGAAGACATTCCATCGTCCATGACTTGGGGGTTAATGACTGCTTCGTTGTTGGTGCCGCTGGTGCTGTGGTGGTTGGTCACGACGTTTGGCACGCTCGATCCAAAATTCTTGCCGTCCCCCGCCAACGTTATTGCCGCCTTTCAGCGCCTCTGGAGCACAGGCGATCTGCAAAAAGACACCGTAGCCAGTCTGTGGCGGGTGGGCGTTGGCTTTTTCTTTGCCGCACTAATTTCGATTCCCGTTGGGGTGTTGATGGGCAGCTTTGCCAGCATTCGCGCACTGCTGGAGCCGCTTTTTGGCTTGGTGCGCTACATGCCTGCACCTGCCTTCATCCCACTGCTCATTCTGTACCTGGGTATTGGCGAAGAACCCAAAATTATGCTCATTTTTATCGGTGTGTTCTTCTTCAACTCCCTCATGGTGATGGATACCGTCAAATTTGTGCCAAAAGAGTTGATTGAAGCCACCTACATGCTGGGTGGGAACCGCCTACAGACGCTTTTACAGGTGATTGCGCCCTATGTGGTGCCCGGTATTATTGATGCCTGCCGCATTAATCTGGCAGCCGCATGGCAGTTAGTGATCGTTTCAGAATTGATCGCTGCTACCGAAGGCTTAGGTCGCCGCATTAGCGTTGCCGGACGCTTTCTGAGAACCGACGAGATTTTTGTCGGGCTGATTGTTATCGGTGTCATTGGCTTAGCCTTTGACCTGCTGTTTCAATACGCCCTGCGCGTTTCCTGCCGTTGGGCGAGTCAGAAGCGGTGAGAGGGGTGAGGGGTGAGGAGTGAGGAGTGAGGAGTCAGCGGTCAGCTTAGGAGTTGTTAGTTGTTGGTTGTTAGTGCCTGAGTCGTTCCTGACTCCTTCTAAAAACCAAAAACTCCTTTGCCTTCTGCTTCCTGCCTCCTGCCTCCTGCCTTTAGCCCACTCCCTACTCCCTTCTTCTGCCTTCTAAATTCGATGTAAAACTCAAGACTCAGCTACACGATCGCCCTTAAATACTCTAGAGGTCACTCGATGTACTTACAAATCAACAAACTGAACAAACATTTTGAGACGGGGCAAGGGACGCTGGTTGTCCTGAAAGACATCAATATGGTGATTGAGCGGGGCGAGTTTATTTGTGCGGTGGGTGCGTCAGGATCGGGAAAATCAACCCTGTTGCGACAAATTGCAGGTCTCGACAGCCCCACTACAGGAGAAGTCAAAATCGATCACCAGCTTGTCACAGGTCCTGGACCCGATCGCGGCATGGTGTTTCAGCACTACACCTTATACCCGTGGATGAACGTGCAGGAGAATGCCGAATTCGGACTCAAACTGCAAGGGATGGGCAAAAAGCAACGGCAAGAGAAAGCCAGCTATTACCTGAATGTGGTGGGGTTAGCAAAATTTGCCAAAGCGCTCCCTAAAGAGCTATCGGGTGGCATGAAGCAACGGGTGGCGATCGCCCGTGCCCTTGCGTCTGAACCGAAAGTCTTGCTGCTGGACGAGCCGTTTGGTGCGCTCGATGTGCATACCAAAGAAGCGATGCATGAATTTATGCTCGACCTCTGGCGACGGACGCAGATTACCGTTTTTATGATCACCCACGATGTTGAAGAGGCAGTCTTTCTCGCCAATCGCATCTATGCGTTGGGCGCACGTCCGGGAACGGTGAGAAAAGAGATTGTGGTGAAACTGCCTGAACGCAGCCATGCCGTCAAACGTCACGCCATTTTTCACGACTATCGGGATGAACTCATGGAACTGCTGCGGAAACACGGGCAGGAAGCCGTAGCCATCGCCGCTTGATCAGAATTATCATAGTTAACCTGTATGCCAGTTGTCTGTCGAGTGGGCGCGATCGCGGCTCAGACAATATCCGCACGCACTAAGCGGTTCCCTCACGCTGGAAACCACAGAGCTGGTGTACACAAACACCCAAACAGTTGTTATAACTGCCTCAATACGTTCAAACCGCATCACGTTCAATCCACCTCGCATGGCTAATTCAACCGTCGCCAAAGATGAAGCCTTTGGTATTGTGCCCATCCTCCAAACGGCTAACGGGCAACAGTTCCTTCTCATTCAGCATCATGCAGGACACTGGGGCTTCCCGAAAGGACACGCTGATCCAGGAGAATCGGCTTTGCAAGCCGCGTGCCGCGAGTTTGTGGAAGAAACAGGCATCTCAGACTATACCCTGATTGAGGGCATCTCGTTTTCAGAGCAATATCCCTTTACCCGCAGCGGCAGACGCTTTGAAAAAACGGTCATCTACTTTCCAGCCTGGGTGCAGACAACCACGGTTCAGTGTCAGGCAAAGGAAATTCAAGCCTATGCGTGGGCTGAGTACGAGCAGGCGATCGCCAAACTGAGCTTCGATGGCGCAAAGCAGGTTTTGCGGGATGTGCAGAAATATTTGCGAAGTAGGGAGTAGGGCTCAGAGCTAAAGGGTAAAAAAGGCAGAAGGCAGGAGGCAGAGGGCAGAAGGATGAGGGATAAAGCTAAAGGCTATAGCTTGCTTCTACGGAGCAGTAGGCTTAAAAAGATGACTCCTTCTAACGTCATTGACTCCTGCTTCGCTTGTGGAGCCAACAACGTTAACTTCTGACTCCTGACTCCTGACTCCCAATCAACGCCTTCTTACGCAAACAAGACACTTATAGTTCAAACTCTTCGCGCTCTAAGGTGATTTCGCCGTAGTCGGGAACCCAGGCGAGCCATTGCTGTTCGGACTGTTGGCAGAGGAGTAAGGCTTCGTCTGAGCAATAAGTTGTCGGCAGCGATCGCAGCTTGACCCATGTAGAAGGCGCGATCGCGGCTTGGACACTGTGCCCCGCGATCGTAGAGGCAGGGGAAGGCTGGAGGAATGCCCATTCCAGCGATTGTCGTTGAAGGCAGAGTCGAAATTTGTCCAGTTTCATTGCTCGTCTGCTGATTGCGCTCAGATTGGAAGTCCTGCTGTTGAGCGATCGTCCCTGGATGAACACCCCAGTAAAGGACAACGCAGGCAACGGTCAGGGAAATTAAGGCGCAAAAGTTAATTTCGTATTTTATGCTACAGAATTTTGTGGCATTTGTGCTGAGTTTGTTTTGGAACGTTACGTGCGGTGCAACACTCACCAAAAGCACTGAATCGGTATTACAATCCGTAATGATCCCGTATAAGCAAGGAAGTGAACCTATGCCCTTATCTGTGGGTGATACCGCTCCAAACTTCACCGTCAAAGATACGATCGGCAAGACGGTGACGCTATCGGAATATGCAGGCAAGACGGTCGTGCTGTATTTCTACCCCAAGGACGATACGCCCGGTTGCACCAAGGAAGCGTGCAGCTTTCGGGATAACTACGAGCAATATCTCAGCCAGGGAATTACGGTCTTTGGCGTGAGCCTGGATGACGAACTCTCGCATCAGCAGTTCACCGAAAAATTCAACCTGCCGTTTCCGCTGCTGGCGGATGTGGATGGCGCGATCGCCAAAGCCTACGACGTAATCATGGAGCGCAACGGTACTCTCTATGCCCAGCGCGTCACCTATGTCATTGGTGGTGATCGCAAAATTGAAAAGGTCTACACCTCCATTCAGACCGACACTCACGCCAGCGATATTTTGGCGGAGATTGCTGCCTGATGCATGCCCTATCGATCCCCACCTGGGTGATTCACATCTCTAGCGTCGTTGAGTGGATTGCCGCCATCTGGCTTATCTGGACGTATGGCGACGTGAGCCAAAATCGTGCCTGGTGGGGATTGTCGATTGCCATGCTGCCTGCTTTGGTGAGTGCGATGTGTGCCTGCACCTGGCACTTCTTTGATAATGCAGCATCTTTAGAGTGGCTTGTCACCCTACAAGCTTCCATGACTGTGGTGGGAAACTGTACGCAAATGGTTGCGGCATGGTGGATCTGGCGATCGGCAACGGTAGGGCGATTGGATAGCAACCCGCTCTCTTTAAACACGCTCGTACCGTTACCGCTCCTGCTGCCATCCATCTTTCCCATAGCCAAAGAAACGCTGTTCGCCGTTTCCCTCTTTCCCTATCTTGGCTTTCTCTGGTTTCTCACCCGCTCTAGACAAACACCCCGGTTGGCATTGATCGGGTTCTATACGCTGTTAGTGTTTGTCGCCATTACCATTCCCGCCGGGATTTATGCCAAGTCTGCGTATGGTGCGAATCTGGCAGATGTAGATTGGCTTCACGGCGGCGCTGAATCTTTTCTCACGCTCTCCAATATCCTGGTCGTGCTGGGTTTTCGACAAGGCATTATTGAGCGCCGATCGCAGCTTGTAAGCCAAACTGAGTAGGGTAGTTGTTGGTTGTTAGTTGTTAGAAGGAGTCAGGAGGCAGAGGGCAGAAGGCAGGAGGCAAGGAAGTTTTTGATTTTTAGTTTTATAGCCCTAAAGCCTTCCAGTCATACCAGAAATGGGCATCCAAGAAAAATTTTTAGAAGGAGTCAGGAACGACTCATGCACTAACAACCAACAACTAACAACTGTTTAAACTCAAAACTGATTGATAAGGATTTCCCATTGACTGTTGACTCTGCCCACTACGGGTTAGCTATTCACACTGCCAGTCCAGAGTTGGGGTTGGCGATCGACAATTTTGCAGGGGACGATCGTACCCAGGTCTGGGATCTGGGACGCGAGTTATCTACTCATTTGCACGTCCATCTCGCTGCTTTTTTGCAACCCCAACGCTGGGCAGATCTGGCATTTCTGGCAGTGGCGATCGGTCCTGGTGGGTTTACAGGTACCCGGCTTGGCGTTGTCACCGCACGCACGCTGGCACAGCAATTAGACATTCCTCTCTTTGCCGTCTCGACTCTGGCAGCGCTGGCTCACACAACGGTCGCAGACAAGAGCCTCCAGATTGCGGTACAGATGCCTGCCCAACGTGGTGAAGTTTTTGGAGCGATCTATCAACCCGCTGCTGCTGGACTCCAAACTCTGCTTCCAGATGCCGTGATGGGTTTGGAAGACTGGCAGCAAACCCTGGCGGACTGGCAGAGTCCTTACCATCTCGTTCGGGCAGAGGGAGGCTTGGGTACTTCTGTCTCTGGTGTGCTGGCGATCGCCCGTCAGCAGTGGCAGCAGGGACAAAGACCCCATTGGTCAGAGGCACTCCCCTTTTATGGGCAGCATCCCGTCGTCACCTGAGCATCGCCAGAGTGCATCATGTTACTGTAGACGCAAGACCCTTACCTTGAGCCGTTTGTGGCATTGCAGCTATGGTGACTCAACTGCCAGCTTCCCCAACAGTCGGTCTTCATTACCCCAGCAGCGACGGGCAACCAATGGCGGACAACACCAAACAGTTTCGGTGGATTGTTGTCATCCAGCAAAATCTGGAGTGGTTGTTTGCCGACCAGGAAACGGTGTTTGTCGCAGGCGATCTCCTCTGGTATCCCGTTGAAGGCGATCCTAAAAAGCGGATGGCACCTGATGTCATGGTGGCGTTTGGCAGACCAAAAGGCGAATCGCCAGGGGCGACGCTTTGCGAACGCGGTTCGTACCAACAGTGGCTAGAAGACAACATCCCGCCTCAGGTTGTGTTTGAAATTCTGTCACCTGGCAACCGCGTCACAAAAATGGTGGAGAAATTACGCTTCTATGAGCGCTACGGCGTGGAGGAATATTACATCTACGACCCCGATGGCATCGAGTTAACCGCTCTCACGCGCTCTGGTGAAGAGTTAGTCGTTATCACTCCGGCAGATGGTTGGGTCAGCCCTCGCCTTGGTATCCGCTTCGACCTCTCTGGCGCAGAACTCCAACTCTACCGCCCCGATGAGCAACCCTTTTTGAGCTACGTCGAAATTGCTCAACGTGCCGAGCAAGAACAACAACGTGCTGACCAGGCAGAACAGCGAGCTAACCAGGCAGAACAACAGGCTACACAAGCGCGTCAACGAGCCGAGCAAGCCGAACAACGTGCTGAGCAGCTTGCAGAACGACTGAGGGCAATGGGCATCGACCCTAACGAATGAGCTTAACGCTAGAGAGTTCCCAAACGATCGCAGTTACAACTTCGCTCTAATTCTTTTAGCCCGTTCCGCAACAGATTTTCTGCGATCGTTGCTTAACCTTTCCAACTGAAGCATTAACCACTCCTTTAAGCTTGGATCTGTTGCTGCCCATTCGCTTAACGTTTCCATTGTGTTGTTCAAAACAATCCAATCTGTACTGGTTTCAAGGTTCTGTTTCAGAATGTCTTGTGCGTGCTGTTTCTGTTCTGCTGACATAAAGCTTGAAAGCGTTTGAAACAAATTTGCTAGCGTCCACTGGGCTGATGCTTGCTTGATGGTGGCTATTTCAGAAATAAGTTGATCAATATAGGGAATCAGCCATTCAGGTTTTTCACGGGATATTCTCTTAATGGCATTAGATGTGCGAAGTCGAACGATTTCATCGTTGCCGAAATAACACTGATACAACTCTGAAAGTTTAGCGGGATCTGCTAACACTAAATCAACCACCTCAATGGTTCTGCCAAGCGAGTTTGGATGACCACCTGTGAGCATTGTTTCAAACGATTCACCCGTACTCATCGTTTTCTAACCAAACAATTCAAGGCTTGAAAGCTTACTCATTTCTAATTGTCTCAAGCAAACCTGTAGCTTTTCGTAGGATGGGTTAGCGAAAAGTCCTACGGATATACCAGAAAAGTAACCCATGCTGTTAAAGGATTTGATGCGTTACGGCTACCGCCTTTAGCGAAGCCATGCCGTAGCTTGCTTCTCGAAGAGTAGGCTATACACATCCTACGTTACTTACCGCGAAACACTACGCGGATCGAGGGCATCTCGGAGTCCATCGCCCAGCAGGTTGAACGCTAAGACGGTGAGAATAATCAGCAACGCGGGAGGCCAGATGAGCCAGGGTTGCAGCACCAGAATGGAGGCGTTGGTTGCCAGCGACAGCATGTTTCCCCAGGAAGGATCGGGCTGTTGAATGCCTAACCCAATCAGGCTAAGAATCGATTCTGCCACAATGAAACCTGGGATGGAAAGCGTTGCCGAAATCACGACATAGCTGGCTGTTTGAGGCAACACATGGCGCAGGATGATGTAGAGCGATCGCCCACCCATTGCCCGCGCCGCCTGCACAAACTCGCGCTCTTTAATCGACAAAACTTGCCCACGAATGACTCGCGCTAAGCCAGCCCATTGAATAAACGACGTAATCAGAATAATGAGTAAAAAGCGTTGGGCACTACTGAGTCCCGGTGGCAAGACCGCCGCTAAAGCCACTAAAAGATAAATGCTGGGAATCGTCATCAGCACTTCGACCAGACGCATCAGCACACTGTCGAGCCAGCCGCCAAAGTAACCTGAAATGCCTCCCACTAGCAGACCTAGCGGAAAAGAAATAATAATGCCCACTAACCCAATGCTGAGGCTGATGCGTGCCCCATGTAGCAAACGGCTAAATTGATCACGGGCTTGTTCATCGGTGCCCAAGAGGTTGAATTTCCCTGTTCCAGCGGCACCAAACAAATGCAAACGTCCAGGAATTCCGCCGAACAGCTCCACTTCATCGAACCTGGGATCTGTTAGCGAAACCTTGGTGGGTAGGGGCAATTTGAGCTGAAACAAGCGGTACTCGTCGCCCATGACAAAAAGACGCAATGGCGATGGCTTAGTACGATCGACGACGAGCTGTCGATCGCCCGTATTCAAATCCACAGGACCCTGAGTGGTGGGGTAAACATGCGGACCAATGAACGCCCCGGATTGATCCTGCCAATACACCTGCGTGGGCGGAAGCAGCGCTCCATCTTGCTGGGAGACATAGGGATCATAGGGGGCAATAAATTCAGCGCCGATCGCCGCAATATAGAAGACCAGCAGCAGCACCGCGCCAAACTGAGCTAGAGGATTTTTTTTAAGTCGTTGCCACCAATTCATGTTGTCGAAAGTCTCACAGAGAAAACAGAGAGCGTCCTAAGAGTGAATCGCGCTTGGTTAGGATCGTACTTCAAAAACTGAAGGAAGAGGGCGCGGGAGTTGTTGGTTGGAAAAAAAGCAGAAGGCAGAAGGCAGAAGGCAGAGAGTAGAAGGTGGGAGTAGGGAATAGGGAGTAGGGAATGAGAAGAGAGTTTTGAACTGCTCCCTCTGCTCCCTCTACTCCCTCTGTTCCCTCTACTCCCTCTGTTCCCTCTACTCCCTCTGCCTGCTTCCCTACCCACTCCTCACTCCTCACCTCTCACCACGAAAGTGCCAAAACCCTGACTTTTCTAAGGTTTTGCAATTCTTATCCTCCGCCAGAGTTTTCCCCATTCATTCCACAGGCTTTCCACAGGTTTTCCACCGATTTTTGCCAGTTTTCCACAGGTTTGTTATTCTTTTCCACAACCTTGAACGGTAGAATCGAGCTTCTGTGTCTTAAGCAGGGTTTTGGCGATCGCCGCCGCACATCTGAGAAGTATCCCTGAAATGTTAAGTAATGCAACGGGGATCACCCGCAAACATCGATTGCTCCGTTAGTCTTTCTCGGCATAATAAGGACTGACGGGGGGGAGCCGCATTGACAAGGCAACCTGCGTCTAGGCACAATGAGGCACTTACCCACACAAGCGCTTTGAGATCAGCCTGGTAAGGCGATCCTTCCACAGCAAACTGAGCGCCTGCCAGCGTCCTTGCGTCAGTTTGTCGCCATAGCGCTGTATTTGTGCTGCCTGCTTTTTATCAGGGTGCGACGTTGAATGTATCTTGCCCACATCAATGCCCACTTGCCCTAGCATCACCTGAGGTTCTCATGAGTACGACCGTTAGCATCCTGGCAGAGATTCCTGAAGAACTTCATACGGCACTGACTCGGTATCTTGAAACCCATCCCGATTGGGATCAAGATCGTGTCTTTGCGGCTGCATTGTCCCTCTTTTTGTTGCAAAATGGAGATTGCGATCGCCGAGCTGCACGAGTTTATTTAGACGCTCTGTTTAACCATGCAGTTTAGCGAGCTCAGCTTTAAGCTGATGCAAGTCTTAGGCGGATGCAGCCTTAAATGATTAAATTTGCAATCGCAAAATGATTAAGTTTGCAATCGCAACGCACAAGAGTTGTCCCACTGGCTGTAATTTAGTCTGTAGTTTAGAATTCGAGACTTTAGATCTAAGCGTTTTAGAGGGCTGATGCATGGCTTACTACTGGTTTAAGGCGTTTCACATTGTCGGCATTGTGTGCTGGTTTGCAGGCATGTTCTACCTGCCGCGACTGTTTGTTTACCATGCTGAAGCCAGCGAACAGCCCGAACCCGCCCGCAGCATTTTGAAAAGCCAATATCAAATTATGGAGAAGCGCCTTTACAGCATCATCATGACTCCTGCCATGCTGTTGACTGTGGCAATGGCGATCGGTCTCGTCACCACGGAACCCGACGTGCTCAAGCAGCCCTGGATGCACGTTAAGCTGGCGTGCGTTGCCCTTTTGCTGGGCTATCACCACTATTGCAAGCGCTTGATGAAGCAACTCGCGGCGGATGAGTGCAGGATGAATGCTCAACACTTTCGCTGGTTTAACGAAGTTCCGACTATCTTCTTTGTGGTTATCGTGATGCTGGCTGTGTTCAAAAACAGCTTGCCCACGGATTTGACGGTTTGGGGCATTGTGGCAATGGTGCTTGGCTTTGCGATCGCCATTCAGATGTACGCTCGTAAGCGCCGCTTAGCGAAAGAGCGTGCAGCCGTGGAGTCAGGTGGCTTACTGGGTAATGCGAGTTCTTAAATGTGGTCTGCAATCTCTAAGCTACTTTTAGCGAACGAGAAACCATGTTGCTCATGAAGGCAAGACCTCCGATTTCTTTAAGAAATCGGAGGTCTAAATTTGATTAGAGTCTGCATGACAAAAAAAGGGAGCGATCGCTCCCCTTTTGCTTTGAACCCACATGGATCAAACAAACGTGATAACAACGTTTCTAATAAGCCAGACCCATACTGCGGGTAGTTTCGGCTCCCAAGTAGACTCGGATGCTCAAGAAGTCTGTAGGGCAGGCAGTTTCGCACCGCTTGCAGCCAACACAGTCTTCTGTTCTGGGCGATGAGGCAATTTGACCCGCTTTGCAGCCGTTCCAGGGAACCATTTCTAGAACGTCAGTAGGGCAAGCGCGGACGCATTGGGTACAGCCAATGCAGGTGTCATAGATTTTGACCGTATGAGACATATTATGAAGGGCTCCAAATGAATGCTTGATACGTTGCAGCAGACCAGCTCATCAAGGGCAGATCGAACCGCTGAAGGCTTTAGAGTCAACGCCAAGTTTACATCACCGCCGGAAGGCTCTCCGAGAAAAGGCTGTAAAACTTCAAAGAATGTAATAGTTAACAGTCAGTCGTTGCTCAAGCTAGCATCAGCGGAGTTTTCCAACGACAGGCAGTGGATCTATATCCAAACCCCTATGACCGATTTATGGTCCTGCAAAGACAGCATCTTCAACGTCTTGCCGACTTAACGAGTATTTAAACGATCGCTGCACCGTGTAGTCCTGATCGTTTGGCTGCTTGTAGCGCACCGTGAGTTGATCAATATCCAAACAAAGCTCTGCCTTCCAACTGGGATGCTGAATGTGCCAGCAGTGCCGCGCTGAGCGGTCTTGTTCGCATCCTTTGACCCTCAGCCATTGCTCAATTTCGGGCAGGGGATGGTTGTAAAGGGGAGTATCAGCGGCAGGAAGTGACATTGACGTATTACGAGGGAGAGAGAACATAAGTGTTACGGAGGGAGCGGTACGGGAGCTAGGGGCTGTCATCAATTACGACTATACATACTTTGCAGCAATGGTTCCAGCCCCTAGCTTTGTGTGTTGGGACGGGCGCGATAATGCTGACACCGCAAGGTTTTGAGCTGAATTGATGACGCGCCCTAGGGGCTAATGCTCTCTGGTTGGGCAACGTCAACAGTGGGAGGCTCTGTTTGCACAGTTGCGGCTTGGCTATGATCGTTAGAGACAACCGTTTCCAGGGGGGGCGCTTGGGTCTGCGCTGTAATTGGCTGCAAAACGGCTTCACCTCTGGTAATTCCAATGGCGATCGCCAGCACCAGGCACCCCACAAACGTCAAGCCTAGAATAAAGAGAGCAAAGATTTCTCCAGGCGAGAGCGGTCGATCAGTGGGGTCAAGATAAGCCGATGAAGCTTGCGCGGTACGAACTGCCTTTTGCTCAGCGTGTAACGCCGATTGCACCACAGGCACGGTAGAGTAGCCAATCTTACGATCGTACAGCGTGCGACGCTCAGGGTTACTCAGCGTTGCATATGCCTCATTGAGCTGCTGAAACTTGGCCGTGGCGATCGCAGCCGAAAGTGACGTGGTATCAGGATGATAGAGCTTGCTGAGATCTCGATAGGCTTGCCGGATTTCACGCACAGAAGCCGACGGGTGCAACCCCATTAACCCGTAATAGCTTGCAGCCACCACCTTTTGATGTAGTGCCCGCACCCCTTCATTCTCTTGTGGAGTCGCCCGATCCTGAGTCACGCGAGAATCCTATTGCTTATCGCTTTAACGAGCTTAATACTTTTGCTTATTGTAACTGGGTTACGGATGCAGAGCCAAGGAAGAAATAGGGAATGAAGGCTTAAAAAAAGGCAGAAGGCAGGAGGCAGAGGGCAGAAGGCAGGAGGCAGAAGGATGAAGGCTAAAGAATAAATAGGGCAGAAGGCAGGAGGCAGAGGGCAGAAGGATGAGGGCTGAAGGCTGAAGGCTAAACAGGGCAGAAGGCAGGAATGTACACCCTGCACCCTATACCCCACACCCTACACCCCTCTCCTCACCCCTGCCCCCCTCGCCCCTCTTCTCCCGTACACCACTCCCGCGATCGCGGCTAACAACAGCCAGCCGAGTAGATTGATGCGGACATCAAACAAAGTGATATCCAGAAAACTGAAGAGGGCACAGCCTGTGAAGGCAACGAGGTAGCTGAAGTAAAGCAGGCGATCGCTCACCTCGTCGATCGCAATACGACTGAAAGAATGCTGAGACGCAAGTAAAAGACTACCTTGCACGACGACCCAACCGACCAGACTAAAGAAAAGGAGAGCAGCCGGGATGCCAGTTTCTGCTGCCAGCATCAGCAGTAAATTATGAGGATGCCCAATGAAGTACTGCATCTGTGCCTGGTACAGCGGGCTGAAGTTACGTAAGCCCCACCCTGTGAGCGGATGCTGTTGTGCCAATGACCAGGCAAACTGCCACTGCGTACTGCGAAGCTGTGCTACAGGGCGATCGGTGTAAAGCTGATCGGTCAGCCTTGCCCAGAAAAATGCGGGGACGATCGTCCGCAGCCAATCTCGCAGTGGCACTGGAGCAAACGCGGCACCCAGCGCACTACTCACCACAATATCCACTCCGACCAGCAGCCAACGCCAGCCCAAATACAGCGCATACGCAAGACAGGCAAAAACCGCGATCGCCCAGGCATTGCGAGAATTGGTAAAGATAAGAGCGATCGCGTTGCCGAAGACGGCGATCGTCAGGAATATTTTGGTGGGGTGTAGGGTGTAGGGGGTGGGGTATAGGGTGTAGGGGGTGGGGTGTACATTCTGCCTCCTGCCTTCTACTTCCTGCCATTTTCTAACATCATTACCTTCTACTTCGCCCGTAGAGCCAACAACGTTACTTCCTAACTCCTGCCTCCTGACTTCTGCCTCCTGATCCCTTCTAACTTCACTGCCTCCTGCTTCGCTTGTGGAGCCATCAACGTTACCTTCTGCCTTCTGCCTCCTGCCTTCGGCCTCTCTAATGCCTTCTGCCTCCCTAATGCCTTCTGCCTTTCTTCCCCCAAACGCTTCTATCCACAACCCCAAACTCAACGTCAGTGTTATCGAGAGATAGCTTGCCAGCACATTGGCATAGAAGAAAATCGATGCCATGCGACCAGGAGGCGTGCCAGTTGGAGCGATCGACCAATCAATCAAAATCCACAGAATTTTGACATTGCCTGCCAAGCCTAGAAACTGCTGCCCCAGACCGATCACCACGACGGGTACAGAGCCAATGACCAGCAGCCATGCCAAGCGGCGCAGTTGAGCAGGAGTCTGTATCAGCTCACTCAACCCGGCAAAGGCAAAAAAGAACGGCAGAAAATTAAAAAGACCCAAAAGCGCCTCTGTCCGCCGATATGCAAGAGCTGTACTAAGCAGCATCAGCAAGGTCAGCCCTGCCCAACCCCAATTGAGAGGGCGGCGTACCATCATCGGAAAGCGCTGTCTCCAGGTGCCGATCGCCGCTATCAAAATGCCCAGGCTACCCAGCAGTGAGCTAAACGGCAGCACCAAGACAGCCCATTGAACGATCACCCAATCGGTCTGAAGCCAACGATCGGGATGGCGTTGGGTTGATGACAAGCCCTTCAACCAATCTCTAAATGTCATCGTTCGCTTGCCTGGAGCCGATGACAATACTGTTTAAAGTCTGGATAGCGATGGTTAAGCAAGTGCAAAACATTCAGCACGGGTAAGACGAATCTGAGCAAGGGCGTAAATGGTGGGAATAATGCGACCGTAGTTTGTGGCGATCGTCCGCCAGCCCAAGTCTGCTAAAAACCATGCCCACATTGCTGGACCCACCACCGCAAAAATGCTGCGAACAGCGGTTAACCGTGCGGCGCTCAACGCCATCCCACGACGTGCGGTCTGCAATGCCACATAGTTTTGAAACTGAGTTGCGGCGATCGCGCCCCCTGCTGCCACGGCTTGCTGAGCCGCCTGATAGGTCGCAAAGTGAATCGCAAACTGACGCGCAATCTGCTGCACCAAAAGGGGACGTAGCACTGAGCTAATAGCAATGGCACCACTGCCCTTTGCCAACAAACTGAGTGGATCTTGCTGAAGCGCCAGAGGCAGTTGGGGCAAGAGTTGAGACTTTGTGAGCGATCGCTGTAACCGAATCTTCAACGCGCCGCGCTCAGACACAGGCAACTGCTTCCAGGCACGCGACAGCAGCGACAGAAAAACTTCTGCCTCCAGATCGACGGTAGATATCGAACCCTGATACGGCAATTTAAGATGCCGACAGACCTGAATCAAAATTTGACGATAGGTAAGTCGTTGCGTTTTACGACTCAGCACCGTCACCCCATCCGCCGCCAAAAACCGAAACCGTTCTTCTAACGAACTCAACCAGGCTGAACGATCCTGACTTTGCACCGCGATCGGGTCAGCCGCATTCACATAATCCAGGGGATTAAACTTGGGGCGAAACAGAATCTCCGTCAAATCCTGCAACTCATCATCCGTCGCCAACTCCAACGCGGCTCTTAGCTCATCCACCCCTTGTTCCTCCCCATCCGTGAATTGATTCTGCTGCAATTATTCTAGCCAATGGAGTGAGGAGTGAGAGGTGAGGGGCAAGGAGTGAGGAGTGAGGAGGTTAGCGGTCAGCGGTCAGCAGTCAGCGAACCCTGCGGGAAGCAAGCTACAGCTTTTTATCCTTTAGCCTTCATCCTTCCCCCTTCCCCCTTCCCCCTTCCCCTCCATCCCTCATTCCTTCTGCCCTCTGCCTCCTGCTGCCTTTTTTAGCCTTCATCCCTTACTGGAGTTTAGACTAAAGAGCGAGGAAAGGCAGCCAGACCGAACGATCTGACTGCTTAATAGTCAAGGACGTTTCAAATCACTTGACTATGAGTAATTTTGACAAGCTTCGAGCCTTTCGGCA
>JAHHHL010000051.1 GCA_019359375.1 Lyngbya sp. HA4199-MV5
GATGCCGAAAGGCTCGAAGCTTGTCAAAATTACTCATAGTCAAGTGATTTGAAACGTCCTTGACTATTAAGCAGTCAGATCGTTCGGTCTGGCTGCCTTTCCTCGCTCTTTAGTCTAAACTCCAGTTAGGAACCTTCAGACTCTTTCAAGGTCTGTAAATTTAATGAATCATCAATGTATCTTTGGAGAACTTTCCCATGTCTTATGCCAACGCGTGGAAATCTGGAACAGCCGTTTTGGTTGCTCTTGGTATGACGACGGGAACCGTTGCACCCTTCATCATCACGGCTCCCGCCTCAGCTCAAACCACATTTCCTGATGTCCCATCCAGCTACTGGGCAAGCGACTTTATTCAAGAGCTTGTGAAGCGGCAGATTATTGCTGGGTTCCCGGATGGCTCCTTTCGCCCTGAAGAACCCGTGACCCGCGCGCAGTTTGCCTCGATTATTCGTAAAGCGTTCAATAAAACGCCAGTACGCAATCCCATACAGTTTACGGATATTCCGGCTGGCTTTTGGGCTACCGACGCGATCCAGGCTGCTTATACCACAGGCTTTCTGGCAGGCTACCCTGGCAACACCTTCCGACCCGATGAGAATATTCCCCGCGCTCAAGTGTTGGTATCGCTAGCGAATGGCTTGAACTACACGGTCAACGGACCTGTAGATGGTGCTTTGGGCGTGTATGGCGACGCTGCCAGCATTCCTGACTATGCGCGATCGAGTATTGCTGCCGCCACGCAAAAGCAGATTGTGGTGAACTACCCGGATGTCAAAACCTTAAACTCCAATCAGACGGCAACACGAGCGGAAGTCGCGGCGTTTATCTATCAAGCACTCGTGAGCGCTGGGCAGGCAACTGCGATCAATTCACCCTATATCGTTGGTGCAGTGCCCCAGGGTGTACGCATTCCTGCTGGCACGGCGTTGCCTGTGCGCTACGAAAGGGCAGACAAGATTTTGCTGGCGAAGAATGAACCGAATCCAGTGCCCGTCACGCTCAAAGTGGCGCAAAACATCGTCGATGCACAAGGCACTGTGTTGATTCCAGCAAACAGCGACGTAGTGGGGCAACTGCAAGTGACGCAAAGTGGCGCTCAATTTGTCGCTAGCCAGATTGTGCTGCCAAATGGCACTCAGCTACCTGTAAGCGCCAATTCTGAACTCATCACCAAAACAGAAACGGTGTCAAAAGGTACCAATGTGGGCAAAATTATTGCGGGTACAGTGGTAGGAGCTGGCGCAGCGGCTGGCATCTCTGGAGTCACGGGCGATCGCGTCATTAAAGCTGAGGAAGTGCTGCCAGGTGCCGCCGTGGGTGCGCTGGCAGGGTTCTTCTTAGGCAAAAACAAAGTGGATTTGATTGCGATCAATCCCAACACAGACCTGAACCTGACGCTCACGTCCGATCTAGTGATTCGCTAGGGGCTGGAACCTTTGCTGCAAGCAACGTGTAGTCGTAATTGATGACAGCCCTTAGCATCGCCGGGTTAGGCAATTGCTAACCGCACCACAACAGTCGTACCAAAGCCGTCGGGTACAGTCATCTTCATGGCTTGTTGTATGAGATGGTTGGGTTGCGCTGGACTCAGCACAGTAATTTCGCCGCGCATTTGTGTCACCAGTGCCTGCGCGATCGAGAGTCCTAACCCACTACCAGGGATGCCCGTTTGAGCTTGTACACCCCGATAACGCCGCTCAAACAGGTGGAGGCGATCTTGGGGTGGAATTCCAGGTCCCGTGTCTGTAATGGCAATTTCTACAGACGGCACGGTGTCTGCCGAATGCTGATTCGCGATCGACCCCATTCGCGCCTGGATGAGAACCACTCCACTAGCCGGAGTGTACTTCAGCGCATTGTCGATCGCATTACTCAGCACTTCCCGTAGCCCCTGCATGTTTGCTTGAACAGGCGGTAACGCCTCAGGAATGTCAGTCATCAGCGTCAAAGAGCGTTCGTGCGCGATCGCGCGGGTTGAAGCCAACAGCGGTTCCAGCACCGTAGCAAGATCGCACGGCTCCAGGATGAGAGCTTTACCAGACAGTAAGCCTGAAGCTGGTAGCAAAGGGGGTCCTTGTGCTTCTTGCCCTACAGCCATAGTTTTGTCGGCGACAGCCTCTTCGGTGCGATCGTCAAGAGCAGGAGGCAATGCTAGTGGCGCTTTAATGACCTCCGTTTCAGCCACAGCCGTCTCAAGCTGCTGAGCAAGGTCACGCAAGCGGGTGGTTTCACGCACAAGACTGGCTGCAATCTCCCGGTTGGCATCTCCTGGTAGCAACCGTTTGAAAATCAGTTTGCCAAAGGTCTGGAGAGCCGTGAGCGAGTTGCGAAATTGATGGAGCAAATTATCGACCAAATCGTGCTGCTGTGCTTGCAACAACTGCTGCTGGTGATGATCTTGTTTGAGCCACTGGTAGCGTTGGTCTAGCACGCACGCGATAGCCAGCGTCTCGGCAATTTGATGAATTTGGGCTTGCTCCCACTCCGTCCAGGGTCGATCGTTCCGTTCGGTCACCAGCAACCCCAGCACGGCTTCTTCATGCATGAGCGGCAACACAACCCGACGCTCGGCCACGATTGCGGCTCGCCCTACACGCTTTGAGTTGGCACGAGCTGAGTTAGAACGAGCAGTGCGATCGACCTTTGCCTCCAGAGAACCTGATGAGGACTCGATCGCACGCGCTGGCAACCGGGATGAAGACACCTCCGGAAGTTGCTTCGTCTGAGGTGGGTCAGGATGAGCGTCCGCCAGCAAGCGAGGCGGTGACTGAGGCATCGCGATCGTAGACAGCAGCGATCGCGACGAGCCCCTTGTTTGCCAGTCTACAGCCGACTCTGGATATGCGATGACCGGAATCAACTGGGTATCTGCGCCTTCTGCCAGTTCCTCTGTCAGATACACAACGCTTAACGAAGCGCCCAACGCCTGCGTCAGGAGCACAATCTGCGCCCTGCAAAGGGCAATAAATTCTGGACTGGTCAACATCAACATGAAGCGGCATTAGGGAGCAACGTGCCAGCACTCGTTTCTGAATCTGTTTTCAAGCATAGCTCGGTTATTTGTGCTGCACGACTCTATGCAGAGCGACTCAAACAATCTACCACCCAAAGCCTTTGCCTCCAGCTTGCACCTGTGTCATCAAGCCCAGCTCAACCGTCTGTTTCTTAGCGTCTGCGTCCTGGAAGACCTTTGCAAAGCTTTTAGTAAACGTCGGCTTGCCTCACTGCTTCGACCAAGATAAGACGCGCTAGTATGGTTTAAAGCCTTCGGCACAAGGTTGCTTTGATTTGTAAGTCTTTCAGCACCACCGCTGGATTTTTCAGCAATGTTTTAAAGTCTTCAGCCCAAGATCGCTTTAATTTGTATCCAAGGGAAGATTTAATCTTTGTATCAATGGGTTAAAACAAGTTGAAATTTCAGTCCCGAATCGATATACTTGCGTCGTCTTTGTAACTATCACTACACTTGATCGACAACAAAGGGGGTACCGGGATTGGCTAGGAGACGCAAGCGGAAAAGTCGGCGGCGGCAGGAAGGTCGGAGAATTTTGGAGAATGTGCCTCAGTTCAGCATTGAATGCGGTGAGGACAAACCAGTGACAGCAGCCCGCAAATTCATTCATTCAGAAGGCATTGCACCGCCAGCTCTCCTGCTGGTCAAGCGCAATGAGCATACCACGGATCGATATTTCTGGGCAGAGAAGGGACTCTTTGGCGCGCAATATGTTGAAGAAAATCACTTTCTATTCCCTAGCTTGAAACCGTCAGACGACGAGGCGGACGAGCTTCCAGTCGTTGCACAGACTCGCTGAATGCCAGGAAATAGCTCTGACAGGTGATAGCGGGCGTTTTAAGAAGCCTGTAACACTCAAGACCTTAATCCCGGAAGCCTTAAATCACACCCCCATTTGAATACGTTCAGGTGGGGGTTGATCGTTGCTAGCGCCAGTAACCCACATTTTGCGTCTTGGGCAAAGGTAACAAGAACATCAACATCGCTGTCCGGGCGGAAGTCGTCTCGGACGATGGAACCAAACAGGGCAAATGCACTCACCTTCCAGCATCGGCAAAATTTAGCGATCGTCTCTTCAGGAAGTTGAATGTTGAGCGCAAGCATGGTTTAGCCTCCTACATCAGCTTAATCCCAACCGCTATCCGAGATGCACTGTATTGGGAAGGTTCAGCGTAATGGATTCCGGCACAGCAACAACCCTCTTTTCCATCTTTTATGCGGTTGTCTTAAGAGATAGTAGAGTCTTGAAGCACTCGATCGCCCCCCTAACACCTGGCTTGACTGCCTCATCATGCAGAGGGGCAGCCTAAAACTCCGATTCCCTCGTTCCTAGCTGAGATAATCGCCAACAAAAGAATCGAGACTTTAGAGGATAACCAAACAGCGACGGAGTCCGGTTCCAGTTCAATTGCTTGAACGTTGCCTGATTTTCATTGGATAAGTAGCTTGCTAGGGGCGTATCAACCAAATCTGACGGATAAGCCCCTTAAATGGTAGGTTTAGCTATCAAAAGTGACAGTTAACACCCTCAAAACTGGACTTAACTATCAAAATTGCAATTTAATTCCCAGCAGGAAGGGTATTATCTAGCAGATCTAACGGTGAATATATAGTTAGGTTGCTTGACTCCTTGATTAGGGAAGCATTTCGAGATTCTCTGTTGGGATGTAGGCTTTAAGGAAGCGCAATTTCGTTAAGCCCCAAAATCCAAGTCAACCGTGTTGTAGAGAGTTTCATGTTTCTAGTTCAAGACTCAAGTTCGTCTCGTGAAGAGCGCATCAAACATTTTTTGGCTGAAGACGCTTAATTGTTAGCTCTTCTTGCCGTTATTCACTTTGAGTGGACAGTGCGGCGTGCGATTATTGCGCTTGGCACTTCTCCAAATGTGGTGGTACGAGCAAAACTGGCAAAGTGTCACGGACTGGATAAATATAAAGATGTTTGGAAAGATGAGGTTTTTCTAAATGACCAGCGAGAAGTTGAGCGTCTTTCTGAGGTTGTAAAAAATTGGGAAGGTCTCGGTCGCGCATTTCGACTACGCCACCGACTAGTACACGGGATAACTTCTTGCGGCACCGATTATGCCAGAGAGCGAGTTCATTGGGCGCTCGATGCCACGTATGATGTCAGGACTGTCTGCGCTGAAAACGATATTAATTTAGATGCACGCTTGCCGGTTCGCAAATACACTAAAGCCTGAAGACATCCGTTATTATCAGACTAGAGCATTTGTTAATTGAGGAACGCAGCCATGAGCATTCACCTAGACTTGCCACCGGAGCTAGAGAGTGAACTGTCTACTGAAGCCTCACGACTAAATCTGCCTTTAACCGATTATATCCTTCAGGTTTTATCTATCAGACAAGTTCTAAACAACCCGCCTAAAACGGGTGCAGATCTGGTTGCCTACTGGCAAAGTGCATGCGTAATCAACTCAAGACCTGAAATTTCCGATAGCCAAGTTCATGCTCGCCATTTGCGCCATGAGGCTGAAACCCGAACGCGGGAATAGGAAACGCTAATGTATCTGTTAGACACCGATGTTTTAATTGATATCCAACGAGGGCATGAACCAGCGATCTCTTGGTTTTCTAGTTTGACCGATGTGCCTAGCGTTCCTGGTTTTGTGGTCATGGAGCTAGTTCAGGACTCTCAGAATACACAACAAGTTCGTAAAGCTCTGCAACTGGTTGCGCCATTACCCGTAATTTGGGCGACTGAAGTGGATTGTGCCCGCGCGTTATCGGATTTCACAACCTACCATCTATCAAATAGTCTAGGATTACTCGACGCGTTGATTGCGGCTTCCGCGGTAGGGCGGGGTCTAACGCTATGCACATTTAATGTTAAACATTACCGAGTTGTCCCAAACCTTGTGATGGCACAGCCGTATGCACGTTGACCGCAACCTAACAACCCGGTTGGAGCGGACTAGCAAAGTTGGTCGGTGTGGTGGCGAAGATCATTGATAGCCGCTCAACCGGAACGTTATGCTGATGGGCGATCGGTGAGGAATTTCTTTAAGGGACTTTGCTCCTTACACAAAAACTGAAAGCACGAAATGAACGAAGCCTGATATTGTTGAACAGTTGAGTTCGCTTATGAATGATAGAACGACTTATCCAGTTAATTCATGAATACCAAAACAGGGTACAAGAAGCGGTTGAATTGTTTGAGTATTACAAAGGGCTAAAACAACCTCAACATCCTCTAGAATGGCAATTTTCAGGAATCCAACAGAGCGGATATTTAGATCCTGGTAAGCAGATTTCCTATTTTCTTCATGGGTATGGATGCTGTGTGCATTTGCCATCAGGAAGAGTGGATTGGGATTTTGGTCAAGAAGGGCAAATTGATGGGTTTGACGTATGGCGTTTGTATGAATTTGTGGAGGGAGGAACACAGAATTTTCCGGAGCTTCAGGATGAAGAGGTATTAGAGGCTGTGTTTGCCGAAGCAGAATCTAAAGGTCTGTTTCACAAATCAGATTACATTTTGTATTATTTGAAATGAAATGAGTAGAATGAAGAAGCTGTATGAAATTGCATTGTTTACTGTTGTTAAGCTATGACTGAACTTCTTCAACAGGTAATCGCCCAAATTCAAAAACTCTCGCCCGATCAGCAAGATGCGATCGCGGCTCGGTTTTTGGCAGAGTTGCAAGATGAGCAAAAATGGGAAACTAGTTTTGCTGCCACAACAGACGATCAATGGGATCAGATGGCAGCAATGGTGCGGCAGGAGATCGCGGCAGGAGAAACTGTTCCACTTGATGAGGTCTTCCCAACCCAGAAATGAAATCAAGTGTCACAAAGTCATTTCGCAAGCGGTTAGGTGATCTACCTGTATCAGTTCAGGAGCAAGCCGATAAAGCTTACGCCCTTTGGCAGGAAGATCCTTATTATCCGAGTCTTCAGTTCAAGCGAGTTAGTCAGAAGCAACCAATTTATTCTGCTCGGGTCAGTATTAATTATCGTGTTCTAGGTCTGTTGGAAGCCGACCATGTTTACTGGTATTGGATTAGCGCACACGATGAGTACAATGAATTGCTAAGACGGATGTAGTTTGAGGCGATCGGCGAAGACGCAGCATAGCAACCCCGTTGTACACCGACCGTATGAAGTTGGTTGGCTGATCCCGATAAGTTACCTGCGGCGGGTGAACGGAAACGTTCGACCGCTTTGTTTTAGTTGTTGAGATGTAGTTTGAAAGGGCTTTGTTGGTGTTCAAAGTTGGGAGAACCGAAGATGATTAGCGAGGCGAGATCGCGAATGTTATTTCCGAGGTCGATCACGCTCTAGATGCCTACTGTGTGGTGTACCCGCCATCAATTGCGAGAGCTTGACCTGTCACAAAGCCAGCCCCGTCCGAACAAAGCCAAATCGTGGCACTAGCAATTTCTGACGGTTTTCCAAAACGTCCTACCGGATGAGTAGATAGCAGGTAGTCTCTCATTTGAGCAGATGAGCCAACAGAAGTCGCGTGCATATCCGTCTCACTCACAACACCTGGACACACCGCATTCACTCTAATTCCCAACTTAGCAAACTCAAGTGCAGTTGCTTTTGTCAAGCCAATCACTGCATGTTTACTGGCGACGTACAAGGGTATACCACCCGCACCAACCAATCCGAAACCAGAGCTGTTGTTCACGATCACGCCTGTACCCTGTTTCAACATTTGTGCAGCTTCATACTTCATTGACAGCCAGACGCTTTTGACATTCACATCCATCATTCGGCTGTACTCGTCTTGCGTTTGCTCAGTAATGGAAGAGGCTTCACCAAAAGTACCAGCATTATTAAACGCGAAGTCAAGACGACCGAAAGTAGAGACTGCTTTTTCTACCATTGCCTGAACGTCAGCTTCTTGCGTGACATCGGTTTCGACAAAAATTCCCTTACTTCCAGCTTCCTTTATAAGTCGAACAGTTTCTTCGCCTTCTACATTACGACGACCTGCAACAACGACACTAGTGCCTTCCTGAGCAAATGCGATCGCCGTTGCTCGACCAATTCCTGAAGTGCCACCTGTGACTACCGCAACCTTGCCAGCAAAAATTGACATAAAAACTCCGAGGGAAATTTGTTGAACAACAAAAGCCATTGCTGTTGTTGTTACTGTTGCTCGTTCAATGCTAGAAGGCTACAATCCAAACCACAAGTATGTACAAGAAAGTGCTGTACTTACCAAAAGGTGCGTATATGAATCCTTCATTCTCTCAACCTTGCCCTTTCGATCAAGCCTCCGGTGTTCGCAAAGCCCTCGACCTCATAGCTGACAAGTGGACTGTACTTGTGATCGTGGCGCTGATGAACGATAAAAAGCGATACAGCGAATTACACCGAAAAATTGAGGGGATTTCCCAAAAAATGCTGACTCAAACATTGCGAAGGTTAGAGGACAATGGTTTAGTTCAACGAAAAATTTATCCAGTTATTCCGCCGATGGTTGAGTACTCTTTAACGCCACTAGGCGAGACTTTGGTTGAGCCGTTGAAAGCTTTATGTCGTTGGTCTTTTGAGCATTTTCATGAAGTTGAAGATGCTAGAGCAGTAACGGCTAGTAAAGAGAATAAAGTTGATCGAGTAGTTGTTTGAGATCGCGTGTGTACACTGTCGAACACGATGTTGGAGCAGCGAGTAGAGTTTTTTGTCTACGTTTCAGTGCTATTTGCCGCCGCTCAATTTTGCCGCTAATTGAATCTAGATAGGTATACATAATTTAGGCAATCTTTGGATAATCAGAATCTAAGTTCCTCTAGAGTACTGATCACGTCTCCTGCGGATGTGGTTTTCAGGAAGCTAATCTGAAAATCCTCGTGTCATTAGTTCAAAGTCTGTGCCTAGCGGATTTTAGTTTGCTAGCTAATGCCAGCGCGCCAACCTTATTAGGGGACGCAAGCTTCGGCTTGCGTTAGGGGAGCGTGAACAACCTGAGGAAGGTTGCTGAGAACATGGAGCGATCGCAGTGTATGCAACTGCCTTGTCAACGTGTTAGGGCGGGTCATCAATTAGCTCTGAAACCTTCCAGTATCAGCAGTGTCACGCCCGTTTCAACACGTCAAGCTAGGGGCTGGAACCCTTGGTGCAAGTAATGTGTAGTCGTAATTGATGACAGCCCCTAGCGGACTTCATCGCGCTTAGCCAAGTAATACCGTCTCTGGCGATCGCTTCACTTGCGATTCTAAAATGGCTCCATAAAGCGGACTGGTTGCCATCAATTCCTCATGCGTCCCTTGTGCGACCAGGCGACCCTTATCCATGAGAAAAATACGATCGGCGGTTTTCACGGTGCTAATGCGTTGGGCGACCACAAACGAGGTGCAGGTGCGTTGACGCATGAGATCATCTAACGCGGCTTGGATTTGGGCAGCCGTTTGAGCATCTACCGCCGAGGTGCTGTCGTCCAAAATCAGGATGCTGTAGTCGGTGAGGAGGGTACGGGCGATCGCCAGTCGTTGTTTCTGCCCGCCAGATAAGCCTACGCCGCGTTCACCGACGATCGTCTCATAGCCATCGGGTAATTCCAAAATAAAGTCGTGCATTTGGGCAGCTTTTGCCATTTCGATCACCTGCTCCATCGAGGCATTGGGTTTCGCATAGGCAATGTTTTCGCGGAGGGTGCCAGAGAAGAGGGTGGTTTCCTGAAAGACAATGCCAATGCGCGATCGCAGACTCTTCAACGTGAAATCGCGTACATCCCGACCATCAATGCGGATGGCTCCAGCCGTGGCATCGTAGAAGCGAGGAATCAAGTTCATAATCGTGCTTTTACCCGAAGCCGTCATGCCCAGTACGGCAATCAGTTCATTGGGACGGGTTTCAAAGGAGACCTCTTTGAGCGCTTCGGTAGTGGCACCGGGATAGCGGAAGGACACGTTTTCAAACGTAATTCTGCCGCCACAGGTTTCAAACGCAACGGCATGAGGACGATCGCGAATTTCAACTTCAGCGTCCACTACTTCATACACGCGCTCGGCGGAGGCGGCTGCCTGGGCGATCGCGGGTGCCGCAAACCCAATCAGCAAAATGGGCTGCAAAATCAGCAGCAGGTAGGAATTAAACGCCACCAGTTCACCCACAGAGAACTGACCGCCAATCACCTCTGCACCGCCATAACCAAACACTGCCAGCGTCACTAGATTGCTGAGCAAGAAGATAAACGGAAACGTGTTGCGAATGGCGCGAATGGTTTTCATGTTTTCCCGCACCAGGGCATCGTTCATTGCCGTGTAGCGGACGTTTTCGGCTGTTTCGCGCACAAAGGCTTTGACCACGCGAATACCCAGCAGATTTTCTTGCAAAACAGCGTTGAGGTCGCCCAATTGCTCTTGCACCCGCTTAAAGAGCGCCCCGTTGCGAGTGAGAAAGTTTGCCAGCAGCCAGCCCGCCATCGGTACAACCGTGAGCGTCAGCAGCGCCAGTTTCCAGTTCATCACCAACAGGATGACGGCGATCGCCACCAGCGTCACGACCGAGTTAATTACCTGAATTAAACTCGTGCTGAGAAAGGCGCGAATTTGTTCAATGTCGCTCGTAACACGGGTTAGCAGTTGGGAGGTTTGCGACTGATCGTGATAGCTAAAGCTGAGGTTTTGAATCTGGCTAAAAATTTTGTTGCGTAAATCGTAAGCAACTCCCTGGGAGGCGGCTTCTGCCCAATAGCTTTGCCCAAAGTTGAACAAGCCACGGGCAATCGCAGCCACCACCAACCAACCAGCACTCTGAAGCACAATCTGGAGGCTCTGTTTTGCAATGCCCTCGTCAATGCCCCACCGAAAGAGTTGAGGGGTTACTGCACTGGCAACCGTCAGCAGCAACAGGCTAACTAAAGCACCTAGCGCAGTCCAGAGATAGACGCTCAAACTTTTCATCACCCGCCAGATCGGCTGCATAGACGAAGGTTCTTGAAGTTCTGCTTGTTGCATAACTGGTGTTACCGCTCAGGGGACGGTCGATCGCCGTCGTGTTTGAATGCTTAGCCATTCGTCAAAATTGTAAACCGTCTGCGTTCCTGCCGTAGTACTGGTCAAAATGAGGGCGCGAAGGCAAAAGTGGGGTGGACTAAATAGGCTATATTAAGCTCCACCGGGCAATAATGAAAAGTGGTCGCTTAGCTAGCGCCAAATGACTGAAATTTTGCACTGTTGCATCAACCTGGCAGCGTTAAAGCCGTTGGGCTGGCAAGGAATGCTTGGGACGGCTTAGTTTGATATCGATCACTCTGTAGAGCAGCAAATCAACCTGTAGAACAGCACTATGTTGGATGCCATCCAGACTTTTTTGAGTGCCGGATCGTTCATTCCGCACGGGCACTGCTATCTGTGGAAACCAGAGTTAGTCGGGCTACACATCCTTGCCGATGCGGTGATTGCGATCGCCTATTACTCCATCCCTCCAGCGCTGTTCTACTTCGTGCGCAAGCGCCAGGATTTGCCCTTTAGCTGGATGTTTCTGCTGTTTGGCGCGTTTATCACTGCTTGTGGCACCACACATCTCCTGGAAATTTGGACGCTCTGGCACCCTGTCTACTGGCTCTCAGGTACAGTCAAAGCGGGCACGGCAGCCGTTTCCTTGCTGACTGCGCTCGAACTAATACCCTTACTACCCAAAGCCCTTTCCTTGCCGAGCCATACCCAGCTAGAAACCGCGAACCAGGAGTTACAGCATGAAATTGCCGAGCGTAAACAGATTGAGGCAGCGTTACGTGAGAGCGAAGCTCGCTACCGCGCGATCGTCGAAGACCAGACTGAGCTGATTACCCGCTTTCAACCCAATGGCACGCTGACGTTTGTGAACGAGGCTTATTGTCGCTACTTTGGGCAACGGCGAGAAGATTTGATTGGGGCATCCTACAAACCCATTATCTTTACAGAGGATTACAAACAACTCGATCGCACCTTGCAAGCGATGAATCAGGAGCATTCGATCGCCATCAGCGAAAACCGAGTCGTGGTGGGAGGGCAGGTGCGGTGGACGCAGTGGAACAACCGAATGCTGTTTGATGAAGCGGGTCAATTTGTCGAGTTTCAATCGGTTGGGCGTGATGTGACTGAGCTAAAGCAGGCAGAAGCAGCTCTACAACAAAGTCAGCGGTTTGCTCAAAAAATTGCCGACACCACCCCAGCCGTCATCTACGTCCTCGATTTGATCAAACAAGACAAAATCTACGGCAATCACGAGATTGGCGAACATCTTGGCTATACGCCTGAGGCGATCGCGTCCATGCAGCCAGATTTTTTGCAGACCGTCATGCACCCAGATGATTTTTTGCAGCGGCAACGCAACTTTAACCGATGGGATAAGGTCAGCGATGGTGACATCCTCAGCACCGAATTTCGGGTGAAGCACTGTAACGGCGAATGGCGCTATTTTCAATGTCAGGAAACGCTGTTTGCACGCCACCACGACAGCTCGCCTCAACAAGTTCTCGGTGTTGCGGTGGATATCACAGCCGCAAAAAAATTGGAAGAACTGCGCCAGGCTGAAGAGCAGCTACAAGCCTCCCTCAATGAAAAGAATGTCTTACTTAAAGAAATCCATCATCGAGTAAAAAATAATTTACAAATTGTGTATAGTTTGCTGCGGTTACAGCATCGACGCGTCAAAGATCAGCATGCCGCAGACATTTTGCTTGAAAGCCAAAACCGCATTAAGTCGATCGCGCTCATCCACGAAAAACTTTACCGCTCTGATGACTTAGCCAAAATCGATCTAAGCCACTATATTCCTAACTTAGCCACCAGTTTGTTTAGTTCTTACAACACCAGAGTCAATGCAGTCTCCCTCAAAACGAACATTGAGTCTGTGTCACTGGATATTGATACGGCTATTCCCTGTGGTTTAATCATCAACGAATTGGTGACAAACTCGCTCAAATATGCGTTTCCAAACGAGGAACCTGGCGAGATTGCGATCAACCTGTATGCCAGTGGCGATCGCCAGCTAACGCTAGCGGTTAGCGATAACGGCGTTGGTATACCAGAGGCGATTGAGCAAAGCAAGCCAGATTCATTGGGCTTAAAGCTTGTACATGATTTAGTGCAGCAGTTAGAGGGCACTCTGAAAATGTACCGCAATCGTGGCACTGCCTTCGAGATCACGTTTGCAGGGAGTGAGGCTTAATGCAAGGAACGGCATCCCAACCTGTAGGGGCAAAAAAAGTACACATTCTTGTCGTAGAAGATGAGAGTGTCATTGCTGCCGATATTAAAGATTGCCTGGAGAATCTAGGCTACGCGGTGCCTGCAATCGTGGTTTCGGGTGAAGCTGCCGTTGCGACAGCCATCACCGTGCGCCCTGATCTCGTTTTGATGGACATTCGACTCAAAGGGGAGATGGATGGTGTGCAGGCGGCGGCAGCTATTTGGACTCACCTCCGGATTCCAGTGGTGTACTCAACGGGGCATTCCGATCGCAGCACGATGGAACGTGCTAAAGCGACGGAGCCGTTTGGATATGTACTTAAACCCATTGAAGAGCAAGAACTCTACGTCGCGATCGAGACGGCGCTGCAACGGTTTCGTCTCAACCGAGATTTGCAAGAGCGTGAGCAATGGCTTTCCAGCATTCTCAAAGCCATTGGCGATGGCGTGATTGTCACCGACGCTTCAAGCCGTATTCGCTTTCTCAATGGCGCTGCCGAAGCCTTGACGGGCTGGCAACAGGAAGACGCGATCGGCAAGAAGAGTACTGAAATTTTTCACCTCGTCCATGAACAAACACGAGTATCACTCCCCAACCCGATTGATGAAGTTTTGCAAACTGGTCAATTAGTGTATCTTCCCGACCATGCGCTGCTCTGTACCAAGAGCGGTCAAAACGTGCCGATCGCCGATAGTGCCGCCCCCTTTCGTAACGACTCAGGCATCATCACAGGCGTGGTGCTGGTCTTTCGTGATGTGACTGAACGACGACAAGCAGAAGAACGCGATCGTGCGATCGCACGATCGCAACAGCTTGAAGACCAAATGGCTGAACTGCAACGGCTGAACCAACTGAAAGATGACTTTCTGAACACCGTTTCCCACGAGCTACGCACACCGTTGACCAATATTAAAATGGCGGTGCGGATGCTGGAAGTAGCGTTGAATCGAGCCGATCGTGCGCTCTCCACCAGTGATTTGGACACCAACCCAACCATCCGCTACTTGCAAATCTTAAACGACCAGTGTGAACGCCAAACCAGCCTGATTAATGACTTGCTCGATTTACAACGGCTTAATGCAGATGCCTACGCGATCGACATTTCCACAATCTACCTGCAAACCTGGTTGCCCAATCTAGCCGCCAACTTTCAAGAACGTGCGCTCAGTCAACAGCAACAATTGCACCTTAGCCTTGAGCCAACCTTACCACCCATCATGACGGATGCCTCCAGCCTGAATCGGATGGTGTCAGAACTGCTCAACAACGCTGTGAAATACACGCCCAGTGGTGAACGCATTAGCGTTGCTGGGCAAATTCTCGAAGGTCTATCGCCCAATGTACCGATGCTGCAAATTCAGGTTTGCAACTCCGGGGTGGAAATTCCAGCCACCGAACTGTCCCGCATTTTTGACCAGTTCTACCGCATTCCCAGTGCCGATCGCTGGCGGCAAGGCGGCACTGGCTTGGGGCTAACCCTGGTGAAGAAATTGCTCGATCGGTTGGGTGGCTCTATTCAAGTGACCAGTACACCGTTACAAACCTGCTTTGCGATCGTGCTACCCGTTGAGCGTCTTGATGCGTCGAGTACGTCTGAATGAGAGCGAGGGTAAGGGGCAAGGGGAGCAGAGGGGGCAGAGGGAGTCAGGAGTCAGGAGTCAGGAGTCAGCTTTTTAGCCTTTAGCCTTCATCCCCTGCTCCCCCCTGCTTCCCTGCTTCCCTTGCCTCCCTTGCCTCCCCCTATTTCGCTGTCAACACTTCTGGCGATAGGCGTTTGAATGCCAGACGCTCATTCTCTACGTCTACAAAAATGGTGTCGCCGTTGGTAAATTCGCCGCGCAAAATCGCTTTCGCAATCTGCGTTTCGAGTTCACGTTGGATGGCACGCTTCAGCGGACGGGCACCAAACACGGGGTCGTAACCCACTTCGGCGAGAAAGTCCAGCGCACTGTCGGAGAGTTTAAGCGACATCTTGCGATCGGACAACCGCTCCCCTAGCCGTAGGGTCTGAAGTTTGACGATCTGGCGGAGTTCTGCTTTCTGCAACGCGTGGAAGATGATGATCTCATCAATGCGGTTGAGAAATTCAGGACGGAAGCTAGTACGCATGGCATCCATCACCCGCGATCGCATCTCGTCGTAGCGGTTATCGTCGCCCGAAATATCGAGAATAAACTGCGACCCAATATTGCTGGTCATAATGATGACGGTGTTTTTAAAGTCCACCGTATGCCCCTGAGCATCCGTCACGCGCCCATCATCGAGAATTTGCAGCATGACATTGAACACATCGGGATGCGCCTTCTCAATTTCGTCAAACAGAATGACGGCATAGGGACGGCGACGGATGGCTTCAGTTAACTGTCCGCCTTCGTCGTAACCCACGTAGCCTGGAGGTGCGCCGATTAAGCGGGAAACAGTGTGCTTCTCCATATACTCAGACATGTCAATGCGTACCATCGCTTCTTCGGTATCAAACAGATACGCAGCAAGGGCTTTTGCCAGTTCTGTTTTGCCTACGCCCGTTGGACCCAGGAAGATGAAGCTGGCAGTGGGACGGTTAGGGTCGGCTAAGCCTGCCCGCGATCGCTGGATAGCATCCGCTACAGCCGTTACCGCTTCTTGTTGCCCAATGACGCGCTTGTGCAGATCATCTTCCAGGTGCAAGAGCTTTTGCATCTCCGACTCCACCAGTTTGCTGATGGGAATGCCCGTCCACTTGGAAATGATTTCGGCAATGTCCGCCTCAGTTACTTCTTCACGTAGCAACGATGTGCCGTGAGTTTGTGACTGGTTAAATTGATCCTGAGCCTTTTGAAGTTGCTCTTGAAAGTAAGGCAACCGACCATATTCGATCTCAGAGGCGCGGTTCAGGCTGTAGTTTGAACTTTGAGGATTTTTAACCTGCTCAAGTTCAGTTTTAAGCTGGTCAATTTGTTCGCGCAGCGTTTGAATTTGATCGCTTAGCTCTTTTTCTGACTGCCACTGAGCATTAAGCGTGTGCTGTTCTTCCTTCAAATCGGCAAGTTCTTTTTCTAGGCGCTGTCGCCGCTCAACCGAGCCAAAGTCGATCGCACCTTTGAGCGACAGAATTTCCATCTCCAACTGCGTGATGCGTCGATCGATCGTCTCCAGCTCTTCTGGCTTTGAGGTTTTTTCCATCTTCAGCTTTGCCGCCGCTTCGTCTACTAGATCGATCGCTTTGTCAGGCAGAAAGCGATCGCTGATGTAGCGTGAAGAAAGAGTCGCCGCAGCAACCAGCGCATTGTCGGTGATGGTGACACTGTGGTGCGTTTCATACCGTTCCTTCAAGCCCCGTAGAATCGAAACGGTATCTTCCACGCTCGGTTGATCGATATAGACCTGTTGGAAGCGTCGCTCCAGTGCAGCATCTTTTTCGATGTACTTGCGATATTCATCCAGCGTTGTCGCACCAATACAGCGCAGTTCGCCTCGTGCCAGCATGGGCTTCAGCAGGTTTCCGGCATCCATCGCGCCTTGCGTGGCACCAGCCCCAACAACGGTGTGAATTTCATCAATAAATAAAATAATTTGTCCGCGCGATTCGGTGACTTCTTTGAGCACGGCTTTCAATCGTTCTTCAAACTCACCGCGATATTTGGCTCCCGCAATGAGAGCGCCCATATCCAGCGAGATGAGCTTACGATCCTTAAGCGATTCGGGGACTTCGGCTTTAACAATGCGCTGAGCCAAGCCTTCGGCGATCGCCGTTTTACCCACACCCGGTTCACCAATCAGCACGGGATTATTCTTGGTACGCCGCGACAAAATTTGGATCGTGCGGCGAATTTCGTCATCGCGCCCAATCACAGGGTCGAGCTTGCCTTCGCGGGCAAACTGCGTCAAATCACGTCCATACTTTTCTAACGACTCGTACTTACCTTCCGGGTTTTGATCTGTCACCTTTTGACTTCCTCGAATCTGGTCGATCGCATTTCTCAGCCTGGTTTCATCTAGTTTAAGTTCCGCAAACAGCCCTTTACCAAAGCGATCATCGTTGGCATAGCCCAGCAAGAGATGTTCGACAGAAATGTACTCATCGCCTAACTGTTTGCGGTAGCTGTCGGCGCGATCGAGCAAAGTATCCAGGCTGCGTCCCAGGTAAATTGACGTGCCACTACCCGATACCTTGGGCTGCTTGCGGATAAAGTCATCCGTCCGATCGCGGCTCTGCTTCACGTCCACGCCGAGCTTGCTGAAAATGCTGCTAGCTAGTCCATCCTGCTCTAACAGCGCTTTCAGGAGATGTTCTGATTCAATCTGCTGCTGCTGAGCCTGCTTGACCACTTCTTGCGTGCGCGCGATCGCTTCCCACGCCTTTTCTGTAAATTGATTGGGGTTTGTTGGCTGCATAGTCCCCTCGATCTAGCGTTTCGCTTACGTTAATACCGTCATTGTAGAGAAGTCCGTGCGATCGATAGGATCGGTGTTCACGCCACTTTGGATGAGTATTGCCGAAGCCCTGGTTGTGCCAGATGTTTAGCCAGGTCGAGGACGATTTACTTTAGAAGAGCTATCGCAACAACTTGCAACGCTAACTTTTGTACGGTTTTCGATAAATCTTTACATTCGAGCAAGGCTCTAGATGTAGGGTCTTTGCCTCCTTTTAGCGGTTTTTCACGCCAAGGCTGTGGGCAATCACGCCTTACACCATCTTTCCCAATAAAACTCTCCGTTCATTTGCGGAAGTTTGTGGTTTAAGTGAGTGGCAAATACGTACAATCACGATTGCAACCATGCAAGATCACTCTCTTGGGTGAACCAACCAGGTGATGATGCTCTGGCTTGCAAACAGTAGCATAGCGCCACGACATAGTGTTTTCAGGCGATCAGCCTTCTTTAAGAGCCGTCTCCTTGCACTGTCCAGGTCAACATAGCTGCTAACGTTTTGTGTCTTTGCTCAATTGACTCAACATTCAGGGGTGAAAAGTCCAGCCGTGCAATCCGATCGCAGTAATCTTCAGCTCATCAATTTTTTACAGAAAGAACTTGCGCTTTCTACGACGGCGATCGCGATGGCACTCCGTTACAGTGAGCAAGACCCCGGTCCGCTGCCCATGATTCTCTGGCAGTACGGCTTTGTTTCTCTAGAGCAGCTAGAGCAGATCTTCGATTGGCTAGAAGGCTAGTAGAGCAACTTAAAAGTTCTGCAACGTAGGTTGGGTAGAGTGATAGCGAAACCCAACAGCTCCAAAGCTTTCATGTTGCAAAATTAAGTGTTTGCTGTACTAGAGCATGTCATCAATTAAGCCCAGAAACCTTGAGGTATCAGCATTACCGCGCCCGCTCTAGCAAATAAAACTGGGGGCTGGAACCCTTACACTAAACCACCGCAATGCACTCAATTTCGACGAGGACATCTTTAGGCAGACGGGCTACTTCGACACAGGCACGGGCAGGCGCGATCGCGTCTTCAAAATGGCTGGCATAGACCGCATTCATCGCGGCAAAATCATTCATATCTTTGAGAAAAACCGTTGTCTTGGCGACATCTGATAGCGTGGCACCCCCTGCTTCGAGAATCGCCTTGAGATTGGCGATCGCCTGCTCTGTTTGTGCTGCCACGTCGGTACCCACAATCTCGCCCGTTGTTGAACTGAGGGGAATTTGACCCGCCACAAAGATGAAGCGACCAGTGGCGGCGATCGCCTGGTTGTAGGGTCCGACAGGTGCAGGGGCGCGATCGGTACGGATAATTTCACGAGACATAGATGGGTGAGGAGTAAGGAGTAAGGAGTGAGGAGTAAAAGTTTTGAGTTGCCAGCAGTCAGCACAAGAACTTTGAGTTTCGAGTTTTGAGCCTGAAAGATTGAGGGTTGAACTCGAAAGGCTGAAGCTTGAGGTCAAACGACGGAGCTTGGAACTCGGAATATCAAGCTTGGACCTCGAAGTGTCAAGCCTGGAACTTGAAGTGTCAAGATTTGAGGTCGGAATGTCCAGCCTAAGACTCGGAGTGTCGAGGTTTAAGGTCGGAATGTCAGGCCTGAGACTCGGAACATTGAGCCTGGAACTCAAAACATCATATCTAAGCTTGAAAGCGCTTCCCTACTCCCCACTCCCCATTCCCTACTCCACCCATTACACCCCCGGTTTCATACCATAGTGCCGATAGCGCCAGTAGTCGCGCAAGATGCGATCGTGGTCAAAGCAGAGATTGGTGGGCATGCGCCAGGATTCAAACACGTCTAGATGTTTGGCATCGTCGCCTGCTTTTGGGGTGCCCTGGGCGATCGCCAGAAACACAATGCTCAGCGTATGTTGGCGCGGGTCGCGGTTGGGGTCGGAATAGACGTGAAACTGTTCGATGAGTTCGACCTGCAAGCCTACTTCTTCTGCTGCTTCTCGTTTAGCGGCGGTTTCTACGGCTTCTCCATAATCGACAAAGCCACCGGGCAGCGCCCAGCCATAGGGAGGATTCAGTCGCTCAATGAGAACGATCGGTCGGTGAGGGCGATCGCTCAGTTCAATAATGATATCAACGGTTGGAGTGGGGTTACGGTGTGCCACAGGCAGGTCTTTCATCCGATAGGTTTTAACCTTGGAACACCATGATAGAGTCAAACCAACGCCGATCGCACTTAAACCATTTCACTCAACGACATGACTCGTTCTTCCGACTCCAACTTCTCTGTCTCGTCATCTAGAGTGAGTGGTATTCTTCTGCACCCGACCTCTTTCCCCGGTCGTTTTGGTATTGGTGATTTAGGTCCCCAGGCTCGTGATTTTGTGGATTTTTTGGCAGAAACTGGGCAACAGCTTTGGCAAGTGCTGCCATTGGGTCCCACAGGTTTTGGCAACTCGCCGTATATGTGCTATTCAGCGCTGGCGGGCAATCCGTTGCTGATCAGTCCGGAGCGCCTACGCGATAACGGCATGCTGAGCGAATCAGACTTTGCCGATTTGCCGAACTTTGCAGGCGATCGCGTCCAGTTCGATCAGGTGGCTCCTGTAAAAATGGCGCTGCTGGAAAAAGCGTGCGAGAACTTCAAAAACCGCGCCAACAGTGACCAAAAACACCAGTTTGCCGCTTTCTGTGAAAGCAAAGCCTACTGGCTGGATGACTATGCCCTCTTTATGGCGTTGAAGCAAACGCAGGATGGCTCAAGCTGGCACACCTGGGAACCTGCGATCGCCCAGCATAAGCCAGAAGCGTTAGAACAGTGTCGTCGCCGCTTGCCCGCTGAGATTTTCTATCACAAATACCTGCAATACGAATTTTTCCATCAGTGGTCTGACCTTAAGCAATACGCCAACGCCAAAGGCATTGAGATTATTGGTGACATTCCCATTTATGTAGCTCACGACAGCGCCGATGTGTGGGCAAACCCCGCAAACTTCTGCCTGGATGAAGCCACAGGTGAACCCGCACTCATGGCAGGCGTACCACCCGACTACTTCAGTGCCACCGGGCAACTGTGGGGCAATCCCGTTTACAACTGGGAGCATTTACAGCAATCCGACTTTGCCTGGTGGGTGAGCCGCTTTCGCGCCATGTTGGACTATGTAGACTTAATCCGCATTGACCACTTCCGGGGGTTTGAAGCGTTTTGGGCAGTCAAACAGGGTGAAGATACCGCTATGAACGGCGGTTGGGTCGAAGCTCCAGGCGCGGAATTTTTTGAAGTGCTGCGGGAGAAACTGGGCAAGCTGCCGATTCTAGCGGAAGATTTGGGCGTGATTACCCCTGAAGTGGAGGCACTGCGCGACCAGTTTGAATTTCCCGGCATGAAGGTGCTGCAATTTGCCTTTGGGTCTGATCCTGCCAATCCGTTTTTGCCGTTTAACTATCCCCGTCGCTGCGTGGTGTATACGGGCACCCATGACAATGACACGACGCTTGGCTGGTTCAATCAACTGTCTGATTACGAGAAGGGCAACCTGGTGAATTACCTGGGCAGCATCAGTCCGGATGGCATCCAGTGGGATCTCATTCGTCTGGCGCTGGGTTCGATCGCCAATCTTGCCATCATTCCCCTCCAAGACATTTTGGGGCTGGGAACCGAAGCACGCATGAATTTTCCGAGCGTGGCAGAAGGCAACTGGCAGTGGCGCTATCATGCGGAGGCGCTGAATGGAGAATTGAGCGATCGCCTCAAAACCCTCACCAAACTCTTCGGGCGCGCTCCCATAACATAAAGCGAAATGGCTCGACTTACTCTGTAGCCAGCAAATTAGCTGAAGCCGTACTCACATCTTTTATATATTGGTATTCTTCTTTCAGCACTTTAAATTGTGTTTCGTACTGCGCCTGAATGGATACATGATCATCTGAGATCAAGTTGGGATTGTGTGTTGCCAGTTCAATGCCAATGAGTAGATCGCTAATAACGCGGCGGTAAAGTTGATCCAGTTCCAAAGATTTGCAGTGCAGCTCATTCAATCGAGACAATGCCATTTCATAACTACGTTTGTGGCTGGCATACGTTTCTGATGTCATCATTAGTCCTAGCAATTGAAGAATTTCATGGCGCTGTTGCAGGTATTTATGATCTTCTTTCAGTAATTGGAAATGTTGCCTGACAAAGGGAGCAACTTGCTCTCGTGCAGATTTATACCTTAGCTTATCTGACAGGCTCAATTTATGCCAACTTGGAGTAAAAAGCTCCGAATGAAGTGTTGTAGACGGATGCTGCTCTAGAGCATGAGCACAATGAAGCCAGCGGTCTAGTAATAACCTGGGATACCAGAGTTCGACCAGATCACAAAGCCAATATTCATAATGAAGTTTGCCATCATTGTCCAAGGCTGGAAAGACAATCTCGGCGTAGCACAATGCTTTGCTTTGAGGTGTCTTTTCTATGTATCTGATCCCTTCAAGCACGGCTAATCGCCCTAAAGGAAAGCGCTGCTTGTCAAGTTTAGCCGCCGACAATAGTAGTTCATTAGAGTAACGTTTGCCAGACGAGTGTTGTCGTCTTTTGAGTTCAAGAAGCAAATTTCCACCAGCACCAACCTGTAGAATTTTGTGCTGACGAATCTGTTGAATCTCTTGCAGTGGGCGCAGAATAAACTCATCCACCAAGAGTAGGCTAAGAGCCAGAAAAGTAATACCTGATGCTGAAATGAAACTCATCGTAAAACTTAACGACAGCGGCATGAGACCGACTGCAAATATCGTTAAGAATAGACTCGTTAACAGGAATGTGCGTGATAACATAGCTGGCTTCAGAAAGATTAGACCGCTACACGCTAAAACTCTAATATTGCTTCTAGCTTAAACCTGCTGATAGCTTTTTAGCCAGAAAATGCCTGTCTAGTTAACTTTCATGAACCGACCAATGCCCATCCCAGTCGCGTTGGCTGTTCGTAAATGCGCTTGAGGGTGTTGATATCGCGGGGTGAAATGGGCAGTGGGTTACGCACCTGGGAGAAGTACATTACATCGGCTTGCGATCGACTATGCCCCCAAATGCCCAGGGCGTGACCCAGTTCGTGCCGTGCTGCTGCCTGAAGGTATTGGGGAGCTTGATCGGGGCGCAACTGAATGGTGCAGCGGAGAGCCAGCATTGGCTTTGTCGCAGGGTCTTTCAAGGAGCCTTGGACGGAAACCTTGTAAGTTGTTACCGCCGATCGCGCACGACCAATGCTCACGGTTGGACGTTCTCGTGGATAACCCGTTGTCTCCTGGTTGGTTGGGGGTTCAAATTGCAGGGGAGGAGCCGATCGCAAAACCACAATATTGGCACCTTCAGCCTGCTCGACCCGTTCTAATGGTAAATACCGATTCCACTCTCGCACTGCCTGCGAGACAGCCGTAATCCACGCCTGCGATCGCTGTGCGGTAAACGGACTCGCCAGTTCTGCTGTGGTTGGTGGCTGAATGTAAACGCTCAGCGGGAAGTGAGTCCAGACCAGGTAATTCACTGGAACCACTTCAATTTGATCAAAATAATCCCCAGCTTGAGATGCATTCCACTGTGCCAGCGTTGGCGGCAAGGGGTGAGACTGAAGGGGAAAATCGGGCGCAGGCTTCTGGGCGATCGGCTGTCCGGTTGTGTGGAAAGCTGCTGTTGCTAGTTGTTCCGATCGCGTCAGCAAAGGATGCGCCATCATCACAAGCGCGATCGTCCCAAGCGCGATCGCCAGAAGTGGAAGTTTGAATAGAGTGCTCTGTCGCGATCGCGTCAGCCAACGCTGCTGTATCAAACCAAGCACTCCTCTTCGGACACCTTCCCAGTGCATGAGCTGCAAAAAATAAGCACAACAAAGCCCTTCTAGCGATCGCTTCAGGCAGTACCTCAGACCTCTATCAGTGCCTACAGTAAGCTTCTAGCTGCACAGCTCAGTGAGAAGCACTCCCTTCTGCCCTCTGCCTCCTGCCCTCTGCCTTATCTACTTCGGCAACCAAGGTGCGCTCAATACAACCGTCAGACTCATAAAGAGCACCGTCAGCACCCATGTCACCCTATTGAGCGTGGTTTCAGCGCTCTTGGTGCTGGTAAACAACTGCGCCTGTCCACCTAAGCCACCTAAGCCATCACCTTTAGGACTGTGCAATAGTACCAGCACAATCAAACCGAGAGCCGAAAGCGCCCAAATTGCTTCCAGGACATAGTTAAGCGTCATCGTGAAACCCTTCGTGCGACAAAGACAAAAGAAATAGGATTGTGAGTCTAGATGCCAAATATCTAGCCAACCTTTATTTTACAGTCCACCGCCTCCAGACTGTAAACTTCTTCAGCGATCGCTGCCCCCCGTTGTAGCCACTTCTCATACTAATCATCCATGCTAATGTTTCAGCACCCCAAGAAATGAAAAGGGTGTGGGGTGTAGGGTGTGAACAACTGTATTTTCAGAGCAATTTGTTTGGAGTATGTGGGAGACCGGAGCGGGTAAAAGGCAAAGGGCAAAGGGGGGATGAACACATGCTTTTGAGCGATCGTGCAGGCGTTGTCAGGCAGCTTTGATGTGAGTCCGCTTTCCTAATGCCACGCAGATGATCACACCTGCCGCAAAAATGACGGTGGTGATGGTTAGATGCTCACCGAGCAAGAGAGTAGAAGCCACAATGGTCAGAAATGGTTGAAGAAGCTGCACTTGCCCCACCCGCGCCACTCCGCCGAGATACAGCCCTTGATACCACGCAAAAAAGCCCAGAAACATACTGAAGACGCTGACGTACAGAAACCCCAACAACGCACCGGGGGAAATGGATGAGACATGAGCGGGGACATGTTGTAGAACGATCGGCAGCAGCATAGGGGTCGATAACAACAATGCCCAACAAATGACCTGCCATGAGCCGAATGTACGCGACAACACCGCTCCCTCTGCGTACCCCAGTCCCGCTGCTGCGACTGCGCCCAGTAACGCCAGATCTGCCAGCCGCAGTGAACCGCCTCCTGATACCAGCGCAAACCCAATCACCAGGGCGCTTCCCAAACCTGCAAAAATCCAGAAGGGGATGGACGGTCGCTCTCCTGCCCGCCACACGCCACACAGCGCGGTCGAAAGTGGCAGTAGTCCAGTGATGACGGCTCCATAGGAAGCAGGGGCATCTTGCATGGCGATCGCCGACAGCAGCGGAAACCCAACCACCACTCCAGCAACGACGATGCAAAATTGGGGCAGAAATCTGAGGGGCGGAATGGTTTGTCGAGTTGTAACGAGCAAAATCAACGACAAGCCTGCTGCCACGATCGCTCGCCCTAACCCAACAAACACAGGGTCAAAGCCTGAAACCGCAATACGAGTGGCTGGCAGCGTCAGGCTGAAAACCAGCACGCCGACCAACCCGTAGACGAAGCCTGCCAATTCTTTTTGAGACTGTGAGCGTATTGCCATGCTGCCTCTCGCATTCAGTCTCCACAAATTGCGTCAAGGCACACTAGCCAATTAGCATTGATCCATCTCGCTGATTTTACTCATCTCCATGTCTAGAGCATTCCTCCGATCGGGCATTCGTTTTCGGTGCTGTTTAGTCCGATCGTTTGGCGCGATCGATCTCACGCTGTAACTCTTCAATTTGACGGCGCAAGGCATCCACTTCGGTTTGAGACTGGCTAGTGGAGGAAGTACCTGATGGCACGTCTACTGACCCTTCAGCCCCCGCACGAGTGTAGTTGCCCTGGCGAATCTGCCGATAATCATTTGAAACTGACCATTCGCGCAGAAAATGCACCCGCTCAACGGTAAACGGATGGGTGAGAAAGATACCTGTCGAAAGATTGTTGTAGAGGAAGAATTTGTAGACCTGGTTCAGCCCATCCTGATCTAGCTCTTGATAGCGTTCGGATTGTCGAATGAATTCATCCAGACTGAGTTCGTGGACATGTTTACTGCTACCACCCGCAACCTTCATCATGCTGTGCAGCACGGGCGAGAGGTCATCCGTGACTAATAAGGCGGCGCGATCGGCAGACAGTTCAGCCTTGCGCTTCCATTCCGCAAACGCCAGCAAAAGCCCTGTTGTCACCAGATTGCTCAACCCAAATGTGCGTTCTGCCAGACCCGAAATAATCTGGTTAACCCACAGCGCCATCCGCACCAGCGTCGTATGTCCACACTTGATATGACCCAGTTCGTGAGCAATCACGGTGCGTAGCTCATGGTCGTCTAGCAAGTCCAGCAAGCCGCTGTTGAGCACCATACTGGGAAACTCTTGCCCCAGTGCCAGTGCGTTCACAAACGGGTCTTGAGAAATGAACAAAACAGGCTCAGGATGCACATCCAAATCGCGGACGCATTCTCGAAAAATCTGGTAAATGTTGGCATACTGCCGGGGTCCAACCTGAATGCTGTTGCCCATCTGATAGACAAACTGCGGACGCTCGGACAGAAACTCAACGAATGTCCGTGCCACTAAATCAAAACCAGGGACACTGCGGAGGGCTTGTTCGGCTTGGCGATCGAGCGGATGCCGAAAGGCTTCGCTGGAAATACCCGTGTAGGTAGGCATAAGGGAAGAGAAAGGATAAAGGATAAATGCTAAAGGCTAAAAGGGTTGAGGCTGCCAGGAAGCGCTGAGGATGACATTCACGATTTCTGTAGGGACGTTACATGTAACATCCCTACAGATTGTCGACCACCCGTTTGAAAAACGACCAAACCTTGAATCTGGTCATCTTACTGTTTCACTGGAGTTGATAGCCTTAAGCTTCTCGCAAGTCTTCTGTTCTTTTGTATCGTATTAGCCTGTTTCATGGCATTGACTCCCCCATAATCATCACAACATTCACTCGCAAAAGGTTATGGCTCGCTTACGCCTTCCTCTGTTAGTCATTACGTCGATCGCGGTGGTCTCTGGTGCATTACTACTCGGCTCATCAGTTTTAGCGAGTCCCTGCCCTCTCAGTGCTTCCAATCACTCAGGTGGGATCGGTAATCCAAGGAATCCAAACGGTGCGGATGAACCACCGGGTTTTAATGGGATGAACGGTTCTGGAGACGCGTTTCGACGGTCTGATTTGTTCAACCGTGGTAGAGATGCTGGTCTCACAAGCGATTCCCAACAGCTTAACGTGACCAACGCTGAAGTTGCAGGGTTTGCAGCCATCGTGGGACTGTTTGCGATCGCTATTCTGTATAAAGCGCGCCATGCCCGCAAGCTTGCACCGGGTGAAGCCGATCTTTGGCATCAAGATCCCTTCCTTGAGCATCCAGAAATGGTGTTAGCTCTGGTGCCTCAAGAAGCGCTATCGTCGGCATTTGAGACTGAGGTTGTCACACCACGTCGATAGCCTAAGGGTGACTGGTGCGTTTGGCTGAAGTTGACTTTTCTGTTTTCTCCTTGGTTGTGTGCGGAAACGACCCTCTGACATTAATGTCAGGGGTCTTTTTGTATGTGGATAGGGTGTAGGCTAGGCAGAAGGCAAGGAAGTTTTAAAGCTCTCCGGGCATACCAGAAAGGTTTTTAGTTTTTAGAAGGAGTCAGGAACGGCTCATGCACCAACAACTAACAACCAACAACTGGTTCAACTCAAGCTGACTGCTGACCGCTGACCGCTGACCGCTAAGCAGAAGGATGAGGGATGAAACAATTTGTGCGTAAACGAGTGGTAGCGCCGTTACTCTGTCTGACGGTGCTGTGGGTTAGCAGTCAGAGTGGAGGGGCGTTTCCCTATCCCGATCGTGCAAAGCGGGGTATGGTGGCTTCTGCTCATCCGTTGGCGAGTGAAGCAGGGCTATCGATGCTGAAACAGGGGGGTAATGCGATCGATGCAGCGGTGGCGACCACGTTAGCCATTTCGGTAGTAGAACCAGCTTCAGCAGGTCTTGGGGGAGGCGGCTTTTTGCTGGTGCGGTTGGGCAAAACAGGGGAAGTCAAAGCGCTGGATTTCCGGGAACGGGCACCACTAGCCGCAACGCCCAGGATGTATCTGGATGCTCAAGGAAAGGTGCGTCCCAACGCCAGTACCGATGGCTACTTGGCAGCAGGTGTGCCAGGAACAGTCGCAGGACTATATGACGTGCAGCGCCGCTACGGCAAACTGCCCTGGAAGACGGTTGTGGCTCCATCGACCCAATTAGCAGCGAAGGGGTTTCTGGTTAGTTGGCGATTGGCAGACGCGATCGCCCAGCAAAAAACGCTTCAGCAAAATCCGGCTGCCCGTGAAATTTTTACGCGCAAGGGCGCTCCGTTACAGGCAGGCGATCGGTTGGTGCAAACAGATCTGGCAAAGACACTGACTGCGATCGCCAACGAGCCACAGAGCTTTTACACAGGCAAACTGGCGGCGACGATCGCTCGCGCTATGTCTACCAATCAAGGACTAATCACGTTAGCAGACCTGAAATGTTACCGCCCTATTTGGCGCGATCCCGTCTGCGGTAACTTTCGAGCTACTCGCATTTGTTCGATGCCGCCCCCATCTTCGGGTGGTGTGCATTTGCTCGAAATCCTCAACATTCTGGGTGATACCGATCTCAAAGCGATGGGCTGGCACAGTCCCGATGCGCTGCATTTAATCGTGGAGGCGATGCGGATTGCTTACGCCGATCGTGCCGTGTATCTGGGCGATCCCGATTTTGTGAAGGTGCCCGTCGCCGCTTTAATCAGTCCCGCCTATGCCAAACAGCGCCGTCAGGAGATTGATCTACAGAAGGCGCGATCGTCCAGCCAGGTAAGAGCCGCTGATCCAGAAACGCTGAAACGTTTGGGCAAAGAATCCAACGACACCAGCCATCTCAGCGTGGTAGATGATGCAGGAAACGCCGTGAGCCTCACGTTTACCATCAATCTCGGCTTTGGCGCAGGTGTCGTAGTGCCGGGAACGGGGATCATTCTCAACAACGAAATGGATGATTTTGCGATCGCGCCCGGTGTGCCGAATGCCTTTGGGCTAGTGGGCGGCGATGCCAACGCGATCGCGCCGGGTAAAACACCGCTCTCCAGCATGACTCCTACGATTGTGACGAAAAAGGGTCAATTGCGGCTGGTAGCAGGCTCTCCGGGTGGTAGCACCATCATTACCACCGTGCTGCAAGTCGTGCTGAATGTGCTGGTCTATAACCTGGATGCCAGAAGCGCGATCGCGGCTCCACGCCTGCATCACCAGTGGTTGCCTGACCAGCTCAGAGTGGAACGGAATGGCTTTGATCGACTAACGCTGGAGAATCTTCGTCAGCGAGGACACACCATTGAAGAACGGGGCACCTGGGGCAATGCCGATGTCATTGTGCGATCGCCCGATGGCACTCTAGAAGGAGCCGCTGACCCGCGTGGAGAAGGTGCAACGTATGGGTATTGAATGACTGTAGTTAGAGTAGAAGGCAGGGGGCAGAAGGCAGAGGGCAGAAGGCGTTTAGAACTTCTTCCTCAATCAACTACTCGCAGCAAACCGCGACGCAGGCGATCGAACACTTCGTTGAGCAATGCCTGTTCTTCACGGCTCAAGTTGGCGAGTGACACGAGTAAGCGTTGATCCAGGCGAGTAATGCGGCGAGAGGTGAGAATGCGGTCAACAACATCTTGAAGCGAGGGGGGCAACACTTGGGCTTCCATAGGATTTCTGGGAACTCGATACTATTTAGTATGCAACCGTCTTCAAGTCTGCCTGGTGATTGAGTCGAGCTATCCAATGTGACAATTCTGGCGATGCTTAGTGATCTTGGTCAGTCAGAGTCATCAGCTATCAGTAGTCAGCGGTCAGCCTTCACCCCACGCCCGATACCCCACGCCCTACACCCTTCTGCCCCCTGCCTCCTCTCTAGCGGTCAGTGAAACGATTCATCTGCTTATGATGGAAGGCAATTAAGCCAGGATATAGCCTCAAATGGGTTTGCCCAGAGCTGATAGCTGACCGCTGACCGCTGACGACTTAGTTGCCCAAAGACCCCTGACTATCCAACAACATACTGACGGCATTAATCACTCGTTGGGTTGCACCAGCAAAAAAGGTGCGATCGAGGGTTTCTGGCGTATCACTGGGCTGGTGATAATGGGGATTGCGAAAGTTTGCCGTATCGCCGACCATCACGGCACCAATGTTCTTTGCCCAAAAGGGTGCGTGGTCGCTTCGTAACACATCTGGAGTGAGCAAACCCTTGAACGGAATGGGCACTGTGATGATGGCTGGCAAGTTCGATGTGGATGGATTCGATGAAGGCACCTGAAAGGCGTTCAGCAACGACAAATGCTCCTGATCACCGATGACTCCGAGAAAATCGCCCCGATCGCCCAGCGGTTTTACAGGCAGTCCTTCGGGGTATTTCTGACATCCCGCCGTATGGCAGGCATACCCCATCATCTCCAAATTGACCACGCCTGCCAGGTTTGCTAAGTTTTCAGGACGCGCTGTGAAGTTGAGACTGCCGACTAAACCTGCCTCTTCTCGATCGAAAAATGCAAGCCATAACGGACGTGGCGTGGAGCAAGAACCCAGCAGACGGGCAATTTCGAGTGTTGCCGCGATCGCGCTGCCGTTATCATCAGCACCTGGCGACCCGTTCACCGTGTCGTAGTGGGCATTCACCAGGATTGCGCCTGCGCTGGCATTTGTACCGGGACGCTGAGCGAAGACATTCACGCCACCCTCAAAGGCTTGCAGTTGCGGTTTCCAGCCAAACTCAGTCAGCGTTTTGACGAGGTAACGACGGGCACGATCGCGATCGCCCACCTGATACCGTTCAAAGTTCAATGCCTTGACGTGTTGGAAGAGGCGATCCGGGTCTACCTGAGGTGGCGGTTGGGTGGGAAGAGTCTGCTGAGAAAGGGTGTGGGGTGTAGGGTGTGGGGTGTAGGGAGAAGTAATTGGAAGCGGTTGGGAGGAGGATAAGTTACAGCTAGCCATGACGATTAACGCGATCGCCATTAACAGTCCTAAACCTACTTGCTTTGCTGATGCCTTTTTCATGCGGTTGCCTGGTGTCTTCTTAGTGGAACACCAACGTGCTTAAAACCATAAGATTGAGTAGAACTGTTACCACTGCTCCTAGAACGATGCCTTTAACAAGGTTCCGTTTGTGCGATCGCGTGGCGAAATACAGTAGCGGAGCCAGGTACAGGCTTTGCGTGATGCCGATAAACATCCCGATCGCCCCGATGACATCAATGCCAATGAGCTTCGGTCGCACAGGATTTCCAGACGAGTAGTACGACGCATAAATTAAAAGGCTAGTGCAGGCAACGACGAAATTGAGTCCCAGTATTAGAAGCGCGGCAACAAACCTTCGACCCGTGTTCTCTTGCATAGATTTGCTTTTTCCAGGTTGATTTGAAGCTGATCCTAAAGCCCTCCGTGCTCCACGACAAACACATTGGCGTAGAGGGACGCTGTAATCTGCTGCCCCTGCTGCGTCACAGAGAGGTAGCGTAGCGCATCCTGAATGTAGGGATACACCCCTTTCCAGTAGAACTGCGAGTAGCTCTGGCGGAGATCTCCAGGCGTTTTGTAGCCAAGCGCTTTGTTGACTCCAGTTTCTTCAAACTCGTAGAACAGCGCCGCAATTTTCTTCAGATAGCGTGGATCGCTGAGTTGCCCAATGAGATCTGCCGCGCGCACCAGTCCTGGATAGTGGCTGGTATCCTGATGGTCTTCGGCAGTAGGCACGGGGAAGCGAGTTAGTTCAATGTTGCGCTGGATGAGGTCGGTATCGAGTAAGCGGTGTCCGCCAAAGCGCTCGTCAATGAACAGCTTGCCCCGATCGACATGGTAAGGCGTGAGGCTGGCATCTGTAGCACCCGACGGTAGCTCAATCATGGTGTCAGCAATCCCCGTCGCGCAGAGGTTGGCACGATCGTCTCGGCACACACCGCGCACGTAGCCGATGTCATGGCACACCAGCGAAACGACGCAATGCAGCCAGTCTTCAGGAGATACACCCCCTTCACGAATATGTTTACCACGCAGAATTTCTTGCCCCACCAGTGTGACCAAAATAGTGTGCTCAATGTCGTGGTAGAGCGCATCGCTGTTGGCGATATTTTCTAGCGCCATCCCGCCAGCCCAGGCAATGATATCGGCATAGTCGGCTTTGAGATTGCCGTAGGTACGTCGGTAGCCTGCTTTGAGCTGCTGTACAAAGGCACCTGTCAGAATCTCCGTAGCATTAAACATCTTCAGGTTCTCCATCCCGCCTGTTTGTACGGACTTGGGATCAGCGTTTCATGTTTCTACTATGCCCCAATCGCCCACTTGATGAGGTGATAGAGAGGAATCGTAGATGTGATTGTGTTGGGAAATGGCAGTGATCGCGATCGGGGTTGATCGTGATTAGTCATCTGCTTAAAATCCTGTCGCTACAGGTTTTTGGGGTTTGGTAGCTAGAGCGATGATTAGGGAAAAATAAGCCTACTGAGTGCAACACAGAGTTGGTGATCAATGGCTAAAAAATCGTTAAATTGGCTTGGGGCGATGGCAGGTGTAGTTATAGGAATGGTTACTTTAGGTGTTGCGCCTCCACAGTTTTTCTGGACAACAGTTGTGTTGAGTGCAGAAGCTAACAAACCCATCCCCCATACGGTAACTCAGGCGGAGAAGGCAAAGGTCTACGTCCCTTACATTGTTCAAGGGTTTGCTTTTGTTCAAGAAAGAGATTGGAAAAGCGCAGAAAGATCGTTTCGTCAGGCGATCAAGCTTGGCTGCAATGAGGCTTCTCTTTACAGCGCTCTAGGAAGGACTTTATACGAGCAGGACAAACTAACAGAAGCAGTCGCTGCCTATCGAAAAGCGATTAGCCTCAATGGAAATTTTCCCGGAGTTTACAACAACAACTTAGGACTGGCTCTCCGCAAACAAGGTGACTTGAAAGGAGCGATCGCAGCCTACCGTAAAGCGCTTAGTCTCAGTCCAAATTCTATTTCACCCCACACCAATTTGGGAGATGTTTTCAGTCAACAGGGCAATTGGGAAGCGGCGATCGCTGCTTATCAGAAAGCCGTTGATTGCAATCGAAATGATGGCAGAGCTTACACCAACTTAGGAGTTGCTCTTGGTAAGTATGGCAAAACAGCACAAGCGGTTGCCGCTTACCAGAAAGCGGTTAGCCTCAACCGAAATGATTACAGGGCTTACACCAATTTAGGCATGGCTTTATACAAACAGGGTAGCAAGGATGGGGCGATCGCTGCGTTTCAAAAAGCTAGAAACTTATATCGCTCTCGAGGTAACACTCAAAAGGTAAACGAAATGACTCAATTGCTGAAGCAGCTAGGTAGTCGTTAATGTTCCAGGTGCTTTAGAGAGAGCTTGATAGACTGGAGCTAACCACACAGGAGACTGTTATGGAAATTGTCACCAGTTGGATGGAGCAAGGCATCGAGCAAGGCATTGAACGGGAGCGATCGCTCATTCTCCGTCAGCTCACTCGCAAAGTTGGAGTGCTGCCAGAGGCGATGTGCTTACAGGTTGATTCACTGCCCATTACCCAACTGGAGTCGTTAGGAGAAGCGTTGCTGGACTTCTCAAACCTGTCTGACTTGGAAATGTGGTTGGCAGTAAACGCTAGGGAATGATGGTGTCGCGCTTGCTGCTTTTCAGGTTGCTGCGGTTGCTTTGTCGATCTGGTCAACTTCTGCTGGCGAAAGCTTGACCGCTGCGGCTGTCACCGAATCTTCGATGCTTTCTGGCTTACTGGCTCCGGGAATGGGGATCACCTGGGGCGATTTTGCTCGTAGCCATGCCAACACAATGCTGTAAACCGAAACGCCTTTTGCTTGAGCCAGTTGCCCGATCGCCTCGATCTCTTTAATCTGGCTAAACCGCCGACTGCCACCTAAAGGACTCCAGGGCAGGAAGGTTAGTTTTTCGCGATCGCAATACTCCAGCACGCCATCCGTTTCGGGTTCGCGGTGCCAGGGGTTGTACTGGTTCTGCACAGACGCGATTTCCACTACATCACGGGCACGTTTGATCTGCTCGACCGAAAAGTTTGAGACACCGACAAAGCGAATCAACCCATTGACCACGGCTTCTTTAGCGGGCTTTAAGGACGCTTCAATTGAGTAATCGGAGTCGGGCGCGTGGTACTGCCAAAGACCGATCGGCTGATCGCCCCCCAGCGCCTCAAAACTGGCACGAATGGTTTCTCTCAAGTGATCCGGATTACCGTTGCGTGTCCAGGAACCGTTGGGACGCATCAAACCACCTTTCGTGGCGATCATCACGTTAGTTGTATCCTTGCCGTACTCTTGAAGTGCTTTGTAAAACAGTCGCTCGTTGTGGTGCTTGTCAGACTCATCTTTGCAGTAGGAGTCTGCTGTATCAAGCAGGGTGACACCCAAATCCAGAGCGCGATGAATAGTGGCGATCGCCTGCGCTTCTGGTGGACGACCGCTCAACGACATGGGCATCCCACCTAAGCCGATCGCGCTCACGGTGATGCCTGTATTGCCTAACTGTTTAGTTTCCATGAATGCCTGCTGTGAGTGAGCTACGGTTGAGAGAATGTCGTGTGAGCACGTTCTTGAGCAACTAAACACTGAGCGATTAAATGCTTAACCGCAGAGATGCAGAGGCACGGAGAAGGTATAAGCTCTGTGATTCTCTAACCGTAGATCACCTCATGTAAGGGCGATCGACATCTATCCAAGGGCATGGGTTTGCCCCCACACCCCACACCCTACACCCAATCCTAAGGACAAGCCGAAACGGCAACCGTGTAGGCGTTACCCGTCACTGGAATGCCACCAACAACCACATTGATTTGATACGGTTCTGCATTTAAGCGAGGGGAACCTGAGACATTCACAGCTTCATTATCTTTGAGAGAAACCTTGCTGTCGTAGACCTTATCAGATGTCCGGTTGGCATACTTCAGGTTCATCTGAATGTTGTAATTACCCTTGTTTTTAGCCCGAATTGTTGCCGCATAGTAGCGGTAGCGTTGTCCACTCGATACGGCAAAATCAGTATTCCAGTTGCTTGGACTCAGGGGCGTGCTGGCAGCCGAAACTTTCTTTGCTACAGAGGTAGCCCCCTTCCCTTCGACCACCCTGAGCAAGCGGCATGACTGAGCATTAGCTGACGTTCCCAGGCAAACCATAGCGCCAATCACCATCGTTGTTCCCAGCCATTTCAACATAAAAACCTCTTCAGTTTAGGAATGTTGCCTCGTAAATCGAGGTTACTGACTGGAATACCTGATCGTTCATTCTTAAACAACCATCCTTAGGACAGATTTTGGTGCTCAGTCCATGAAGGCAACGGCGATCGCCCTACTGAACGCTACTCGCTTCAGGCTCTTGTGGTGATTGTTCTTGCAGTGATCGCCAACCCGCCTGCCACAGCGATCGATCCTTGAGCAAGCGTGCATTCACCCAAAAGCGCACCGCTGGATCGCAGGCTGCAACCATTTCGGCAAAGACCCACTGACCCTGGTTTTTGCGGTTTGTCACTTGAAAATGCCGCCAGCCATCAATGGTTTGCTGCGCCGTCCATTTAGACTGCACGAGATGCGGATACTTTTGTTTACGTGGCATACCGCCATTATCAACTATTTTGCTAGCGATGTGTCGGTGCTGTCAGCCAGCGATCGGGCAAAGTCCTCCGCAGTCTCGTAAACCTCAAACACTTGATCCATGCCACTATGTTCCAGCACCATTGAGGCTTGACCATTCAAACGACAAAGCGCTAACCGTCCCTTCACCTGGCGCACTTGCTTTAGAGCCACAACCAGCGCCGACAATCCGGTGCTATCCATAAACATAACCTGCTGAAAGTCAACCAGAATGTTGATGGCTCCAGTTTCAAGGCTACGGGTCATGCCATCCAGTAGATCGCCTGCGGTTGAGGCGCTGAGAATTCTTTTAGGATAAAACGTTTGCATCACTGCCATCTTTAACCCTCAACTGTCCCTATCGATCCAGGGTGCCCAAGTTAGGCTGCGATGCATCTAGGGCGTGTCATCAATTAGCTCCAAAACCTTGCAATATCAGCAGTGTCACGCCCGTCCCAACACACCAGGCTAGGGGCTGGAACCCTTGCTGCAAGCAATGTGTGGTATTAATTGATGACAGCCCCTAGCATGATCAGGTTTAGAGGCTGTTTTAAAAGCCGGATTGACCGTAAAAAAACTTACACGCTGAGGCGATCAGTAGTAAACACAAGCCTCGTGAGAGCGATGGTTAAATTCTACTCAAGCAACCTGACCCGCGCCCATTTTGACTTAATCCAACCACTGCTGCCCGCCGCTAAACCTGGTGATCGTCCCCGGAGTACTAGCTTGTGGGCAATGCTCAACGCCATCTTTTATGTGGTCACGCAAGGGTGCCAGTGGCAAGACTTGCCGGGTGACTTTCCCGCCTAGCAAACGGTGTACACCTACTGCCGCCACTGGCGCAAGGACGGTATCTGGCAAGCGCTGCATACTCGTTTACGGGGCTGGACACGCGCCGCCGGACGACCTGAAAGTCCTTCAGAGGTGATTCTCGATCGTCAAACGGTGCCTACAGTGGCGATGGTGCAGCAGGCAGTGAGGTTTGACCGCTTCAAAGCCACCAAAGGACGCAAACGGCATTGGCACACCCCTCTCCTTTTCAAACAGCCACTTACTTGTCCCCTTCCTCTGCTTTAGCAGTACAGACAGACTACAATCCAGACAGGTGAACTTACAGCCGCTGCTATTTGCATTCGCTACACCCGATACCCTACACTCCATACCCATCTTGACAGGACCATGGCTTACTCGACTGAGAACGGCTGTAATGCCAGTGCCACAACTATGATGCCTGATTCCCACAAATTGCCGATGCTCAGCGCCAAACAAGAGCGGCAAAACGGCAGGCAGTATTACGTGAATGATCGCGGCGATCGCTTACCCAGCGTCAGCACGATTCTCAACGCGACGCGATCGCCGCAGCAGCGGGATGCCCTTGCAAACTGGAAAGAACGAGTGGGGGCTGAAGAAGCGGCACGTATCAGCAGCACAGCCAGTCGGCGCGGTACAGGCACTCACAAGCAGGTGCAACGCTATCTACAAGGCGAAGTCGTCACCTGTCCCGATGGCATCAAGCCTTACTGGGAGAGTATTAAACCCGTCCTCTTCGCTGTGGATGACGTGCGCCTGGTCGAAGGCACCGTCTTTCATCACGACCTTGGTTATGCCGGAAAAGTCGATTGTGTTGCCAGCTATGACGGCACTGCGTGTCTGTGCGAATGGAAAACCGCCGATCGCCCCAAACATTCCCTGGAGCATTTGAATGATTACCCCTTACAGGTAGCTGCTTACTGGGGAGCCGTTCACCACACCTATCAGGACTATGATGTGAACTTGAATCACGCACTGCTGGCGATCGCCATTCCGGATCGTCCCGCCGAAGTCTTCTGGTTCGATTTAGAAACGATCGCGCACTACTGGCAGCAGTGGGAAGAACGAGTTTCTATCTTCTGGCGACGACAAGGCGGTTACAGGGTCTGAGGTTTTTAGACTGAAATGGCTTCCATAACTTATTGCTTACTGTCTTCCATCTAACAACCAACAACTAAAAACCAACAACTTCTGAACCTCAATGTCCTCCTACGATGCCATTTACGCGATCGTGCAACAAATTCCTTATGGTCAGGTGGCAACCTATGGACAAATTGCAGAACTCGCCAATTTGCCTGGACGAGCGCGTTTAGTGGGCTATGCGCTGTTTCGGGTTGCGCCAGAGGCAGATATTCCCTGGCATCGAGTGATTAATGCGAAGGGAGAGATCTCTGAGTCACCTGTACGGTATGGCAGCGATTACTTGCAGCGATCGCTCCTCGAAGCCGAAGGCATCCAGTTCAACGCTCAAGGACGGATCAATCTACGTATCTATCGCTGGCAAGGGGTGATTGATGCTGCCCAAAATAGCCAATAGCTATTAACATTCCTGCTCATCGTACATAGACAAACTTTGCATTTTAACTATAGCTTTAGTTCGTTTTGCTTCATCAGGTTTGTCATATGGCGATTCAGCATACAATATCGATGACTTAACTATTACTCGCTTTAAATTAAATTGCTTCTTTAGAGAGACGTAAATGAGCAACTTTTAGCAGTTTATTTTTTCCACCGACTAAATATGGAAGAAATTTCATGACCCCTTGCCGCTCCTTGTAGTAGTCATAGCAGAAATACTCTCTAATGAGCTGAATCCCTGAACTCCAGGTTTCTATCTCGCTACAATCATCAATTCCCCACTGAAATCGACCACCAGGAACTGCTTTAGAACGAAAAATTTGAGTACTGTTTAAGATGAATTTACCAATAACTTCCATTACAATCTCTGAGTTTGGAAATCTCTGTTGTAGCGAAAAAATGACTTGCTTAACTTCAGATTCTGTCAGATATAGGAATATCCCCTCAGCCACAAACAATACTGTTCGTCCCGCCTCAAAAATTTGACTCATCCAGCTTAAATCTGTGATGACCGAAGAGATAAAGTGATTACGTTGCGATTCTCCGATCAGTTGACTCCAAAATGGTTCAACGTATGGAGCATCAACGCAGAACCACTCAGCCTGATTGTTATCCATTAAGAGTGGTCGGGTAGCAAGTCCACCTCCAAGTATGACGATGACTGCATTGGGATGTTGCTGTAGAAACTGTTTGACAATATCATCAACAATCAATGTATGAATTGCAATACCAAACTGAATTGCCCAGTCATCTACAACTAAACGATTAGGCGACATCTGCTCTACAACTTTGACCGCTAGAGAGTCTTTGATAATGCCGTTGGGTAGCTGTGTTTCTTTAGCACGAAAGTAAACAGGACTGAATAAGTCTTCTGGAACGTTTTTTATCTTCATCCTTTTCCCAAACTCTAAACAGAGTTATAGATTTTATGCTCTATCAATATCTCCCAATTGCCATAATTTTGAACATTCCATACGAATTCTCAAAAGGCTTTTATCACTTGTAAACTGAGCCGCCTAACTGTTATTCAGCGTTACGGACTTCACTTACTCAAAGCTCTAAAGCCATAGATGCAACGATTCTGCTCAATTCAAAACTTAAGTCTTTTCCCCAAACAGCCCTTCCAAACATCCTGGTGTCAAGCGATTGCTCCATCCCCAAAGGCGTTGCAAGATGTAAGCGCAGGTGTAGGCGAAGGTAGCACGGTTTGTCCATGTCCAGTCTTGCCAGTGGAGAACGCCTGTCATGCGGTGCAGAGTGCCGATGAGACTGCTGCGATCGCGGCTATAGGTTGGCTGTTTGGTTGTTCGCAGTAGGGTGCGGCAAAGTTGCAGCGGCGATGATTCAGGATACGCCCACAGACCAAACCCCAAAAACTTCGTCATGTGGTTGACTTCATCGCGCACCAGTTCTTCGAGGACGTTTCGCAAAGCTCCAGTTGTGTGCGCCATTAGCCAGAGATAGAGGCAGGTCGCGCCATACTCCGTAGCAACGCGATGCAGTCCGTGACGATAGAGATCCATTCGAGGGTTCGTGGATGGCTGATAGGGTCGCGCTTCGTGGGGAGTCGGTGTGATTTTTTCACCTGTTAGCTGAGCATAGATTTTGAGCAGTGCTGGAGTATGCTGGCGTTCTTCTTTTTCCCACAAGCCTGGTTCCAGCAGTGAACCGTCTGCCGCGATCGTGCCACCCACAAAGCGAGCAAGCTGAGGATGCAGGGCTTCTAGATATTGCCGACTGGTCTGGGTGTATTGTCGGATGGGTGCTTCGGTATCGATTGCCCCTATAAGAATGGCTAAGAAGACATCGAGATCAATGCCTACAACTTGCTCACGCTCGATCGCGTGCCAGTCAATGGGCTGCCAGGGACGTGCTTGGGGATTGGCAAATTGAACGGGTAAATCTTGCAGGCGATCGTGGAGGTGTTCGGTAGAAAGATGGCGATCGATGAGCGATCGGAGTTGACGTTGCAGTTGAACGTAATGGGGATGAGAACTGGACTGCTCTACAACCGTCGCGTATCCCTTAACCTGTGAGGCATCAGTCATATTTCTCACCTACGTCAAATGATGAATGCGATTAGCGATGAACGACCTTTAGAGGCACAGACGTAGATGCAGCGTTTGATCTAAGATCAATGTGGTTCAGTAGGATTCCGCAATGAAAGTTCTGATTTTGCGTAGTTTCTTCGGTTTGCTGGTGGGGATCGCTACGGCAGAAGGGGTGAGTGCTCAGACGGCTCCCAGCAGCGCTAGTCCCAGTAACAGTAACAGTGGCAATTTGCTCAATTACCCATCCGGCACGCGGATCTATCAAGGCGGCGCGATCGTCACCCCCACTGGAACAGTTGTCAATCCCAGCGTCACCGTCCCAGGTGCAAACGGCTCCAACACCTACTATTATCCCGATGGCAGCCGCATCACTACAGGGAGCAAGACAGTTAGCCCTTCTGGTTCGTTTCTCACGCCTAATAGCCCCAACGGTGGCTTAACCAATCCAGCGGTTAAACCAGTCCAACCGCTCTCCCCTAATCGATTGAATCAACGTTGAAATTGAATCGTCGATCGCTCTCGCTACACTACAGAAACGTAAACAACACAGAGAACCTCTGCGCTCTTCGCGTCTCTGCGGTCAGTCCTCACTGCTGCTTATGCTTTATGGTGCTTGCCCATTGCTAAAGCGATCGCGCAAAATCGCTTTCAACTCAGCAACTCCTTCAGCACGGGCAATAATCGGCTGTTCGTTCGCCTTCTGCCCTCTGCTTTCTGCCCTCTGCCTACATCCGCTCCAACACAGGAATGCCAAGTAATGAGAGTCCCAGTTTGAGCGATCGCGCCGTCAAATCAGCCAAAATCAGCCGCGAAGTTCGCACCGGTTCCTCGGCATCCAGAATTGGGCACTGCTCATAGAACCGATTGAACTTCTGACTTAGCTCAAACAGGTATTGACAGAGCCGATTGGGCAGTAAATCTTGATCAATCTGCGCCAGAACTTCGTCCAATTGCAGGATATGTTTTGCCAGCGTTAGTTCGGATTCATCTTTCAGCACAATGGCAGCATTTGCGCCCAACTGCTCAAAATCGATCTGACCTTTCCGGCTAATGCCCTGCACACGTACATAGGCGTACAGCATGTAAGGAGCCGTATTGCCTTGCAGCGAGAGCATTTTGTCGTAGCTAAAGATATAGTTACTCGTGCGGTTCTGGCTCAGGTCAGCGTACTTAATGGCACTAATCCCTGTCACTTGAGACGCATGGGCAACGAATGCCTCTGTTTCCTGCCGTTCTTCTTCCTGCAGTCGCGCTTCAAGGTCAGCACGAGCATGGACGATCGCCTCATCCAATAAATCCTGAAGCCGTACCGCTTCGCCCGATCGAGTTTTCAGTTTTTTGTTGTCTTCCCCCAGCACCAGCCCAAACGGCGCGTGAATGAACTCCACTGCATCGGTAATCCAGCCTGCCCGCCGTCCCACTTGAAAAATTTGGATAAAGTGGTTGGTTTGCTCCATCCCCACTGGATAGATCACCCGTTGCACCTTATCTTCTTTCACTCGATAGCGAATCGCTGCCAAGTCCGTCGTGGCGTAGTTGTAGCCACCATCAGACTTCTGCACAATCAGCGGCAGCGGCTTGCCTTCCTTATTCGTAAAACCTTCCAGAAAGACGCACTGTGCGCCGTCATCTTCTACTAACAGTTCTGCCGCCTTCAGATCGTCAACCACACCTTCCAGCAAGGGATTGTAGAATGACTCTCCCCGTTCAAGGACGTGAGCAATGCCCATGAGATCGTAGATGACGCGGTAAGAACGGCTGGACAGCTCGCACACAATTTTCCAGGCACGCAACGTTTCTGCCTCGCCTGCCTGAAGCTGCACCACCGACAATCGTGCCGCTTCACGAAACCCTTCGTCAGCATCAAACCGCTGTTTCGCCTGTCGATAAAACGTCGATAGGTCGCCCAGATCCAAAGATTCGTTCGCTGTCAGTGCTTCTGGATAGGCTTCGCGCAAATAAGCAATCAACATCCCAAACGGGGTGCCCCAGTCCCCGATATGACTAATGCGTAAGACATCATGCCCGATAAATTCCAGAATGCGGGCGATACAATCGCCAATAATGGCAGGACGCAAGTGTCCGACGTGCATCTCCTTCGCAATGTTGGGGCTGGGATAATCCACGATCACGCGCTGCGGCTGAGCGATCGCCACCACACCCAGGCGGGGATCAGATTGAATTGCCTTAATCTGCGCTTCCAGATAGCTTGTTTTCAGCGTCAGGTTAATAAAACCAGGACCCGCTATCGTGGGCGTTTCACACAAATCTGCGACATCAAGGTGCTGCACAATCTGCTCCGCGATCGCGCGAGGTGCCTTACCCAACGGTTTCGCCAACGACAGCGACACATTCGCCTGATAATCTCCAAATTTGGGATTGCTGGCAGGCACAAGAATAGGATCAACCGAGCCATACTCAGCGCCAAAGGCAGCAGTCAATGCCTGCTCGAAGCGGCGTTTCAGTTGAGCGATCGTAAAATTCATAACTAAAGAAACTTATCTCAGTACCAAACGTGGCAATCTTTCATCAGCGTACTCTGCTTGTACCCTCGATCGCAGCGTGCAACCTCATTTTCCGCCCATAACTTGCCCCTTTCACATCCCAAGGGAACGGCTTGGCATCAGTTATGCCTACCGCCGATGCCTAGATAGACCTTGATTGTTGCTCACCACTCAAACCAGGGAACGTTAAAGCAACGGTTTCTACTGGCTCCACTCCGCTCGACGTGAAAGTATGAAGCAATTAAACTTTAAGCTCTCTGTAACGATCAAAAGTCACTTCCTGATACGTTATAGAAGACATGTGCAAACTTAATCGCGCTCTTCTAAAGCGAAACTACACGCCACCTAACCATTGCAAGAGTTCATATCGCTCAAATCAACTTTCAACTAACCACAAGTGCTGTCTATCACAAGTGCTATCAATTCAAATACACACGTAAAGAAACGACAGTTTTACATTGTGACCAGCAATCAATTTCAACAACAGAATAAGTCTATCGAAGGTCTATCATCATGCCAAAAGTAATCATCAAAGCCAACACCTTTCTCAAGAAACGAGTTCTCGGTGCTGCCGACTTAGCAGATGCTGAAAAGATTTTCGTAACTAAAGGTAGCGATTTCTTGGTGACTGAAGTTGCACCCGATCGCAACCAACACGTTTTTCTCAAACCAGCCTCTCCTCTCACGGCTAAAGATGGCACCACCAAGCTACAGGTTGTTTACGTTTACGAACCGCATATTCAAATTGAAGGTGATGATGCCCCTCAAACCATCAAATTAAATGTCCCCTACGCTAGCCAATTGGGGAATGAACAGATTGTGAGAGATGGGCAAGTTTGGTATGACTGGCGACAGTGCAATACCACCAGCAACACCATGCTGGCAAACTATGTGCTCAAAGGTGAATTAACCACTAAAGCTAAAGAACAACGGCTTCCAGAACCAGAATCAATTTACATGCGAATCGTGTCAAAATATGGCGATACTACCGATCACGATGCTCAAACGAAAGCGCTTCAAGAATTAGGGATTGAATCCTATTTCAGCTATACCCTTTCCTCAAAAGATGTTCTGCTCTCGCTAAAAGCTGGTATTCCAGTCATTGCTGGCTTTGCCTACAAGTATTCCGGGCACATCTGCATCATTGTGGGGCACGATCCTACGAATAAGGTCTGGCTCGTCCATGATCCCTATGGAACCCGCCATGGCGCAAGCGATAACTACGACATCGGTATTGGTGGCGCGTTTGATCCCTATGGCTACGACACAATGCAGCGTATCTTCTGGGATCAAGGCGGCGAAGCAGGCTGGGGACGAATCGTGACCAGCATCAAAGGCAAACCGACCGGGCTACCAACTGGGTTATAAGCCACCACTTAAACAGACTTGCTCAATCGCATACTGAGGTCTAGCCACGTCGATCGCGTAATCGGCGCACTGCTCGAAATATAGTCCACCCCCGTTTCAGCAACAGAGCGAATCGTCTCCAGCGTGATGTTACCTGACGCTTCAATCTTGATACGATCGTTTGTGCTGCGTATCAATTGCACTGCCTGCTTTATCATTCCCAAGGGCATATTGTCCAGCATGATAATGTCTGCCCCATGCTGTAGCGCTTCCTTGACCTGCTCCAAACTCTCTGTTTCCACTTCGATCGAAAGTGGGTATGGCATCGCTTGACGGACAAGAGCGATCGCCGCTCCAATGCCTCCAGCCGCTGCAATGTGATTATCCTTAAGCATCACACCATCATCCAGCCCCATCCGATGGTTCATCGCGCCTCCCACCTGCGTTGCATACTTCTCCAGCACCCGCAGCCCCGGCGTTGTCTTGCGCGTATCGACGAGCCGCGCTGGCAAATCCTCAATCCGCTCCATATATTGATGCGTCAAAGTGGCAATACCACTCAGCCGCATCGCCAGATTTAGCGCCACCCGTTCACCTGTAAGCAATGCATCCAGAGCACCGTCGATAAGAGCGATCGTCTGCCCCTTCCCCACCGCCTCTCCCTCGGCGACCTTTGCCTCAAACCCGATCTGCTCATTCAGAAGCTTGAACACCTTGGCGGCGATCGGCAGTCCAGCAACCATACCAACTTCCTTAGCAACCCACTCAGCTTTCCCGATGGGCGCTTGATCTGTGAAAAGGGGAGATGTCGAGCGATCACCCCGACCCATATCCTCCAACAGCCAACTCTGCAAAAGCGGTTGCAAAATGATCGATGACGGCAAAATTGCTTTAGTAATCACTCCCTGCTTGTTCCCTACTCTCTACTTCCCTAAAGGGTAGCTCAACGCAAACAGGCATAGAGAGGTCGTTTCAAGCTTTTTCAAATTTCCCCTATAAATCTTCTTGACACCCCCGCTATTCTTCCGTTATATTGGCTAAGCGGTCGAGAGGAAGTGAAGCGCGAGCGACACCCTTGCGGTCAGCCCGAACCTAGAGAATTGAATAGTTTGGAAGCCAGAATAG
>JAHHHL010000052.1 GCA_019359375.1 Lyngbya sp. HA4199-MV5
GTAAGCAACCCATCTATCACTTACGGGCAAGTTTCAGTTTCCGAGCTTTTTTGCTGGATTCCTCATTACTTAATCATTTCAGTGATCGTGTGGCACTAAAATGCAGCTTCGCTACCTTTGCCCCTACACCCAGGAAAGAATGGTGCTGGCGGCTTTTGCAGCAGGGGCAGATTCTTACTGTGTCAAAAACACCAAGTTTGAATTGCTGCTGGAAGCCATCCGTATGACCTTCGAGGGACAGTCCTGGATTGATCCAGCGAGTCTCTGAGGAGAGAGGCTTCGCCAACGCCGTATTGTCCTCAAACATGCTCGGCAAGTTGCGTCGTCATTGCCGGTTGCCAGTGAACCTCAAACAGTTGCCATCAATGCTCTCGATTCGGAGCAAGCCACGATTCTGGAGGCTGATCCTCTGACGACTAAAGATCTGGAAGTATTGGAACTGATGGTTCAGGGCTATACCAATAACCAGATTGCTAGGCAACTTTATATGAGTCTTGGCACTGTCAAAGTGCATATCCGTAGTATCCTCAGCAAATTATGTGCCAGTGACGCTCTTTCAGAGCCACTGCGTGAACGCACTCAAGCAGCCGTACTGGCAATGCGAGCAGGACTGATCGAGTAGAAATTTCGGCACAGTGAAAAACGATGCAGTGCGCGGTGATTAATTTGAAGATTGATGGATTGCTTGAATGACAATGGCTTGGGTCGTGTAGAGCGACGCTCTTTCAGAGCCGTTTCACAATCGCCCACTGCCGCTCTCTAGATCAAAGTAGGTGGCGAACCGTCGCAGCTTCCCGGTGGTCAATTGCAACAGATAATCGAAGGCTTCAGCCGCAACCCGCTGATTAATGCTGAGGGATTGGCTATTCAGTAAAGCAAGTTGTTCACAGGAGAGGCTATTATCCTCTATTTCCTCTGGTTGTGGAATCAGCAGGTCGGGTTGTTGGATGGTAGGGGCAGGGAGCCGAAAGCATCCCAATCTACTGAAACGCCTACATCTTGCCGCTCAAAATTTTGGCGAGTATAGCTTTAAATAGGTCTGCCAAGGAGAAAAACAATGTCTAAAAACGAACCTGCGAAAGCAGCGGCAGCGGCTGGTGTTGGAGCGGCGGCTGGCTATGGTGCTGTGGCAGCAACAGGTATGAGTGCGATCGGTATGATTGGTGGTGGCGCAGGTTTCGGGGCTGCTGCTGGACCCGCTGGCGTTGCTGTTGGAGCATTAGCGGGTCTAGCTGCTTATGGTATTTACCGAGCTACTAAAGGATAAATAGTTTTAACCAACACACCTTTATTCTTAAAGCGATCGCTTCTTCACATTTTAGGAAAAGAGGCGATCGCTCAATATGTTCAGTCATACGTTATTGCCCAGATCGTTGTGGGCAAACTAAATTAGGCTGCGCTGAGGCAATTTGCTCCATTTTCGCCAGGTTTTTCCACTCATGCAGTTTCTATCAGAACAATTCGACAACCGGACTAAGTTTCTGGCAGGGTTTCTGGTATGGACACTTTGCTTAGGGCTGACGACATTAAGTGTTCAGCACTCATGCAATCCAATGATTGGTTCGCCGTCTCCAGAATGCGGGGCAATTGTCCAAAAAAGTGATGGCGCGAAGACCTCTGATAGCAATAAACAACAAAAAGAAAGGAAAAACCATCCAAGTAAGACGAATCACCCATTACCAGATCCACCCACGAAGGAAAAATCAGGAGATTCAAAACCTCCTTCTAAGCCTGTCCAGAAAACTACTTCACCGAAATGTGGCAAAAGTTTTATTCCTATTGTCGCTGGGGCTGGGAGTGCTGCTGCTGCTGGAGCAGGTGCTTCCGCTTTGGCGAGTGCAGGCGTGATTTCAGCCACCATAACCGTTGGCAGTGCCGTGATCGCAGCACCTGTTACGATGGCAGTTGCTGCTGGGATATTGGTGTTCCTGGCAGTTAGAAGTTTGACAGGTGGAACCTGTTGAGTTGGCATCATAGTTTGTAGATGTTTAGCGGAGAAAATACTAATTATGGAATCTCAATCTGAATCTAAGACTCATTGGTTGAAACAACCCTTAATCAAAGGATTGGCTGTTGGGCTATTGTCTATTGTTGGAATTGCTTTCACTCTTCTGATTACACGCGGTAGTCAATTTTGTATTCTGACAATCGCCAGTTGTAGTAGTCGAACTGGTTCTTCTGCTGGTGCTGAGTTGCTGTCGATCGGAGCAGCGGCGGCGGCGGCGGCTGTTTTAGTAGTTGTGGTTGAAGTGCCTGTGATTGTGGCAGTTGGTATTGCCATTGTGATCGGATTGATTTCTGGTCAACTTTTTTAGTTAACACAACAATGAATGTTGCAACATTATGATTGAGTTACACAGTATCTCAAAAAGCTTTGAACAGCGTGAAGTGCTGAGTGATATTAGCCTGACGATTCAGCCTGGTGAGGTTGTTGTTCTGAAGGGGGAGAACGGTTCGGGAAAAACGACTCTACTCAATATTATTTTGGGCATCCTGAAACCCGATCGAGGAAACGTAAAGCTGTGTGGATGCTCACCGAAAGATTCAGACTCTAAAGCTCGTGTGGGTGTCATGCTCCAAAAAGTAGAGGTTCCCAAAAATTTAAGGGTTAGTGAACTAATCAGCTTGATCCGAAGCTACTACCCCAATCCTCTGTCAACAGAAGAAATTCTTGATAAGGTTGGACTTCAGGAAAAGAGCAGTTTCTGGTGCTCTAAGTTATCTGGTGGAGAAAGAAAACGGCTTGATCTTGGCATTGCCCTTGCAGGTAATCCCAAACTTCTGATCCTAGATGAGCCAACTGTTGGTTTAGACGAAAAAGGGCGCAAAGAGTTTTGGCAGACTTTGAGGCTTTGTGTTGTTAAGGGTGTAGCGGTAGTGATTGTCACGCACAACCCTGCCGACTGGCAAGAGCTTGAAACAATTGCAACGCGATCTATAATGCTCCAGGAAGGTCGGTTATTAGAAGATCAGCTCCTGAAAGGTAGTGCGGAAAGTGACCAAAGAAATTACGCCATCACACAAGAGCAACCCTCTGTGAACCAGTCGCAAAAGTGGTCAGAGATGTTGATGGCTCAGATTCGAGTAGAATTACTTCAACTGGTTCGGACTCCGATATACTTGCTCGGAATTGTGATTTTTTGTGTCATTACGTCTCTTATCTCCAGTCCACAGTATGGCGCATTAGGCTTGGTCTTTTGTGGAGGACTGGCTGTACTGACTTTTGCCATTGAGCGGGTTGGTAAACAAATTGCGCTTGAACGGGTTGAAGGTTGGCTGAAATTATTGCGCGTAACATCGCTACAACCGACGGCTTATCTTAGCGCGAAGTTAGCGGTTTCCTTATTAATTCTGGCAGTTATACTCATACTGGTTCTTGCTATCAGTGCTTCAAGAATTGGTGGTGCCGTTACGTTTGGAAATCAGATTTTTCTATTCATCAGCTTATTGATTGGGGTAATTCCATTTGCTATTGCAGGGTCAGCAATGGGCTATCTGGTCAAACCTAAGAGCCTTGATCAAATTGCTGGTATTTCGATTCCCGTTGCTTTACTCACCTGCGGTTTATCTATTCCCTGGTTGCCTAAAGATATAATTGTACTCTCTCCTTTTTATCACTATGCTCAGCTTGCTCTCTGGTCAATTGGTTCAGAGCACTACGACCATCATTTATGGCTGAACTTACTCTGGCTACTGACCGCTGGAGGTGTTTTTAGTACTCTGGCAATCTGGGCATATCAGCGTGATGAAGTCGTTCAGTAGTAGTGACAGTGCTTGACTAAAAAAGGGAAGGCGGGTATGTCTGATTCGTACAATCAGGAAGCAGTACAAGAAATTCTTGCGATCGCGATGACCCGTCCCTCCCAAAATGATAATTTTTCAAGAGCGCAACTTCTCGAAATTGCAGAGGAGTTAGGTATTTCCCATGAGGACTGCTCGCTTGCGGAACAAGAGTGGGAGCGACGCTGTAAGCAACAGACTGCTTATCAAGCCTTTGATGATTATCGTTATACAAAGTTGCAGCAAAGCACTGCAAAATACTTGATTAATAATACCTTCTTGCTAGGGTTGGATTTAATTACAGATCAAGCAATTACTTGGTCACTCTATATTATTTTCAGTTGGGGACTTGTCTTAGCTCTGAATGTTTGGAGAACCTACCAGATCAAAGGTGCCAACTACGAAAAAGCGTTTCAGCAATGGAAAATGAAACAACAAGTTAATCAATCAATCAAGAGCCTATTAGATAAAGGGCTGAGAAGATTACAAGCAATGGAATAGCGTTAGGTTTTTTCTGATCGAACAACAACCCAAGCGCTTGAAAACGCTCTTCAGCCGTCTTTTTGCCATTAGTGCTTTTGGCGATCCTCGTTCCGAGAGGCTTCGCCAACGCGTCCAATTTAGTTGTTGTATCTGTTAAATTTGCAGCAGTGATCGCCTCTTCTGGTGTTAGCCATTTCATAGCAGAGACAAATTAATGGTCTAGCTGACATGGCGGTAGCCAGGACAATGCAAAAACTAGCCAGCAGCAGAGACGCATCCTTGCTGCTGGCTGACGAAAGGGTTTATTGCTCTGCCAAAAGTGAGTTTTTGAAGTCCTGAATCGCCGTAGCGGTTAGTGCATAAATGACACGCCGCCTGCGTTCGATATGGGTGCCATCGACCGGAACGCCTCTTTTCCAGGCAGCAATGATCGCTTTCTTGTCGGCAGCGTAAGTGAATTTCTTTTTGCGGAACTCAGCTGGCAAGTCTTCTGCATCCACCAGTAGCTCACAACTGGGAGGATTGCTTCGATGTCTGCCAAAATCATCAGAGTGCCTGGATTAATGTCTTCTGAGGATTGCTCGGATTCAAGAGATAAATCAGAATGGGTGATTGTCAGTGGTACTGAGTGATTCGTAGAACTGGTTGTCAGAGTTTGCATAAGGGGTAGCCTTGATCACGCTGTATGAACCAGCGCGATAGCGCACTACCTCTGTGCCATTTACTTGAGCAGTCGAATGAATCCAGCCTGCTCAAAGTGGCGATCACTGGTTAATGCATGACTTATGTTCTGTTGTTGCATGATGGCAAAGCTAGAGCAATCGACCAGACTCCAAGCTTTATCTGGACGGGCTTCCAACAACTTCCATGCAGTCAAATCCAGATCTGAATCGATATGCAAAACTTCAACTGCGGGAGAATCTTTAAGACTTTTGAGGAATGCGATCGCCTGTACACGAGGAATTCGCAAGGGGCTTTCCAAAAGTGCAACTAACTCCGCTAGAACATAATTGCTCGTGATTAAGCCAGCGGGTTGTTGTTTGGTGTTGCGATACCAATCCGTAGCGAGAGCATGATAGGGCTGGCTGACATCGATCAAATTGCCCCATCCCGATGTATCGACGAATAGCTTGGACATTAGGGCTGGTCATGGGTTTCTAGAAGGGTGGCACCGAGATATTCATCGTGTCGGCTGCTCCAATCTGGAATTTCACTCTTAAATGCTCCGATGAAGGAGTCAAGCGGATCTGAGTTTTGGGTTTGGTGTTGGGTTACAATCCATTGGCTGACGATCGCTTCGGGAGATTGTCCTAAGCGTTCGGCGGTTTGGAGCAAGGTCTGATAAATCTCGTCGGGGATCTCGATCGATAGGGTTTTAGACATTGGCAAGACCTGAATCTGATGGCTTCATTTTGATTTTATGGCGTTTTACTCAAGTTGTGATCCTCGCTGCTGCTAACTATTTTGCAACAGGTATAATCACACATTATCCTGCTGTAGAATCGTCAGAGCGTTTTGGATGAGTGGCAACGTGTCGTCGTCAGCAACAGGTACAAGTCGATAAATCCGAGTATTTTGGGTGGTGTAACCAAAGTCTTCAATCAACGAGGCAACTAGCTCCACTGCACGCTGAAGCGTACCGTAGGTGTGGGGTTTTTCTGTTGGCAAGATGGGATAGAAAGTCTCCTGTTCTGGCCACGGTAAAGGTTCATCGACCTTAACCACTACGAAGGTTGGAGGATTTGAGTTTAGTAATTCAGACATAGACCGCTCCATGTTGGTGAACAGGCGAGAGCATATAGACCTGCTTAAAGCTGGCAGCCCGCCTATATTGCCTGGAGCGGAGGTTCTATAGCGATCGCAGCCATCTTGTCTGTGCTTGGGTTAGGGAACAAAGAGAGTCAACTGAACAGGTTTAGCGGGTCCTGTCAGTTCTCGCCAATTTTGATCAAAAGCTTTCAGGTTGCGGCATTTGTTTTTTGCTAGCTTGGGAGCAACAACGTAAAACTCCTCGAAAGCCGGATAAACGCCTTCTTGTCGTCGATGGAGATAGCACCGTTTGCCGTGCAGGTCTTCTATTGAGGCATGATGACGATGGCAAATTGTCTCTAACTTGGACTCCATCTGAGCTTTGTCCCCTTCGTCCGCCAGAACCACTTTACGATCGGAATTGACGTAGGGCTTGCCGTTCTTCCGAGTTAATTGCTTGTAAGTGCGTTGAACGTGATAGATTGCCCACTGTAACTGGCGTAATAGCTGCTCCAATTCATCAAGGGCAACCTGGTTACTGCTTTTCACCATCAGATCGTAAGCAGTGCCTGATGAAAATAGATGCATTCGAGGATTAAATGCCAGGGCGTTTAGCTCCATCAGCAGTGTGAACCCTGCGGCTTTTGGGTCACGATTATAGCGAGCGATAACTTCGTTAAGCTTCGCTAACGCAGCTTGTTTTTGCTGGAACGGGCAGTAGCTACAGGCAGATTTCCTCCATAGAACTCCTAGAGTACGATAGAGATATTCAATGCAATCATCCCGTGTCCATCCCCACGCGATGAGCGGGTAGAGAAACGGGTGCCCCTGACAAGTGTAGCCATCGGCTTTACCTGCCCGTTTTGTTTCATCCGCGTTGTAACCCAAATAGGGACCAAAGGCTTCTGTAATATGATCTGAGATCCAGGCATCAAGCACTTCCCCTTTCCAGCGCTGAGCACAGATGTGAGGTCGCCCTAATCGAGGGACAGTCCCAGACTGAAGCAGATCACGGCTGAGGGGAAAGTATCCTTCGGTGTGCAGTTCGTAGGGCTGCTGGGTGTCGCTGAGAATGATGTAGCCATCCAGTTTACTGGCAGAGGCTTTGGCAACTTGCACCAATCGAACCCTGTGCTCCCGCATTAGTGGGAAGAGATGAGTCTCACAAAGGTATTTGGTTTCATCCATTTCATCGCCAGTTTGCGCGGTCAACACGATTAGATTTTGGAAGCGATCGAAGGAACGGGATTGAGGCGACCGCAGCCAACGCACCAGGATGGCTGTGCTCTCAACTCCCATCCCCCAATTGAGAAGATGCAATTGAGGAGTCATAGCGTAGAAATAAAAAAATCCTCCAGTCTAGTGCCTGAAGGAGTTAGTAGGAAAGGATTTTGATGTTCTCAGGTGATGTTTCCTGTTCGCTCGGTAATATGCAGGAACCCAATACTGGTGCCCTCTTGATTTGCCTGGGCAATTACATAAAAGAATGTCTCTGAAGCTGGTTGCCTCACAATCAGGTAAGGGTAGCCATCCTGAGTTAATCCAGCATGATGAACCTGACCACCAACCAACTTGGTGAGTTCTTGTTGATACGGGTTCATGGCAGTGCCTGTATTGGTTTGTGCTTGTCGGAGCCAATGATGAAAGTCGATACTTTCGAGTTCGGGGGTATACTCGCTGGGTTTAAGTTTGCGGGTGCGATCGTACATTGCTTCGGGCACCACACTTTTTAGATGCGCGTCAACCGCGTTGAAATTGATGGTGTGGAGGTTGCTCCAGGGAAGACTCACATGAAAGCGTTGGGGTTCACCAACCAGGTTGAAGTTAAGATAGTGCTCCATATCGCTTAGAGATTAAACGTCTGAAAGCATTGGAGCGTTAGCTCTGAGGTTGACTTAGGGAACGAAACCCTTGATTTTTGGGAGAGTGTATTCCCTAAATCACACACTACGATGTTTAACTAGAAGGAGCAGTGTTCTGATATTCCTTGCAGTTCTTTGCCCTTTAGAGGTCAAACCTTAATGGAGGGCGCTAACGAGCGCTAACCTTTCTGGTCTGAGTACGTCGGCTCCTATGCTTGTGAGAGTGCCATTGACTTACACTCCTCAGAATGGAGTCGAGGGTACGACTGGCGAAGGCAGGGGTTTTGTTAGCACTTTGCCAGATGGTATTGGCTTCCATATTACTCAAGGGAGGTGTGCAGCGATCGCAGTATTGCTTAAAGAGTTGATGGGGATTTGGATGGTAAACGATCCGATGTCGGGTTAGTAGATCAGCGGTTCCCAATAGGTTCCGAGCCAGCTTGTAGCCTGCGTTGTTACGGTTACCTTCCAGTTCACCGTATTTTAAGAGCGCGCGATCGCTTTTTGTCAGGCAAACAGTCAGCGGAATCGATATCCCGCTAACGCGGTGTTGTTTGAGAGACAAGTGCTTGTCTCTTTTTGCAGTGCTTGTTCTAACTCTCCGATGCTTTAGCACTGTTGAGCGAGACCCTGGAACAGGTGGTTGAGTCAATGCGGAGTGTGGGTCAACAGAATCATTCATTTTCGCCAGATGAATGAGTTGTACCCACTTCCGCCATCGCTGATCCGATAATCCGTAAGGAAACAGCCCGGTAGAATCCAGAGCAGCTTCCAGAATTTCAGGATCGTATCGGAACTTGGAGTAACTTTCTAATGTGGTTGCTCTAGCACCTCCCAACCCTCCATCAACTACTTCCCTGCGAACCATACCTGGGAGTCGCATCGAACGTGCCAGATTGCAGATCGAGGGGTCAGCGTTTTGAGCGTTCGCGCTAGCGTTCCGCCCCACGGAAATCGCCAGCTTTCGATTCAGGCAGATCCAGTTTTCTGGAGATAGCCCAATGGTGCATCTAAAATATACATGCAGGGACTTTCCCCCGGTGTACACAACTGCTGCTGGTTCCAATCCCGTTGCATGCTTAAATTCTTCCAATACAATGTATTGACTCGCCAAAGGCAAATCATCAATTTCATAGAACAAGCACTGGCATTGCCTGACATGGCTGTTGCTAATCCCTTTATCAGGCTGGTTGGGGTAGAAACTAACCGTTGCACCCAAATAGGAAAACTTGAATGCAAGTGCCCATCCATCTGCATAGCGTTTGGGTGTGAGCTGCCAGCAGATATTACCCTGGCGATCGCGCCCACCCTGAGTGCAGCAATAGAGGGTAAAGCCCTGGGGAGTGATGCTGCCACAAAAAATGTAATGACTGTAGATCAGTTGATTGTTCTTCCAGTAACAGTTCCAGTTGTCAGGAATAATTTCTACAGGCAGATCCCAGGAAATTCGTAACCAAATTTTAGCACCCGACACAAAGCCAATGTGCCTGAGAAATTGAATTGTCATTTGTCGCAGATTGACATTCATCGCAGTTAAGCCAAGAGCATTGTTACTCCTGAGTGGCGTTAGCTGCCCTGGCTATCAAAGTTCTAACTCTCGTTGTCGGTGTTTTGATAATTTGGATTTTTGGCGATGTTTCGCTGCATTATCATCTTGTTGGCTCTCCTTTATATTCGATACCTGCACTAACAAGTCTGCATCGATTCCACTGGTAGTTGATGAATTAACAGGTTGTTCTACCAGTTTTTTAATTAATTCCGCATCTCGATGTGAGTCATAGTTCACTTCTCGGTATCTCTGCAAGCCTTGGAAGGTATAGGCTTTGCCCAGATGAGTTCCGCTAAAGGCAATACCATTTAATTCGTAGCTGATGCCTGTTATCTCACCAGGTTGGCGATCGCGAATCCGAACACTGATGCCGTTTTGCTGGAGCTGCCCAATGAGCTGAGGCATAGTGATAGGAGATTGAGTGGCTTGATCAAGCGATCGCTGAAGCTGCACTCGAATACTTGCCGCGCCAGTCCGCGCCAGTAAGCGCTGTTCTCCAGTAGTGAGGCTACGGCTGTCTTGTTTTTGGCTGGAGTGGAGCGATCGCAACCCATAGTCCTGCTCCAACTGGCGAATAGCGGCTTCACTCCGGCGATAATCCCAGCTATCGGAAACGGTTATTCCATTCAGCCGAACCCGACTGGCGACAATATGTACATGATCATGGTCGCGATCGCTATGCCGCACAACGACATACTGATTCATGTCAAAGCCCATTGCCTGAAGATATTTCTGGGCAATTTCGTGCCAGGTGTCATTCTCCAGATGCTCAGTATGGGGCAAACTTAGGGAGGCGTGGTAGACCGATCGACTCACCCTAGGGTTTAACTGTCGGCAAAATCGGAACTCCGCTGCTAACCCACGCGGGGTTATTTCCTCCATATTGCTGCCAATTAAGCTGGCTCCATCTTTGCCAAACAGATAATTGAGCAATTTGCTGAAGCTCCGACCTTTGATTTGTTTGCCGATCACGATTCCTCTTCAATCTCTGTCATGAATTCTAGGTCAGTCAGTTCTCGCCGTATTTGGCTCAAGAGACTTCTGGTTTGATTCAACAACTCCTGATCGACCACGATCGGAGTTGCTTGAAGTGGCGCAGTGGTATTGGCGCTAGCCTTTGCGTTAGCAAGTATCGCCTTAGCAATTTGATTCAGGCTGTCACTGATTCTGGTGAGTTCCCAGTAGGTCAGACCTGCGATTCGGGTTACGCGCCGGGGGAGCTGATTTTTCAACGTCTTGGCACGAAACAATTCTGCCATCGTCAGGTTGTTCTCTGCCGCCATACAGCGTACCTGCTCTTTCTCCTCAGCGTTGAGGGAGATATGGAACTTGATGGGACGTTTCTGGGAAGACATTCCAGCCAACCAGGAAGACGGTGAAGATTCTTCTCTAGCTTTGCTGTTCCTTCGTTGACTTGTGATCTACCAGTCGGCTATCTTTTTGATTTCTGCATCGGGCAATAGCCTTTTACAACAAACAAAACTTACGGGTGCTGCAATAACACCATTATTTTTATTCTAATGGATGAATATACACTACGACATGGCTTGCTCTACATCCTGGGTTTTGAACGGGTACTGTAGTTTGCTGTAACAATGTGGGTCATGAGTGGAATGCTGCGAGAAATCTGTGGACATTTGAGGCTATTGAGTGTCAACAAGTCCAGCTTATTAGGAATTCAGCGCCTTGATCGGGTGGTCAAATGAGGATAGAGACGAACCATTGAGGGAAACTGTGGCAAATTGTGAATCTCTGTGGGAGAGGAAATCCGGGGTTCTCTTTTTTATCCACATGGATGATGAGTATTCATTCAGTGCGCGCTAAGTTGAGGGAACGTTAACCTTACTGATCAACCCGTGATGTCTGACCTCACGTTGACTTTCGATCCAGGTTCCTCACTCAGTAAAGTGATCTATCACTTAGCGGATGGCAGACCTCGATTGCTGCTCATAGAGCCTGAAGTGATTGAACTCAGCTTGCGTTCAATTGATGCCCACTTGAGAACCAGAGGAAGTCTTGGTATCACCCGACCTGAAGATGATGTTTGGCTGCAATGTAGTGATAGTCAGCAGTGTCAGGTGGTTGGCTATTTAGCGCGTCAGTTTTTGGCGGCCGTGCGGATGAATGAGGTGAAATACGAGCGGGCGTTATATAAAGTGCTGGCAGCCGTAGGAGCAATCGTCCAGCACATGGATCTACCTCGTAAGTTCTCTATTGCCATTTCTGCTCTGTTACCCTACGGAGAATACCAGAATGCTCAACGCTTTCAGCAACTCCTGAAACAACAGCTCAAAAACTACAGTTTTCGTGGTGAACGCCTCCAGATCAAGTTAGAAGCCTTTGAGTGTCGCCCAGAGGGAGGTGGCTTGGCAATGGCACGAGTCATGCAGAACGGGGCAGAGTGGTTCCAGCAACAGACGCTGACCGTGCTGATGTTTGGGCATCGGAATACCAGCCTATTGCTGTTTGAACGGGGCAAGCTGGCGATCGGTAACACCACCGATTTGGGCTTTCATCAACTGGTAGATAAGGTATTAAACTGTACCTCTGGTCAAAGTGCTGATTCGTTAACGAGCGCAATCTATAGTATTGGCAATCAGATCGCCCTTGATAATCCACAACTTCAACATCTGGTAAAGACGCGACCCTTGCGGTATCTGCGAAGCAGCACGCCTACTGAACAAAGACTAGAACGCGAGCAAATTGTCACTGCTATTTTGACTGCCAGAGAGGAGTACTGGTCACGATTGCAAGATTGGCTTGACACTATGCTGCCGAATGTCACCGAGGTGATTATTTCTGGTGGGGCTGCTCTCTACCTCCATGATGAATTGGAAAAATATTTCAATCGTACCCCGACCTATTGGGGTACTGACTTTCAGCAGTGGGCATTTTTAGAAAACTGGTTTAAAAAGGTATTGTAAGCTATGTGTTGCTAGTAACTATCAGACTATGCCAAAGCGTAGGACTCAGGAAGAGTTCCTTCAAGAAGCAAAAGCTAAACATGGAAATTGTTATGATTACAGTAGAGTAAGCTACGTCAACTCTTCTACTAAAGTCACCGTCATCTGCCGTGAGCATGGTGAATTTAACATCACTCCTAGTCATCATCTACAAGGTGTAGGTTGTCGTAGATGCTTTGATGATCGAGTAAGAAATGACCCAAAGGCTATACTCATGAAGTTCCGTAATGCTCATGGAGAGTATTATGACTATACAAAAGTAAGTTATGAGAGATTAGATCAAAAAGTCACAATTATATGCCCAGTTCATGGAGACTTTTTCCAACTTCCTGTTGCACACATGAATGGATCGGGCTGTCTAAAGTGTGCCAATGAAAAACAATCTTCAACAACACAGAAATTTATTGAAAGATCCAAAATTGCACATGGAGATAGATATGATTATAGGTTAACTAAATACATCAACAGTTCAACACAAGTAACAATTATATGTTCAAAACATGGCTCATTCAACCAAATCCCAGGTAATCACGTTCGGGGAAGTAAATGCCCTGCATGCGCTAGAGAGGATATTACTGAAGCTCAGTTTAGTTTGGAATACAGAAGTATTCGTTATCGCAGTATTAAACATGCCTGCCAAGTTCTTGGTAAGGATTATTGGATCGTTCTCAAACGTTTAGATGCAGGTTGGACTCTTGAGCAGGCTTTTGATGATCAGCCTCATAATCCTCGTCATCCTCTTGAAATTGATGGTGTTGTTTACAATGGTCTAGAGGACGCTGTTCGTCGCCTAAATGCTCCTGTCAGTTCTAAAACTGTCAGAAGACGTTTACTAAAGGGAATGGATTTGAAGGAAGCTTTATTCAACCCTCCTCAGCTAGGGTATGACAAAGGTATCATCTATTTAGCAACTAATTTAGTCAATGGCAAACAATATGTAGGATTAACTACAACATCTCTAGAAGTGCGCTGGGCAAGGCATTTAGAGCAAGTTTCGAGAAAAGAAGCATCTTTTATTCACAAAGAAATTTCAGAATTCGGAGAGGAAAACTTTATTCTTGAAGTAATTGACCAAGCTGACAACCCTAAAGAACTTCGAGAAAAAGAACGTGAATGGATTCAAAAGTTAAAAACTTTAACGCCCAATGGCTACAACGTAACGATGGGAGGAGAGTTGGGAGGTTCGCCAGGTAAACCTACAAAACTTCCTGGAGATTCTACACTTTACCCATCTGTACAATCAGCAGCAGCAGCTTTAGCAAGAAAAAATAAGATAAGTCAAGAGGCGGCTGAGAAACGAATTTATACAGGTCGGATTGATGTTAATAAGCCTCATGGAATGTCAAAAACTCGAATCTACAAATATTGGGACAGGTTAGTTCATCAAGTTACCAATCCTTGTTCTAATGAATATAGTGGTTCTGCTATATACGACCGTTGGAAGAATTTTCAAAACTTCTACGAAGATGTAGGTCAAGAGTATAGGGAAGGTTTATGTCTAAAGCTGATTAATCCTAGCTTGCCTTACTCTAAGAATAACTGTAGTTGGGTGGAAAAGGGAGAACTACATCAGGTTCATGGCATGGTGAAGACTCCAATTTATAGAACCTGGAGTCATCTTGTACACAATTTAACCAATCCCGCTTCCAAGTCTTTTAGAGGTGTGCTCATTTGCGAACGTTGGCGAGATTTTACATTCTTTCTCAAAGATATGGGACAAGATTATCAAGATGGCAAGATTTTGAAGTTGCTAGATGTCTCTAAACCTTACTCTAAAGAAAATAGCTACTGGGTTTGGACGTATGGAGAACAACAATCTCATCCACTATTTAAAACACCTATTTATGAGATTTGGAAACGTCTCGTTAACGAGTACTGCAACCCAACGTCCAAATCATATAACGGTTCTAGTATTTGTGACCGATGGCAGAATTTTGCTTTATTCTGTGAAGATATGGCTTCAACATATCAAGACAATTTTAAGCTAGTGCGCTTGAATCGAAACAGACCCTACTGCCTAGAAAACTGTGAATGGAAAAATAATCGGGATGCTGCTAAAACTCATGGAATGACAGGAACAAAGTTTTACAATATTTGGGCACGGTTAAAGCACCATCGTACCAATTCTAATGCAAAGGCATATGAGGGAACGTTTCTATGTGAACGATGGCAGGACTTTGAAAATTTCAAAGCAGATATGTATGGATCGTACAAAGAAGGAATGGGGTTAAAGCTGTTTGATCCACATCAACCTTATTCAAAAGAGAATTGTAAATGGGCAACCAGAAGTGAACTTCTCAAAAAAGACTGCCTGTGAACTTTTGAGTATCTGCCGCTCTATAGCGTTGACGTAGAAGTATGCGGCAACATCATTGCACCGCTCAAGGATGGAAAACGCTGCATCACAACTCAACTTCAGCTTTGGGATCCAGTCGGAGAAGCGAAGCTGGTTCGAGCTGGAGTTGCTCTGCCATCCGTATCCGCCATACAACATAAAGTCGCGATTCTCCTATCGGAGAGGCTGCGCCAACGCCTCAAAAGGCTGCTACCCAGCATACTCGCAACCTTCACAAGAACAATTTTACTGGGCAGACACGATTATCCAGGTTAACTGGGGTGGAAAAACCACGATCGAGGTAAAACCTACTCAACTTTCAAATCAGCAAGTTCATGAATTGGTCACTGGAAGGCTTTCAAATTCAAGTGTTCCAACCTTCGGTGGTGTTGGCTGTGAACCCGCCCCTGCCAACTTAAATTGAGCGTCTTGCTGATTGTCCAAGTAGTCTTGGACAATTTTTACTTGTCTAGGTTTGTGGAGTCTGCGATCGCCCCTGCCAAGTTGGGCAATTGTCCAGCAGGCTGCTGGACAATTGATAGTTGCTAGACCTCAGTCCAGTTGCCCTTCTACATCCCGTCCTTCTTCAACTTCAACCGATAGAATATTTAATTGGGTTTCTAATTCTTCAATAGTGGGTAAGTTACCTTTTAGCGATTCTGGCAAGGCATTCTTCAGTTGATAGGTTGAAATCCCAATGGGCTTATTGACATCTCGAAGCGCATACTCTACAACCGTGTGATCCTGTGTTTTACACAGCACAATGCCAATGGTTGGGTTATCGATGGGGCTTCGTAATAAATCATCGACCGCTGAAACATAGAAATTCATCTTACCTGAAAATTCTGGCTCAAATTCAACGGTCTTTAAATCAACCACCACAAAACAATGCAGACGAAAATGATAAAACAATAAATCCAGCCTGTATTCCTTGCCACTCACTTGAATTGGGTATTGACTGCCAACAAACGCAAATCCAACTCCCATCTCCAGTAAAAATTCCCGGATGTGCCGAATCAACGCTGTTTCTAGTTCTCGTTCCTGCGCTTCATGTCCTAGATTCAGGAAGTCAAAATTGTAAGGATCGCGCAAAATTGCTGCGCTAAATCTGATTGTGGCTGAGGCAGCATTTGAGTGAAGTTCGTCAGCACTCCTGCTCCTTGCCGTCGATATAGCTCACTTTCAACGCGCTGAGTCAGGACGCTACGGCTCCAGCCCTGTTGAATCGTCTGCTGAATGTACCACAGCCGTTCCTCTGGATCTTTCACTTTATCCAGCAGCATACAGTTATGAAACCAGGGAATTTGTCCAGCAACCTGCTGGACAAGTTGTTCATCAGGGTAGGCTTCCGCAAAGGCACGCATGTAAAGCAAATTAGTACGAGAAAAGCCTTTCATTTCAGGGAAGGCACTTTGCAGGTCTTTTGCCAGCTTACTGATGACTTTCGCACCCCAGCCTTGCTCTTGCTGGCGCGTTAAAATTTCCCGCCCGATCTGCCAATAGAGCATCACCAGTTCTCGGTTGACGGCTAAAGCTGCCTGGGTTTGGGCATTGCGAATTCGCTCTTTCAACCTATGCAGAAAGTTGTCATAGTCGCCCGATCGCAGGTCGATGCTCATAAAAGGTACAGATGAACTGAGGCAGCTTTTACTATACCGTAGGAGGGGTAACTTAATGGCTTGAGGATAAAGGGATCCACGTCGCGGTGTCGGCCGTCAATCGTCCAAGCGAGCTTGGACAATGGTTAAACCCCATTCTACGTGGGTGGGCAAGTCGCTAGAATGTAAGCCCCTAAGCCTTTGGAATTAACTTTGGTAATATCTCTTCAATAATACGCTTTTGCCCGTTTGGTGTAAGGGCAACTTCATTTCCAGCAAGCCGAATGTCTTTACTCTTAATGAGTCTTGATATTGCAACGTCCATATTCTGTGGCTTTTGATTCACGGCATGTTCTTTGATTGCCGTTTTGCTCATTCGATTGTTGCTGGCATGGTAGAGCAATATAAGAACTTCGTTAGGTGCAGAAGTGTCTTTAGCTAACACAAGTGGCTTTCCATCTAACTCGTGAATGATTGAATGCTCTAGCTGAACAAGTTGTTCAATCACTTCGGTAATTATCTTACGATCTTTATTCCAAGCAAGACGCAAAAACTCTGCAAAAAGCCACTTTCCCATGTGGAGCACCAGCATAGAATCCATATAGTTTGCCGTGTACTCTGGGGAGATATGAACAGCACCACGATCAGATCGGAATTTGTAGACTACTCTGATTACTTGAGTAATGTGTTGGCGATCTTTTTGTCCAAGGTTATGAGAGCAGTTTTTACTAATCAGTGTATCGCAAGCTTGTCCTGGAAGCATTTCATGACTGACTACACCCGTATCCATTTGTAAGAGGCAACGTGAAACTGCTTCACATAAACGACCTCCATCTAACTCTGTTGGTTGCCAATCCCCCCCAACAAAGCGTTGCTGCATTTCCACGTAGGATTCAACAACTAGCTTTGCAAGGTCAGAATCAAGAATTATTGCAAGTTCCTGAATAAGCTGATGTGTAGTAAGTTTCATCATCAACTCCTAGTGCAAATTCAGGCAAATACTCCACTAACACGGGTTAAACCTGCCATTTTTGCGGCAGCTTCCATTCCGGGCGGTTGTAGCTGAAACCCCTCTGCAACTTGAATTACTTTACCTTTGTTGGCAATCTCCTTCAAAGCCCGACGAATACTCCGTTCGTCAACTTTTATTTCAAACGCTTGGTACAAGAAGTTTGCCAGTCGACCTGCTGAAACAACTTTGTGTGCATCACTGGTTGCCCGACGGATTGCCCACAGCGCAAAAATCCCTTTCTCTGCCACGGAGCAATCTTTGATCACAGAATGTCCGTTTACACCCAAAGCAAGAGCATTCCAATTTTTTGTCCACTCCTCAACATCTTTGGAGACAACGCTAAATTTACGCTTTACCGACTTAGATCCTGCCGACGTTTCATCAACGTTATCTTTGCTGATGGTTTTGCCACGACCACGGGAAGTAGAACCCGGTTGCCACTTATCCTCAATGTTGGGATCAGAAAACTCTCTCAGAACTTTACGCGCTGCTTCCCGCCCAGTTACGCGCAACTCAATCATGCCCTCCTCAATTGATAAGTCTGGTGTATTCTTTAACCAAGTTGAGGTATTACCGTCATACACTCCCGCGTCGTTCAAAATATCGTTCAAGTTACTGCACGAAACTTGGTCTTGCCCCTTTAGTTCTTCATAAGCAAAGAGAAATGTATATGTGAGGCGACGAGCATAGTCAAGTTTGCTCCCTGCTTTGAGTCTTGGATCATTTAGTTTAAAGCGATCGCCTTTATCTCGGAAAATTTGCTTCAGTGATTCTGCATCTGGAGAAGCATCCGAAGATTTTGCACTGACTGAGACTGTCTGCTCCGTTACCTCGTTTTCTGATTCACTCAGTGCTGGAACCGTTGCAGGTAAGAGGAGGTGAGAGTCTTCAAGTGCTGAAGTAGTCTGAATGTAGGTGTGCTGTCTCTGTGCAGCCTTAGCTCCAATTCGAGTTCCCAAGATTGAGCCGATTTGAATACCAAGACTTTCACTGACCTCATTGGTGAACTCAGTTTTCAAAGAACACTCTTTGTCTTTATACTCCAACTTATTAACTGCTGGGCTGAGAGTTACTGCTTGCCTGCTTGAAGTACCCGCGATACCTTCACCTACAGATGTTCCACAAACATTGCAAAAGCGGGCGTTGGATTTCAGCCATGAGCCACATTCATGATTTTTACACTGCACCTGAATTCCGCAACTTGGGCAATAAATATCATCTGCTGACAGATTGCTTTGGCAGGAAAAACAAGCTGGCATTGAGTAACCTCCAATTTCGTTAGTTTCAGGAATACTTAAGTGCGAGAGAGAAAATCAGACTCTATAAGTGGTGGTTTATTTCCTTAACCCACGCTATATTCATTTCAGCAGATCATAGCGTACCCGTATGGGTATGTGTGTACTAAAAAGCTCACGGCTCAGGTAGGGATTACCGTACTTTTGCTAGAAACCTACGTTCAACTGCCTCTGGAACTGCAACCGTTTATTCCCTTGCTGTCTCATGCAATGCCCGATCGCCAGCAGGTAGAAGCGATCGTGACTCAGTTCTGTAACCAGCATTCCTGGCTTGGCAAGGATGATGCTGAGCTTCAACAGCGATTGAGCACGGTTTGTCAGGGGTTGCCAGTGGGTGAGATTGAAATGGTGCTGGGCAGGCTGCTGACGTTTGCGGATTCTTCGGAGCAATTGATTCAATTGATTCTGGATCATAAAATTAACAAGCTGCGAGGGCGGGGGTTGGAGTACATTGCAGAACCAGACGTGCCCACGGCTGCCGGATTGGATTTGTTGGAGCGACGGTTGGAGGCGATCGCTGCTCTGCTTCGACCTGAAGCTCAACAGTATGGGCTGAGCTTACCCATGGGGATGGTGCTGTGGGGACCACCCGGCACAGGTAAAAGTCTCTCTGCCAAACTGGCGGCTAAGAAGATGGGGTTGCCTTTGTTGGCGGCAAATTGGGGCATTCTCTTGAGTAGCCCAAACCCCGATCGCGCTTTGAAGGAATTCATTGCGGTGGTCACGTCTCTGGCTTCTTGTGTCCTCTATTGGGATGACTTTGACAAGGGTTTTGCAGGCTGGGACTCGAATGCTGATGGTGGGATCGCCCGTCGTCTGTCGGCGGCTTTGCTGACCTGGATGCAGGAACACCAGGAACCGATCTACACGATCGCGACTGTCAATCGTTTAGGGCTGCTACCACCTGAATTAGTACGGCGTTTCGAGGACATCTTCTTCGTGGATTTGCCGCATGAAGGAGCCAGATATGAAGTGTTCAATCTACATCTGGCAAAGTACTTCCCAGCATTTCGAGGGAATAGTCAATCGCCCTGGACAGAAGACCAATGGCGCAGGCTATTGACAGAGTACCGAATTTGCACCCCTGCTGAGATTGGGAATGCAGTGCGGCGTTGTGCAGAGGAAGCGTTTTACCAGGGTAGACCAGGGCAGATTGAACTGGAGGATTTGTTGGGGCAGCGACAGCAGTTTACCTCAGCGATGGAGCGGGAATCTGAGCAGATGCAGGCAATTCGGAATCAAGCAACCTATGCGAGACCTGCCAGTGGGGGCGATCGATCGAGGTTTGCTTACATTCATCGAGAGTTGTTTGATTAAGAAAGTGATTGCTGATTTCGCTCTACCGTTGATACACGATCTCCATTCCCTTCTTTGCTGAACGGAGGCTTATTTAGAACGAGAAAACAGTGCGAAGTGTACCCGAAAAAACCGTGCCATTGGTCGCTTGATTCCCAGGCTGGGTAATCACTTGCACCACTGGAGAGATATGAATATTGTCATTGATCGGAAAACGGTAGAATGCTTCAAAATTGGTCTGTGTACCAGTGCCAACGTTACCTTCTACAAAGGGTTGACCTGCCGCCAGTCCAGCCAAGGCACCGGGCTTAAACAAGTCTCTCACCGTGATTCCAGCCATCCAATACTGCGGGTTGAGATCGCCAAACGCAGTATTATTGTACCAACTGTAGCCGTAGCGTCCAAAGATGCCGAACTGGGGTGAAAGTGTCCATTCAAGATTTGCACCGATCGCAGCAAAGTGATTGTCCAACACCTGACCTCCCGCGTACTGCAAGCGTAAGGCAAAATTCGTAGAGGGAGCATACTCCAGTTCAACCACACCCTGATAGGTATCGCCAAACAAACCACTTTCGCCTCGACTGTTGGGATAGAGAATGCGACTGATGGCAGAAACAGCGCGAACCGAACCTTGATTGCCAGGATTTGCTGCTTCTGCCGCAACATAGGTTGCATTCACTCTGAATGTTTCATTTCGAGGCTTCCAGTGGATAGCGGCTCCAGCACTTGGACCACTCACAGGCAAAAGAATGTAGTTATTGACAAATGCCAGCGTGTTGAAATCCCGCGCACTAACGTTAGCATAGCTATTGCGATCAACGTAATCGGTGATGCGAACATCTGGACCGATTGAGATTTCTAAATCTTGGGCAGGTTTGAAGGTGTAGAAAACACGGCTTAACCCAAAGCGATCGTTGGAAGCAGGAGGCTTGGCTGAATAATCTAATACGCTACCCAAAACTGGTTCTAGAAAGCCGCCTGTATTGTCTTCAATGCCATCACTTCCCGCTTCGATCAGAATTCGCAACAAATCTGTGCCATTAAAGCTGGTATCGAGAAACAGACTGGCGCGGTACAGCACCGTAGCACTGGGTTGGAAACGGGTGATTTCGCTGCCGCTAATGTCAATGATACGATCGCCTCCAAACCCACCTGCATTCGTCGCCATAATTACAAATCCCCGAAGTTTTGTTGTAGTAGAGAAGTGTTGGCTTTCCAGGGTGGCAGTTCGTACTTCCAAACTATCTACTCGACTTCGGAGTGTCGCCAGTTCTGTGGTAAATTCTGCTTGCAAGCGACGCAGCGTCTTTAAGTCTTCTTGTCGCATCAAGTTGTTAGAAGTAGCGGCTAGCAATGCATTGATATGATCGAGACAAGTACTCAACCCAGTGGCAAACTCGTAACGGTTCATAGCTTGGTTGCCACGAAAGACACGGTTTGGATAGCCGGAAATGCAACTGTATCGCTCAACCAGAAATTGCAAGGCTTGAAATGCCCAGTCGGTAGGCTGTACATCAGCAAGTTGATTGACCGAGGTGATTTGATCCTGAATTGATTCGATTACTTGAACTGGTGGAAGAATTGGATCAACTGTTATGTCGATTGGAGCTGTTTGTGCCAGTGTAACCGGATGGAAAATTACCCATAGCAAAAGAGAGGCAAGCAATCGTGCCTGTTGATGTTTTCGCATGACAATGAGGAAATTTTACGAGTACAACACGTTGCTGTAGTCCAATTGCCAAGCGGCAATCACTTGATGGATAGTTTTGTGAGCAGCGGCAATGGAAAATTGACGTTCATCCGCTCCCATTGCCAAATTTTCGGCATGAATAAAGGTGACATCCGTAATGCCAATAAAATCAAACACTGCCCGTAAGTAGGGTTCTTGAAAATCGAGTGGTTCACCCGCGTAGCTCCCGCCCCGTGTGGTAATCACCAACACCTTTTTGTTCTTGAGCAATCCTTCGTAGCCATCGGCACCGATAATAAACGTCCGTCTGACCCGCACCACCTGATCGATGTATGCCTTGAAGGTTGCAGGCACACTGTAGTTGTACATGGGAATGCCGAGGACATAGAGATCCGCAGTCAGTAATTCCTCAATTAACTCATCCGAAATCATCAGCGCCGAATCTAATGTAGGTGTGAGTTGCTCAGGTGGGCTAAACGCAGCAGCAATCCAAGCTTCATCGATCGCTGGCACCGGATGGTGTCCCAAATCCCGATAGATAATCGCATCATCTGGATGAATTTGTTTCCACACGTCAATGAACTGTTTTGTCAAGGCACGAGAAATGGAGCGATCGCCTCTGGGACTCGAATCTAAATGTAAAATGTGTACCATTTTAGAACTTTCCTCCTTCCATTGCTTGTATCATGTGACTTCAAGGGTTACCGTTTCTCCTGCTTGAGTTTTTGATAAACCAAAATCAGGAAAGCATTAGTGACCAGCAAAACGGCTCCAAACCCGACCAGGGTATTTACAACGCCAAAACGCTCAGACAAGAAACCAATTAGAATCACGGGAACGCCATATCCCAGATAGGCACAGACAAAATATCCAGAGGTAACTCTCGCCGCTTGAGTGCCACCCAACCGCACTACTTCGGCTAATCCACCCAGGTACGTGAACCCGTAGCAGGCTGTTCCCGCGATCGCAACTCCTGCAAGTACCAAACTCAATTGACCGAGCCACGCCCCACAGGTGAAGGTGAGGTAGCCTAGCACCAACAGCACAGCGCCAACTTGCAGCGATCTCCGTGCTTCCAATCGCCGCGCAACAGGTTGAAACAGAACACCTGCAATCACGATGATGAATAACATCGGACCTGACCAATTTGGCAGTCCGTATTGCGCTAATTGAGCTGGGAGAATGACCCCGACGATGCCAGCCAGCGACCAGGCAAGGGCGATCGCCAACCCCGCCCAAATTGCTCCTGGTGGAAAGCTCGGTAGTCGAATGAATGATCCTGAAGTTGTGGGTTGTTCAGGGATACTGACTGCTAAACCAATACAGCCCAGAATCAAAACAAACACCATCCAGTAGCTAAACGGTACTAGCGATTGTCCATAAGACAACACTATATTTGTAAACAGAGCGCCACTGGAAAAGCCCAATGATGTCGTTAAGCTAACGTAAGTAGCAACTTGTTTAGCATTTTGTGGCATCAGAGCTGATAGATAGGCTGTTCCGGTTCCGGTAATCAAACCCACACCAATTCCTTGCAGAACTCGGGTGACAAATAACGTGTAGATATTCGGTTGAGCAATCATCAAAAATGTTGCAATACAGGCAAAGAGCAAACTCGCTAGAATTACAGTCTTCCGTCCAATGCGATCTGAGGCTCCACCCAGCAAAACCAATGTGGGTAGTAATCCTGCAACGTAGGTTGAGAAAGCGATCGCCGAGATGCCACTACCAAAACCCGCCAATTTTGCATAGGTGCCATACAGCGGAATTTGCAAGTTTGCGGCATGAGTGATGAGAAAAATGGCGATCGCCACAATCAGTACAGGTCGTTTCATCGTTCGATTACCCAGTTAATCTTGTGGCGGAATGATTCTTTGTTCAAAGCGTTCCTTAGTCAAGCGATCGCGCTCCAACAACTGAGGTTCTACACGCACAGTCTGAGGTTGTTGATTCAAGGCGCACTCAGACCGTTGTTGTCCTTGACCTGAATTCTGAGTGATGGGTTGTTCCACTGTTATCGTCGATTGTTTCAATGGTTTGGTGGCAACACACGTTGGTTGAGGTGATGGTTGCGATCGTGGTTCTGTTTGCGTGTTGCCACTAACAGCAGGCAAAATGGCAGTCAAGAGGATAAAGCAGCCGCTACTAATCATGAATTTCATGGTTCAGACTCCTAAATGACAGATATATGCCAAAAAAGACAGCGCTTCGCACCAGTCACTCAACAGCGCAGCAAAATCTGACTTGATCCTTTGCTGATGAGAAAGCTAGCAACTTGTATGGCTAAAATCACTTTGGCTTTATAAAGAAAAATCTTTATAAATTAACTCTACAAAGCTGCATCAAACCTGTCTTGCACATTCTTACGGTTTTAGACACATTCTTACTGACTTTTGAGAAAGGCTTTAGGAGTCACGCCAACCAATCGTTTGAAGTGGCGGCTGAGGTGACTTTGATGGGTAAAGCCAAGACTATGGGCGATTTCTGCGATCGTTAGTTCCCCTTGCAGCATTAGCTGTTTCGCCTGTTCAATTCTGTGCTGAATCACATACTGATGCGGTGCAAGTCCGGTTGATTGTTTGAACAAGCTGGAAAAATAACTCGGACTCATCTGCACAAGTGTTGCTAATTCTGTCAGAGTTAAATCTTGATCGAGATGCTGATGAATATAATCACTCACTCGCTGCAATTGCTTTTTAGAGAGATTGCTATGATTTGATAAAGATAGAGCTTTAGAGGCTGAGTAGTGCCGCAATAAGTGAGTCATCAAGGCAGCCGTTAGTGAGTCGATGTAGAGATGACTGCCCACTCCGCTCAATTCCAGTTCTGACTTAAGGGCAACTCCAATGCTGTGAATCAATGGGTCGCGCTGGCTGAAGTTAGGGATAAATTCAACCTCAGTAACAGCCGTGAGATCAAAGGTGTGTCGCGCGAACGTAGCTGGCTCAAAGCTGAGGGTAATGAATTCATACTCTGTGTTCCAAGACGCTGCATTGAGGACATTAGCCGGAACAACCGTCACATCCCCACCGCTGAACTGCTTAGTCTGAAAGCGATGCTCAATCATCTCCTCAACCAATGGCGGTGAGGGGCTGTGATCGTGAATGATGATGCGATGCTGCTTAGAATAATTTTCCGCAAGTTGATGGGGAGGATGGTGATGATATTGCAGTTGAATGCCGTCCCACCCGACACGATCGCTGGAAAGTAACGGAGCCTCAGGATAAAGTTTCCGCACGTCACCCTGTTGAGCAAAATCAACAACTAGGCAATCTGAGGCTACCATTGCTTGGCTCCTTCTAAAGGACTGGAGGCTGTATCAGTCCTAGGCACTTGGTTCGGTCGGACTGCTACCCATTGCTTGATAGGCTGAGCGGCTGAAACCATGTCTTGCCTCCTGAGTTAGAGTGTTAGGAAACTTTCTAAAGAAAAACCTTTAGGATGATTATAATTATCCAGCTTGACTTTGTAAACACTTTTCTTTAACTTGTTGAGTATGAAAGCCGACAAACCAGCAGAATCAACCAGCGTTCGGACGCGGCGGGCAATCGTCCAACGGCTCAAGCAGGAAGGAGCAATGGATGCGGAAACGCTTGCTTCTCACTTCAACATCACAGCGATGGCGGTGCGCCAGCATCTCTATGCCTTGCAGAAAGAAGGCTTGGTGACGTATCAGGAAGAAGCGCGATCGATGGGGCGACCTGCCAAACTATGGCATTTAACACCTGCCGCTGATCGCTTCTTCCCCGATCGCTATGCTGAATTGACTCTCAGCCTGATTGAGTCAATGAAGGAAGCGTTTGGTGAAGCGGGGTTGGATCAACTATTAGCGATTAGAACTCGCGAACAGATTCAGGCGTATCAAGCAATCATCCCCCAGAAAGCTGCCCTGAAACGGCGCTTGGAAGTGTTGGCAGCACAGCGAACCGAAGAAGGCTACATGGCAGAGGTTCTGATGCAATCAGATGGAAGCTTTCTCTTTGCCGAAAAGCACTGCCCGATTTGTGCCGTAGCAACTGCCTGTACAGGTCTATGTCGTATGGAATTAGAGATCTTTCAAGCAGCATTGGGTAAGGACGTGAGCATTGAGCGAACGGAGCATCTCTTAGCAGGCGATCGGCGTTGTGTGTATCGAGTGGTTAGATTGAATTAGCCCCTCAGGATGGCGATCAAACAAAAAGTGCAATCCAAACCCAGGCGATCATCAACCTGTATTTGTTCCTTTCCCCAAATATACGCTCTTCAACCCCATTGCCCCCTTCTTCGTCATCCCCCAATAGCGCAGGTAGCGGTAAGGTCCATAAGTCTTCCCTGTTTTAGAATCAGGAATCATCTTCAGCTCAATATGCCCTCGTCCCCCGTGCTTCCCCATCGGTGTGCCATCCTCACGAGTCTCCTGGGTTTTCTCCTCTGCCTCCTCCCGGCGTGACTCCAATAGCCCCTGAATCATTTCAGCCAGATCCCCTAGCTCTTCATCACTCCAATCCTGGAGTTCCTGAATCAATCGTGCTGCTTTGCTCCGCTTTGGCATCTCCCACCCCTGATCCCGCAAAATCTGCTTAGGGAATACTTAGAGATCTTTAGCTTGTTTTCATTCCCTAAGTCCAGATTCACCCGTACTGCTTTTGGTTAGGGAAAATTTGGCTCGTCATAAAGGCAAAACTATTCCCTAAGCTTCACCGCCACCCCAACTAGATGAAACTTTGATGTCCACGACCACCGGGATCGGATGCAGAAACTTCTGAGCTGACACAATCATGCAGCGGTGCAAGAGATCACTGACATGCTTCGCCTCAACCGCAGGGCACTCCAGCAGAATTTCATCATGCACCGTGCAAATCAGCTTTGCTCCTGTCTCTGCCAGTACTTTGTTGAGTTTCACCAACGCCAGTTTCGTAATGTCAGCATTTAACCCCTGGACTGGATGATTCAGCAGCTCTGCCAGCCTGGGTTTGTCTGCCCACCTGCGTCGCCGTCCTGCCAAGGTACGGCTCTGCTTTGTTCCCCGGATGTAACTGCGCTTGATCGTCCCATGCCACTCTGCCACTCCGGTGTAGGCTTCAAAGAACCGTTTCCGGAATGCTTTTGCCTCCTCCAACGATAGAGTGACTCCATACTTGGTCTCAGCATAGCTCTGAAGCTTGGCAGCACCCATGCCGTAAATCAGCCCAAAGTTGATGGCTTTGGCAAGCCGTCGATCTTCCTCGCTCACAGCGTCGATCGCTTTTCCAGTCACCAAAGCTGCTGTTAGTCGGTGCAGATCCTCGCCCTTACGATACACTCGTTGCATTTGGGCATCGCCACTCAAGCGGGCAACAATCCTCAGTTCAATCTGGGAATAATCTGCTCGCACGATCCTGTAGCCTGGTGCAGCTACAAAACAGGTTCGGGCTGCGGCATCGCGAGGAATGGTTTGCAGGGGCGGATTACGGCAAGAGAACCGACCAGATCTGGCTCCAAGCTGATAGTAGGTCGGGTGAATCCTGGCTGTTACGGGATGGATGTGCTTGGGCAGGCTGTCGGCAAAGGTAGCAGTAATTTTGGAGAGGTGGCGGTAGTCCAATAACGCTCGGATCACAGGATAGTGTTTCGCCAGGGGAACCAGTTCCTTTTGATTGGTCGAGTTTACTGGAATTCCAAATGCCTGAAGCGCTGCAAGCACCTGTTGGGGAGAGTTTGGGTTAATCGTATCCGTCATCTCCGGCAGCAAAGACATTTGAGCGTTACCAGCGATCCGGAGTTGGCTAAGCTGATGAAGTGCCGCATCCTGATCGCTCTCTAGCTTTGCCCCCAACCTTTTCCAGCGAGAGAGATCCAATAACATGCCATTTAGCTCCATTTGAGCTACCGCAGGCATACAGTGAAACTCCATCTGGGCAATTTTAAGGAGGTGCGAGTTTCCTTCGGAAAGGCTTCGCCAACGCTCTAACTTCTTGACTAGAATCGGGTATAACTTTAACAAAATTGCTGCATCCAACGCCGCGTACTGTAACTGTTTTGAAGTTAGGGGCTGGCTCCAATCACTGACCTGTTGGGTTTTATCCAGCTCTATATTCAATAGCTTTTGAGCAAGCGTCTGCAACGAGAGACTGGTTTTCAGTCCTGCTGTCAGCACTCAATAGGCAAGTTGGGTATCGAAAAAGGGAGGCGCGGGTTGGAGTCCTGCCTGGGCAAGGAATTGCCAGTCGAATTTGCCGTTGTGAGTAGTCTTAAGCACAGGGCTGGAGAGGAGCTGTTGGAGTGGGTGGCGATCGCAAGAGACAATCTGAGATAAATCAATGAGCATCACTGGCTGATCGGGGACTGCAAGCTGAATGAGCCGAATCGTATGAATGTGAGGATCTAACCCTGTCGTTTCGCAGTCCAATCCAATCGCTGAAAACTGTTCTAGCGATTCTCCTCCGGCGAGGCTACGCCAACACAGTGCCGATTCAAGTTCTTTGCCCGACGTAATCAGTTGATAGGTTCCATCTTTCAAATGAGAGTGAGTTCGAGAGGCAGACATAATCCGAAATGGATGGAGGACTAGCTTGAAGGGGCGGTAGCACCAACCATCTCCGGTATCGCTCATGATTCAGAACAAACTGACCTGTTCTGGCTGATCAGATACTTGAGCTGGGTCAGCCGCGATTGCTTCTACCTTTGCTCGATTGCGCCGCTTTCCCCATCCCTGTTGAGCTGCGTGCTTCACCACGCTTCGACGAATCGATCGACTCAGATCTTGAAAATCATTTTTGACTGTACTGAATTCAATCGGATGCCCACCAATCAACTCATAAAAACTGGTTGCATTTTCAGGCAACCGATTGTGTTTTTTCATGACCTCATTTCCCGACCAAAGATAGAGATCAACATAATTTCGATGCATTGGTGCTTCCATCGTTGCAGGCATCATATAAGCTAATGCTTCCGTAGGTGTAGCGTAGTCTCCAACTTGCTCCTGTTCATACTCGGAAAGGATGAGTTCAAACCGATCTTGCACACAGGCAACCTTTAACCAACCTGGAGTTGCATCACCCCATGAACTACGATGCATCACCAGCGGTCCTGCTAAATAACGGACGTGATGCATGGAAAACTCTGCCATTTCCAACATGCACGCTAGCAGTTCTCTAGGAACATCGAGGGATGCCAAAAGGCGCAACATTTCCAGGGTGCTAGATGAGCAACGGGTGTCTGGGTTGGCAGCATCTTTCCCTTGTTGAAGGGTTCGCACCAACTCTTCGGGAATAAAACTCAGTTGATCCACAGCGCAAGCCTCCTGTAGGAATATCCCTACAAACAGCCAGTTGGCTGGAGCGTTGTTATCCACCTGGTTGAGGTCACTCTCAGGTCAAGCTTTATAGGCTGGCAAGCATATCGTTTCGTATGGATGCTTGCGCGATGAACACTGAATCAACCCCCGATTTCAATGCCAATCCTGACAGTAGTAGCGGTTACCAAACGGGTGGTTATCAAACCTCTGTCGCTGGTGGCAAACAATCGATCACTGGGGCAGGCACCAATCCCTGGCAAACCGATCACTTCAGTGATGGCTACCAGGAAAACATCTTTGAACAAAATTTTGGCGATACACCTTACTCAGAATCAGCCGCCAACCCCAACCCTCACTTAAAGGGCTATGGCAAGGGTTATCGTTATCAGCCGAAAACAGAGCGTACCTTTTCTGCACCCGAACTGGAGCTTTAATCCACTCAACCCTGCCTGATGTCATGAATACCCCACTGAGAATGCCAGACGGCTTCAAAAGGCAGCGTGTTCTGGCATGGATCATTTCGCTGTGCTTGATTGTCATCAGCCTTTGCGGACTTGTTTCACCTGCATCTGCTCGCACGATCGACGACAGCAGCCTACCCACGCGAATTCCAGAAATTGCAGGGAGTCAAGCTGGATTGCCTGCAACGCAAGTTTTGTTGCCCGACTGGAACCGGATCTCTTTATCGCAGATGCCGGGTATCAGTCGCTGTGGCTCGGTCGATGGCAAGCCCTACAGCCAAATGTTGGGGTATGACCTGAGCCGCAGTTGGAGCGCTGGCATGACTCCCGACCAGTATTTAAAGCTGGGGATATCTCGCAGGCATTTCAAGCAGAAGTGTTTTTGTCAGGGGCGATTCTCCCAAGGAGCGGCTCCGCCAACGCCCAACTCACCAACCTCGATCTCAATCAAGTTGCCTTGAGTGCGTTTACGCTGGCAGCCGATCAAACCTTAAACCATTTGGCAAAGGTAGTACCGGGATTGGCACAGACCAATGTGCGGGCGATCGCCCCTGTCGCAGCTCTTCTCGCTGCCAAAGCCGTAGGCATTAAGGTCCCTGATCAAACCCTAGCTGGAGTGCTGGCACAGCATCCCCAGATTGGACAGCTACGCTTAAAGGAGATTGATCTTTCTCGCTTTCCTGTCAGCTCCATTCCCAACTTGGAAGCCGTTCAACTCCAACAATTTGAGGGCTGGATGAACAGCTTGGTGAAAGATATTCCAGGGTTGGGTCAGGTGCCGTTGGGATCAATGCCCAACCCGATCGCTGAACTATATAATCCGGTTATGATGTAAAGATGCCTTATGCTCTTGATAGGAGTACAGTAAGTTTTCAGTGGTTTTTTTGATGTAAGGAAGCTCTCATTAAATCTGAAGTGTCTAATTAGTTGTGGATGAAAGCTTAGAATCTATATGGTCAGATTACTCAGTCATATACAGAAACTACTTCTCCGAACTCTGCTAACTCTAAAAAATAAGTTGCCTTTGATAATAGTTCTACTAGTTATGTCTTCATTATTGACAGTACTTTGGAAAGTACAGCAAATTAAGCTTGATTCACTAGATAAACCTATTGAGAAACTACGTGCTGATCTCAACCAATTACCAGTAAAAGATCAATTGCCATTACAGAAAGACTTACTTGCAATAGAGAAGGATCGAGTTAACGCTCAAAACGCCATTTATACAACCTTAGTTCAAACATTGGGTGGGATATTCTTTTTCGTAACTGCATACTTTACTTGGTGCAATTTGAAGATTGCAGAAGCAAATCTCGAAGCGTTACGAATCAAGCAAGCTAAAGATCAATCAATTGCAGAAGCAAACCTAAAAATCATTCAAGAGAGACAGGTTACAGACCGTTTGATTGCAGAGGCAAATCTGAAAGCCACTGAAGACAAACAAATTACAGAACGATTTAATAAGGCTGTCGAGCAATTAGGTAGTGGAAAAATAGAGCTTCAATTAGGGGGAATTTATTCTCTTGAACGAATTTCCAAGGACTCTATAAAGGATCATTGGACAGTTATAGAAGTCTTAACTTCCTTCATCCAAATCAGGTCTCCTGTATCTCGACCTCTTAATAACCAAATGCCAATTAGACCGATTACTCCTGACATTCAGGTAATTCTCATTGTAATCGGACGGCGAGATGGTAATAAAGATCAAAAAGATGCAAAGCTTGATTTGAGCAATACAAACCTAGCTAAAGCTAATCTCAGGGAAGCCTGCCTTGAACGTGCGGATCTTAGAGAAGCCGATCTTAGAGAAGCTTACCTTGGAGGTGCAAACCTGAACAAGGCTGATCTCAGAGATGCAAATTTAAGCTGCATTAATCGTGATAGGGTTAACCCTACCATCAACATCATTAATTTTTCAGGGGCTTTTCTAAATCAGGCTAACCTATCAGAAGCTTTACTTTCGAGAGCTAATTTCAAGAATGCTAATTTAAATAAAGCTAACTTCACAACAACTGTTCTCTGTCAAGCCAATTTCACTACAGCTAATCTTGTTCAAACTATACTTAGCGGCGCTGATCTTAGTGGTGCTGACTTTAGCAGTGCAGTCCTCAGCGGTTCCGATCTTAGTGGCGCTAATATTCAGGGAGCCAAGTTTTTTGGAGCAAAAGGATTAGTTACTGCTCAAATTCAGTCTGCAATAGGCTGGGAGAATGCTTTATATGATGAAGCTTTTCGGCAAATGCTGGGACTTTCAGAGAACACATGATAAAAAATGTGCGGAAATGCATCATTCGAGACTAGGAATCCGTTTCAAGCGTTATACGTCGCCTTAAAATGGTAGCTAGAAAACCGAAATCGTTACCCTCTAAAAAATCATATGTCTCGTGTAGTATATCTTCAAGATCACCTATCTTACTTGTCCACTTTCCAATATTTGCCCCTTTAGCAATTTGTCTTGTCGCATGTGTAACCTTCCCAAAAGAATCAACATATAATGCTATTTTTTCAAAACCAGGCTCTAACTCTGGATTATTATCGGGTGAAAGCTCATAACTTATAAAGCCATAAGCTAAGATGTAACTGTCTAAAGCTTCGTCTTTAGGAGCATTAGAAGGCCAATAATATTGATCAAACGGCTCAGGCGACCAGATACAGAAATCTTGACCTGCTGCCCAAGCAAAACAATTGTATTTTATGGTTACAGGACTGAATATATTATCCGCAAGATAAGGAAAGCAATCTTTAATCGAACACATATCCCTTTTCCTTTCCCCAAGCGAGCCAAGCTTTTGTCATCTCATTGATTCTTCCCCGTTGCTCAGGTTCAACAGGGTTTGCACCTGTAATTGCACTTAATGCCCAAAACCAGTGATCAGGGCGATTAGCTAGTTCCTTCAACAATAGGGGTACAGCAGCAGATCCTAAGCCTATTATTTGCTGGTAATCTTTGTGAAGCGACTTTTGAACGATAGATGAAGAAGATGCAGTTTCATGCCTCCATTGGTTTGCTAGGGTATGAAACTTTTCCTCGACTTGCCGAATTACATATGATTTTTCGTAATTAGTTCTGAACAGGAAGGAAGCTATCAACCCTGTCACGCTTTGTAAAAAGCTAACGCTATCAGAATAAAATTCATAGTCATATCCTGTATAGAGAGAGAGAGTACCTACAACTTCACCTTCCACCATTAGTGGAAAACAGCCAAAAGCCTGAAAATTATTTTCTTTTATCCAAGCTCTATTCTTAAATTGCTGTATCTGTTCTTCTTTTTGTATATTCTGAAGGATCAGTGGCTTTCCACTTTTACTTTCAGCGATCAGCCATAAAAAACCGTCATCTCCTGGTCTTCTAGGTTTACTATCTCTACTTCCAGTTACGTCTGGAGTAAGAGCTATAGCAAGCACATCTAACGTTCCTGATTTCTCATTTTTCTCACGCAGAATAGCTGCTTTAAAAGCAGTCTCCGGATTGAGAACTAATAAATCCAATATTTGCTTATAGGTTTTTCCCATATCTTCCTTTTGAGAAGTATTTGGTTTAACCATTAACTGGCTCAGAAAATTAAATATTTTGTTTTGCACATCTCTACGAAAATTTGAGAGCGTATTTGCAATATAAGTTGACAGAAGGAGCAATAAGTTAATATCTTCCTTGGAGAAGGATTGATTAGATAAAAAGGATTTTTCGCCGATCTCATATGTCTTATTTATAATTCTCAAAACTCCATAAGTTTTATTGCGACCATTCAGAGGTATAGCGATAGCACATCTCAAGTCACCCAAGGCTTCTTGGTAATGACTCCTACTTGCCTCCTTTAAATCTCGAACACTCAAAGTCTCCGTATATTGAATTTCACCATACTTAGATTTTATATCTCTCCTGTTTGTCGCAGCATTTCCTGTAAAGCTTTCACCAACCTCATAGTATTCTTCAGAAAACCAGCTATCTTCTATACAATTACCATCTTTATTCCAACCATAAATTCCCGTACGCCTCAAAAAGCCATTTTTATCGATTAAGAAGATAGCTGCTGTTTGAGCATTTAATTTGTCGCAAACAATTCTAAGAGCATTTTTGATGATTTCACTCTTGGACTTTTGTACTGTCTGAATATCTAATTGACTAAATTCAAAAGAATGCCTTCCTAAACCTAAGTGTTCCTCAAGCTCATCAAAATCGTAAAGAGAACCTTCAATATTAAATTGTCTATGATCAAAACCAACGATATGATTCCTTAGCTCTAAATACTTGTTAGCTAAATTCTCTATTTCTTTCTCAATTTCCTCAGCCTGTCTTTTTTCTACTGTAGACTTAAACTTGAGTATAGAAATACCGTCGCGTTGAAGCGCATTAGCTTCATCAGCCGCTTTTTTAGCTTCATAGATCATGGCAGGAGGTGCATGAAGTTCAAGATTTTAATTTAACTACTAGAAAAATGTATGTCAATCCGTATGAGTATACACTTTTTACAACTAAAATTTAAAAAACTTTACAATCTCAATTACACCTCTAAAAATGTTTTTTCAAGGACACGGTAGAATTCCTCACGGGCTGACTTAAAGGCTCCAGAAAAGATGTTCTGGACGGGGTAGTACGTTGCAATCGGAGAAACAGAGTTTTTGAAGTCCAGAACATCTTTTGAGCGACATTTTAAACCGCACCACGAATGCCTGCGGCACGCTACGCGATCGGTATCGTATGCAGCGGTTGATTATCCTCATCCAGAAACAACAGCGCATGTTCTGAGCAAACATCCATCGATTTCTTGTCCAGGCTATGGCGGTACTCGTCGTAGAGTCCGACTATGGTGCCACCTAGGTCTTCTACATCTGACTTGTAGCGAATGTATTCCGGCACAAATGCCAGCACGAGCAACCGGGCTTCCGTAATCAAAAGACCCGTCACATCTTCAGTGAACGTAACAGTCGTGAGGTCATCTTCATCCGGCATCGCAAGCCAGCCCGCCTTTTCCAACTGATCGATCGGAATCAGAATCCCGGCTGGCTTGTCATTAACCACAATGCCGTAGGGCAACTGTGGTCGGCGCACCTGATTGTAGCCATCGCTGAATAAGTCTGTGTCAACCTCAAAGTCTTCTGGCTCCGTCCTGCCCGTTCGAGCCGCACGAGAGTTGGTTGCCGCAGTTGATTTTGGTGCTTTGGGAGTAGCCATTTTAGCACCCGTTCTGGCAGTGCTGGTAGAGCTATTTCTAGAGTTCGTTGGTTTAACCATTGCAGTGCAGCCAAATGAATTATCCCAACGCTGAGGCGCTAGCCTGAGACGCTATCTGAAACAGAATTTGGGTATTGAGCCTTTGGACATCGCGAACTGACAAGTCAGCGCAAGCTATCGCATCTCCTCACACCCTAAAAAAATGTCCAGGTAGTTGATCCACTGACCGACCTGCGATCGTTAGAATTTCTGCCAGAATCTCAGCCTTTTGCTATGTCTCTCCCCTTGCCGACCCATTGGAACTCCCTTTCTGGCAGTAAAAGCCCTACCAGTAAAAGCCCTACATCGACTGCTTTGATGCAGGTGCCGTCCTATTCCCAACCATTGGCAGCGATCGACTTTGGCAAAATGTTTCAGCAATACAACAATCCCCAGGGCTGGATGATGCTGGGTGGGTTGGTGGTCGTATTATTGCTGCTCCGCATCAGTGGATCGAGTAAGGGCAAAATTACTACGGGCAAACTGTGTGGCACAGCGGAGAAACTCGCTGCAACCAGCCTGTCACTCAAACAGATTCGGGAACGCAAACACAACAAAGTAACGCTTTGGTCTGGCACACCTCGTTATTGGGCAAAAGGAGCATGGCGCGGGGTAATGACAACAATACAAACCACATTGGGAGCATCCCCAACGGTTTGGTTTCCCAGTTCTGAACGAGGTACATTGGTCATTGGCGCTCCTGGTTCTGGAAAAACGTACTCCACAATCGACCGAATGCTGGAAAGTGCTATGCAACAGGGCTTTCCCATTCTGCTCTACGACAAAAAGGGTGATCAGATGCGCCTCCACGCACCCCTGGCAGCGCGTTATGGGTATCAGGTCAGAGTCTTTGCACCGGGAGAAGCCTTCAGTGGCGTGATTAACCCGTTGGATTACATGCGGGATGCGCGAGATGGCGTAATGGCAGGGGAAATCGGTAAAGTCATTAATCGCAACGCTAGAGAGGGTGATGGCGGGCGGAGCGATGAATTCTTCACCAAGGCAGGAGACTTGCTGGCAAAGGCATTGCTGCAACTGGTCAAGGGTTCCCGTTATCCCGATATGGCAATGCTCTACGCCGTGTTGCGCCTGCCTAACTTGGTGCATCGAATCGATTATGCGGTGCAATCCAAACAGTTGGATGAATGGGTTGCTACCTCTTTTGTACAGTTCCTTAGCGCGAAGGACGCTGAAAAAACCATCTCTGGTATCCTAACGACCGCCGCAGGCACCTTTTCATCGTTCATTCAAGCAGACCTGCTCCGAGCCTTTATTGGCAAATCCACGATTCCAACTCGCTTGGAAGGACGGGAAATCGTAGTATTCAAGTTGGATGATGAGCGTCGCAGTGTGGTGGGTCCGTTGCTGGCTGCTGCGATTCACCTGATGATTGTGGGCAATCTCAGCACACCCCGCAAAGACCCGCTGATTATCTCTCTAGACGAGTTGTCCTCGATCAAGCTCGACCGCCTGCCCCAATGGATTAACGAATACCGTTCCAATGGAGCCTGCTTCATCCTGGGCATTCAAAGTTTGGATCAACTCTATGACATCTATGGGGACAAGATGGGTGCAGCGACCCTTGCGGTAACGGCAAAGCCGCGCGCCTCTGCTTGTAGCACCCACGTCCTGTTCAATCCCGGCAATCATAAAACGGCTGAGGACTACTCAAAACGGTACGGTGAAAAAGAAGTGCTGATCAAAAATCGAACGACGGGGCGGTCTATAAAGCTAAAGCAAGAACTCTCATCTTGAAGCTTTATATTTTATAGTACAAACGCTCAATCTATAGTACAATTGTCCAAAAAGTTAAGTACCATTACGCAAGAGACATTTTAGTTCATGCTGTATTTAGCGTGAGTGACGCTTTTTTGTTTACTTTTGCCCCATCGCTAGGGTATTTTAGTGCAGATGTCTCTTGAAGAGGCGGTCAACACTATTATTATAAAGCTGTGCAATACCTAGAACCTGCTACATCAACCCCTGAGATTAAACAGAGTCGATACCGCACAGAAATTAATCGGCTCTGTGTTGAAGATCGCGCTGCACACGACTGGTATCGATTTGTGCTGTCCTATCCACCCCATCTAGTGCGAAGCTACTTGGAACGGTTTGGGGTGAATCAGTATAGCCAGGTTCTTGATCCATTTTGTGGTACGGGCACCACGATCGTTGAATGTAAGAAGCTAGGAATTCCGAGTGTTGGGGTGGAAGCCAATCCAATGGCTCATCTTGCCAGTCAGTTAAAAGTGGATTGGACTCCTGATCCTGATGCCCTGCTAGCTCATGCTGTTAAGGTCGCTGATGCTGCCCAGTGTGCAATCAAAAAATATGGGAAAAGACGATTAACCCTTCCAGAAGAAAGCTTAAAGCTATTACTGACTAACTCAATTAGCCCGCTTCCCCTGCACAAGACGCTGGTTTTACTAAAGCAGTTAAAACAGCAGGGTGACGAGCATTATTCCCGCCATGAATCACTAGCGCTTGCTAAAGCGTTAGTTGCGACCATCAGCAATCTGCACTTTGGTCCAGAAGTGGGGGTTGGTGCCGCGAAAACGGATGCTCCGGTGGTTGAAGCTTGGTTAGCAGAGGTTAAAACCATTGCCCATGACTTGCGTGAACTTCAAAAGCTACCTTTTACACCTGCGATTGCCCATCATGCTGACTCGCGCCAAATCTCACAGATTTTGGAACCCTGTTCGATCGATGCAGTGATTACATCACCTCCTTATCCCAATGAAAAAGATTACACTCGGACAACTCGTTTAGAAACAGTTCTCCTCGGTTTTATTAGCAATCGAGCCGATTTACAAGTCTTGAAGCGAGGATTAGTACGTTCAAACACCCGGAATGTCTATAAGACTGATGATGATGACAAATGGGTTGCTTCTCATATTGAAATTCAACAAATTGCAGAAACAATTGAGGCAAGAAGGATCGAGCTTGGTAAAACAAGCGGATTTGAACGAATGTATGCCAGAGTGACTAAACTTTACTTTGGTGGCATGGCAAAACATCTGGCAGAACTAAGGATGGCTTTACGTCCTGGTGCACAGTTAGCCTATGTTGTTGGAGATCAAGCCTCTTATCTGAGAGTGATGATTCGCACAGGTCAACTTCTTGCAGAGATTGCTCAAGTATTGGGTTACGAAGTGGTCAGTATTGATCTATTCCGTACCCGACTAGCAACAGCAACAAAGGAGCAGATGCGAGAAGAGGTTGTCGTTTTGCGCTGGTCAGGTGAGAAGACCGAGGGAAACAAATAAATTGGCAAAGTGTCAATTAGATGGCTAACCCAAATCGTTATCAGCAAATTATTGAGCGTATCTTCCTGTCATACTATCAAGACGGAACGGAGGAGATTGATTTTCCCAGAGAAGATATTGTGCGTGTTGCTGAGGAACTAGGAATTAAGTTGCCGAAAAACTTGGGGGATGTCATCTATAGCTTTCGCTATCGTGCAGAATTACCGGATGCTATCAAAGCGAGGGCACCGCAAGGAAAGCACTGGATTATTCGATCTACCGGAAAAGCTCGTTATTGCTTCGTGGCGGTTGTTGAACAAACGCTTACGCCGACTCAAATGATGTCTGAAACAAAAGTTCCAGACTCAACACCGGGAATTGTGATCATGTATGCTCTTACTGATGAGCAAGCGTTGTTAGCTAAACTTCGTTACAACCGATTAATCGACATTTTTACTGGGGTTACTTGTTACTCACTACAAAATCATCTAAGGACGAGTGTACCAGGATTAGGGCAAATAGAAACCGATGAAATATACATTGGATTGGATCGTAGAGGGGCACATTATGTTTTTCCAGTTCAAGCCAAAGGTGGTAAAGATCGGCTCAGTATTGTCCAGATTGAGCAAGATTTCAGGCTTTGTGCAGCAAAGTTTCCTGCTTTAATCTGTCGCCCCATTGCTGCCCAATTTATGGAGAATGATTTGATTGCTCTCTTCGAGTTTGAAGAAAGCGACAATGTTGTCACTATTTCGCGAGAAAAGCATTATCGACTTGCTCCATCAGCAGAGATCACGTCAGCCGATTTAAGGACTTATCGCGATCGCTCAACAAATGATTAATGTGAACCATTTCTGAAGATCGGCGATCGCAGCGGCAGCACTCGCAAGTTCAGCCATATGTTTGAATACGGCTTCAGAAGCCCCATTTCCACCGTCGCTGGTGTCGTAGAAATAGCCTGCGTACTGGTTGCGATCGCCAGCTTCCTTAACTACCGAAAAGTTCACTTCTCTGGGGTCAACCCTAGCAAAAAGTTGCAGCGATCGCAGGTTTTGATGTCCAAAGCTGTGTATGGCAATTAGGCTACTGGGATGCTCCCATAATTGCTGATAGCCGGGTGGAATTGGCTACCCACTGCGACTCAAGCTAGTTCTTGCTTCTCTAGCAAAGGTTTGGAGATAGTCTTGTGCAGTGGAGTCGATCGCCACTTTGACAATGGGGGCTGAAAATTGAGTGCGGTAGGGCTGCTCAAAACTTTCTTCAGACAGGGTCTTGCTCAGCAGTGCCTTGCGGGTTGGCTTGATGCACAGTGGACAGCGGCGATCGTCTGGTAACGGCTCTTTGTAGTTCAAACACCGGCGGTTCAGACAAGTCTGTTCATAGAGCTGTGTTATCAAACTGTAACCGCTAGTGATGTGGCTGACTTGCCCATAGCTGAGTTCAAGCGTTAAAAAGGCAGGTAAATCAGCACCCCCCTCTACACTGGGAAATTTTAACGGTAAGGCGACCGGATTGGTTAACGCCTTCAGGCTACTGGTTTCCGACTGAGTAAAAGCAGCCGTGAACAGGGGACTATCCGGCACTTGTTTCAGAATTGCCTGCTTACTGGTCAAGTCGAGCGAGATGCACTGATAGGTCAACATTTGTCCGTCGCCATCTTGCCGTTTGTAGATAGCATGGGGATGCACTTCCCGATGGGCAATGTCCTCTGACACTTCCTCCAGTGCTTCGCCCGACTCAGCATCCACCAGTTTGACGGTCGTTTGAGACACACCTCCCCGAAAGTTGACATCTTTATGCGGGTAGCCCCGCGCCCATAGCCCATTACGCCCTTTGTTGAGGTGTCCTTGAGCCATTAAAAGTTTTGCAACTTCGATCGCAGCACTACCAAAGTAATGCTTGATTTTGCTGGTGGGAATGCCCGTTTCTGCTGCGGCACAGAGAAGATGTTTAGCCGCAAAGATAGGATATTCGTCATTAAAGAAAACGTCCTCCGCTTCACCAGAGATCAAAAGTTCTGGATGCTCTGTGATGTAGCGATCGATCGGATTAAGAGCATTGGGAATCAGCACTGTCATTCCTGGTTTGACGCGTCCGGCTCGACCACTGCGCTGCTGATACGCCATTTTGGAGCCAGGCCAGCCCCGTAGAACACAGCACTCCAGCTCAGGTAGGTCAATGCCAGCTTCTAAGGCTTCCGTCGCAATAATCCATTGAATGGTGCCGGACTGGAGTTGTTGAACCACTTCAGCGCGACGCTCTGGACTGATGCCGCCATAGAAAGCAGCCACCCGGTTTGACTTCAGCAGTCCCGTTAGATCCCTGACACTCCGGCGCGAGTTGCAAAAGGCAATCCCGGACTTTCCCTGAACTAACAAGAACTGAATAATACGAGCTGTATCCGAAGTCAGGTTGTAGCTGGGTTGAGTCACAACTACCTGGCGATGGGGTGCCGCCGCTCCACTTCTATGAATCCAAATGAGAGGCTTTGGATCACGCTTAGTTGGCTTCAGTCCTGCGAGCTTTCGGGCAAGCTGTTTCGGGTTACCACAAGTTGCGCTCAGAAAGATGAATTGCAGCTCTCTGGAGCGACCGCCATAGTGATCCACTGCTAGCTGAATGCGCCGGATCAGCCAAGCCATATTGGACCCGCGTGCGCATTTGAACAGAAAGTTACGGTTTTGAATTCGGGTATTACCGAAAGCCTTGGCATGTAGGATTTACAGCTAGAGGTCATCAATGAAATATGTTCCATTCGGCACGACATGCCTGAAGGGCAGCAGAGAAATGTGAGATAGGGTTTCATCCTCAATCATCTCCCCTTGTGCCCTCAGGCTTTCGACGATTTCGTTGATCTTGATGGTATTCCAGTAAAGGATGGCATTGGAAACCAGGCTCAAGCAGCTGGCCTTGTTCATAATTTCCTCGTAATCCCCCGTCGTAAACTCACCCTGATCAGCAAAGAAAACCCGACGTGGCAGCTTGTGCCGGTATTCCCCTTTGTTGAGTTGGCGTTGCACTGTCTGCCGCAGACTGGGCTCGGTGAGATAGCGCAAGATATATTGAGTCTTGAGGATACGACCAAGATTGGTAAATGCCTTAGACAGCCGGTCAGCGGGGAAACTATTGGTGAGCCTCTGAACAATCACATTTGCAGGTGCTGTGCGTTGCTTGAGGGAAAGGGCCACCCGAATCATCTCCTCCCACTGTTCCTCAATAATGTTGAGATCAGCCGTTTTCGTTAGCAAGGGCGTGAAAACCCCATAATCATGGTTTCGATCGACTTTATAAAGCTGCTGGTCCTTCAAATCCCGGATACGTGGCATGAAATAGAAGCCCAATAAGTGACACAGTGCAAAGATGATTTCGGTGTAGCCATGGGTGTCCGTCGTATGCTCGCGGATTCTGAGGATCGTGTTGTTTTCCAGCAGCCCATCCAGGACATACAAAGCTTCACGAGGACTGCAGGAAATCACCTTGGTACTGAAGACTGAGTATTGATCAGAGACATGGGTGTAGATGCCAATCGCCTTTTCGTAATAGCCGTAGTAGCGCGGGTAATAGGAGGTCAACAGACTACTGGCGCGAATACCAAAGCGTTGCGCGTCCGATGATGAAAGCGTTCCAGACCCGTGTACGGCACTCAAGGGTAGTGCGTGATGTCGGTTCACAAGTTCGGTATTGGCTGCCGTTAAGGTCTCCTCCCGGATGAAGTAATGCAAAATGCGGCGGAGCATATTGATCGAGGTTCCTTTCACACTGGCACTCATAGAGACCACCCCAAGGTTGGTTGCTTGAGAAATCAAAGTCGCCATGAGAGTTCTGTAGAAATGCGCTGGCTTGGACTCGCCTTGGATCGGCGTAAAGTGGTGGGTGAAGTGTGTGCGTTGGTCAACCTCCAGCAACAGCTGTTCAATCCGGATCGAGGGCAAGCAGGCATCAATCACCTTTTGCAAGTTGGCAACGGCATCTGGTACAGCCACTTTGTCGTAGCGCCTCAACTTGAGCTTGCCATCGACAATCTCAGCAAAATTGTCGAACGGAAATTTCTCCTTTGCCTGGGCGATCGCCTCGTGGAACCGTTGGGGGAGAACAGTTTTGACCTCGTGTTGGGGTGGCTGTTGCAGTTCCTCAAACGAGGATATGCGGATCTGCTGCCAGCGGGTCTCACTGAGCATTAAGTTCCAAAACGAGACATGGTGTTTACTTTGAGGCAAATAGAGATCACCAGAGCGCAACGCATCCTTGATCGCTAAAGCCAGCCCCGCTTCCCAGGCATTGCGATTCAGGGTTCCAGCCTGATTTTTGAGCGCACGCCGCAACTCTTGAGGGACAAAAGCTGCTGGTGCCGTTTGGGGTAGTTTTTTGAGGTTGCCGGAATCCAGTTGCCGCACCAGCCCGATGGCTTCTATCAAGTCGTCATTGCCATGCTCGGCAGCAAAGGGGAGGTGAATGAATTGAGCAAAGTACTTCCGCAAACTGGGGTAACGGGCTAAGAGCAAATCCCCGTAGCCCCTTTCTTCAAGACGTTTAAATGCTTGCAGGTTCTCCAGAGAGCTACGAAATTCATCCTCGTCCACCAATTGCCAAAATTCTGCCTTTAACAGGGGTTGCTCTGGAGGCCAATCCAGCAGGTAGTGATTAGCCTCCAGCACGATATCAACCGCCTTCTTCTGTCGCTGACGCAATTCGCGGTGCTTTTGTTCGTAGCGATTCTTGGCTTTGCGGCACAGATCCGTGAGGTATTGGTCATGCATCTTGACCAGGTGATCCAGTAAAACCTGACGAGTCTCTAGCAGAAAGCACGCCATGAGGGTGTAGCGCTTGTGGTCAGCAAACCGCTTGATATCCGTGGCACTGTAGCGTTTTGCCAGCTTAAACCAATAGTCGAGAAAAGCCGGGGTCAACATTTGCCCTGCAAAATGATCGATACCTGTTGCTGTAACAGTTTTGTAGCGTTCCAGATAGGTGTAGCGACCTGCAATCATAAAGGCTCAAACCTGCAATCGTCGCATTTTCAAACCAGGATTAGTTGCAACTATAATTTCACCTCAACCAGGATTAACTGCAATTGAGCCAGCGCTCCTTTGCAACC
>JAHHHL010000053.1 GCA_019359375.1 Lyngbya sp. HA4199-MV5
AACTGTCTGCCCCTGCCAGCACTGCAAACAAGGCGATAGCGATAATATCAAGCAATTGATGAGCGCGAGTGCGTTCGACTCTAGGATCAGCAATCGCACCAAAGTATTGTTCTAAACAGGCAGAGAGAGTGTCTCGACTGACAATCGGAGGCATTACAACCAGGGGAAAGCCCCTGACCTTACACCCTGAGCCGCTCCCTTTTAGATGCGTTTACCCTGGTGTTCGCTACCAAGCGGATGCTGATTTGAATCAGGCAATTGTAATGGGGGTTCTACGACGAGAGCCTACAGTTGATTTCCAAACTGCGGTTGCTGCTAAGTTGGAAGGTGTTAAAAATCCAGAAGTATTGGCGATCGCAGCACAACAGAAACGAATTCTCGTTAGCCACGCTCGGAGAACGATGCCATCAGAGTTTGCTAAGTTCATCATTAACCATCAAAGCTCAGGACTTCTTATCGTTTCCAGGATGTTACCCGTTGAGATTGTTATTGAGGAACTGTTGCTGATTTGGGCAGCATCCACTGCTGAAGAATGGGTGGATCGCATTGCAAAGCTACCTCTTTGACGCAGTTAGGCAGCTTTAGAATTGTAGGCTCGTTACTAAAAGTTTAGTTCTCCCTCCTAACAACCAAAAACCAACTACTAACAACTATCCGATCGCCTCCAAAAGCGCTTTAGAATCTGCCACGGCACCAAACACGCCGCCTTGCATTTTGACCATGTGGAGAGCGGCTAAATGGTTGTTGTGGTCAGTGGCGGCGGTGCAGTCGGAGAGAAGGAGGCATTCGTAGCCGCGATCGTTGGCATCGCGCATGGTGGTGTGAACGCACACATCCGTGGTGATGCCTGCCAGCAGGATATTCTGGATGCCCAGACGCTTCAAGATCAGATCTAAATCGGTGGCGTAGAAGGAGCCTTTACCGGGTTTATCGATGATGGGTTCGCCGGGTAAGGGAGCCAGTTCGGGAATGATGTCCCAGCCAGCTTCACCGCGTACCAGCACCTTTCCGCACGGTCCCGGATCACCAATGCCTGCTCCAATCTGGCGCGATCGCCACTGCTTATTCGCTGGCAGATCTGTGAGATCAGGACGATGCCCTTCGCGAGTGTGCATGATGTGGAAGCCTTTTGCCCGCATGACCTCTAGCACTGCTTTGATGGGTGCGATCGGTGCCCGTGTGAGCGACAGATCGTAGCCCATTTGATCGACATAGCCACCAATGCCGCAGAAGTCGGTTTGCATGTCAATAATCAGCAACACCGTATTCTCTGGACGCAGATCGCCATTGAATGGGTAGGGATAAGGTTCAGCTTTTACAAAAAGTGGCATACCTAACGATGAGTTAATGACAAAGATCCAGGCTCATAAGGGCTGTACGGGTCTCTAATGAAAGTTGGCTGCTCAGATTCCTACTTTTCAAGCAAGCCGGAATCTGAGCAGGACGAACCCATTAACTAGCCTTCTGTGCGATCGATCGCTAACAGCTTCTCCGGGACGGTTCCTGTCAAAGGTGGACTGTCGTAGGTTCGAGTTGGAGGAGCGAAGCCGCAGGAGGTGCCATCGGTGTGAACGACCTCATCTTCCCAGGGGAGGCGATAGGCGTGATTGACCAGATCCTGCATGTAGGTATAGGGGCAATCCTGGGCACCCCCTTTCACGGCAACGTAGCCTCGATGCCCAAACTGATAGATATTGTTTTCCACCGACCAGTGACGACGTGCTTCCTGAAGCAGTTTGGGACGTACTTCTCCCGTAATAATTTCATTCGGGCGACCAGTTCCAGTTACGAGCGGTACACCATCGTAGTTGACGATCATGCCTTCGCCCATTGAGTCGAAGGAGCCGTCTGAGCCGCACATGCAAACCGATGCAGTGTAGATCAGGTTGCAGAAGGCGTTTGCCTGGTTAGTAATCTGCCAGGAGTGGCGAATGGGTGCGGTGTAGCCTGCGGTTCGCAGCATGATATCAGCACCTTTGTAGGCACATTCCCGCGCCATTTCAGGGAACATGCCATCGTGGCAGATGATGAGCGCCAGGGTGCTGCCGTTGGGACCTTCGCAGACTGGAATGCCTAAATTGCCAGGTTCCCACGGTTCGACTGGCACCCAGGGATGGAGTTTGCGGTAGTAGAGCTTGAGTTCGCCTTTGTCGTCAAGAATAATACCGCTGTTGTAGGGGTTGCCGTGGGGGTTGTATTCCATGATGGAGAAACAGCCCCAGATTTTATGTTCTCGGCAGGCAGCGCTGAATGCCTGTACTTCGGGTCCATCCAGGCGGCACATAATCTCTGGATTGGTGTCCATTGAGAGACCGTGCAGGGCGTATTCTGGGAAAACCACCAGATCCATGGTAGGCATGTTGCGCCGTGCCTTGCCCACCATGTCCACAAGGCGTTGCGTCTGGGCTGACAGGTCATCGGGCGTGACGACATTGGGCAGTTGCAATTGCACCAACCCCAGTACCACCCCATCGGGTGACTTATTCAAACCGCCAAGTCCACTCATGTAACCCTCCTACTGGTTGCGTCCTACTAGTTGCTGAAGCGCGATCGCATCATACCCTCTGACGTTTAGACCTGAGGTTTGTTGATCTAACCATCAGTATATGGCTCCGCTCCCAATAAGGATTTACAGAATCATGGACACGCAATGAGTATCAAACGGCACTTTTTAAGCGCTTTATGGTACCCAGTCTGCCGCGATCGATGCCCGCTCTGCTGGCTCAGCCTAAGGTGCAGACTTTTGCAACTTCAGGAGTTCGCTTTGAATTTGCTGCTGGAGTGCCGGATCGCCTTCTTTGCGGCGGGTCAGCTCGTTGAATTGAGTAATGGTTAAGCCACTATCTTTGATAATCTCGGCAGAACGCTTCAGAAAGCGACCGCAGATATCGTGAACCGCTGACGGAATGTTTTGCTGTCGGCACACATCTTCCGGGACATTCCCACCCATGATTTTTTTGGCTTCAGCGTAGTCTTGCTGACGCTGCTGCTCAATGTAAAACGCCGCACGAGCATACTGACTCACTTGCGGGGATGTCGATTGGGCATAGGCAACCCCTATCGAGGGAGACTGCTGGGTTAACAGCGGAGTATAGCTGGCAAGCAAGCCGATCGCAGAAAGAGCGCTAACCACAAAAAACTGTGTAGCAGCATGGAAAGAGGGTCGCAAAAGGCTGACAGAACGTTGCATCATAGTTATGTGTGACACTGCAAAAACTAGCACACTAGAGGTTTCAATAAGCTTTGAATTGTTTTATACGCGATAAGTTCCAGCAATCTGTAAGGATTTAGAAACTTAGCGGCTTGAGGTCAGGCAAAAAGCAAGGCGATCGCGGGTTTTGCCTGCTAACGGCTGTAACCTTCAGCAAGGTTGAGCGGGATGCCCGTCTTGCTGGCTGCTGGCTTTCAACACGCTGCACCTTCTCTTCTGCCTGCACAGGTTTGTGGTGTAATCTTTAATCGCCTAAGCGAACAAACAGTACGGTTGACGAAGGTCACCCAATCCCATTGCAGCTTATCTTAACGGCAGAACGCTGTCTTAGTCGTACTGACGTAGATAAATTTTGCAAGTGCCCATTCCCAAAGACGCGATCGCCTTGGGTCTACATCCCGCCTATAAACACCCCGACACGAGTGGAGCAAACGCATACGTATCTTACTGCTCAAGGTGTTGTCTCAGTCCGCTAGGGCGCGTCATCAATTAGCTCCAAAACCTTGCGGTATCAGCCTGATCGCGCCCGCCTCAACACACCAGGCTAGGGGCTGGAACCCTTGCTAGGAGTCATGTGTAGTTGTAATTGATGACAGCCCCTAGTCCAGCCTCTAAAAGATGAAGAAACGTGTGCATTTGCCCTATCCGAACGGCTGATTCGCATTGATACCGCTGTCCGCTACACCAAAAAGGAAGGATGGATCGGCAACCGCTTCCAAGAGCGAGAAGTCGCCAGAGTGCTTTGGGAAGAGGCAGCGATAAGATGGGGTTAGTGATCTATGGATGCGTTGGTTCGATGCTTTTCCTTTCTCCTCCCCTTAAAGAACGACTTGCCACACCTCTGCAAATTGGTCACTTTGAGGTGAATAGCCGCGTGTTGCAGTCGCCGCTATCGGGTGTGACCGATCTCGTGTTTCGGCGGTTGGTGCGCCGTCATGCGCCAGAGTCGATGATGTATACCGAGATGGTGAACGCGACGGGGCTGCATTATGTGAAGGAACTGCCCATCATCATGGAGGTAGACCCCAACGAACGCCCCATCAGCATTCAACTGTTTGATTGTCGTCCTGACTTTTTGGCAGAAGCGGCACAGATGGCAGTGGCAGAAGGAGCCGACACGGTAGACATCAACATGGGGTGTCCGGTCAACAAGATCACCAAAAATGGAGGTGGTTCTTCGCTGTTGCGCGATCCAGAAACGGCAGAGGCGATCGTGCGTTCTGTCACCCAAGCCGTTGATGTACCCGTCACCGTCAAAACTCGTATTGGCTGGACAGATAAGGAAATTACCATTCTGGATTTTGCTAAACGAATGGAAGATGCAGGCGCACAGATGATTACGGTGCATGGACGAACGCGATCGCAGGGCTATAACGGCAACGCGAAGTGGGAATGGATTGCGAAGGTGAAAGAAATCCTGTCCATTCCTGTGATTGCGAATGGCGATATTTTCTCAGTGGAAGCAGCGGTGAATTGCCTGGAGCAAACGGGTGCCGATGGTGTGATGTGTTCACGCGGGACGATGGGCTACCCGTTTCTCGTGGGTGAAGTCGATCATTTTCTCAAAACCGGAAGCTTGAAGCCAATCCCAACATCGGTTGAACGCCTCCAATGCGCCCGTGAGCATCTGTATATGCTGTGGGAATACAAGGGCGATCGTGGGGTACGTCAGGCGCGCAAACACATGACCTGGTATGCCAAAGGGTTTAATGGTGCGGCAGATCTGCGGGGACAACTGAGCACGATCGAGAACGTGCAGCAAGGCTTGGATTTGATCGATCGGGCGATCGATCGACTCATGCAAGACGTTGAAGTAGAACAAGTGGAGTTGGCGATCGCTTAATCCAGTAGATTGGGGTCAATGCCAAGGGCGTTGAGTTGATCAGGCGTGAGCGATCGGAGCTTCTCTGTAAGTTGCTGTCGCTTCTGCCGTTCCATTTCTGCCCGTTGCCGCTCCTGTTCTGTGCGCTGTCGTTCTCGTATCACTTCCTGTTGTTCCAAGTCTGCTCGTTCATCGCCCGTGAGCAATAATTGACCATCGGCATCCCACCAGCGGAGCCAGGGCAATTCGACGTTTTGATAGCGTCCCTGCCAGATACCGAGTTCAACGCCCAGGGGAGCGATCGGGTAATGTCCGCGATCGTTGGGGGGCATCGGCTGATAGACCGTATCGACGAGATGATAGACTGCCACCTGCGCTTTTTCGACTTCGTAAATGCCGTAATAGGGTACTCGAATCGCCTGCTCATAAACCCAAAATTTGCCGACTTGCCCTTCAGATGGCGGTGTGCGATCTCTCTCTTCAGCCCCATTGCCAGACACAAACTCCAGCACAATCAAGGGCGCGACATATTCTTGCCACAGTACATAGGAACGCCGCACTTTGCCATTTAGCGTTGGCGGCACGTTGGGGACATAAAACCAATCCGGTGCTTCGGCTCCTCGTTCCGGTGGGTCAGTTAAACGCCAGTAAATGCCAGAGTCTTGCCCGATCGCGTATTGCCCATCTGGATGATGTCGATCGAGCACAGGTTGAATGGAGTCAGTCAGTAAAAGGCTCTGAGGATGCTCCTGAAAATTTTTCACAAACGTACCGTCTGACTCTGGCAATTGCGTATGGTCAGGTAAGGTGAGGGCTGATCCAGTGGCGCTAGGTGAAGCGGTCATCGGCTCAAAGGTTGGAATAGCTTTATTGTATGGCAGTTGTCATGCGGTTGAAGCGCTTTGTGAACTGAACTGGGTAGGGCAAACACCCGTTTCTTCATCCTTTAGCAACCGAATTGTCAGGATTGCCCTCTTTCTCATTGATGAGACGCTTAAACAGTTCAAATTGCTGCTTCTCTTCCTGGGTTTGAGGAGGATGAAACCAGCGGTGAAGTCTGCTAAAAACTAACTGGTGTTACTTCTCCAGCATCGTTGATTTGGACAACTGCTCCAACACTCGAATTTCGTTCCTGGGAAAGCATGATTTTGGCGATCGCCTCTAGAACCTGAATGGCTTGAGTTTGCAGGTAAGGAAAGTCGTCGATCAATTCAGTAAGACCTTCTTCGACCCTCTAATCTGATTCTGGCACGATCGCCCCTCCCTCACCGACCTACCCGACGCACCCTCAAACCACTCCTACCGCTTGATCTGCTTGAGCACCTCATCGCGTGCCTCGATCGCCCATTTCAAGCTGGAGTCAAGGGCGATCGCTGAATATCTGAAGCGGCTTGAGACTTGGCAACTAATGCTCTACAAACTGATGACTTCAACGTCTAGCCGTTGTTTAACCGTGTGTTCTGTTCTAAGCAAGCGATCGATCGCATCAAGGGTTGTGGCGTGAAAGTAACGTTCGCCGCATTCTACGCAAACTTCGGCATCGACATTTTCTACGATGTAGAGTTTCCCTTCGAGCCAGTGCTGTCGTCTAACTTTTTTGGGAACGGTCTGTCCATCACAAAATTCACAAATCATTTGTCCTCCGTCAGGGCGTAGACCGTGATGATGATTAAGCTGCCTTCGCCACGAAAGCGACAAACCACATGAATCAATCTGCCATCCATTGTAGACCCCTCGATTCGGTAGCGAGTGCCCCGGCGATCGTGGGTCATGGTTGTCTCAATATGACCGTAAAGGATGGCGTGTTCAACGTCCTGTCGTTCCAGGTAGTCATCAACCATCTCGTCTTCAGCGTGGGAAGACAGGTAGTAGTCTCGATCGTGGATTTTTTGCCGGATCTGGTTAATGGTCGCCATGCAAGCAGGATATAAGCAGTAACGCCAGACGCATCATGATCGATTTTGTGATCATCTCATGATCGCCCCTGCCTCACTGACCCGCTCGATCGCGCACTCAAAACACCCCTACCGTTTGATCTGCTTGAGCACCTCATCGCGTGCCTCGATCGCCCCTTTCAAGCTGAGGTCAAGGGCGATCGCTGGAAATTTTGAAGCAGGGAATTGGAGAAGCGAGAGATTAGATTTTAGATTGCAAGCACGATCGCCAAGGCTTCGGCGATCGCTACCATTGTTGTGTCATCTAGTTTTCCCAACTGCTTCACGAGGCGAGTTTCGGAAACAGAGCGCACTTGAAAGGTATCTGCACCCGATAATTTACTCAACCCATTGCTAACATTCGGTTCTAGGCGAACCATCCAGGGTCTTGCGGCAAACGGTTCTTTCCAATCAGTTACTGGCACAATCACTTTGAGCGGTAGGATGCCAATAGCATTGTCGTTAACGATGATGGCTGGGCGGGTTTTGCTAATCTCAGTGCCAAGAGTGGGGTCAAGTTTGACCAGCCAAATTTCACCTCTAAGCATCGGCTTGTTCAGCGGCAGGACTGTCGTGGAAGTCTTCACCGTCTAGAAGGGTGAAGGTGGTTAATTCACTGCCCGGAGCGTAATCGTCGATCGCAGACATGGCAGCGATCGCTAACTGCTCTCGGCGTTGGTCTTTGGTCAAACCATTTTGTTCCTGTTGCACGAGTTGAAAGGCAACTTCAGCGACTTTCAAGCGATCGCGGACGGTGAGGTGAGGCAGTGCTTGCAAGATGTCTGCGGTTTCCATAACGGTAATTGACAGGATTATTTTTATTATCTCTGAGTCAGGCTAACAGTGGAGCGATCGCCCCTCCCTCACCGACCCACTCGATCGCACCCTCAAAGCAGCCCTACCGTTTGATCTGCTTGAGTACCTCGTCGCGTGCTTCGATCGCCCCTTTCAAGCTGGGGTTAAGGGCAATCGCCTGATTCAAATCAGTTAACGCTTCCTGATAGCGCTGTAAGGCATAGTAAGTTTTGCCTCGGTTTGCATAAGACAAAGCAAATTTGGCATCTAGCTCAATTGCTTTACTGTAAAACTTGATTGCCTCATCTAAGTTTCCTTTAGCAACCTGCATATCACCCATACTGTCTGAAAAATTCGGATTTTTAGGAGCAAGCTCAATTGCTTGATTTATTGCTACAACTGCCTCGTCTAACTTTCCTTTATCTCTCAATGCATACCCTAAACTGTTATATGCGGCAGTAAATTTAGGATCGAGGGTTATCGCTGTTCTGTAATTAATGATAGACTCATCCAGTTTCTTCTGGGCTCTCAGTACATTGCCTAGATTTTTGTAGGCAAGGGCATATTTGGGGTCGAGAGTAATCGCTTTTTGGTAGTTCACAACTGCCTCATCCAGCTTATTTTGGGCAGATAGCGCAGTACCTAGCGCGTTGTAAGCATAGGCAAAGTTGGAATCAAGGGCGATCGCTTTTTTGTAGTAGGTGATTGCCTCATTTAGTTTGCCTTGGGCAGACAGGGTGTTAGCGAGACCACTGTAAGCCAAAGTATGGGCACTAACGGGTGAACCATCTCGATCAGATGAGCTTAGAGCTTTTTTGTAGTAGGTAATTGCCTCATCCAGCTTATTTTGGGCAGATAGCGCAGTACCTATGCCATTGTAAGCATAGGCAAAGTTGGAATCAAGGGCGATCGCTTTTTTGTAGTAGGTGATTGCCTCATCAAATTTTTCCTGTTCAGCCAGCATATTGCCCAAACAGTTATATGCCTCCGTGAATTTTTGGTCGAGATCAATTGCTGTTTTGCAGTAGGTGATTGCCTCATCAAATTTCTTATTAGCTTTCAGTGCAAGGCTCAAATTATAGTAAGTAATGGCAAACTTGGGCTCAAGAGAAATAGCCTTTTTGTAGTAGGTGATTGCCTCATCAAATTTTTCCTGGTTAAACAGCGCACTACCTATATTGTTGTAAGCAAGCACATTATCAGAGTCGAGTTTGATGACTTTTCTAAACTCTGCTTCGGCATCTTGATAGCGTTTCTGGTCTCTATAAATAAAGCCTCGACTAAGATAGGCAAAGCGATTGCTGGGATTTTTTGCCAGAATTCGATTCAAAATCTCTAGTGCTTCCTGCGTTTTGCCTTGTCCTCGCTTTGCTTCACCCTCTGTAAATGCCCAGACATCCTTCAGTTCCGCCTGGATGGGTGCCAGCTTTGCTTCAGCCTGACGCACCTTTTTCTCGGCTTCTCGTTGGTCGGCTTCGGCTTTTACCACTTTTTGCTCGGCAGTCTTCACTTTTTCAGCCTGTACATTTGCTTGCTGCTTGACATTTAGCAGGTCTCGCTGGGCTGTAGTAACGTTCTGGCTTGCCTGCTGCAAATCTTGTTTTTTGGTTGTCAGCTCTGTTTGGGCAGCTCGAAAGCGACGGTTTTCTGCTTGAAAATCGGCTCTGATATCCTTTACCTGATCTTTTGCCGTCTTCGTCTCACTGATTGCTTTTTGCCTATCCTCTTGCACTTGCGTCAGATTTTTGGTTGCGTCTGCTTCCCGTTTCGTTGCTGCGTCTGCATTCCTGGTTGCATTGCTTGCCATCATTCCCGCTACGATCGCAATGGGCACTGTCAGCCCCAACAAGATACCTGCGATCGTTAAGCGTCGGGTAGCTTTGCGTTTAGCATTATCGAGGGTTTGGTTTGCCTCTGCCAGAATGCGGTTTGCTTCCTCCATGTCCTGACGTTCCAGGCGATCGCTGGCACGAAGAAAGCGATTGTCTGGTTCACTCAGGTTTTTGCCTTCTGCCCAGGCTTGCGCTTCTTTCAGGGCATTGCCGCGCAGCAGTCGAGAGTCGTCCTTGCGTTCCGATGCTTCCCAGGCGGTAAAGGCAGCAGCGTAGGGGCGTAACTGCGCCAGAATCGTGTCTACCCAGGTCTGGTTAAAGACTGACTGATAGATCCGGTTATAGGACACCAGCTTGCCCTGGTGCTCTACGACCAGTCCCGACAGGCGGAGGTCGATTTGCTCCTGGCTGGCATCGGCGGGGATGTCTCCAGCCTGGAGGATTTGCTGGTAGAGTCCCAGGAGTTGCCCTTTGCGCTGCTCGTTGCGGATGAGCCGATCGCGAATGGTTCGCAGATGTACGGGATCATCATGAGATTCCCAGTTGTCGATGAGGCGCGATCGTACCAATGCTTCGATCGCCGTTGCTTCGTTACCTGGTGCGATCGTGCCTTCAGTCTGCACTAAGTTACACAGCTTCTGGGTAAGAAACGGCTGTCCGCCCGTCCAACTCAGAATCTCTCGCAGCACTGCTTGCGGATCGGTTGCTTTGGTTGCCAGTCCTGGAGTCAGGGGTTCAACAGCTTCCGAGAACTGAAGCCCCGTGAGGGCGATCGCGCGTCCCACATTAAACGGCGTACTGCGCTCGTTGCGGATCAAGTCGGAGGGGGTGGCGACACCGAGGAGGGCAAAGGTGAGGCGGCGGTAGGCGGGTTTGTCGGCGCGTTCGTTGTAGCAGTCGCGGATGAGGGCAAAAAAGTCGTCGATCGAGAACTTCAGGCTGAGAACGCTGTCGATCTCGTCGATGAAGATGACGATCGATTGGGCGATCGACTCCAGCAAGACGGTTTCGATGAACTCATTGAGTCGCTGGACAGAGGAGAGATGGTCGCGATCGCGCCACCACGATCGAAGATTGATGGTATCTGCCAGGTTGAAGCTGCTGATGAGACTGCGGGCAATGCCGACATACCACTGGTCGGGCGTAATGTTGTCGCTGCCAATCTGTGTCAGGTCAATGACCGCACAGGCAACCCCGTCTGCCTGCAACTGCTGCATCACCCGCACCCGTAAGCTCGACTTACCCATCTGCCGCGAGTTCAGCACATAGCAAAACTCTCCGGCTTTCAAGCCCTCGTACAGGTCTGTATCCGCCTGTCGGACAACGTAGGTCGGCGCATCGGCGGGGAGGCTGCCGCCAACCTGGTAGGAGTAGCTCATGGCAGATGGGGTGTGGGGTGTGGGGTGTAGGGTGTGGGGTGAGAAAAACCGGGCTTATGCGTAGGCTGTTAATCTCTGAGCCTGGTTGACTGATAGAACTCTTGAAAGGCTAATCGCTTCGTTGCTGACCCGCCCGTGATTAAAATCCGGGCTAACAGCATCAAACCCGTTAAAACGGGTTGCAAGCCCCTTGCAGTCCTCTTTAGAGGACTTACTACTATTAGCCCGCAATTCATTGCAGGGCGGGTAATAGCGCTTGCAGACAAATTGGTCAGCCAACTTCTGAGCATCATCGTTGTAGCCTGCTTCTCCGTAAGAGTATGTTTGAGCTTCGTCATTGAACCTTTGAGCTTCGTCATTGAATAGTTAAGCTTCGCGCATGAACGGTTAAGCTTCATCGTTGAGTCTTTGAACCTCATCATTGAGTCTTTGATACTCGTCATTGAGTCTTTGAACTTCGTGCGTGAGCCTCTGAACCTCGTCGTTGAGTCTTTTATACCCGTGCGCGAGTCTTTGAGCCTCGTCAGTGAATCTTTGAACCTTGCTAGTGAGTCTCTGAACCTCGTCATTGAGTCTTTGAACCTCGTGCGCGAGTCTTGAACACTCGTCGCTGAGCCTCTGAACCTCATCGCTGAATCTTTGAGCTTCAAACGCATCCCTCCTAACCTCAAAGGCGCATATTCAATTGCCACCTTCGCCGTTTCATCATTCGATCGCCTCACCTCCCAACCCTTCACCCGTCCTACGCCCTCCTGTCTCCTGCCTTCTGCCCTCTGCCCTCTGCCTTCACCTTTCATCCCTCCTCCCTTCTCCCTTCTCCTACCCAAGCCGATCGCCAAAATACCGCCGATACAGCTCACACCGAAACGTCACGTCATTGTCCTGCAAGTTCACCAGCCCCATACTGTGAAGTTGAAATGCCTGCACCGACTGCAACCGGACGGGATTCGACGTTTGTACGACTCGTTTCACAGCCATTGCCATCTCTGGGCGCTGTTCCAGGTTCCACAGGTGCCGTCGCAGGTGGTCGCCGTAGAGTCCCGCTTCGGTGGGAGCCGTTTGCAGCAGTCGGTTCAAGGTGGTTTCCTGACGTGCCACATGATAGAGCGCGACTCTCACGAGATAGGGATGCCCACCCACCATTGCCATCAGTGGCTCGATCTCGGTAGCTGCCCACCGCAACCCGTGGCGTGCGGCGAGATTCTGTACTTGCTCAGCGGTGAATTCTGGGAGTTCGATCGGCAGTCCCACATTAAACGGCGACTGGTTGATATTCATGGGAATGTACACCTCGGTGGAATGCACCACAACGAGGCGGAGCTTCTTCCAGAGATCGCTGTTCTTCGCCGCTTCGTGCCATGCCCGCAGCAAGCCAAAAAAGTCCGATGCCACGTTGGGATGGTTAAACACCATGTCCACTTCATCCAGGCAAAGCGTCAGCGGACTGGTGATGGTTGCCAGCAGGTAGTCCTCAAAGTACGCGGTGCAGTTATCCTTGCTGCCAAAGATGTCATCCCAGTAATCAGCCAGCTTGTTGGGCAGTCGCAGTCGTCGCCCGACGCTGGCACAAAACCACTTCAAGAACTTATCCAGGTCGTTGAAGATCGCGGCATCGGCAATCTGAAAGCTCAGCGGCACGGTGAGATGGTGCTGGTCTCCTGCATGGCGCAAAATCCGTGCCATCAAGGAGGTCTTACCCATCTGCCGGGGCGCTTTAATGCGGATCAATGCACCCGGTCTGACGATCGCCTCATAGCACTGAGCTTCGATCGTGGTGCGCGCACTGCCCTCTCTGGGAACGCGATCGACGTAAAAGGCAGAGGCAAGATCGACCTGTCCTTCGGGGAGTTCGGGTTCGGCGATGGGGAGTGGGGGAGAGTGGGAGGCAGGGGGTGTGGGGACAGGGGAGTAGGGAGAGGGGAGTAGGGCGGAGGGAGCGGAGGAAGCAGGGGAGCGATCGCTATCCGCGACATCTCTTACCCAGGCACGGGACTCTTGACTGCCGCTCACCAGGCTCAGGACTTCCTGCAAAATGATGGGAGTATCGGCATCGGTTGTCCATTCTCGCTGCTGGATGCGTTGCAGGTAGCCCCGCAGATCGTAGTTGAGCGGTGACGTGAACGGAAAATTGACCCGAATGGGTAGAATGCCGGGGCGATGATCGTCACGGGTATCGCGCAACTGTTTTGCTCGCCGCACTTCTTCTGTCACCATCTCGCTTACGGCAGACTGGGGCGAGAGCAACAGCAAAAAGAAATCACACGCCTCTAACGCCTCATCTACTCGCTGCGACCAGTTATCGCCCAGGCGAATACTCTCACCTGCCAGAAAGACAGGATGCCCAGCCGCCTGCAACGACTCGTAAAACTGCTGAGCCAGACCGATATCTGGCTCCTTACTGCGGTAGCTGATAAACACTCTGGCAGCGGTTGGGGAAAACTCACCACCAGCGAAGCGCGTTTCATGACCAGGCATACGAAAATCTACGGAGGCGATCGTCCGATCATCTTAACCCGGTTTATTTTGTGAAGGTTCTAAATTAAGCTTTTCGTTTGCAAAGGGAGAAGAAGGCTAAAGCATGAGGGATGAGGGATGAAGGCTAAAGGATGAAAGATTGGTTTCGCCTTGCTCCCCTTGCCTCCCCTTCTGCCTCCTGCCCTCTGCCTCCTGCCTCCTGCCCTCCCTTTCTGCCTTAAAATCAGGACATGAAAAACCCGCGATCGCCTGTTGAAATTCCCACCTGTGCTTGGAGCCGTCCTATTGGTTTAGGCTGGGAAAAGCCGTATACCGTCCGTTATGTCAGCAATCTCGACGATGGTCCCTGGCATGGGATGCCGTTGGGTGGCTTTGGGGCAGGCTGCATTGGGCGATCGCACCGGGGCGACTTCAACCTCTGGCACATCGACGGTGGCGAACACCTCTTCAAAACCATGCCTGCCTGTCAGTTCAGCGTGTTTGAGCAGGTGGGCGAAGAGGCTCAGGCGTATGCGTTGTGTACAGAACCGCCTGAGGGTGGAGCGTTGGGGGCTTGGGAATGGTATCCCGCGAGTCGGGAGGCAGAAGGCAGGAGGCAGGAGGCAGAAGGGGAAGCAGAGGAAGCAGGGGAAGCAGAAGAAGTAACTCAAAACTTCCCTTCATCCCTCATCCCACCGCAAAGCGGAAGCAAGCTACATCCCTCACCCCTCATCCTCACACCCCACACCCCACACCCCACACCCTCCACAGGCACCTATCACGCTCTCTATCCTCGCAGTTGGTTTGTCTACGAGAACGTTTTTCAGGCAGACCTCACCTGTGAGCAGTTTTCACCCATCTGGGCGCATAACTATCAGGAGAGCAGCTATCCCACGGCGGTTTTTCGCTGGACGGCGCATAATCCTACCGACAAGCCCATCACACTGAGCATCATGCTGACGTGGCAGAACATGGTGGGCTGGTTTACCAATGCGTTGAAGTCGCCCGAAGTGCAGTTGCGGGATGATGGCAGCCCGTTTTATGAGTATCAGCCTCGGTTGGGAGAAAGTACTGGAAATTTCAATCGGTTGACGGGCGATGAGCAGCGGATCGGGGTAGTGATGGGAAGGGAGGCAGGAGGCAGGAGGCAGGAGGCAGAAGGAGCGTGGGAAGCGGAGGAGGCAGGGGAAGAAGCGCAAAGCTCCTCGATTATTGACACCCCATACCCCACACCCTACACCCCACACCCTGCCGAAGGCTCCAGTCAATGGTCGATCGCCACCTACCTTGACCCCAATCTTTACGAGGTCTTCTACCACACGCGCTGGAATCCTTCTGGGAATGGTGCTGATCTGTGGGATACCTTTGCTCAAGATGGATCGCTGGCGGATTTTGATGATGATACGCCCGCAGCGACGGGGGAACAGATCGGGGCGGCGATCGCAGTACGCTTTACTCTACGACCGGGGCAAACACGTCACATTCCCTTTGTATTGACGTGGGACGTTCCTGTAACGGAATTTGCACAGGGTGTTGAGTATTTTCGACGCTACACCGACTTTTTTGGACGCAATGGGCAGAATGCGTGGGCGATCGCCCGGACAGCCCTGAAGCATCATCAAACCTGGCGCGAGAAAATTCAGGAGTGGCAGCAGCCGATCGTCGAGCGAGAGGATCTGCCCGACTGGTTCAAGATGGCGCTGTTTAATGAACTGTACAACTTGACTGATGGTGGAACGCTCTGGAGTGCGGCAGATGAGCGCGATCCGGTCGGGCAATTTGCCGTGCTGGAATGCATCGACTATCGCTGGTATGAAAGCCTGGATGTCCGGCTCTACGGCTCCTTTGCGCTGTTGATGCTGTTTCCCAAGCTGGAGAAGTCGGTGATGCGTGCCTTTGCTAGAGCTATTCCAACCAGTGACGATCGCACGCGGGTCATCGGCTACTACACGACGATCGGTTCCGAAAGTCCCGCCGCCATTCGCAAAGTCGCAGGCGCAACCCCTCACGACCTCGGCGCACCGAATGAACACGTCTGGGAGCAAACCAATTACACCAGCTATCAAGACTGCAACCTGTGGAAAGACCTGCCCAGCGATTTTGTCCTCCAGGTTTACCGGGATTATTTGCTCACAGGCGCAACCGATGTCGAGTTCCTTGCCGAATGCTGGGAGGCGATCGTTCAAACCCTCACCTACCTCAAAACCTTCGATCTGGATGGTGACGGCATTCCCGAAAACTCAGGTGCCCCTGATCAGACATTCGATGATTGGAAGCTGCAAGGCGTGAGTGCCTATTGCGGGGGCTTGTGGATTGCGGCATTGGAGGCGGCGATCGCGATCGGGAGAATTTTGGAGGAGGCAGAAGGCAGAGGGCAGAGGGCAGAAGGGGTGCAGGGGAGGCAAGGGGAGCAGGAGGAGGTTAATCTTTCATCCTTTAGCCTTCATCCTTTATCCTTTATCCTTTCATGTCAGTCCTGGCTCGACCAAGCCCGATCGGTTTATCAGAAAAAACTCTGGAACGGTCAGTATTACAGCATCGACAGCAGCAGCGGCTCGGATGTCGTGATGGCTGACCAACTCTGCGGTCAATTCTACGCTCGACTGTTGGGCTTGCCTGATGTGGTGCCAGATGAGTGTGCCAGAACAGCCTTGCAAACGGTCTACGATGCCTGTTTTGTCAAGTTCAATCAATATCTGGCATCGGGTGCATTGAGTGCCCAGACGTTTACTTCGGTGCAGGAAGCAAGAGCGGCTGAAGAAGGGAGAGGAGAGAGGAGAGAGGAGAGAGGGGAGAGAGAACAAACTCAACACTCCTCCCCCACACCCCACACCCCACACCCCACACCCCACACCCCGATCGGCGCTGCCAACGGTGTTCGTCCCAACGGTGCTCCCGAAAACCCGAATGCAACTCATCCTCTGGAAGTTTGGACAGGCATCAATTTTGGGCTGGCAGCGTTTCTTGTACAAATGGGCATGACAGAGGAAGCGATGCAAATTACGGAAGCAGTGGTGCAGCAAATCTACGAGAATGGGCTGCAATTCCGTACACCAGAAGCGATTACGGCTAGCGGAACGTTTCGCGCCTGTCACTACCTACGAGCAACCGCTATTTGGGCAATCTACAGAGAACTGGCGATCGCCAACCCACCTGTAACCTCTGCAAATAGAAGGAGCGTGAATTAAAAAGTTCGAGCTTTGGTAGGGGCGAAGCATACCCTACGGGAAGCAAGCTACGGGCAAAAGCTTTGTAACTCAGTCAGAGTTAACTGCCGAATGCTTCGCCCGTACTTGTGGCGGTTCAATTCTGGTTCGGTGCTTTGGTGGCGCTCTTACCCCCACAGCTTAAAATGGGCGATCGAGGCACGCGACACGGTACTCAAGCCGATCAAACGGTAGGCTGCGTTGAGGTGCTTGCTGCCTGCACAGAGAAGCACGATCGCCAGTTATGTAGCCTCAAACCATAACCAGGTAACTGAACGCGCTGATAGTGGGTTTGGTTGTCACTAAAACGGCAGTCCTAATGCTTTGGTGATTAGCGGCAGCAGTTTGGTGCAGGCTTCGGCAAGTTTGGCAGTATCAGGGAGAAAGGAGGCAGCATTTTTGAAAAACGTAATCGCCTGACTCCCCAAGCCTTTCTTTTCGGGTTGTTCAGGATCTTGGGCAACTTCTGCCAGCACTTTGACCTGTTCCAGCGCGGACGCTTTGCCTTTTTCGGGCAGGTCAGCATCGCTTTCAATGGCGGCTTGCAGTTCGATCAACAGTTCCTTGATGCCAGGTTGAGCAGGGTCAGGCGCACTGGACAGTTGGTTGACCACGTTGGAGACACTACCGCTGATTTCGCCCAGATTGATGGTCGATCCGGTGACATTGCCACCAATATTCACACTCTGGCTTTTGTCTGTACTGTCACTCATAGCTTTACTCTCGGCGCTGGCGTTTACTTCAACGGTAACGGGTCGGTTGGCAAGCAGACGCAGAATCTCTGTCATGTCGGCGCTTTTTTCGCGGTAGATGGTGATCTGCTCGTCCTTTGCCTTCAGTTCAGCGTGATATTTCGCTTCCAGCGCTTTGAGTGCCCGATCGTAGTTTTGATTGAACTCGCTGTGAATCTTCGCTTTGTCGGCTGCCTCTGGAACGCTGACTCTGACAACCACCACACCATCGCCCTTATTTTCAATGCTCTGAATCGTTAGTTCAGTACCATCATTGTTGACCTGCACCGTTTTGAAGGCAGAGACGAATGCTTTCCAGTCCACGCCGTTGCGGAAGATGAGGTCAACGGTGTTGAGCACTTCCTGGAACAGTTTGGTGAACTCACCGGGAGCGAAGTCACCGCTGCTGGGGCGACGTTCTTGCTGGTCGCGGAGGAGATAGACGTACTGACAATCGACACCCTCTAACCTGGTGTTGCTGTCAATGTTCCAGGCTTCTAGGCAGGCTCCCGTGAGAGTGGCTCCAGTAAAATCGGTATCCAGCGCCATCGCTTCGAGCAGCTTGGCATCCTTCAGTTTAGCGTGTTGCAAGTGAGAACAGCTTAAGTCTGCCCAGGTCAAATCTGCACCTTCCAGGTTGACCCCATTTAGGTCTGCGTTGCGGAGTTTGGCATCGACGTAAGACTTTTTGTAGCCATTGCGGGTGACAAGCAAATCGCGCACAGCAGGATCCGCCAGAATAGACTTGCCAACTCTGGCACGCTCTAGCTTTTTGGCATCATGCCAACAGACCAACTCCAGAATGGTTTCACTTTCTTGACGTTTTCCCCGGTCGTCCTTTTTCCATGTGTTAGTAAAGTTGGAGCTTTTGAGGAGTGCTTTAGTGAAATTTGCTCCAGTTAAATCTGCACCGCAGAAGGTTGTGCCGCCAATCGCAGCAAGTGCAATGCCAAAGCTGCGAGTGAGGGAAAACTTCTCATCCCCTTTAAATGTACGCCAAGCAACGTAGCTATTCAGCATAGCGCCACTGCCAACGCTAGCAACGTTAGCTACAGCGCTAACATCAGTACTAACCGTAGAGACAGCGATAGCGGTAGCACAAGTGCCAACACCAGCAACGCCAATAACACCAGCAATGCCAGCAATACCAGCAGCAACAGCAGCGACTATAGCAGTGGCTATAGAAGCAGTAACCGCAACGGCAATAGAACCAGCGCCAGCAAAAACGCTAAGTCCAGCAGCTAGACCGGAAACAATAATGCCAATAGCAGCGTTAGTTCCACCTCCAGGAGAGTAGGTACCTTCGATAGTAATGTTGTCATAGGGACCAACAGCAGAGCCAACACCAGTAAAAGCACCAGCAATAGAAACAGCAGCAGCAATAGAAATGGCTAAGCTAATAGTTGCAGCGGTTTTGGTGGTGAAACCTTGACCCATGATTGCAAAAGAAGTTGCCGCGATCCCAATGAAGAAAGCAATTGAGTCGGCAGCGCGATTCGCAAAAGAAGTCGTGATATTGATAGTATTCCACCACGAAGAGGGGGAGAAGTTAAAGAAGAAGTACGCCAAAATTCCTTGGAGAATTCCTGTTAAAACTACGAGCACAAATGTGAGCAGCAATTGGCTCGCCAACCACTGCTTCTGAATACCCGTGGTTGCTCCAATAAAGTTGACTCCCTTTAGAACGGCGTTGGTGAAGTTTGCTCCACAAATGTCGGCTTCGGTGAAGTCTGCCCCAGAGAGATCTTGCCCTTTGAAGGATTGCCCCCGGAGATTGGCGCGGCGGAAGTCTCGTTCTCCGTTGGCGTAGCGGTTGAGGACTTCGGTGGCTTTCATGGGGGCAAGGGGGAGTGGGGAGTAGGGAGTAGGGAGTGGGGTAATTAGGTTGGTAGAAAAACTCGATCGAAGGGGCAGGTTCGGTAGCGGCGATAAATATCAAAATCACGATCTAACGTGACGATGGAGGCAATATTCAGCCGTTCAGAAACAGCAACCAACGATAAATCGGCAAAATCAGCGGGAAGGTCGGCATAGCGGGTGTTCAGTTCAGAAATACGGCTAAAATCTCCAGGAGGCAACGGTTCGAGAATGTACAACTCTTTGGCAAGATCAGCTAAAAATTCGTTTTGGGTATGCCAGTCGGAACTTAATAGCCACATCACTTCAGTGGCGCAACCCAACGTTGTGATCAATTGACTGGTACACTGCTCAAAAAATCTACGCGCTGGCTGGTGATGGTAATCGTTTGCGTTGTAATAGGCAACAAGAACGCCGCTATCAATCAGAATCACGGGAGGATAGCTCATGGAGGGGATTGCTCTGGATGGCGTTTCATCAGGTATTCTGCGATCGCCCGTTTCCGATGGTCGCGTTCTGACAGGTTAGGCGAAGCATCCTGGAGAAGATGTTCAGGATGTCCGCCCCGGCGTTCAACGATCGTCTTAGGGGGATGCAACCTTTGCCAATGCTGATGAATCAAGGACTTTAACAATACTTCAGGAGTTGTTTTTTCCCGCTCGGCTATGTCCAGCAGATAAGCTTCTGTTTCAGGATCGAGTCTGACATCTAGCATGATTGTTTCTTCTCAACTCATCAAGATTGTAGCCCTGTACTTTACTTCAACAAAAGCAAACTTCCTCTGTTGCCGAAAGGCGATCGCACTCTACTGCTTCTTCTGCCAAATACGCTTCGATCTCTTGCTGATTAGCGTGATAGTAAGCCAGCGCTGCATAAACCTGCGCCAGGTTGAGGAACTCATATTCCTTGACGATCGCCTCTGCACTGAATCCTTGCTGATGCAGCACCGCCACTTGTTGCACAGAGAATCTTGTGGCTGCAATGCGAGGACGACCGCCGCAGATGTCTGATGTGCGAACAATCATCAGTAATCGTCTGCGTAGGTTGGCTCACAAGTGAAATAATTAGGGATAGCGTTTGTTCAAATAGCATCAGCAACTGTTACCACATCGCAACCTTTATTACAGAAAGCGGTAACTAGAGATTTCTCAAAGCTATCCTCATCCAAGTAAAGGCAAATTTGGCTCACGGCATCGTTGCTCTGTACTCAGCTTCCAAACGGTCATATGCTTCTCTATCAGCAGCAATCTCCGCATCAATGACCTCTTTATTTGCGAAGTAGTAGGTCAATGCGGCATAAATCTTCGCTAACGATAGCTGCGGACGCTGTTCCAGGATGTCTTCTGGCTTCATGCTGGCGTTGAAGTCGATCGCAATATTGTGCACTGTCAACCGATGCCCAGCGATTCGGGGACGACCACCACAGGTGCCTGGTGTTTTGACAATCAACGTGCCAATGTCAGTAATAGTTTGCATACATGATAAGAGGCTTCAACCTCTATCCTAGCCTGCTTTGACTCTAACAGTTGGTGACGATCGAGCAGTGTGAATCGTGTACTCAGTTGTGTCAGAATCTACGTTCTTGTTTGAAGTGAGATTGTTTCTACTTGCAACCGCATCGCTTCTGACTCAGACACCATCATTTCCACTTGCAACCGCATCCTTCCTATTTGAAACTGCATCGTTCTCATTTCAACTGCGATCGTTCTTGTTTCAAACAGCACTATTCCTCTTTGAAGTGACATCATTCCTGTTTTAACCTGCAAATGTCGAGGTTTAGGCTCGGTGTTCCGGGTTCCAAGCTCGAAGCGTGGAGTTTTAAGCTGCAAGCGTGATGTTTTAGGGGTGGTGGGTTGGAGGCACAAGGCGGACGATCGCGCTAGGAGTTTTAAGCGTGCGCTCATGCGATCGCCACAGGGGATGGTGTATCTTAACGGAGATGTCTGTTAGCCGAAAGGCTGAAGCGTTGGGTGATGTAGAGTCAACGCGATCAAGGTGACACGGCTTGCAAGAAACGGCGTTGGCATCAGGGAGGGGTTGAAACGATTGGCATGAAGCGGCTCTCTTCACAATTCTGGCTTGCACTTAGCCTGATGTTTGCCTTTGGCTACAGTTTGATATGGCTGAAGGCGGCATTTGCAGGCAAGTATGTGATGCAATCGGATGCCAGCATGTATGTGTTCTGGATGCAGCGGTTTGTGGATCCAACCTTGCTGCCCCATGACTTAAACGTTGCCTATCATGAGTCGATTTCACCTGCGGGCTATACGGCGCTTTACAAAGGTCTTGCTAGTTTGGGTGTGGCTCCCCTGCTGGCGAACAAGCTGTTGCCGATCGCGCTGACGTTGGCGACAACGGTGTATTGTTTTCGCTTTTGCTTGCAGCTTTTACCCGTGCCAGCGGTGGCGTTTGTATCCACGCTGCTGTTTAATCAGCATTTGTGGCTGACGGATGATGTGAATTCTGCCACGCCGCGATCGTTTGTCTATCCCTTCTTTTTTGCGTTTCTCTATTATTTGTGTCGTGGCGCAAATATATGGGCGATCGTGGCACTGGGGCTGATGGGACTGTTTTACCCGGCGTTGATGTTTGTGGCGGTTGGGGTTCTCGCCGTGCGCCTGATGGGATGGTCAAAGGGTCGTTTGCGGTTATCCACACAGCGGCGTGATTATGTCCTGTTGGGGGCGGCGATCGTGGTAGCTGGTGTTGTACTCATCCCCTTTGGGTTGCTGGGGAAAGCAGAATTTGGGTCGCTGGTGAGTCTGGTGCAGGCACGAGCGATGCCGGAGTTTCAGGCACCCTTTGGGCGGATTTCGTTTTTTAACGATCGTGACCCGTGGAATTTCTGGTTTGATGGCATTCACAGCGGGCTGGGTCTGTCGTTGAATCCGGTGATTGTGAGCGTTGGGTTGTTGCTGCCGTTCTTGTGGTTTTTTCCCCGTCGGTTTCCACTGGTGAAGCAGTGCCGTCCTGATCTGGTGTTGCTGCCGCAGATGTTGGTATCGGCGATCGCGTTTTTTCTGGCGGCACATGCGGTGCTGTTTCGGCTGTTTCTGCCCAGTCGGTATACGATGCATACCTTGAGAATGGTGGTGGCGATCGCGGGAGGTTTGGCGCTCTGTATCCTTATTGATGCGGCGGTGCGTGCCTATCAAAAGCGGTGGCAGGGCAGACAGGCACGCTTCATTGGCTGGAGTCTCGCTACATTAGTCGCAATTCCCCTGGTGTTTTATCCGCAAATCTTTTGGCACAAGCATTTCACCAGAGCGGGGTTAGTGACCGGGAAGGTGCCCACGCTATATGAGTTTTTCCAACAGCAGCCCAAGGATAGTTTGATTGCCACGCTGTCTGGAGAAGCGGATAATCTGCCCGTTTTTGCCCAGCGATCGGTGCTGGTATCGGGAAAGTACGCGATTCCCTATCATCCGGCTTACTACAATCAGATCCGGCAGCGGGTGATTGATCTGATTCACGCCCAATACAGCCCGGATGCAGCAACGGTGCGGGCATTTGTGCAGCAGTACGGCATCGATTTCTGGCTGCTGGAACGATCGGCGTTTAACCCAGACTATTTAAATAGTCGCTGGTTGAGCCTGTTTGAACCTGCGACGACGGAGGCGCGATCGCAGCTAGCCACCAGGTCCCCCGTTTTGGCTCAAGCAATGGAGCGGTGTAAGGTCTTTGAGACTGGAAATTTGGTCGTTTTGCAAGCGGCGTGTGTGGGGAGAGAGAAGGCAGAAGGCAGAGGGCAGAGGGCAGAAGGGTTAGAGATGAGGGATGAGGGATGGGGGCTGAAGGCTAAAGGATGAAGGATGAAGGCTAAAAAGCTGACTCCTGGTTTCAAAACTCAAAGGCAGAGTGCAGAAAGCAAGGAAGTTGTAAAGCCCTCCGGACATATCAGAAAGGTTTTTAGTTTTATAGCCTTTGGGGCATTCAAGAAAAGTTTTTAGAAGGAATCAAGAACGGCTCATGCACCAACAACCAACAACTAACAACCAACAACTTCTTAGATATGGCGATGAAGCGATCGAACTGGGTTGATTGCCGGCAACTGACGAAGCAGCCTGTCATCACGGCGGCGATCGTGTTTGCGGGTGTGTGCTTGCTGCTGCTGTCCTATCGCCATTACAGCCTTTACGATTCCTATGATCAGGGCATTTTCAATCAGATCTTTTGGAATAACCTGCACGGCAGATGGTTTGAAAGTTCGCTGTCGTCGGGGCTGTCGTCAGAAGTGATTCATCAGGGCGCGGTGCCGTCGGTGTCGTATCGCCATTTGGGACAGCATTTTAATCCGATTTTTCTACTGTGGCTGCCGTTTTATGCCTTACTTCCAGCACCCATGACCTTGAGTGTGATTCAGATAGCGCTGGTGGCAGCGGCAGGACTGGTGCTGTATACGTTGGCGCGGCAAACGTTATCGCCGTTGCTGTCGTTGGCGATCGCGGTGAGCTTCTACGGTGCCAATGCGGTGATTGGTCCCACGTTGGGGAATTTTCACGACTACAATCCGCTGCCGTTGCTGCTGTTTAGCCTGTTTCTGGCGATCGAAAAGCGCTGGTGGGTTTTGTTTTGGGCGATGGCGCTGCTGGTGTTGAGTGTGCGAGAAGATGCCGGGGTGACGCTGCTGAGCGTGGCGGTGTATCTGGTATTGCGTCGTCGGCAGTGGTGGATTGGGTTGACGCTGTTTGCGACCGCGGCAGGCTATATCCTGCTGTTGACGAATGTGGTGATGCCATCGTTTTCGCCGGACGTGTCGCAACGGCTGATTGTGGAGCGGTTTGGGCAGTATACGGGTGGCAAGGCGGCGACTCCAGTAGAGGCGATCGGGGCGATTTTGTCGCAGCCCGGTCAGATTTTGGCAGAAATTTTTTCGCGCTTTCCCAAAAAGTTGTCTTACCTGGTGGATCACTGGCTCCCGCTGGCGTTTGTGCCTGCGATCGCGGTCGATGCGTGGCTGCTGGCATCATTCTCCTTTCTGCAATTGCTGCTGATGCGAGGGGAGACACCGTTATCGATTAATATTCGCTATGCGACGCTGGCGGTTCCCGGCTTATTTTATGGCGCGATTCTCTGGTGGTCTAAGCATCCAAATGCCTTACAGCCTAGAATGCGGAGGTTTTGGGGCGTTTGCCTTGCGCTTTCACTGCTGTTCACCGTCACCTCAAATCCCAATCGAACGCTGTCGTTTCTGGTGCCGGACTCCATTCGTCCGTGGGTGTATGTGCCGCCGATCGCACAGGTGCAGCACGCATCCCAGGCACGGACTGTTCTGGCGCAGATTCCTTCCCAGGCAAGTGTGGCGGCAACCACCTATTTGATTCCGCCCTTATCCGATCGGCAGGCGATCGTCCGGTTTCCCAACGCCATGCAGTTTCGGGATGAGGCACAGCAAACGCAGAATGTAGAGTACATCGTGGCTGACCTGTGGCAAATGCAGCAATACCAGCCCGCCTTCAAGCTAGAACGCAACCTGCTGCAAGCCAGCATCAAGGCAATTGATCAACTCCTGCAAACGCAAACTTATGGCATCCAGACGTTTCAAGATGGCGTAGTGCTGCTTCAGCGCGATCGTCCCACCGCACCAAATATAGCCGGACAGTGGCGTGAGTTTACTAGAAAGCAGGAGAAAGGGAGTAGGGAGTAGGGAGTGGGGAGTAGGAAAGGATAAGGGATAAAGGCGAAAGGCTAAAAAGCTGACTCCTGACTCCTGACTTCAAAACTCTCCCCCTGCTTCCCCTGTCCCCCTTGCTTCCCCTGCTCCCTTGCTCCCCTGCTTCCCCTGCTCCTATCCCATCTGCTTCTCCTTCCACTCCTTCGCGATCCGATCGATGCCATAAAACCGCTGCCAGAATTTATCCACCATCCAGGTTGGCAAGACTCGTCGCATCATAAAGAGTAGGAAATCGCCACCTGTAGCAGCTACATAGCGGGGGCGTGGTTTACGAGCAGTCATTGCCTTGATGATGACGTGGGCAACCTGTTCCGATGTCCAGGCGTTGGCGCTGGTTTGCTGCTCTAGCGCTGCCAATTTCTGGATGGCTGGATAGTAGGGCGTTGCCTCTGGGTTGGGAATGGCGTGCTTCGCTTCGGTGCCCGCCACGCTGATAAATTCGGTGCTGACAGGACCTGGCTCCACCACGCTGACCTTGATGTTGAACGGTTCCAGCTCCATGCGTAGGGAATCGCTCAGCGATTCGAGGGCGAATTTGGAAGCACTGTAGAGTCCGCCGATCGGAAACGCAAGACGACCACCCAGAGAACTGACGTTAATGATGCGTCCGCCACCTCGATCGCGCATCTGCGGAATCAACGCCTGCGTGAGTGCCAACGGTCCCAGCAGGTTGACGGCAAACTGCCGCTGACACTGGCTGATGGGCACTAGCTCCAACGGACCCATTTGACCATAGCCAGCGTTGTTCACCAGAATATCGACCTGCCCGAAGTGCTGGAGTGCTTTCTCGGCAAGGGCGATCGCCTGCTCTGGCTGCTCCAAATCTGTCACGACATTCAAAACATCAGCACCTGCCTGACGACAATGGGCTGCTACAGTGTCTAGTTTTGCCTCATTGCGTGCCGCCAGCACTAAGCGAATACCCGGCACGCGATCAGCTAATACTTCTGCCAGTGCTGCACCAATGCCAGCAGAAGCACCTGTGATGAGGACAACTTGGGCGGTGAGGGGGTGGGACATGAGCGGGGTGTGGGGTGTAGGGTGTGGGGTGTGGGGTGTCAGGAGTCAAGAGAGTTGTTAGTTTTTAGTTTTTAGTTTTTAGAAGGAGTTAGGAACGACTCATACACTAACAACCAACAACTAACAACCAACAACTTCCTCTGCCTTCTGCCTCCTTACATATCCATACTTTCTTCCTGGGTCAATTTGCCTTTTCTATTGAACCTTTTGGTGGGGCTGGTTGTCTTAACCTGTAGAACGGCAAAATGGAGGCAGTGAGTTTTCCAGGTGTCAGCAGTGCCGACCGTACCGAGCGATCGCCCTCAGGGTGAATCGGATCATCATCTGGTGCAGCGGTGTCTTCAAGGAGACACTCGTTGTTTTCAGCAGCTTTACGGGCGGCATCAGCAACGGGTGCGATCAATTCTCTACCAATTGTGCGATGCGTCCGCTCTGGATGATCTGGTGCAAGAGGTGTTTTTACGTGCCTGGAGAGGATTGCCTAAGTTCCGTCAAACGGCTCAGTTCTCGACCTGGCTTTACCGCATTGCCTGGAATGTGGCTTCTGATCAACGAAAAGCAGCAGCGCAAGGGCGATCGCGGCTTCAGGTGATCAGCAGTCAAACGCAAGCCCAGCATGATGATCCGGGTGTGATGCATCTGCACTATGAGGATCTGGTCAAACGGGGATTAACCAGTCTCAGTTTCGACCACCGCACCATTCTGGTACTGCACGATCTTGAAGAAGTGCCTCAAAAGGATATTGCAGAAATGCTTGAAATTCCAGTCGGTACGGTCAAATCTCGTTTGTTTCACGCTCGCGCTGCCATGCGCCAATTTCTCCAGAAGGAAGGAGTCCAGTTATGAGCCAAATTCCCCATGATGACCAGGAATTAGTCGCGTTCTTGAAGCAGCATCGCCCTCAAGCGCCGCCGCCTGATCCTGCTCTGGAGTCGCGGTTGTTTGACGCGATCGATGCCCTGCCACCGCAAGAAAAGCTGGTGCCCTTTCGGCGATCGCAGCCCCGCGCACGGCGATCGTCGCTGGTATGGTTAGTGCCACCGACCCTCGCCGCTGGGTTGGTCGCCAGCATCATTAGCTACCAGGCAATGGTGCCAGCCAAGCCGAATGCAACTGAACTGGCGAACCTGCAAGCCTTTGTAGAAAGCAACTGGCAAGGCACCGTGAACAGCAGCAGCACCGATGAAGAACTGCCTGTATTTAACGAAGGCACGACGAATTGAGGTTAGTTGTTAGTTGTTGGTTGTTAGTTGTTGGTTAGGAGTCAGGAGTCAGGAGTCAGCATCAACTCAAAACTCTTAGCTCAAAACTCTCCCCCCTTCCCCCTGCTCCCCACGCCCCTCCTCTTTCCCTTTTCATCCCTCATCCCTCTCCCTTCATCCCTCCCCCCCTTCCCATGTCTCCCCGTCATCTTTCGATTCTTGCTGCTACGGTTGTTCTGCTTGGAGGTGCGGTGGCGATCGCCAACCCCATGCTGCGGTTGCAGCCGATCGCCCAAGCGCCAACGGCATCACCTGATCCAGTGCCGTCCGGTCAAGCAACGTCTGAGCCGATGTCACCAAACCGTCGGGAGCAAGGTTGGTTTGAGGATCTGAATCTTAGCGCTGACCAGGTGCAGAAAATGCGTGCGATTCGCAATCAGTACCAGGGCAAGATTAGCCAGGGGCGGCAAGCGGTGCGGCAGTCCCGGCAGGAGTTGCAAGCGTTGATGGCTGGCGACGCGACCGAAGCGCAGATTCGAGAAAAGTACAACCAGGTCAAAACGCTGAAGCAGCAGGTAGGAGATGCCCAGTTTGAAAGTATTTTGGCAACGCGCAAGGTGTTGAATCCTGAACAGCGACGCAAGTTTGCCAGCCGGATGCTGAAGCGACAGTCGGGCGATCGACCGTATCGTGGCGATCGCGGGCAGCTATAGGAGGACTGACGACCAACGGTGGCATCGGCTCAGTACTAAATGCCCTTTTCCAGAACACAGAATTTTGGCAGACTCAAGACGACGGTGCCAGGTTCAAGACTCCTTATCTGTCTGTGGTTTCGACGATCCAGACAACGGCTATTCCTGATAGAAAGAATCGATCGCTTTACACAGTTCTGTTGTCATCTCGCCGACTGGGCTTTGCGATCGCGTTCACAGTACCGCAGCGGGCGATCGCAACAAGTTCACTTCACCGTTGGTCACGCTCCTGTTGGGTAGTCCGGAGCTTATGTACAAATCGTCTGCTCAGATGTCTTTTGAGGAAGCCATGCTTTTAGAACTCACCACTCATGATTTGCGGCTGTTGGAACAGTATCGACTGCAACGCTTCCGCTCGTTCTTCTTCAGCGCCCTCCTGTCGTGCTCACTGTGTTTAGATGCCAACAAGACCCTCATTATCCATTGCTTAGAGCCAGAAGTTGTCGATCAGTTGCTGAGCCAGATTGACCAACTCCGCTGGTATGCGCGAATTGTACTGGGTGTTCACTGCCTCGCCATCCAGTTTGTGCAAGAAGAAATCTATCGCACAGCCACTAATCTCGCTGACCTCTAAACGTCCTGTCAAATAGGCGCGCATGGCTTTGTTGGGCTGGCATCTTTTGCAATCCTGGTGGCGATATCGGTTTATATGCCCTAGCACCCCACAGAGCTAATTGATGAAGCGTGGGATCTTTAGCCTTCCTCTTTATAGTTGATCGAGCTTGGTTTTAAGTGCCTCAAGTTCGTCATTCACAGCCGGATCAGGCGTTGCTGTTGAGGAAGCTTTAACGACTGTTGATTCTGCGGTTGTGGTGCCTGGAAGCTGAACCTGTTCCTGCGGTGCTGACCCTAAGAGGTACGCTTTCATTGCTGCCAGTTCATCATCCACGCTGTTACCAGATTCCAGAAAGGCAAATTGACTTTCTAGATCCGCGCCTGCCAGTTCGGCTGCTGCCTGAGAACGTGCTTCCATTTGCAGCACTTTATCTTCCATGCGCTCAAAGGCTGACATTGCCCTACTGGTGCTCAACCGACCTACTGTGCTTTGCAGTTGCCCATTTGCTTTAGCAGCAGCAATCTGCGCCTTCAAGCGAGTTCTCATCACTTTTGCTTCAGCAATTTTGGCTTCTAGAAGGGTTATATTTTGCTTAAGAGTTTTCACTGAAGCTGGTTTTTGGTTAAGCTGATCTTTAACGCTGCTGAGAATGCCAGCGTGCATCTTCTTACGGCTCAAAGCTTCTCGTGCCAGAAATTCATCGTCTTTTTGCAAAGCAAGTTGTGCCCGCCCTTCCCATTTACTGACTTCCGCTTGTGCCTGTGCATACTGCTGTTGAAGTCGCTTCTGACTGGCAACTAAAGTGATACTTGCTTGATGGGCGTTTCGCAAGTCTGCCTCCATCTGCTCGATCGCGCTATCCAAAAGCTTTTCTGGATCGATACCTTGTTGAAGGAGACGATTTAAGCCAACTAAACCCAGTCCAATCACGGCTCCACCTGCTGCCATTGAAGCCATACCAACCCCGATCGCGCCTCCACCAGCCGCGATACCAACGCCTCCAATCGCTGCTGAAGTTGCTACACCTGCGACGGCTCCAATCGCCGCAGCACTGGTAGAGGAACCATCGCTTTCCATGAGCGATCGCAACACTTCATAAAGGGCAGCACCCGTTAACGCACCAGCAGCAGCGAGCGGAACAGCACCCAGGCTATAGCCTGCCCCACCTGCTAAGATTCCAACCTTGCCAATAGAAGCACCTGCAACAGCTCCTCCAGCAACCAGAGCAGTTCCTTCGTTCAGGTAATTCTCTTCACAATCACCTTTACTAGAGTTCAGTTCGGCTCGAACTACGCGGCTCATGCGATCGAATAGCTGTCCCATAGCGCTCTAATCCCCCTCGTGCTTCTTGGCAGCATCTAACACTCCAAGCTTAAGCGCAGTTAACTTTGAATGTTTAGTGAGGATTACGCAAATCTATCTCATCTTCAAAAAGTTCTTGTCAATCTAAAGCCTTGTGCTGCACGAAAAATTCAGCAGTCTAGTGGCGAAGTTTGCTCTGGCAGGCAGCATAAATATTTCCACATAGGGACTTTGTATATCGACGCTAATGTATTGTTGGGTCGCTGGCTGCAATAATAGAATCGTCTCTAGCTACAATTAAGGCACTGATAGGATTTGCAAGGTTTAGCCCTATGCCTGATATAACTGTTAGCCTCAGCAACACGTCTCACGCAACGTTAATCAAATTAGCAGAAACCTCTGGCGAGTCGATGCAGACGGTTTTGGACAAGGCGATCGAGAACTATCGTCGGCATGTTTTTCTCATGCAAGCTAATCAAGCGTTTGATGCCTTGAGGCAAAATCAAGCCCTTTGGCAGGAAGAACTAGCGGAGAGAGGTTTATGGGATCAGACAATGGCTGATGGAGTCGTGGAATAGTGGCACAGCAATTTCTGTACAGCGGCTTGAAAAGCGTTGGGGTGTGGTTTCTCCAGAAACACTGGTAGCAGTGGAAGATAGACTGAGAATTTTAATGGGGCTGTGAAAAATACGGACGTTAAGGGTTCATTTCATATTTACCTTCATGGGTTTGCATCGAGTCCTCGATCGACCAAAGCGAGAGATCTAAGCGATCGCTTTGCTAACCTCAACATTCCTTTAACCATTCCCGATCTGAACCAGAGCGACTTTACCCATCTCACGCTGAGCCGTCAGATTCAACAGGTCGAAGCACTCTTTCCACCTGCACCAGAACACGTCACGTTGATCGGCTCCAGCTTTGGAGGATTGACCGCTGCCTGGTTGGGGGAAAAGCATGCACAAGTCGATCGCCTCGTTTTATTAGCACCTGCCTTTGGTTTTCTAGATCACTGGCTCTCTCGCCTGGGTGACGTGCAGGTGAAGCAGTGGCAAACAGACGGCACGCTTCCGGTTTACCACTATGGCGAGGCAAAAAAACTTCCGCTCAGCTATGGCTTTGTGACGGATGCGATGCAGTATCGAGAGGAAGAGTTGGCGCGATCGCTTCCCACGCTGATTCTGCACGGCAAGCATGATGACGTGATTCCTCTACAGGCAAGCATCGACTTTGCCAACAGCCGTCCCTGGGTGCAGTTGGTTGAATTGGACAGCGATCACGCCCTCACAGATGTTAGCACCGAGATTTGGCGGGCAATGCAGAACTTTTGTTTTTAGATTTTGTAAGGACGTTACATGTAACGTCCCTACAGAAGATGTCGATCCTACTTCCGGTGAATCGGGGTGCCGCAAGGGTAGGTAGCCACCAATTCCCGTACTGCTGGTTCCACGATTGAGATAGGCGATGATACCGACTGGGTTGGATTCTCCTTCGCCGCCAGATAGTCAGCCTGGAGTTTGGCTAAGAGTTCTTCTCGCCGATCGTACAGTCGCTTCAGGGGACGAGCCTCGCATTGATCAATCACGTAGGCGGTCATGATGGGCAATGCGATCGTACTGTCGGTGTAGCAGACGATCGTGTTGGGTAACTCATCAGGGTCAACCTTGCCCCAGCTCACGGCTTCGCTTGGCGTGGCACCAGACAACCCGCCTGTATCAGGACGTGCATCCGTCACCTGGATAAAGTAGTCGTGTCCCCGTTCTTCCAATCCCAGCACTTCATGCAGTTGGGGTTGGGTTTGCAGCAGGAAGTTTTTGGGACTACCACCCCCAATAATCAGCGCTGCACTTTTGCCTTCAATATCAGGACTACCCGTTTCACGCGCAGCATAGGCGATCGCGGCGGTTTCGTTCACATCCAGCGAGGGATCGAGGACCAGTTGGGAGCCTTCCAGGGCGATCGCGGCAATATTCATGCCGATCGAGCTATCGCCAGGAGACGAAGTGTAGATGGGTACGCCGCACTCATATGCCGTTGCCAGCAGGCAGGAATTTTTCACCCCCACTTGCTTCTCCACTTCGCTCACATACTTGCCCAGCAGATAGTGAAACTCTGCTGTACTCATGCGCTTCTGGAAGGGTTCGGCTTTCAGCAATTCGCGCAGAAAGGCATCGGTTTCCAGCAGCACGTCGTAGTCAAATACAATGTCGTAAATGCGAATGCGACCTTCCTGACGCAGCTTCACATCATCTAGAAAAGGGCTGCTGGAGTAGAGTTCCAGTCCTAACCCGTAGTGCATATCGTGGTACAGGTTTGCGCCTGTGCTGATGATCCAATCCACAAAGCCGTGACGCATTAAGGGAGCAAGTACCGATACCCCAAAACCAGCGGGGGTCATGGCACCAGAGAGGCTCAAACCAACCGTAACGCCTGGTTGTATCACTTCGCGGCTCAACAGGTGACAGATTTCGCGCAAACGGGCAGAGTTATACGCCGTGAAATAACCGTCAATCAGGTCAACGACGCTGATCGAGGCAGGCATGGGGGAGGGTGCGATTTTGTGGCTAAGCAGTTTCGACATGATTTGACTCCAACAAGAGTGGACAGCATAAAAGAAGTGAGAGGGTTTACAGACAGCACCTCAAGCTAACCAGCACCCCAACCTCAGCAGGGCGATCGCTAGCGCTACAAGACAGGTAAAGCTGCTCAAAAGGCATGACTGGCAAGCACAAGCGATTGCGCCTCAACCAGCTACATTCAGGTTTCCCGTAAAACAGAACCTGTCTGATATTCGGTTCAAAAAATTCTCCTATAGAGAACATGACCGACCCAGTTCACAAAACAGTAGTCAAGAGAAAGGGTTCATTGAGAACCATTCAAGCCAATCTCTACTGATAGTGAACCTTAAGTTACAGGTCGGTCAGCTCATACTGGGCGCTTCACAACGGTCAGCCCAGGATATCGCGGGATCACATTGCCGCTTCCGCTTTAGTTTCATCTCCAGGTACCAGAGCGGTTTCCAAGGATACCCAGTTAAGGAAGGAAGTTTCAATGCTTTTACACAACCTTCAGACACTAGCACCATTAATTTAACACTATTGTTTCCAGGCTTCTTCACCAAACGGATGATTTTTCCCGTCCTTTGTCGGAAACTGTAGCTTAAACAACATCACTTCTCTCTGCTTTCCATTCGCCTCGCGATCGTCCGCTCTCCTGACTGTTTTACCCACTTCATTAGAACCCACTGTGACTTCTCCTTCAACGCCTCCACCCGATCGCACCCCTTCTCTCACCGCCGAACAGCATCGCCAGAAAATGGAGCGGCGCAAAATCGTACAAGATCAACGCCTTGCCGACATGACTGAAGCCAAGGGACTAATCATCGTAAATACGGGCAACGGCAAGGGCAAAACAACGGCGGCGCTGGGGATGGTGCTGCGATCGCTCGGTCATGGCTACAACGTGGCGATCGTCCAGTTCATTAAAGGAGCCTGGGAACCAGCGGAGAAAGCCGCCTTCAGCCATTGGTCAGAGCAACTGGAATTTCACGCGATGGGCGAAGGCTTTACCTGGGAAACGCAAGACCGCGATCGAGATACCCAAAAAGCCCAAGAAGCCTGGGAAAAGGCACTCACCTTTATCCAAAATCCCGACTTCAAACTCGTTTTGCTGGATGAGGTCAATATCGCGCTCAAATTGGGCTATCTCACAACTGAGCAAGTGTTAGCAGGATTAGAGCAAAAGCCCGCCGATTCTCATGTGATTTTGACTGGACGCGGCGCACCGAAAGAGCTGTGCGATCGAGCCGACCTTGTAACCGAAATGACGCTAGTAAAACACCCCTTCCGGGAACAGGGCGTGAAAGCACAGGCAGGTATTGAATTTTGAGGGAGGGGCGATCGCACTGGTGTGCCGACTATACGCAGCGATCGAGGTGTTTTGGGGTGGTAGTTGAGGGGCGATAGCGATCAAAGCATAGATGAAGCCATATGAACGGCTCAGGGTTTTCTCGGTGAGGAGAACCACACTCAAAGACTTATGGAAGACTGCGTAGTGAGTCTGTGTCTACAAACACCAACATGTTTAGGTGCAAGACAACATAATGGATGAGTCTCATCGAGATCATTTCTCATCTTTATCACTAGAACGACTACTTGAAGAACTGGAAAACCTTATCGTTCTTGAATTCCAAAGGAGCGGCAAGCCCTGGGTTAGTGTGGTGATATTAACCGAGTTATTTTATGAAAAGTACGGAGCTTCACCTGAAGCGGCTTTGAAAGCTCAAAGCTGTAGTGACAGTTTGAGAAATTTGCTTAAAAAAGTGGGCGTTTTTCAATCTACCCTACTCAATTACCTCAAGAGTTTTATGTTGCTCTTATGAAAACCATTCTTCCTAATCGGTCATCGTCTCAGCCAACTTTAATACAGTACACAGTCAAGCGACCTTGGAAGATTGATGGGCGCTTGTTGAGAAGATTGAAAGCTGATAACGCTGAGGAAGTCCCCTTGTTTCAAACTAGAGGAACTCGAAAGTATCAATTCAACTTGATTTCCGAGATCAAGTCAGTAAGCGACTTGGAGGTGGCTCTGACAGAGATTGTCAGGGAGTTGACATTACATAAGCCGAAACAGTTTGTGACGATCGCGGCATTAAGTGAAAAGTTTTGCGCTTATTATAAGCAACCAATCAAGGTTGTAATGCGTAATGTATGCCCTGATATGAAGTTGATTGAGCTACTTCAGACAATGCCTGGTCTCTGTGTTCAAAATGTGGATAATGATTGGCAGATCAGGTTAGAAGCTGATTCAGTAGAATGACATATCAAGCAGCGATGCATCATCCCGCGACATAAACAACTTGAGCCGTTCCTAAAATTTCTTGCTGACGCATCCAGTTGTCGCTTTGCTCGATCGACTTCTTAGTGAGTAAATCAACGTCACGTCCAAACAACGTTTTTAGTTCACGTTTCATCCGTACCAATTCTAAAATGCCCCAGATCGCATCGTCCTCAAAACTGACTATGATGTCTATGTCGCTGTCCGATCGAAAGTCTTCTCGTAAAACAGAACCGAAAAAAGACATTTCCTTAATTTTCCAATGCTGGCAAAAATCTGCAAGTGCTTGATGAGGCAGTTGAATGTTTGATTGTTGTCTCAACTTAGCTCCTCCCTTTTAATCGCTTGCGATTCAGCTATATATTGTTATACACCCTCCACAGCCCAAGACCTTTAATGCAACGACTGGACAGAGTACGGAGCAAGACTATGACATCGACGGTTCAACAACCACTGACATTCGATCGCTTCCTGGAGCAGGATCTTGAAGAAGGGCGTTATGAGCTTGTTAATGGAGAAGTTGTGAGGATATTGGCGACGAGGCAGCATAAAGATGTAGCAGATTTTGTTGAGGATACGTTGAAAGCTGAGGTTAAGCGGCTCAATCTGAATTACAAAGTCTCAAGCAAAATTGTCATCAGAACCCTAACGTCGCAAGGACGAGAGCAGGGTCGGCATCCCGATGTTAGTGTCGTTGCTAAAACAATCTGGGAAGCCAATCGAGATGCATACTCTGCCCTGGGTGAACCCCTTCAGTTAGCGGTTGAGTTCGTCTCTACCAATTGGGAAGACGACTACATCGATAAGCTAGACGAGTATGAGCGGTTGGGCATTCCTGAATTCTGGATTGTGGATTATATGGGCTTGGGTAGTCGGGATTATTTGGGCAACCCGAAAGAACCAGCCGTACTTGTTTTCTTGCTGGATGAATTGGGGAAGTATCAATACACGCGGTTTAGAAGCGCCGATCGCGTCCTCTCCCAAACTTTTCCAGAACTGGCGTTGACAGTGGCGCAAATCCTGGCAGTGTAAAACGGTTACGGTAAGCTGCTTAACGGAGATGTTGCTTTTTCTTTTTTAGAATAGCTAGTACAATTGTTCGAGCTTGATTTCTTTTTAGAGAAGCTTGACCAAAGCCGTTTCGCTTCCTTGCCGCTAACTGAACGCATTACCTATGGAAATTCTCTCGGTTAGCCTTAAGAACTTTAAGTCGCACAGCGATCGCCACTTTACCTTTCAACCTGGCACCAACGCGATTTGTGGTGAGAATGGCGCGGGCAAGACGAGTATTCTGGAGGCGATCGCCTGGGCGCTGTTTGACTATGCGGGCGATTACAACAAAGAGGATTTGATCCGCAATGGGTCTGCGAGTGCTCAGGTGCGGGTTGCCTTTGTCTCCAGCCGCGATGGGCGCACGTATGAAGTTCAGCGCTGCACGAGCAAAAGCTATACGCTCTACGATCCCCAGTTGGATCAGCGCCTGCCCTACACCCGCATCAAAGAAGAAGTCATGCCCTGGCTGCGTGAGCATTTGGGCGTGGCACCGGGAACTGATTTGAGCCAGCTTTTTTCCAGCACGATCGGCGTACCGCAGGGCACTTTCGCGATCGATTTTTTACTGACAAAAGAGAAGCGCAAGCCGATTTTTGACAAGATTTTGAAAGTTGAAGAATACCAACAAAGCTGGAAGAAACTGGGCGAACTAGAGAAATATGCGAAGAGTCAGGTGGAAAGCCTGGAGCAGGAGATTGCTCACTATGACGATGATCTTCAACAACTGGAACCGTTGCGGCAGCAACAGCAAGCGCAAAGCCAGACGATTGAACAAGTGCAGGCAGAACTTCAGCAAGCACAGGCAACGTTGGCTCAATTGCATCTTGAGCAAGAGCACCTCAGCGCTCAAGCCCTTCAAGTACAACAGCTTGACAATCAACTAGAAAAGCTCACGGCTCATATTCAAACTCAGACTGCTTTAACGGATCGCTTGCGGATTGATTTACAAGAAGCCGAACAGGCTGTTGCTATCTGTACAGCGCATCGTGAGGCATATCAGACGTTTTCGCAGGCTGAAAAAACGCTCAAAGAACTGGAACAGCAGCAGCGATCGGAACGTAACCTTCAGCAAAAACGCCAGCACAGCCTGGAGCAGTTGCGCGATCGCCAAACCAACCTGGCAACCCTCACCCACCAACTCGATCGCCTCCAGCAGACCAAAGCAGACCTGGCACAACTGGCACCGCTAATCGAACAACAGCAGCAGCTTGAGCAATCGTTACAGGCGCTCAGTCAGGAGCTTCAGCACTGTGTGAACTGGCAGCGCACAGCCAAAGAGCAGGAAAAACGACTGTCTCAAGTGCAGACTCGCATTACGCAACTGGATCAAGACATCACGCGCCTGCGATCGCTCGAACCATTGGTGCAGCAAATTCCGCTCCTGGAGCAGCAGCAACAGCGCTATCAACAGCAACTGAGTCGGATTGCAGCAGCAGCTCAGTTTGAAGCTGATTTGAGGCAACTGCTAGAACAATCGCAAGAAGCAGGTGATCGCTACCTCACCCAATCTGAGCAAGCCCAGGCAACGCTCAAAGACCTCCAGCAAACCGTTCCCCTTTGGAGCGAACCACTGGAGTTGGCGCTGGCAACGCTTCAAAGCGGTGTGAACTGGCAGCAGCAACTGATGACCGCCCTCCGATCGATTCTTAAAGACCTGGCTGAGCAAACCTCTGAAGCGCGACTGGAACAGCAGCTTCAACAACTCCAGGTCGATTTGCAACGCGCACGGCAGCAGCAGCTTGAATCTTCTGGCTTAGAACGCCTCTTGAACGATCGGGCGGAGCGGTCTGAAGAGGCGATCGCACTGCAAGCAAGCCTGACCGAGTTGCACACCCACTTAACCGCAGAACCATTTTTACAAAAGCAACAGATGCGGTTGGCTCAAGACCTGGATGCGTTGGGTGATCCTCGTGGTCGTAGTCGCTTGTGGCAGCAGGAGCTTCAGCAAGAGGCTGAGTTGCAAACAAGAGTCCAGATGTTGCAAACCTCGCTCGCAACCGAGCAGCAAGCGATCGCAGCGCTCGATCGACAGCTTATGGCGTTTGCGGAGCTAGCCGAAGCCTTACAAACGCAGCAAACCTTACGAGAACAGCATCGAGCCGCCTATCAGGAATATTTAGAGCATCAAAAACTGGCAAACAGTCGTCGCGAACGGCAGCAGCAGTTGCAGACCGCGATCGCCCAACTTCAAACGCTTGAGCAAGAGGCAAAGACCATTGGTGACGAGCGCGATCGCCTGAACGCCACCTTTGATGCGGCTCATTTTCAAACCGTGCAAACAACCTATCAGCAGACGAAAGAATGCAGCATTGCGTTGAATGCTAGCCTGCCAGACAAGCTTAAATATTTGGATGCGCTCAACCAGCAGTTGACTCGACTGGAACTAACACAGAACAAGCGATCGCAGGTACAAACCTCACTAGAACAAAAGCGAAGAACTCAACGCTTCGTCAAATTTGCCCGCGATGCCTATAAGAAAGCGGGTCCTCGCATTACCGAGCGCTATGTCCAAACTGTTTCCCGCGAAGCCGATCGGCTCTTTCGTGAATTGCTCAATCGTCCCAATGTGGGGTTGGAATGGACGCGAGAGTACGAAATTCGGGTTCAGGAAGGCGCACACACGCGGCGGTTTATCAACCTCTCTGGGGGTGAGCAAATGTGCGCTGCTTTAGCGGTTCGCTTGGCGTTGCTCAAGGTGCTGGCAGCGATTGATATCGCGTTTTTTGACGAACCAACGACCAATATGGATAAACCGCGCCGCGATCATCTCGCCGAAGCGATCGCCAACATCAAGTCCTTCCGCCAACTCTTCGTCATCAGTCACGACGACACGTTTGAAAAGGTGACTGAAAATATCATCCTGGTTGAGCGTGAGCCTTCGTAAAACGGGGAACCATGAATGATTTAAGGAGATTTCCAAGAAAGAATATGCCGTTTCGTAGGGAGCAGGTTTTGCCAGCCTCGTTGCCTCTAACCAATCGCGTTCGTATTAAACCTGCCCCTACGGGTATTTTGCTTGCTAGAAATCTCCTAAGGATCGTGGATTAAATAACCTGTGTAGGTTGGGTTGAAGCATGAAACCCAACATCATAGAGGCGTTGGGTTTCGCAGACTCAACCCAACCTACAAATTCGGTGTTATTTAATTCTCATTCCTAAGACCGCTTCAATGCCTGACCTTCGGATTCTGACTTCTAGATTCTCTTTGCTCAGATTATCGGGTCGCTTGCTTTTGATTTCCCTGCTTCTGGAAGTCAGCTTTGCAAACGTTCAAGATACGGTGATCATTTTCACTCAGCTTGTTGATCCGCTGAAACCCTTCTAAACCAATCTTCTGAAGCGCTGGGTTGCCTTCGGTCGCAACATTAGAAGTCTTTTCTAGCGCGATTTCAAAAGGGTTTGTGGTGCGATCGTAGCTGTTCACAACCGTAAGTGCGAGCTGGTCGTTTTGAAACTTACCAGAGGTGCAATCGAAGGACGATCGCGGCATGTACAGCGCCCCAACAACGTTTCCTCGCCTAGATTCAAACACGAAGTAACCTTGACCAACCTGGTCGGGCTGTGCCGATTGCCCATAAAGATACACACCGTCTGGTAAAACGGGCTTGGGTGCTGCTTCTGCGCGGGCGATCGCAGGCAGTAAGCCCGTACCAAGCAAGCCAACCGTAAGCGATAGCCCTGCCAACACATGACGCGAACGGTTTAGCTGAGAGAACCACGGCGAGATTGCATTGACGAGTAAGTTTCGCATCGCGTTTCTCCTCTTAACTAAAACAATGAACTGGAAAAAGACTTGTAAACTCCACGCCCTATTCACAGAGACAGCGGAATCGACCTCGGTAGATACACAACCATAAATATCGATTCCGGAGCTTGAGATTAGATTACGCTAAACTCAAAGGCTCTACATCATCCCTCTGACTCACCTGTCTGGGTGAGGATGCGTCACTTTTGATAGAGGTCGCTAAAACTCTGACTGGTAGCCTAGCGACTCTCTTAATGGGCTTACAAAGCTCTATAACTATCAAATCATTAATGACAGGCTTCTACAGTTACATTTAGTGACAACGATTACATTTGGTGACAGCGCTTAATTGTGTAGTCCTGGCTAGGGGTGGGTATTATGAAAAGAGGGTGAAGTAAAAAAGGGGAAAGCCATCGCTTACAGCCAAGGCTCATTGAGTGCTGCACAGTTTGTTTGGCAAATGTCCTGGCGATGCCGTCCCGCTCCTGATCTGTGCCTGCTAGCGATGCCAACGCCAAGGCAAGCGGCGATCTGTCGATCGCTGCTAACCACTTTTAACCGCCTGGGAGTCTTTCGTTAACATCTGTGGAAACTGTGAATCAGGGTCGTTGTTCCTACGGCAGCATATGCGCTCCGAAGGCTATTCATTTCGTCACGTTGCTCTACTTCGTCGTGTTGCTCTACCGTTTCGCGTTCTGCCCCAACCCCAATTCTTGTTGGTTACATGACAGATTTTCGCTTTAACCCTAGAGGGATGGTCAGAAACGGTCGCCGCTGGTTAACGTGGGTTTTCAAGCATCCTGCGTTACTGTCGGGCATTCTAGCGACTGGTTTGGTGTTGGGCGTGCGTCAAGCAGGGGGTCTTCAATCTTTAGAGCTATTAGCCTTTGACCAGATGGTGCGATTGCGCCCTGATGCGGGTGCTGATCCCCGTTTGCTGGTCGTGGCGATTACTGAAGACGATATTCGATCGCAGAACCGCTGGCCCATCTCCGATCAGGTTGTCGCGCAATTATTAGCGAAGTTAAACCAGTATCAACCCAAAGCGATCGGTCTAGACATTTATCGTGATATACCGCAGGCACCTGGTCATGACGTGCTGCTGAAGGAGTTGCGCTCTAGCAATGTCACGACTGTCATGCTTCTGGGTGATGCAGACAATGGTAGTGTGCCGCCACCGTCAGGAGTGCCCGACGATCGCGTTAGTTTCAGCGATTTTGTAATTGACCCCGATGCGGTGGTGCGACGCAATCTCCTGTTTGCCACCTCAAAGCAGGACAAACTCTACTCCTTTTCCCTTCGTCTGAGCCTTCAATATTTAGCAGATAAACAACTGCCCTTTCGAGTTGACCCAAATGCACTACAAATTGGTAAGGCAGTCTTTCCAGCGCTCGACCCCAGTGCGGGTGGCTACCATGCGCTTGACGCACGCGGCTATCAGGTGTTGCTGAACTACCGCTCGGTTAAAAACGTGGCACGTCAAGTTACCCTTACGCAGGTCTTGAAAGGTGAGCTTCAGCCAGAATGGGTGAAAGACAAGCTGGTGTTGGTTGGTACCACAGCCCCCAGCGGCAAAGATTTGTTTTTAACGCCTTACAATTTGTCGGCAGCGCAGCAGAATCCAAAAACGCCAGGTGTCTTGATTCACGCTCAAATGGTGAGTCAAATCCTGGGTCATGTGCTAGATGGGCGTGCTTTGCCGTGGTACTGGTCTGAACCCGGTGAAATGCTGTGGTTAGGGCTATGGTCTATCATCGGTGGAGTGCTGGCATGGCGATTTCGTCATCCCGGCTCGCTGGTAGGTATGGTTGCCATTGCGGGTGTTGGGTTGGGCGGCATCTGCTTTGGGTTGCTGCTGCAAGGGGGATGGATACCGGTTGTGCCTGCTGCGATCGCCCTGGTTTTGGCTACGTCAGGGGTTGTGGTCTATCGGCTCCTACACGATGCCTTTCACGATGCGCTGACGGGGTTGCCAAACCGAGCGTTGTTGACGAAGCGGCTCCAGTGGGTGATCAAGCAGCAGCCTTTCTCCAAAACGGACACCCAATCAGATGCGCCCTCGATCGCCGTTCTCTTTGTGGGCTTAGACAGCTTCAAAGCGATTAACGATAGTTTTGGGCATCGTTTGGGTGATCAGCTTTTGGTCGCAACCACCGCTCGCCTCAAAGCCTGCCTGCGATCGACCGATCACATGGCGCGGGTCGGGGGCGATGAGTTTGCTATTTTGCGGTACCCCGTTCAACACACTGCCGAGATTACAGAACTTGCCGATCGGCTACAACAGCAAATGACGTTGCCGATTACGCTGAACGGGCAAGAGGTGTTTAGCACTGCCAGTATTGGGATTGTGCTGGGTCGGTCTGATTCAGATTATGAACCTGAGGACATTCTGCGGGATGCACACACCGCTATGCACCGCGCCAAGGCATCGGGAAAAGCCCGTCATGAAGTGTTTGTGACAGGTATGCGTGTGCAGGTAATGACGCGGCTTCAGCTTGAAACCGATCTGCGGCGTGCGGTGGAACGGCAAGAATTTCGGCTGCATTACCAACCGCTGATTTCACTGCAAACGGGCAAAATTGCTGGGTTTGAAGCTTTGGTGCGCTGGCAGCATCCCGATCGCGGACTGGTGCCGCCCAATGACTTCATTCCAGTGGCAGAAGAAACCGATCTGATCATTCCAATGGGGCAGTGGATTACCTATGAAGCCTGCCGCCAACTACGCGTGTGGCAAGAAAAGTTTCCGAGAGAACAACCTCTATTGGTGAGCGTCAACCTTTCTGGCAAGCAGTTTTCGCAGCCAGATTTGGTGGAGCAGATTGAACGCACGCTGCAAGAAACGGGGTTGGATGGGCACAGCCTGAAGCTAGAAATAACTGAAAGCATGGCGATGACAGACGTAGCATCAACGATCGCCCTCCTTCAACGTCTAAAAGCCCTTCATCTGCAACTCAGCATCGATGACTTTGGCACAGGCTATTCTTCTCTGAGCTACCTGCACCGTTTCCCCACCAATACGATTAAGGTCGATCGTTCCTTCGTGAGCCGCATGGGTGATGAAAGTGAAGATGCCCAAATCGTCCAGACCATCATCATTTTGGGACACAATTTGAATATGGATATTGTGGCAGAAGGCGTGGAAACCGCCGAACAGCTTGCCAGCCTCCGCGACCTGCAATGTGAATATGGGCAGGGATACTTTTTCTCAAAACCACTCGTAGCAGAGGCAGCCGAAGCGCTACTGCATACCGATCCGCAGTGGTGAGGGAGGAAGGCAGAAGGCGAAGAAGTTTTTGGTTTTTGGTTTTTAGTTTTTAGAAGAAATCAAGCAACTGGAGTTTAGACTAACGGCACGTGGGAACGGCTCAACTCCTTGCAAGAAGTGAGTGAGATGGCAGGAACAACGCCATCAGCGATTAAGCAGACTTCTTGTTATCCACTTTAGGGTTGCGAAAT
>JAHHHL010000054.1 GCA_019359375.1 Lyngbya sp. HA4199-MV5
GTGTCTTTGTTTATGTCTACTGCTTCATTCAACGAATGAAGCAGTCTGTGTGCGATCGTCCGGAAAATGAAATCCCTCGCCCATCTCCCTGACATTCCTCGCCAGTTGTATTGTCACTTAACACTGGAACAATGTCAGGAGATCAAAGCCTACAACAGCGACAATTACCTGCCCTTGGTCTGGCGGTTTTATAGCCGCTATCGCACGGTACTATTGCGCCTGGTACAATCGCTCGACCTTCAGTCTACCAGCCAAGACCAGTCGTTGATTGAAGCCCTTACCTTTGTGTTGTCACAGGCACACCGTCGCAGTAAGTGGTTAGCTGCCGAACTGGATCTGAGTTTCATCAGTGACCGCTGGCGACGCTTGGTCGTGGAACAGCACAACGGCAAGTCACGCTTGGTGCGGCAGCAGCTAGAGGTCTGCATCTTCACGTATCTGGCCGCAGAACTCAAAAGCGGGGATGCCTGTGTCGTTGGGTCTGAGAATTTTGCAGACTTTCGCAACCAACTCCTCGATTGGCAAGTCTGCCAATCGCAGTTAGAAGCCTACTGTGAGCAGTTGGGCTTGGCGAGTGCGGCTGAACCCTTTGTCGAACACTTGCAAAGCTGGTTGACGCAAGTGGCTCAAACCGTTGACCAAATCTGCAAGGACGGCACACAACTCACCATTAATGAAGCCGGAGAACCTGTACTGAAGCGCTTGACTGCATCCCAACCACCTGAAGGTGCACAGGCATTAGAAGCCGCCATTCTCCAACGGTTGCCAGAGCGGAGTGTTTTGGACGTGTTATGCAATGTTGAGCACTGGCTGCATTGGGTGCGCCATTTCGGGCCGGTCTCTGGTTCTGAACCAAAGCTCGATCATCCGACTGAGCGTTATATCCTGACAGTGTTTGGCTATGGGTGCAACCTTGGTCCTAATCAAACGGCACGGCACACACGGGGGCAGGTGAGTGCTCGCATGCTGGCTCATGCCAACCGTCAGCATATTTCAACCCAGCAGTTAGAGGCAGCGATGCGGGATATCATCAATGCCTATAAGCAACTGGAATTACCGCGGTGCTGGGGGACGGGCCAGCGGGCAGCGGCTGACGGCAGCAAGTTTGAGATCTATGAGAACAATCTGATGTCGGAGTATCACATCCGTTACGGTGGGTACGGTGGCATTGCCTACCATCATGTTTCGGATACCTACATTGCTCTGTTCACGCACTTCATTAATTGTGGGCTATGGGAGGCGGTCTACATCCTCGATGGCTTACTCAAAAACACCTCGGATATTCAACCTGATACGCTCCATGCAGATACTCAGGGGCAAGCTGCAACGGTGTTTGGTTTAGCATACCTGCTGGGAATTAAGCTGATGCCGCGCATTCGCAACTGGCAGGATTACAAGTTTTTCCGCCCCAGTGCAGATGCCATTTACGAATACATCGAACCGCTGTTTAAGGAAGTTGTGGACTGGAAGTTGATCCGAACGCACTGGCAAGACTTGATGCGGGTTGTGTTATCGATCAAGGCAGGCAAGTTGATGCCGTCTACGATCCTGCGTAAATTGGGCAGTCATAGTCGGAAGAATCGCCTGTATCAAGCTTTTCGAGAACTTGGGCAGGTCATCCGCACCATCTTTCTGCTGCAATATATCTCTGACCAACCGCTACGACAGCAGATCACGGCTTGTACCAATATCGTCGAGGGCTACCATCGCTTCCTCGATTGGCTGTTCTTTGGCAAGCAAGGCGTGATTACGGAAAACGATCCCGAAGAGCAGGAAAAACGGCTCAAATATTTGGATTTGGTCGCTAGTGCGGTGATTCTGCAAAATGCAGTGGACATTTCATTAGCGGTCAAAGCACTCAGTGCAGAGGGCTACAAGATTAACCGCTCATTATTAGCGACTCTCAGTCCCTATATGACTCGGCATCTGAAGCGGTATGGCGATTTTGTGATTGACCTACAAACAGTGCCCCAACCCTTAGAGGGGGCGATGACGTTGCCAGAGGAGATTATGAAAACCTAGATGTAGCAAGGATTAGAGGGCTATCTTGCAGGTTTTTACACGTATCCTGTCGCAATCCCTACAGAGGGGAGAAGACAATCCCACAAAGATTCAACTCATAGAAAGAACAGTGACATTGATGCTTTGCAGCTTTGTGCTACCAAACGCTCCCTTTTTAGTACCTCTGTCGGCAGGAAGGGTAAGTGTACTCACTACTCTTTGAGCACTACTGTATGAAGCAAGTCAAGGGTTGACACTGCATCAGAAGGGCAAACTACCAAAACCAAATCGGTTGGGAATCACTACATAGGGTTTAGCAGCACGCTCACCTTTGAAGGCATACGCTTTCCTGGGGCAACCCTACCCAGTGTCCTTAGTTGTTGCTGTATTCATTCTGTCAAGGAGGAGTTGATGCGATTACACTACGCTTTTGGACTCGTGACCATGCTCTTGCTGCTTGGCGAGACATCAACCGCCTGTCCTGATCATATTCAAACAAGTAACCAAATAGCATTTAGGTCTTCTGTGCAGCGTCTTTACAGCTACCAACCACCGAGAGCTGGGGTTCCAGGTCGGAGAGAAGGGGCTGGAACTCGTTAAGTATGCTTGCCTAAAACGGTTGATAGCGCAACGAGAAAGAAAACCCTTGATCCTGCAAAGAGTCACCCTGGTTGGCAATATCAACTAATGGAATACCATAATCAAGGCGCAGTGATAAAGTCGTGCTAATTTGCCAGCGCACACCTAAACCGATACTTGCGATCGTTTGTGGATCGGGATTCGCCCTCTGATTATTCCAACCACTGCCGACTGCGAAAAAAGGAGCGATCTGCAGGATCTGAGGGTTATAGGTAAGGGGAAACCGGAGCTCAAGCGAACCGAGAATGCCATTATCGCTCACCAGTTGATTTTCGCGGTAGCCTCTCACTGTATTGATGCCACCGAGGCTGAACTGCTCCAGAGGCAACAACGAGTCGGGTGTCAGTTGAGCTGCAAGTTGAGCCACCAGTAAGAGCCTTGGCGACAACTGCTGCACCCATTGAAACTGTCCTAACCAGGCAAAGAAGCGGGCATCGGTGCCAGTATCGCTGATGGTTGCATCAAACGCATTGATACCAAGGCTGAACTGCGATCGCGCCGCAAGCACTTGCCTTGCACCGCGCTGGACCCAATCTTGCGAAAACCGCAGCACGGTTACTTTTGATTCACCTTCATTAGGCCCTTCTGAAAACGAAAAGGGAATGTCATCTAAGAGAAAGGTTTGACTGCGTCGCAGGTCAAGCGATAAGCCTAACGCAAATTCACTTTGAGGCGATCGCACCAGCGGTTGACGGAAGCCAACGGAGAACGTTTTTGACTCGCTACGGATGCCTAAGTCCTCAAAAGGCGCTTCGATAATTTGGCTATTGTTATTGTTGAAGCGCAGGTTGAAGGTCCCATTACGAGGATTAAAGGGGATGGTGTAGCTTAGATCATAGAGATTCAGCCCATCCGTTTTGCCGTAGGTAAAGCTGAAACGATCGCCAAACCCCAATAAGTTGTCATGTTCCACAAAGACGCTGCCTTGAATGGAACCAATACTCGGTGATTGGCTGTTGTCGATCGCAATGCCAGCATGGAAAGCCGGTGCTTCTTGCAGATTGATTTGCAGGATATTACGACCGGGAGCATTGCCTGCGGTCAGTTGAGCGTTTACTTGGGCAATGACTGGATCAAGTTGAAGGAGTTGCAAGGCTTCTTCCAAGCGCCGCTGATTGAGTGGCGTTTGCGTGGCTCGTTCTAACCGCTGACGCACATAGGCATCCCGTAAATGCCTTAAGCCACTGATCTCAATCCGCTCTAGCTCACCCTCTACTACCTGAATGCGAACAATGCCCTGCTTGAATGACTGATTATTGGGTAGAAACGCGCCGGAAGTCACGTAGCCGTTTTCGATATAAAGTTGGGTAATCTTAGAACGAATCTCTAGCAGGGTTTCAAAGGTCGCTTTACATTTTGGCTCTTTGCCTTGCTCATAGCCTGCGATGATGTCTTTAATCTCACTCTGAAGCACGGTACTGCCCAGAACCTCAACCTTTTTAATACAAAAGGTGGCGCTGGAAGATGGCGGTACCTCTAGTGGCAAGGGATTACCAGGAGGAATATCTAAACTGGGTGGAGGCGCTGAGGTTGGTGGGCGGGTCGTTGGTAATGGCTGAGGGGTTTCCGATGGTTTCGGCTGCACTTGGTCGATCGGGTTGTTGCTGGGTGCGGGAAGAGTAGTCCCCGGAGGCGGTGTGGATTGTGCCGAGACACTAAGAGCGATGCCAGCGCAAACGGTCACGCTAGCGCTGGCAGTGGCAGACCACTTGAGTATGAAAGACAACGCTGGAAAGGCTCCTATCGTCCATGATTTCGCGTATACTGTAGCCGCAATATTATACTCTCAACGGGAGAAAGGTCAGCAATTCTTTGCTGACCTATAATCTGGATGGAAGCTGGTCAGTCAGTGCCTGTACAGCATTAGAAAGAAACTTCAAAGAGGCTGACTTGTGCTGGTGCTGACTTAAATTTGAAAGGATGCAGGCGAGTTGCACTAATGCTCTCACTGACTTGATGGAGACTTTCAAAATCGACTTCGTCACCATAAATGCATCCCGCTAACTCTCCTGTATAACAGGGTCGCCTTAGATCGTAGGTAGGAATCTCAACGGTTCCAAGATCCTTTGCAGTTCCCAAAGCTCCACGTGCCTGGAGTGTTCCCTGTAAGGAGAGAATAGGGGTAAAACGAACTGAATCGTTGCTTGCATAGGCTTTATTTGCGGTAGAAAAAACAGTCACTACTGCTGTGACGATCGCCGCCTCTGCAACTAAGAAGGCAAATTTTGTCAGACGACGCAAGAAGACGTGGGATTGGGAAGATTGTTTGTGGCTCATGAATTTTGACCTTTTGTAGTGCGATCTGAATGCAGAAAATTTGGACTTAAACCCACAGAAACTTCCAGTCTTCTTAGCTTGCTTTGATTGACTTAAATCGACTGAAGCTGCTAGCTGAATTGACTTGCCTGGATTCGTTAACTGTGTGCTTAATGACCACAATAAGGAAAACAATTAAGGCATACACCTACCTTTCAAGACAGATCGATCGCACTGCCTTGACAACCCAAAGGCACCGATGCGCCTTAACAGTTGCAGAAAATGACATAGTTATTGCGATAGGCAGATAGGAAAAAAGGATGCATCATTGCATCCCTCTGTTTTCAAAAGATTGTTGCTAGCGATCGCGAACTAAGGGCATTCTCGGCTCACCACCAACTCGCCATTTGCCAGTTTGTAAACGCCTTGCGGCTCGACGATCGGATCACCAATTTCCCAGGGACGATCGGGAGAGTTTTGAGTAGTGGGTGCTAAGTCTTGAGTTAAGGTATTCCCGTCTGGTGCCTGTACGCTTGTCTCTGGCACAGTTCGCACCTCCCCAGTGGGAAACGGCGAAACCGGAGCATCACCGGGACGCTGAGGCAATCCACCAGAGCCTGTAATGGTAAAGCTGCCGTTTTGCTGCCCTCCGCGAACAATGCAGCTATTGGCAAGCAGTTGCGTAGTATCGGTGAAGGTTTGAGAGAATTCAGTCAGGCTATTTTGTAGAAAGCTGACATCTGGCAGGGTGATGATGCCTGAAACCGTGCCACTGGCGTTGATATCGACTCGGTTATTGCCATCAAACGGTGGAGGGCTACCAGGACGATAATTTTGTCCGAAGAAGGCAGGTGTGTTGAACGTGATGTTGCCGCCCTTACCATCACTAGCAAAAGACAAAATGTCGCTGTCGTTGAGGGCAATGATAGATTGAGCCGTCAAAGTGATGTTGCCCCCACCACCTGCACCACTGCCAACAAAGGTAGTGATGTCGCTATTGTCTTTCAATCGAATATCTTTGGCTGTAATTTCGATCGCTCCACCCGCAGACCGATCAGTGGCAGTTGAGATCGTTGCATCATTAGCTTGTAAAAGTCCCCAGGCTGTCAAAAAGATATTTCCTGCATTACCATCACCACGACTTTGGCTTGTAAGCAGTGCACCACTCGTCAAAGCAATCGAATTTGCTTGGATTTGAACACTACCTGCGCTACCTTTACTGAAAGTACTGGAACTGACTTCTGCCTGATTTAGTAACGTGAATTGCCCGACATCAATTTCAATATTTCCTGCTCGACCTGTTCCATTCGTTGCAGAACTAAATTTGGCACCATTACTGACTATTAGAGAGCTACTTTGAATTGCAATGTTGCCACCAGTTTTTCCCAACTCTGAAGATACAGCACTTACAATTCCACTTGGCACTCTTGAATTAGTTAAACTAGCATTCCCTACTCCATCAAAAGTAGCGGCTCCGCGAACAGCTATGTTAACGTCTCCAGCATTGCCTTGAGCAGGCGGAAGGCTATCTAGCAGTTGTCCATTAGCATTGCCAACCAGACGACCAATACTAGTTAGAAATTGTGATCCACTTGTCAAAGACAGCGACCCAGCTTCAAAGTTGATGTTGCCACCATTACCATTTCCTCCATCCGACACTCCACTAGAAATTGTTGCGTTTGTAGTGAGTGAGGCAGAATCTGTAACGCCTATGGAGATGTTTCCAGCATTCCCTAATCCAGAACTTCCCGTTGTAATTTCAGCACGATTAGACATTGTGAGCGATTGAACTTGAACATCAATGTTGCCTGCTTCCCCACTTGAGAAAAAATCTAGGGTGCTTCTAACTTGTGCTCTATTGCCGCTCATCAACAGATTTTTAGCTGAAATGTGAATATCTCCTGCTGTTGGAATGTCTCCTGCTGTTGCTGTCTCGGTTACACCCTCAGAAATTGAAGTAAGAATGCCACTAAAATTGGGACTATCGTTGTCTAAAATTTCTAAATCGCCACGCAGAGTGACAGTGATGTTGCCAGAATTTCCGCATCCGGCAGGAAGCCCCTCAGAGGTGCCACGAACGATCGTTTGTATGGGAGATTGACTAATAGACAGCGAAGTAGCATCGATCCGAATCTCACCGCCATTTCCTACCCCTCCAGAATCTACACTACTGAAGATACCAGCGCCAGCAGCAAGCGAAATAGAATCTCTAGCATTGATACGCACACTACCCGCATTGCCTTCACCACGAGTACTTGCGCTAATTTGACCACCTGATAGCGAGAGTAAGCCAGTATTGATGATGATGTCGCCTCCTGTTCCTACGCTTCCGGGCTCCAGACGATTCCCTATGCCTGTACTTGCTGTTCGGACTCTAGGGTCAGCGATAATTCCTGTTAAAGAAACTGAATCTGTAGTGTCAATAAAAATGTTTCCTAGAGTGCCGTTTCCTCCTACGTTGCCAACAAAAATCTGAGCACCGCCGTTCAAAGCGAGCGATCGAGCATGAATCTCAACTCCACTACTATTTCCGATCGAGCCCTCCTCAATATTGTTAAAGATGAAACTTCTCGAATCAAGAGTGGCTGCATCATCGACATCAATAGTGATTTTCCCAGCATCACCATTACCAAAAGTACTGGCATCAATAAGCGCATTGCCGCTCAGAGCAAGCGATCGAGCATAAATCTCAATTCCACCACTGTTTCCAGCTGCGCCTTCTTCAACGTTGCTAGAAATGGTACTTACTGTTGCAAGAGTAGCTGCATTATCAACATCAATAGTGATTTTTCCAGCATCACCGTTACCAAAGGTAGTGGCATCAATTAGTGAACCAAGGCTCAAAGCAAGCGATCGTGTGCGGATTTTAATTCCACCGCTATTTCCGATCGCACCTTTTTCAACGTTATTGAAAATCGAACCTCTTGAATCAAGAGTAACTGCATCATCAACATCAATAGTGATTCTCCCAGCATCACCGTTGCCAGAGGTTTTGGCATCTATTCGAGCCCCATTGCTCATGGAAAATGATCGTGCGCGAATATCAATGTCACCGCCTTGTCCTACTGCAAGTGGTAAAAGATTACTGATTATACGAGTACCGGAGATTGTCACGGAACCGCCAGCTCGTATAGTTACATCACCAGCGTCTCTAGCATTTGTAGAGGTGATAATACCAGAATCGATACCAAGACCCCTCCTGCCTATGAAAATATCCTCACGAGCAAGTAGCTTTACATTACCGCCACTACCGGATGTGGAAACTGTTGCAATACCTCCACTAACCGCTATATTGTTACGGGAGTCGAAGATGACTGAACCTCCATTGTCCGCGCCTCTTTGAAGAACACGGACATCAATGCCTTCATCAAAAAAATCTGGTGCTGTTATAGTAATGTTCCCACCCACCAAAGAAGAGTTGGGAGCATATTGATTAGTTAGAAAAACCAATCCATTTGAGTTTTCAATCTCAATATTTGCTATAGTAATGTCTGCATTTGTAACATTGGCATCAAACACTGAAGGAGGTACTGCAACTCCAATCCCAAAATTTCCTGGTAATCCTCTCAGTTGCGCCCAATCGATTCCTGCCCTTATATCAATAGTTGGTTGTGCGCTGCCATTGATAGCGAGTAGTGTGCCATCAGACAAAGTAACGGTTTCAGTAACCGCGTTTCCAGTGCGATCTGCATCTGTAATAGAAATGTTACCGGAAACGACAACACTACCTCCTGCCAAGATATGCAAAGACTGCCCAGTATAGCTGTTAAAACTAACGTTGCCATTAGCAACAATGATTGGATCATAAGGGCTAAAAAAAGATCCCAAACTCTTATCTGGTTGCTCAATGCGAAAATCTCCACTACTCCAGTAGTGAGCGTCTCCACCAACAGTATTTGCGCTTCGCAGCACCATATTCCCACCGGAAAACAATCCACTATCCGGATGATTCAGTGCAAAAATGTCGACAGATTGATCGCCCTGCACCAGTAAATTTCCACCTGCTGCTGCAATAAAGGGAGCCGTCACACTATCCCGAATGTGAAGTGTATCCTGTGCCTGTAGCGTTAAATTACCGCCCGATCGCACCTGTCCTTGCAACTCCAAATTGTCAGCCGCCAGTGTGAGATCGCGTCCAACAGCGAGATTGCCAGAGTTTTGAATGGTTCCTGGTTGTCGTGCCAGTTGGTCAAAAAACAAGGCTCCTGGCGCGATCGCTAGCAACTTGCTGCGTTCTGGCTGGGTTGCGCTGAAAAAGCCCTGATCACCGAGAGCGATCGCATTGGCGGTTGTTGCCGTAAATGACCCTGTGACATCCAAACTTGCACTGGGACCAAACACAATCCCATTGGGGTTAAGCAAAAACAGATTGCCATTGCCTAGTATACCTAACCGACCCAAAATTTCAGAGCGATTGCTGCCCGTCACACGACTCAGAATATTCTCAATGCCAGCCGGGTTAGTGAAATAGACACCTCGCTCAGTGCCGACATTGAACTGCTCAAAACTGTGAAATAGGTTAAGACCTCGGATGGCTCCGCCATCAATGCGATCGCTCGGCAAGCCTCGAATCACAACATTAGGAGTAACGGTGGAGCGCTCAGCCCCTAGAGATGAGTCCGGAATGACTTGGGCTAGCGTTGGCTCGCCTAACCCTACCGCGAGTGCTCCGCCACAGCCCATCATTACACACCCGAGACGTAGGCATAGACTGAGGCAATGGCTCTTTGTCATCAGTTAGTTACCTTCCGAAAATTTTGCCTGGGACTTTAAACCTGCTAGAGAATAGGATACGCGAAAAGCCTGATAAGAGGAAAGACTTAAGAAGCGTGCTCACAAGTACTGACTCTTCAACCAACTTCTTAAGTCTTATGCTGTGACGATGAATGGAAGTACTGTCTCTTCAATTCATCCTGTCAAACTTTGCCTTCCTTCTAACTGACGAATTGAATCAAGCATTGACGACTCCATGCAAGATAGGCTGTGTACTTAAATGGTGGCTTTAATAGCTGCTGATCATGCTAGAGCCTACGAGAGCGGCATATTGCCATCAAATTTAAGTAGTGATCTTTCTACTCATTTAGAAGATGAGTCATGCCAGTGCAGCTTTGCAGTAGTAGGTTGCATTGCAGCTTTGTGCAATCGATTTGGCTGCCTTGGATGATGAAATTGGCATGAGTGGGACGTGCTTACGCTTGGTCATTAAAACTATTCTGTGGTCAAGCAGACAAGCTATTTCATTTTTGGTCAAGCTTATCAACTGCTTGAAAGCCTTTTGTTGCATTAGCTTGGCAGCTGCTTTGAGAGCTTGATGACTACGGCAACAAGAACTAAATCTAAACCGATTATTGACTCAGTATGTTTGAGCGTCAACTTGAGTTTTTCTACTAAAACAGGAGACAACTTCATGTCACATCAAGTACTGCACAAGACTCATTCTCGAATGATTCGTTTGATGGGCTCGACTCTTTTCATTGTCCAGACGGCACTTGCTGGCACCATCATTGCTGAATGTCTTCTGACAACGCCTAATAAGGTTTATTTTCAGGCTGCCTCCGCTCGGAGTATGCCGAACCCGCGCATTCTCGGAAAGGTGCTAGACACCCTAGGAGCCGCCTTTGGTTTGGGCACCGCCGTAATCGAGCGCTTACCAAAACCTGCTCCACAGGTTTCTCTAACGCAACGACAGCTATACCTGGTAGACAGTGTGAGGCGCATTCAGTATCTGTATTACCAGCAATATGGCTATTCTGTGCCGCTGAACGCCCAGAATTTAGGCACTCTTATGACCTGGGTGGGAGCCCAACCAAGTGAAGCAGAGTTTGTTGCTACAGCCATGTATTACTTCGGCAGTCGTTGAGCCTCAATTCTTTTGGGAAAGTATGTCTGCATACTCCTAAAAAGCGAATTGCACCGCTTGCAAACCGAGCACAATGTTGATTCTTTGATTGTTCAATTTGTCCCTTCACCAGGTTATGTAAGATGTTGATCAAGCAGGCTACGTTGAAATTGGCTATCTTTGGCACTGTTCTATGTTTGAGTTCATTTACTTTCCAGAAAGCTGCTACAGCTGCACCTGATGCTAGACTACCTATGCTTGTGCAAAATTATGCCAAGGCTACGATCGCGTTTCGGCAAGATCCGTTACGCAATTCCGTGTAGTCAACTTATGCAATGATGTGGATGGCACAAATCCAGCAGCTTTTAACGGCATACAACCAGGCGATTTTTCAAGGTGGGAGGTATTGTTCCACCACTTTGGATAATTATCAATACCTTTTTAGAAAGATGGAGCGCTTTGGCCTGGATGATGATCCACTGGCTGTTCCTGAAGCTAGTTGCATGCTTCTCCAAGCTGCTTGTAACAACGGACAAGCATGAGCGAGTCACGGAGAACATTCTCGGCTGACCACAAGTTGACCATCTGCAAGTTCATAGATTCCCTGTGGCTCAACGATCGGATCACCAAGTTTCCAGGGATGAACTTCCGCAGATGGCATTGTGGCTTCCGTCTGTACGTTGTGTGTTGAGAGCGATCGCACCTCCCCAGTTGGAAACGGCGAAACTGGAGCGTCACCGGGACGTTGCGGTAACCCACCAGAACCCGTAATCTTGAAACTACCATTTTGCTGCTCTCTGCGCACAATGCAGCTATTGGCAAGCAGTTGAGTGGTGTCGGTGAAAGTTTGAGGAAATTCAGTCAAACTGTTTTGCAGAAAGCTGACATCGGGCAAAGTAATAATGCCTGATACTGTGCCACTCGCGTTAATATCAACGCGAGCATTGCCATCTAACGTAGCAGGGTCAGTGCCAAGAGGCACAGGGCGATAGTTTTGCCCAAAGAACGCACGAGTATTAAGGGTAATATTGCCGCCCTGACCATCTCTAGCAAAGGCAAGAATATCACTGTCATTCAGGGCAATGATGGAATGAGCCGACAAGGTAATATTACCGCCATTGCTGGCACCACTGAAGACACTACTGGCAATATCGCTGTTTCCCCGCAGGACGATCGTTCCAGCCGTAAGGTCAATGCTGCCGCCAGCAGATTGCTCGGAACGAGTCAAAATACTGCCACTGTTTGCCCTCAACGCCTCGCGGACATTAATGACAATATTGCCTGCATTGCCTAATCCACGGCTGAAGGCAATAAGTCTGGCATCATTAGCCAGGAATAAATTTCCAGTGTTGATTGTCAGGGTGTTGCCATTGCCTGTCGCTTGTGGTGTTACACCACTGGAAATAGCGCTACTAAGCCCATCTCCATCTTTACCGCTGAGGGAAACGCTGTCTCTGGCTGTAATCCAAATTGCGCCCGCATTGCCTGCCCCATTTGTAAAGGCACTGATAAATGCACCATCCTGCAACTGGAGAGATCGGGTGGTGATCGTCAACGCACCAGCATTCCCAGATGCTCCCAGGCTAAAACTGGAGATGGCGCTGCCCACGCCATTACTATCGGTACCACTCAGCAAGATGTAATCTCTAGCAGTAATCCGCACCTCCCCAGCACTGGCGCTTCCCTGCGTGGTCGCATCCAAACTTGTTCCATCGCGCAGAAACAGAGATCCGGTGACGATTTCGAGATTACCGCCATTGCCTTCAGATGCAGTAGATGCAGAAGCACCACTGACAAGATTGATCGACTGACCATTGCCAAATAGTCCATTCTGTCGCTCTCCGGCAAAGGTTGTGTCCTCCTGGATAACAAGTCGGATATTGCCTGCATTGCCTGAACCAAGCGTATCAGTACTGAGTAAAGCACCATTCGTTACGGAGAGTGATCGCGCCGTGATTTCAATATTCCCTCCATTTCCTGAAGAGCCAGTGCCGACCGAACTGGTTGTTTGAGAGCGACTGAAGAAGGAAATACCTTCTACAGATACAGAAGAAGAGGGGTTTTTATCTGTCCCATCAAAGCGAACTGCATCTCTGGCGTGAATCCAAATATTGCCCGCGTTGCCAGCGCCATTGGTTCCAGCGATTAATGCTGCACCATTTGTAACGGAGAGTGAACCGGTCGAAATCTCAAGGTTGCCGCCATTGCCACTGCCAAAAACACCAACACTTGCAGCCGACTCAAAAGATGCAGATCTGCCATTAAATTGAGAAGCAATGCTGCCATCGAACTGGACTGTATCTCTGGCAGTAATCCGGATTGACCCACTGTCTCCTCTGCCTGAGATCGTATAGGCACTCAGTTCTGCACCGTCGCGCACAAATAAAGCACCAGTCGTAATATCAATGTTGCCACCTTGACCATCTGCACCCGTTGAAACATTGGCACCGCTAACGATGGTTCTGAATTCACCATCAGCGAATGTCCCATTTTGTCGCCCACCGGCAAACGTCACATCCTCCTGAGCAACAATCCGGATATTGCCTGCATTGCCTGTGCCGAGAGTTCCCGCACTCAAGTTAGCACCGTTGGTTACAGACAGGGATCGCGTCGTAATTTCAATCGTCCCGCCGTTTCCTCGCGCTCCTGCTAAAACAGAACTGCTTGCCTGGGAAGGGGAAAAGATCGCACCATTTTTCACGAAAGAAAGCGTCTTCGCTGTGCCGTCAAACTGAACAGTGTCCGCCTGAATCCGAAGATTCCCGGCGTTACCCTCAGCCTGTGTGAAAGTACCCAAGCTACCACCATTGGTGACCCGCACTGAGCCAGCAGCAATGGTGATCTCTCCGCTGTCACCCATACCACTGGTTGCTGCATTCAAGAAAGCGCTATTGGTGACGAGTAACGATCCGGCAGTAATGTCAATTTTTCCACCCCTGCCACGCCCTGTAGTGAAGCTACCTGCTGTACTGTCATCAAAACGGACTGCATCCGTAGCGCGAATTTGAATGTTGCCTGCATCGCTATCGCTGAGTGACGTGGCAAACAGGTTTGAGCGACTGGCGACAGAGAGCGAGCGTACGGTTAGCTCAATATTGCCAGCAGTACCCGTAGCATTTTGAGCAGTACCAGTACCAATACCAGAAACGTCACTAAGCTCCAGGTTGGAAGCCTTAATCCTGACATTGCCGCTCTTACCCGTAGCGTTGTTAAGAATGCGATTATTGATCAGGCTATTCTCAGTGAGAGACGCTGTATCTGTGGCATCGATCGTGATGTTCCCTGCTTGAGTCGTTGTGTTCCCTTGCCCTGCAAGAATGCCTGCATTCAGATTGCTTCTTCCTGCGAGACTGACGTTACGAGCATCGATCGCAATGTCGCCTCCTCCCGCACCAGTTACAAAAAGACCAGCTTGATTATTCAGGGAGACATCCGCACGAGCACTCTCAGTGAGAAACTGAAGCTGCAACGTATTCCCATTTATACCCAACGCCACTTCGCCCGGTGCTGACAGACCACCAACTTCAATCCGACCACCTAATGCGCCTACCAAAAACCCACCTATCGAAACATCTCCACCCAGTAACAATAAACTGCGACCATTGGGTACTTGCAAAACATCTGCGCCAGAAGTGCCTCGGCTCTCAATACGTGCAGTGGGGTTAATGCGGTTGAATAAAAAGGCAGATGGATTAATCGTTAATAGAGGCGAAGGTGGGTTATTAATATCAGTGCTGAAAGAACCACGATCGCTAAATTGAATGGCATTCGCAGTGGTAGCAACAAACGAACCACCGATATCTAACCGGGCACCTTGCCCAAAAATAATACCGTTGGGATTCATCAAAAAGAGATTGGCATTCGTAAGCAGAAGGGTGCCGTCTGCTAACTGTTGACGAGTCCCCAAAACACCCAAAATTTGCGACGGATTACTGCCAGTGACCCGCGCCAGAATATTCAGTACATTGGCATCTGAGACAATGAAGTAGGCAGCTCCATTTTGACCAATATTGAATTCCTGAAAGCTATGGAACAAGTTCGCGCCATTTGCGGGGCGTGCCCCATTTTTGATCAGATCAATTTGGGCGTTGAACGATTCAACCGTAGTGCCAAGGGACGGGTCAGCAACAAGTTGAGCGATCGCAGTGTGAGACAGTAGCCCGATCACACCAGCACTGCCCAACAGACTCGTTAACCCTAACCACAAAGAAAGACGGAGGCAGCGGTTCATCGTCATTGGTTTTGCTTCCTTTTCAGAACGATTGCTCACACTCAACCCCAACAGAAATTAGCTACCAGGATACGCGAAAACCTTAAAGAAAGGAAACTAGCAGACAAGAATTCACGATCGATGGCGATGCGTTGCACCTTTCTACAATCATGATTGCAGGCACGAGTCATACGACTGGCAAAGAGAGTGACTGTTTAAGCGGCTCGTTTCCAATATTGTGTAAACAACCAAGAAAAGAAACACCTAAAGGGTGATGGAACAAAGACAGAAACGTTCTTTTGCCTTTTTTAAACACGGGTGTAATGACCGATTGATGGCTCCAAGACAATGTTCACGCGGTTCACGTTGGAGTGTTTTCACTTGCTTTTGCCCCATTGCTAACCATTTAACTGTAAGGAACTAACATCATGGCACGTCCCCTTTCTCACAAATTCGCTCGCTTTGCAGCTTCTGGCTTACTAGCAGTTCAGGCGGCGATAACGACAACAGTCATTAGCGAATTCACACTTTCAACCCCAGGTATTACTACTGCTGGAGCTGCCCAAGCCCAAGATGCGAATGAGATTTACCCTAAAGTTGCGCCTGCTGTCGTCTACATCAAAACTGATCGGGGTACAGGCAGCGGTGTTGTGATTAAGAGCAACGGCTTGATTGTGACGAATGCTCATGTCGTAGCAGGTGTACGAGACATTCAGGTGGAGCTACAAGATGGACGCAAGCTTGCGGCTGAGGTCGTCTCGCTGGGTGACAGTAAATGTTTGGATTTGGCAGTCTTGAAAGTGCAGGCAAGCAATCTGCCCACCATCAAGTTTGCTGCAACCGGATCAGTGCAAAAAGGGCAACGAGCGTTCACGGTCGGCTACCCGCGAGGGTTAAAGCCCTCTGCCATTACGCAAGGCATTGTCAGCAACATTTACAATGAGTTTGGACTCATTCAAATGGATGCGGCGATTATTCCTGGTAATTCTGGCGGCGCACTGGTTAATGATCGCGGCGAACTGGTTGGCATCACGACCAAGAAAGGCGTTGATGAAAATACAGGGATGAACCTGGCAGTCGCGACTGATAAGGTACAGACCTTGTTGCAGGCGTATCAACAAAAGCTGTCTCCCACGATCGGAAGATATCTGATTCCCGTGAGTCAATCCGCCAGTCAACCCTTAGCGCAGACGCTAGAGTTGGGCAAAACTCAGCAGGGACAACTCCGCTCGCAGGGAAATCTGGTTTGTGCCGACCAAAGCCGTGCGAACCTCTACACGTTTGAAGGCAAGGCAGATCAACCCGTAATGATTAGCATGTCCAGTGCAGCAATGGGCTCCTATTTGATGTTGCTGGGTCCAGACGGACAACTGCTGGGTCGGGATAGTAGTGGTGGCGTTAACCAGAATGCTCTTGTCGTGGCGAAACTACCGCAGCAGGGTACGTATACGGTCATTGCCAATTCAGAGAAGGGTAGCGAGTTGGGGCGTTACCAAATCAATACCAGTACGCCGCTTCTGTTTGAACGAGGCTCTGTTAACGCGAACGAGCCAGAGCGTCGCTATACGATCACTGGTAAAGCCGGACAAGCGATCGCGGTGTCTCTATTGGGGTTTGAGTTTGACCCCTATCTGACCCTCACCGATGCCAACGGTGGGTCGATTGCTCAGGGCAAGCTGAAACGGCAAGAGACGGTGACGGCAAAATTTCCTAAAGATGGTGTCTACACGTTGACGGTGCGTACCGTGAAACCAGGCGATCGCGGCAAGTTTGCGCTCCTTGTGCTGACACAGCCAACCACCGCCCCTAACAATCAAATTACGCAACGCTAGTCGTTAGTCTTTGAACGTGAATCATGACATTCCACCTCACTTTCATCTGGAAGTGGGGTTTTGTTCTGCTGTATTGGAACATTCTCGACTCATCACTAATTCACCGTTTGCCAGTTTGTAAACACCCTGCGGCTCGACGATCGGATCGCCAAGCTTCCAGGGACGATCAGATGAGTTTTGAGTGATGAGTTTTGAGTGATGAGTTAAACCTGGATGCCCTGTGTCCTTCTGCTCCTTCTCCCCGGTTCCTCCTTCCCTCGTTTCTGGCATTGATCGCACCTCCCCAGTTGGAAACGGCGAAACTGGAGCATCACCGGGGCGCTGAGGCAAACCACCGGAACCAGTGATGGTGAAGCTACCGTTTTGCTGTCCCCTGCGAACGATGCAGCTATTGGCAAGCAGTTGAGTGGTGTCGGTAAAAGTTTGAGAAAACTCAGTCAGGCTATTTTGCAGAAAGCTAATATCTGGCAGGGTGATGATGCCTGAAACCGTGCCACTGGCGTTGATATCAACACGATTATTGCCATCAAACGGTGGAGGGCTACCAGGACGATAATTTTGTCCGAAGAAGGCGGGGGTGTTGAAAGTAATGTTGCCACCCCTGCCATCGTTAGCAAAGGACAAAATGTCGCTGTCGTTGAGGGCAACAATTGTTTTTGCAGTTAAAGTAATGTTGCCACCATCCCCTCCTTCACTATTGGTTGTAATGTCACTATTACCCCGCAGAAAAATATGTTTGGCACTGATTGTGATATTACCGCTGGAAAACTGGTCAGACCGAGTTGTAATTGAACCATCCTTTGCTTGGAAAGTGTTACGTACATCAACGGAAATGTTACCTGCATTACCCTGCCCCAGCGTACTAGAAGTCAATACAGCACCATTTGTGACTGTAAGCGATCCAGTGGTGAGGCTGATATTCCCTCCCTCGCCTACAGCATTGGTTTCTACTTGACTGATTGCTCTGCTAGCTTCTCCATCATTCGACATACCGTCAAAGGTGGTAGCATCCCGCACAGCAAGAGTGATGTCACCCGCATCGCCCTGTCCAAAGGTGCCAGAACCCAACACGCCACCATTTTTAACTGTAAGTGACCCAGTTGTGAGGCTAATATTACCGCCGTTCCCTTTTGCGTTGACACCCACTTCACTTGCTGCTTGGCTATAAAGCCCATTGCTGCCCTGCCCATCAAAGATAGTGGCATCTCGCACTGCCAAGGTAATGTTCCCAGCAGATCCCTGCCCTACTGTACTGGAAAGCAGCACAGCACCATTTGTGACCGTTAGTGACCCAGTGGTGAGATTGAGATTGCCGCCTCTACCTACAGCATTGGCTTCTACTATGCTAGTTGCTTGGCTAGAGATTCCATTACTCCCCACGCCATCAAAGGTTGTGACACCCCGCACTGTCAAGACAATATTGCCTGCATCGCCTTGACCAAAAGTACCGGAACTCAAGGCACCACCATTCGTGACAGTGAGTGATCCAGTTGTGAGGCTAAGATTGCCGCCGTTGCCCACACCACTGGCTGCCACTTGGCTACCTACTTGGCTAGAAGTTCCATTACTCCCCACGCCATCAAAGGTTGTGGCATCCCGCACGGTAATCGATACATTGCCTGCGTCGCCTTGACCAAAAGTACCGGAACTCAAGGCACTACCATTCGTGACAGTGAGTGATCCAGTTGTGAGACTGATATTGCCGCCGTTACCTACACCACTGGCTATTACTTGACTACCTACTTGGCTAGAAGTTCCATTACTCCCCACGCCATCAAGGGTTGTGGCATCCCGCACGGTAATCGATACATTGCCTGCGTCGCCTTGACCAAAAGTACCGGAACTCAAGGCACTACCATTCGTGACAGTGAGTGATCCAGTTGTGAGACTGATATTGCCGCCGTTACCTACACCACTGGCTATTACTTGACTACCTACTTGGCTAGAAGTTCCATTACTCCCCACGCCATCAAGGGTTGTGGCATCTCGTACCTCTATGGTGATATTGCCTGCATCGCCTTGACCAGAAGTACTGGCAGTTAATACTGCCCCATTGGTAACGCTGAGAGAACCTGCACTTAACTCAACATTTCCACCCTGACCCATTGCGCCTTGGTTAACCGTACTAGATACGCCACTGCCAAAGCGATTATCCGGCGTAACACCATCAAAGGTAGCAGTACCATTGATGGTAAGCCTGACATTGCCTGCATCGCCTTGACCAGAAGTGCTGGCAGTAAATGTTGCCCCATCAGAAACGCTGAGAGAGCCTGCACTCAATTCAACGTTTCCACCTTTACCTATTGCACCTTGGTTAACTGTACTAGACGCACCACTGACAAAGCGATTATCCGGCGTAACACCATCAAAGGTAGCAGTACCATTGATGGTAAGCCTGACATTGCCTGCATCGCCTTGACCAAAAGTGCTGGAATTTAATGCTGCCCCGTTAGTGACGCTGAGAGAACCTGCACTCAACTCAACATTTCCACCTTTACCTATTGCACCTTGCTCGACCGTGCTAAAGGCACCACTACTGAAGCGAAGATCAGCAGTGACCCCATTAAATATAGCAGCATCTCTAACGGTCAAAATGATATTGCCTGCATCCCCTTTGCTTGAAGTACTAGCATTTAGCCGTGCACCATTTGCAACCGCCAGAGAGCCTGTAGTAATTTCTATATTGCTGCCATTGCCCGTCGCGATCGCGCCCACACTGCTTTCTACTTGAGACGGATTTCCATTAGTTCCAACACCATCCAAGCGAACCACGTTACCAGCTTTAACAGTAATGCTGCCAGCATTACCCTGACCTAGTGTGCCACTTAACAGGCTTGCGCCACTAATAAGAGATACGATGTTACCCGCCTCAATAAAAATGTTGCCCGCATTTCCCTGTCCAGAAGTTGAAGTTTGCAATCCAGCCGCGTCAGTCAGGAAAAGAGAATTTGCCACTTCGACTCGTATATTACCAGCATTGCCCTTAGCGAACAGGTTATTAGTTCCAACTTGAGCACTGTCTTGAAGTGAAATCGTTCGTGCTTTAAGAAGTATACCGCCTCCATTCCCTTCGCCCGAAAAACCTGATAGAGATCCAACTGCACTAACGATTCCACTTACAACTCCATTTTGGTTCTTGCCAGAAAGAGAAATTGTATCCTTAGCCTGAATCGTCACATTTCCCGCATTCCCTTTTCCTGAACTAAAAGAGCCGATAAGACTACCATTCACCAAATCAACCGTTTGTCCATAAATTTGGACATTTCCGCTACTGCCAATTCCACCCAAAACGCCGTTTGAAATTTGGCTAGAGTCAGAAAGTCTTATAGCTCCTGTTGCATCAACAGTAATATCTCCTGATCGGTTACCAGGCAAGCTTGAACCCTGAGTAATTCCGCTTGTAATGATGCTTCCATTAGTAAGACTGATGTTTTGACCATAGACTGCGATATCTCCACCACCACTACCAGTAACATCTACTCGTGCTTGGCTGTTAAGCGCAACATTGGCTCTCGATACCTCTGTAGAAAAGCTGAGTTTTGGCTGATTCCCGTCAGAATCCAATCTCACAGTCCCCGCTCCTGCAACAGCGCCAATATCTACTCGTCCACTAAGTGCATAGACGCGTCCTCCTTCAATGGTGACATCACCACCGAGCAATGCCAGCGTTTTAGTATCAAGGACTTGTAAGCCGTTCGTTGTTGTACCCAGTAATGTTTGAGCTGCAGTAGACCGATTAATAATACTGCCCCGCAACGCCGTCGCATTAAATAGAAACGCGGAGGGATTAATCGTCAGCAAATTGCTTGATAGTGGTTGCGATGCACTGAATAAGCCTGCATCGCCTAACTGCACTGCATTGGCTGTTGTTGCAAAAAACGATCCACCCACATCCAAACTGGCATTTTCACCAAATACAATGCCATTAGAATTGATCAAAAACAGATTGACTCCGGGTACTCGTAACGATCCATCGCTCAGTCGAAACGTTCCTAAGGTACCAAGAACTTCTGATCGACTCCCACCCGTTACCCGTGTGAGAATATTCCGCACCACATCGTTTTGGATCGCAAAATACGCGCCACGTCCTGCACTGACGTTGAACTGATTAAAACTGTGAAAGAGATTTTGTCCTCGCTGTGCTCCACCCCCGATCGCTTCAACTGGAAACCCATTGTAGTTTGGTACCACCAGCGACGATTCCGCCCCCAACGTTGCATCTGGAACGATGTTGCTTGGAGCCGTTTGAGCCAGCGTGATGGACGGCAACGAAAGCGTCCCACTTATCCCCAATCCAACCACAACACCAAGCCAGCACCGAGCCACGCGAGAAGACTGCTTTTTCATAGTGATAGAAGGGTGGGGGTGATCGAGCAGACTTTACTTTACACGCTCAAATTGCCCATACCTTACCACGAGCGCGATCGAGAGCCAAGCACTATGACTGGAAACCCCTTTCAGCTGTTGGTTCTGCGCCTACTAGTGAGCGTCAAGCGCCTGTAACTTGCAGGTTTCTGCAAGAGCATTGTCAGAGCGCAGTAGAGAGGTTGGCAGGGACGGTGTACGTGCCCAGAGAATATTACTCGTATCGTGTGAACAAGCAAACAAATGCAGAGGGCTGACGCGCATCGCCCGGTGCCATTCACGTCAGCAGCGGTAGTGCTTCCACCTCTCGCTCTGTTCAGATTTTCCTCAGCTTGATGTCTGACGCTCAACGTTCGTTGCCATAAGTGATCGAATGTCGTGCCATGTTGCAGCCTTACCTGTTGCAACGTGGGAGCTTTGTTTGTCCAATGGCACGGCTCAATGACAACGCCTTCTGCCTTAACCAGCGATCGCAATGCCCACAAGCAGCTCATGACTAAGGGCATACAGTTGCCCAGCCTTATCGTGCCAAACGTCAACCAACTAATTTTGACAGCGTTACTTATCAATTAATCAGGAGTAAACCATGCCTGCAGACTTCACTTTTGGTTCAGTGGACAGGAATCGCAGCGCCTCCGGTGTGATCAGCGCCAGCAATCCACAAGATAGCTACGCCTTAAGCCTCAGCTCAACCCAAGCCTTGGGTATTAGCCTTACAGGACTCAGTGCCGATGCCGATATCCGTCTCTTTCGGGGTGCCTCAGTTAACGGTAACATTGAGCGTACTGAGATGATTGCGGAGTCGCTTAACGCCTCTTTTGCCAACGACTTTATTAACCAAGCCTTGGCTCCTGGTAATTACATTGTGGATGTGATCCAGGGCGCGCCCAATGCCAATACCGCCTATACGCTTGGGCTTTCGACTGATAATCCTACCAATACGTTTAATGTCGGCACTCTCAACAGTGCTCAGAGTTTTACAGGTACCGTTAATGCTGGCAATACGAGCGATCGCTATCGTTTTAGCCTCAATTCTACCAGTAGCCTCAACCTGACACTCGGCGGAATGAGTAGCGATGCCGATTTATATCTGGGTCGAGACAGCAACAATAATGGGTTGATTGATACCGGTGAACAAATTGGAAGCTCCAATCGAGCGTTCAATTTGGATGATGCAATGCGCCAAATTTCCCTGAGTGCAGGCAACTATATTGCTGAGGTGCGGCAATTTAGCGGTGATACTCACTATCGGCTAGGTATTGATGCAACACCAATAAACACGCTCAGTTCTACGGTTGATTTAAGCGGCAGCATCCGCAATGTGATCACACCTAATATTCGTCTTGCCAGTGATGCAGGGCAAGCCCAAGTGTTGGTTGCCAATAGTGGTACAGGCATTGTCAACGGGAATGTGCGCGTAAATTTCTATGCCTCCACCAACCAAACCTATGACAGCAATGATGAATTGCTCGCCAGCCAAACGGCTAACTTAAATCTAGGGTCTGGACAATCACAACTGTATAACTTTAACTTTGGCGCACCCACTGGCGTTGCGCCTGGCTCTTACTATCTATTAGCACGGATCGATTCCAGTAATGCGGTTGCAGAATTTAACGAAAGCAATAATTTAGCAGTGCAGCATATCTCAGCACCGGGCACTGATGTGGTTCTAGACTGGAATGCCACGTTGCTCAATGCTATTCAGGCTGTAGACACAGCACCACCCATTGCTGCCCGCCATCAGGCCATGGTTCATACTGCCATTTTTGATGCTGTGAATGCGATCGAGCAACGTTATAGCAGCTACTCCCCCAACCTCAGCGCCTCGCTGAATTTGAATGCCACTAGCGGAGCATCCACTACTGCCGCTGCCGCTCAAGCTGCTTATCGCGTTCTTACTCAACTCTATCCGACCCAACGGTCTGAATTCGATGCGCAATTAGCACGTTCTCTTGCCGAAGTACCCGATGGCGATGCAGAAAATCGAGGCGTTGTCGTTGGTGATCGCGTCGCTGATGTGATTCTAATCAACCGTACAGCCGATGGCAGTAGCGGTGCTCAGGATCGCTATACACCTACCGGCCGGCCAGGTAGCTATCAATTTACGCGGCCTGACAGCTTTGCTCTGTTGCCAGGTTGGGGAAATGTCGTACCGTTTACCATTCCTAATGCTGATCGCTTTGTTCCTGCTGGCCCCCCCGCTTTTGGGAGTGCAGGCTATGCCTCGGATCTCAATACCGTGCAGCGTCTTGGCGGCTTGACCAGTACCGCTCGCACAGCCGATCAGTCAGAGGTAGCCGTGTTCTGGGCGTACGATCGCAATGATACCTTTCGTCCACCAGCGCAATGGAACGTCATTGCTGAAACAGTGGCACTCCGACAAGGGACATCGATTTTAGACAATGCAAGGCTGTTTGCCCACCTCAACCTGGCTGAAGCCGACGCTGGTATCGTTGCTTGGGACGCTAAGTACACTTATAACCAACAGCGCCCGATCTCTGCCATTCATGGTGCTGATGTGGATGGCAATGCCCAAACCATCGGTGATCCCAATTGGCAGTCTTTCCTGCCGACACCGCCTTTCCCTGACTATATTTCTGGTCACTCCACCTTTGGTGCTGCCGCTGCTGGAGTCTTAACGGGCTATTTCGGCAATAGCTATCAATTCGGCGTTTCCTCCCAAGAAATTGCAGGTACCTATCGGTCTTTCACTAGCTTCCAACAAGCGGCTGCCGAAAACGGTATTAGCCGCATCTATGGCGGCATCCATGTACCAGCAGCGAATACAGACGGTCTTCAGGTCGGTCAGCAAGTGGCTGATTATGTCTTGAACAATAGCTTACGTGCCCTTGCTTAGACTACCCTCACCCCCCAGACGCCTGCAACAGTGACTGGGGGCAGTCTTTCAATGCTCGACTATGGCTTGAATTAACCCTTTAGTAGGTCTTATGCGTCCCCAAGTATGGATTTTTTTGCTGCCGTATGCGTTGAGTTATGGATTTACTGTGGCGATCGCGATCATCTTTCAACCGACATCGCTAGCTAATCTTCTAGGACTACTGTCATTACTGGGGCAATGGGATTGCCCGATCTCTGGCCGTACTGCCTCCCTAAGTGTTCAGCGAAGACTCACAACCGCTCCCATCAATCAAGGCTGGCTGCTTGGCTGCTGATTATCTTTGCCCTTAAGAGTTCTAAATCGGTGCCGCCAGTCAATTTTGCAAGGCAACTGATGATGGGCGTAACATCCGGTCTTCGTTTAATGAAAGGCTACCATTTGCAAATCGATACGATCACGCGGCAACTTTAGTTGCATAACGCATGCATCGCTTGAATCCTTGTTAAACCGCTTTCTCATTCTCAAAGGCACTCCAACCCAAAAAGGCTTTTGGAAGAAGATTCATCGCACCAGCAACTTGAAGTTTACAGCCGTTTTCCCAGGAGATCAGTCATGCTTAACCAAGCTTTAACTATGAACAAGATGATTCCATTTACCCTACTAAAGTTGGGTCGCACACCGTTGGAAACACGCTATGTACGAGAAGCAACGGTTTTTGTGTTTCGTGATGAGCCAACCTGGATCGCTTTTTGGCGCAATAGTTCGCTGCCTCGCCTGAGTTTACGCGCGTCTATGCTGCCACGAGTCGATTTTACGACGCAGATGGTGATGGGTATCACCGCTGGTTTTCGTCCAACCGGAGGCTACCATTTGCAAATCGATGCGATCGAGGTTGCCAAAGATGTCGAGATGGAACGCTGGGTAATTCACTACACAGAGCAGATGCCCGATCGCTGCGTGTTAACGCAACAACCCACCACGCCTAGCCTTTTCATTCTGACGGCACAATCCAACGCAGCGATCGCGCTGCAAGGCAAGACGCTCACTTACACCTACGCTGAATGAATCTAATGACGTTAAGGGCATTCTCGACTCATCACTAACTCACCATTTGTTAGTGTATAGACTCCTTGCGGCTCGACGATCGGATCACCAATTTTCCAGGGACGGGGCAGCGGATGAGCAGCGGATGAAACAGATGGAGGCAGTAGCTGATTCGTTGCATCTGTTACAGCATCCGTTTCCACAGTTCTCACCTCTCCGGTAGGAAATGGCGAAACTGGAGCATCACCTGGACGCTGAGGCAAACCACCGGAGCCTGTAATGGTGAAACTGCCGTTTTGCGATCCTCTACGAACGATGCAGCTATTTGCTAGCAGTTGAGTCGTATCAGTCAAGATTTGAGGAAAATCAGTCAGGCTATTCAGAAGCTCAAAATTCGGTCCTATAAAAGTGAACGTTCCAGTTGCAATAATGTCACTTTCTGGCGTTAGCTGTTTACGAAATTGGAGTCCAAGAGGGAATCGAGATCTAATCTGAACATTACTTCCAACACTTCGTCCAAAGCCCGTTGCGACAATATCACTATTTTCTGAAGGTATGGCGACGATGACTGAAGCATCAATATCGATGCTACCATCAACTCCATTAGTTCCAGCATTGCCACTGATCGCGGATATTAAGCTGTTGTGGCGCAAGAATAAGATATTTTTTGCTATTAATTGAATGTTTCCACCTCTACCCGCTGTGGATTCAGCCGTGAGTTTCCCACGATCAAGAACGATTGTATTTGCCACAGCTGTTATATTGCCTGCATCGCCTTTTCCAAGACTGTTCACCGAGACAACAGCTCCATTCTCAATGGTTAACCGAGCCGGGTTGATTACGATACCGCCACCATTGCCAGTAGAGTTAGGCGTAGTGCTGGCAAACAAGCCACTAGCATCTCCTGCATTGACGACAGCCTTTCCAACAGATTCGGCAAGAGGGTTGTTGTCAAATTGAGCGAAACGAGCAGCAAAGGTGGGATCGCGTCCAGACAAAGTAATGGTATTGGCAATATTCAGAAGAATACTTCCTGCATTGCCTGCTCCGCTGGTTGTCGTTAAGATTTGACCGCCATTAATGGATTCAAAGTTTTTGGCATTAATTCTAACGCTGCCCGCATCACTGGAGTTAGCTGTTTGAGCAGTGACAATCGCTCCATCTGCAAGACGAAACGCACCAGCAGTAACAGTGATTTCTCCGGCTGAACCAACTGCGCCAAGACCAGTATCTGTAAACAAGCCGCTAGAAAAACCGTTGGCACCAACTCCGCTCAAATTAACTGAATCAGAAGCTTGAATCTGAATATTACCACCAGTTCCCTGACCTAGAGTTCTAACAGCAGCGCTCACTTGAGCACCATTTGTTACAAAGAGAGAATTAGCTGTTATGTCGAGTGCTCCTCCATTGCCTCTAGCTCTAAAGACATCGCTAAATGCACCACTAGATAAGCCACTGGCGCTTTGCCCATCAAAAGATACACTCAGCCCTTCAATTGTTAAGTTGCCTGCATTCCCTATTCCAAAAGTTCTTGTCGAGATAGTTGCGCCCTCTCGAACCTCTAAGCGCCCAGCTCTAAAGATCAGGTTCCCTCCGTTGCCCCGTGCTCCTGGCCCTACTTCCGAGCTGAAACCGCTAGAGATCTGACCGTCTGGAGACGTACCGATTAGCTCCTGAGAATCACGTGCAAAAATTTCCAGATTACCTGCATCTCCCTTTCCAAACGTTGCTGTGGAAACTTGTGCACCATCCACTACCAAAAACCGTCTCCCCGCTAGTAGGAAGATATTTCCTCCCTCGCCGATCCCTCCAGAACCAACAGCACTAGAGATCCTGCTTGCAAAGCCATTACTACTCACCCCAGAAAGGGTGACATTCCCTGCTATAAATGCACTTATATCACCAGCATTTCCCTGTCCTAATGTAGCAGCACTGATTTGAGCACCATTGGTAACAGCGAGGGAGCCACCGATATTAAGATTAAGATTACCTCCACGTCCAACTCCGCCAGTACCTACACTGTTGAAAATTCCCCCAAATCCATTACTGTTAACTCCATCCAGTGCGACATCACCTGCTATAAATGCACTTATATTACCTGCGTCTCCCTGTCCAAACGTAGCAGCACTGATTTGAGCACCGTTGGTAACAGCGAGGGAGCCACCGATATTGAGATTTAGATTGCCTCCACGTCCAACTCCGCCAGTACTTACGTTGCTGAAAATTCCCCCAGATCCATTGCTGTTCACTCCATCCAGTGTGACATTACCTGAGATTAGTGCATTGATACTACCAGCATTTCCCTTTCCAAATGTAGCCGCACTGATCTGGGCACCATTTAGCAACGCAAGGGAACCAGCCTGAATTAAGATGTTGCTACCGTTGCCTAAGATAGAGCCAGCGTTAGATTCGGTGTTGCTACCAATAGTGCTGTTTGCTACTACAATTGACTGAGCAACGTTGAGTGTAATCTCTCCTGCTTGACCAGTGGGTGTTCCAAACCCTTCTATTTTGAATGCACCAATTCCACTATTTCCTACAACGTCTAGATGTTCAGCATTAATTGCAATACCGCCATCATTTGTAGCAGACACAAAGGCTTGATTAGTCAGTAGCACATTTGAGCGAATAACGGCATTTGGAAAAGTCAAGCTCAGGTCGCGACTACTTCCATTTAGCTCAACGATTCCTGGTGCTGCTAAACCACCCAACTCAACCCGACCCGCCTGAGCAAGTATACGCCCTCCATCTAAAGTGATGTCACCACCCAGCAACACTAAACTTTGACTATCAGGCACTTGCAGAGAAGCAAATTGGTTTTGTGCGGGTTGGCTTTTCAAAACGATGGGTTGGCTTTGCAGCGTGTTGAAAAAGAACGCTGAAGGATTAACCGTCAGGAGTGTGGATGGCATTCCTGGTGTAGATGCACTAAAAATTCCTCGATCGCCAAATTGAATGGCATTAGCAGTCGTTGCTACAAACGAACCACCGACATCTAACCGGGCACCTGCGCCGAAGATAATCCCATTCGGGTTGATTAAAAAGAGATTGGCAGTTGTAGGAGCGAAATTATTACCTATAATCTCAAAAGCGCCGAGTCCCCCAGCAATGTCAGAGAAATTATTTCCAGTCACCCGCGCCAGAATATTTTTGATTTCTGCGCTGGGATTAAAAAATAGTGCGTTCCGTCCAACACTAATGTTGAATTCTCTAAAACTCTGGAACAGATTTTGCCCACGCCGTGCCCCGTTAGTAATTACTTCCGTAGGCTGCCCATTAAAATTCTGGATGACCTGTGAACTCTCGGCACCCAAAGTCTCATCCGGCACAATCACACTTTGGGCAAAAGCATAGTTTTGGAAACAGGGCACGATCGCCCCTGCCAACAAGCTCACGATCGCCCAACGCCTATTTACCTGAGCCCCACAGAAACCCCACATTAGGCTCACTCCTCATACCTATGATGGGCGATCGTCTAAAGCTCTTATGAATGTTATTTCTCTAGTGAAACCCTAGACACCATTAAATTACCACACGAAGGTTACTCTGCTTGAAGCTGTTTCACCTGATCTTCAGCCAGCCCAGTTAGTTGACTCACCTGAGCGATCGAACTGCCAGCTTGCAATAAATTTCGTGCCACCTGCTGTATCTGAGCTTCTGCTTGATTAGCACGTTGCAACGCCTGTTCCTTGGCGCACCGTTCTTGCTCTGCCCGCTCCAACGCTTGCTCTGCCTGCTCTAACGCTTGCTCTGTATCAGTCCCAATCCAAGCATCCTGGGCATCATACCAGCGCAACCAGAGACGCGAAATGCCCTCAAATTCTCCCTGCCATAAGCCCAGTCCAATGTTCAATTCTGGTAGCCAAAGGCGAGGTCGTTCCTGATCAACAGATTGCTCTTGATAATGACCACCCACTAGTTGAAAGAAGCGCAGCGTGTCGGTGTAGCGACTAAAAACAATGTAGTAGGGAACGCGCAAAATTTGCTCGTAGACCGTCCATTTAGCAGGCGTTTTTTCGTCAAGGGCTTGACCATTAACAGGTTGAGCAGTGGTCGGTAGGAGTGGATCAGTCTGCAAGATGGTTCCCAGAGGTGCTGTCGCCGACTCAGCGTAAGGCCCCAGATCTTCCTTCTCAGTGCCAGGGGACAGAAATTCAACTACAACAAAGGGTGCACGGCGTTCCTGCCAGATCACATAGCTACGACGGAGATCACCTTGATATAAGCGCGGGACATCAACCGATAAAAACCAATCTGGGCGTTTATACCATTGAGGATGGGCACTGTCATAGTACAAGTTTAGATCGGAGCCTGTGAAGAATTGACCTGTAGCATACTGACTCAAGCGCAAGGTGCGACTCAGCAGTTGAGGTTGCAAGTCGTGAAATTCATCCGGCAAACCAGGCTCCTCCAACGCTTCACTGGGCAAATCATACATGGTCGGCAGAGTCTGCCAGGGAGGAAGCGGCGGATCTGGTGGAACGATCGCTGAAGTGGATGGCTGCATGAGGAAGTAGCAAGGAGGGTAACGCTATTTTAATGCAACCGCAAGCAACAAATGTGCGATCGCCCTTCACCCACAGCTATTTGCATTCGCGGCTCATCACCAACTCACCATTTGCCAGTTCGTAAACACCCTGAGGTTCGATGATCGGATCACCAAGCTTCCAGGGACGGGGTAGCGGATTGGAAGCAGATGAAACGGCTGGTGGAGATTGCTTATCCGTTTCATCTGTTGCAGAAGCCACCACCACATTTCTCACTACTCCTGTTGGAAATGGCGAAACTGGAGCGTCACCGGGACGTTGAGGTAACCCACCGGAGCCTGTAATGGTGAAGCTGCCGTTTTGCTGACCTCTACGAATAATGCAACTGTTGGCAAGCAGTTGAGTGGTATCGGTTAAACTCGTCGGTAATTGAGTCAAGCTGTTTTGCAAGAAGCTAATGTCTGGGACACCATTAACAGTGCCACTGACAGTACCACTGGCATTGACATCGACTCGACCATTAGTGAGAAGAGCATTGAGAACAGCGCGATCGGTAATGGAGGGTGACGGGCGATAGAGCGGATCGCTCAGAAAAGCACGAGTATTAAAGGTAATGTTGCCGCCTCTGCCTGCGGGTGCAAACGCAAGGATGTCACTATTTTCCAGTGCAACAATAGTTTGAGCATTCAGGGCGATGTTGCCACCGTCGCCGCTATTGCTAATAGTGCGGATGCTACTATTGCTCCGTATACGAATGTTTCTGGCATTAACAGTAATGTTACCCCCAGTGCCAACTCCTCGGCTTTGAGCTGATAATCGTCCACTATTGCTTAAATTCAGATTTCTAGCTTCAATAAATAGGTTGCCCCCATTGCCTCGAGCATTTTGGCTAGACGTTGAGAATAAACCACTCGGATTACCATTTGCAGATGCTCCAAGGACATCAATATCAGAAGCATAAACAAATACGTCCCCCGCGCTTCCGATCCCAAAAGTGGAAGATCCTACTTGACCTCCATCTCTAATACTCAGTCGTTTAGCTTCAATCGTTAAACTTCCTCCCCTTCCTGTCGCTCTTGAATTAACATCGGCGGTTAGAAAACTGTTTTGTCCCACAACTTCCACTAAATCGGTTGCCTTTATCAATAATCTTCCAGCATTTCCCTGTCCAGACGTGTCTACCGTTACCTCTGCTCCATTCCTGATACTCAATCGTCCAGTTTCAATTGTTAAATCACCTCCATTTCCTGTCGGTTGCCTTGTAAATCTAGGATCTCGTGTGACACCAGCATTAATAGCTGTAGAAAAAAAGTTGGTAGCGTTAGGTGTATCAAATAGGTCAATTTCATCAGCACGGATGAATAGATTTCCTGCATCCCCATCGCCAAATGTTGCGACTTGAATTTTGCTACCATCACTGATGCTTAAGCGCTTGGTTTCAAGAACTAGATTACCTCCACGACCTCTACCATTCTGATTAACCTGCGCGAGTATTCCGCCAGGTGCCCCATCTTCCCCACTATCACCGCTTAACTCTACGAATTCAGAAGCATGAATGACTAAGGTTCCCGCGCTCCCAAAGCTAAAGGTAGAAGCAGACACTTGCCCACCATTTCTAACAACCAATCGCTCAGTGTCAATTGTTAAATCTCCAGCATTGCCGATGCCAAAAGTATCTGCTGCAACCTCTGCGCCTTGACCCAGAATGTTTAGATGCTTTGTTTTAATAGTTAAGGTTCCTCCATTTCCACTAGCTGGAGTGACTGTTGAAAAAGGATCTCGTGATACACCAGCATTTATAGTTGTAGAGTAAAAGTTGGGGCTAGATGTATCAAGCACATTTACCTCATTAGCGCGGATAGACAGATTACCTGCGTTTCCATCGCCAAAGGTAGCAACTTGGATTTTGCTGCCATCAATGACACTTAAGCGCTGAGTGTCGATAATTATGCTGCCTCCCTGTCCTTTGCCTGCTGTTTCAACCTGAGCAAATAAACCACCAGGGTATCCTCTGTTACCACCTTGAGCGGGGTCTTCTCCACTCAACTCTACAGAGTCAAAAGCATGGACAACTATCTTTCCTGCATTTCCTGAGCCAAAGATTGAAGCACCTACTTGTGAATCGCGAACAATTAACTTCTGAGCTTGAATGTTAATATCCCCGCTACTACCAACATTGTTAGAAAAAACATGATTTACAATATTGCTACTCTCTTCTACAACCACGGCTTCTAAAGCATTGATGTCAATGTTTCCTGCCTTGCTATCAATGGAGCCATAACCTCCATCTATTCCAGCAAGAAGTTGGCTGTTTTGCAACATTACATTTTGAGCATTAATTGCAATACTGCCACCACCTCCAGTCTTAACATCAACACTGGAGTTATTATTAAGGAACACATTAGCGCGTGGAACATTGCTTGGAAAACCTAAATAGAAGATGCTACCATCAGCTGTTAAATCAATTTTTCCTGGCGCTGCTAATCCTCCTAGCTCAACGCGTCCTCCTGCAACATAGTCAACGTACAAGAAGCTATTATTCAGAGTTACATCACCACCAATCAGCAACAGACTTTTGCCTTCCTGAACTCCTAAGTTCCGTGTATTGCTTTGAATGGGCGCAACATTGGTTTGATTGAACAGAAATGCAGAAGGGTCAACTGTTAATAACTGTGAGGGCGGTTCAGAAAGAAAGGCACTGAAAGCACCCCGATCGCCAAACTGAATTGCGTTTGCCGTCGTAGCAACAAACGAACCTCCCACATCGAGTCGGGCATTCTGCTTAAAAACGATGCCGCTGGGGTTCATTAGAAAAAGATTTGCTGTACCAGCTGATCGCACAATGCCGTCAATCTGCGACGCTGTACCACCCGTCACCCGCGAGAAGACATTGACAATGTTGGGATTATTCAGAAAGCTTGCAACACCACCAGTGGGTACATCAAACCGACTGAAGCTGTGAAATAAATTTCCCCCAACAGTGGTGCCATTGGTAATTTCAAACGTGGTGCCGTTGGGCGTAACAATCGTCCCGATCGACGGATCGGCAACGACTTGAGCAAAGGTCGTGGTAGAGAAGGGTACGATCGCCCCCCCACTGCCCACCAAGCCCATCAAACCGAACTCTAGGAACCGATCGAGCCAGCGTTTTGGGATCATGAGGCACGTCTCCTGAGGAGCGATCGCTGTGGTCTACTAAATCAGGTGCATAAAGCACCCAATTAGAGAATATTGTGAAGGAAAACTGCCAAATAAGTTGCAAGCGGTAGTATTTTCTTCAGAGACTCATATTTCATCTGCTATCTCACTCGATGCGCTCATGCCTTACCGACGCAATTTCGTTCGACGCTTCTCAGGTCTACTCTTCCTCGCCAGTCTCACCGTTTGCCTGTGGCTAGGGCAATTCCCACACAATGGTCACCTTAGCTGGAGCGCAAGCGCCACAGCTCAGACAACAAACGCTGCTCAACTGGTACAGCAGGGCGTTGATCGCTATCAAGCTGGCAACTATCTAGAATCAATCAAAGCCTGGAAGGCTGCCTTAGAGGAGTATCAGAAGCGCAACGATCGCCCCGGCACAGCCCTTGTGCTAGAAAACCTGGCGCGAGCGTATGAGCAGCTTGGACAAACCGATCAGTCGCTCGCCCATTGGGAGCAGTTAAGCAAACTTTACCGTCAGACCAATGACTTGCCTCAAGAGGGGCGAGTACTGATCGAACTGGCGCAGACTTATAGCCGCATTGGTCAGCCTCGAAAAGCGATCGCCCTGCTATGTAATCCTGACGACCAGGGAAATTGTGCTAAAGACAGCACCTTGCACTTGTTTCGCACATCGCATCATGCCACTTTGGAAGTCGCCGCATTAGGGAGTCTAGGCGATGCGTATCGGTTAATTGGTGAGTACGACCAGGCAATCACCAAAGCCTTAGAGCCGGGACTCCAGCTTGCCAAAGAGCTTAAACATGTCGCTTATCAACGCTCCATCCTCAATAGCTTGGGTAATGCCTACCTTAGCCGCGCCCAGGTCAACTATCGGCGAGCAGCGGCTGCGCTCCAGCGCGGCAATCAGAAAGCTAGTAAGGTCGCTCAAGAAAAAGGCTTGCAAGCCGATAAAGCCGCTCTGGTACAGTTTGAGGCAAGCAAAGCACTCGCGCAAACGCAAGGCGATCAAACCGGCGATCAAACTTCTGAACTGCGATCGCTCGTGGGTGCCATTCCTGCTTACTATCGGACAGGTGAAACGCTGTCAGCCACCAATGCACTTGCAAAGGCAAATCAGTTACTCACCGTACTTCCCAACAACCGAGAGCGGGTGTACATGACGATCGACCTGGCGCAATTGCTGCAACCTGAGAGCGCAACAGGCACATTGTCTAAAAATCGCTGCTCTCAAACGCCTTCGCCACCGCAAATAGAAGCCTTACTGCGACAGGCGATCGACTCAGCACGACAACTACAAGACGATCGGGCGGCATCTTTTGCCTTGGGGGCCTTGGGGCATCTCTATGAGTGTCGGAGCGACTATGCTAAAGCTTTAGATTGGACAGCACAGGCACGCTGGGCTGCTGATCAAGCCCTCCATGCCAAAGATAGTTTGTACCTATGGGAATGGCAGACCGGACGTATCCTCAACGCTCAACAGCAGACCAAGGAGGCAATCAAGGCGTATGAGCGCTCACTCTCAACCCTGGAAACCATTCGTGGCGATATCCTGATCGCAGAACGAGACATTCAGTTCGATTTTCGCGATGGCGTAGAGCCCATTTACCGGGAGTTGGTGGCACTCAAACTGAGCCAGGAGCAGCCTGTTTCTACCTGGAGTAAAACAAAAGACGTGTCAGCTTCCAAGCAAGACTTCCAGTCAATTCTGGGGACAATCGACGCGCTCAAGCTGGCAGAACTACAAGATTATTTTGGCTCAGAGTGCATCATTGTGGCAGCTAGTCAGGCAGGAGGAAACTCTCAGGTTGAAACCGGAACAGCTGTATTCAACACCTTCATTTTGGAGCAGCGAATGGCTGTCATTCTCAGCCTGCCCAAGGGGCAAAAGAAGTTTGCGTGGGTGGATATGCCGCGATCGACGCTTTTGGAGCAAATCAATGCGTTTCGCCAGGGACTGCAAAGCTATCGTTATAAGCTCGATGGCTATGATACCGAGCCAGCTCGACAGGTCTATGACTGGCTGATTCGTCCCTTTGCCAAAGACCTGGAACAGGAGAAGATCAAAACCTTAGTCTTTGTGCAAGACGGCATTCTTCGCAGTATTCCGATGGCGGCATTGCATAATGGGGAGAAATTTCTGATTCAGCAATACGCGATTGCCATTACCCCAAGCCTTCCGCTCACCGATCGCACCCCTCTCAAGCGCAACGATCTGCGGGTGTTAGCGTTGGGCTTAACTGAGGGAAAGACGGTTGGGGGCGAGAAATTTCAGCCACTGGATTATGTTGGTCAAGAAACAAGCGCCGTGACGGCAGAACTACCGGGCAGCAAGCTGCTGCTGAATGGAGCCTTTACCAGCGATCAGCTGCAAAAAGAGCTGGGGCAAACGGCTTATCCCATCGTTCATATCGCGACACACGGCAAGTTTGGCACCGATCCCAAAGACACGTTCATCATTACAGGCAATGGTGAGAAACTGACGTTAACTGATCTGGAAAAGCTTATTCGCCGCAAGTCTCGCAATCAGGAGCCGTTGGAGCTGCTGGCGCTTACTGCCTGTGAAACCGCTGTGGGTGACGATCGTTCGGCTCTTGGTTTGGCAGGGGTCGCGCTTCAGGCAGGCGCAAAAAGTGCTGTGGCCTCACTCTGGTCCATCAACGATACTGCCACTGCTACCGTTGCCACTGACTTCTATGCTCACTTACGAAATTCAACACGCACCAAAGCCGAGGCCCTCCAAGCGGCCCAAGTGGCACTGCTTGAGCAGCCACAGTACGCACATCCTGCTTACTGGTCACCCTTTATTCTGATTGGCAATTGGCAGTAAACAATTAGGGCTTCCGTCGCTCAAAGGTCACGATGCTTTGCAGCTGTTCACCTTGCCTACGAGCTTCTGCAACTGGGCTCGGCGTTTCTAGTTGGCTTAAGCTCTCCACTAAGTCGAGCCAGATTGGCTTAGTGCTAGAGACTGCCAATGACTCAGCTAAAGCGTCATACCAGAAACCTGCTTGAGCATAGAGACTAGCACGTTTAAGGTGATCGGGTGTCTGAGCCAGAGCCGCTTTTAACTCGGGGGGCATTGCTCCAACCTCAATCGTCGCAGTGGCAAGCTTGTCCTTAGCAGGCTCGCTCGGATCACAAAGCAGTGCGACTTGCCAGAGATAAGTTTGTCGGACGGCTAAGCCCGGAACGCTCTCGGGCAACGTAAATTTCTGGATACGATCTTTGGTACGTTCTAGCGACTTTCTGTACACCAGCTTGTAGCGACTCTTTTCACCTGATTCATAGAGTGAAAATTCCACACTATCCGTTTCTTGATCGGGCATGTACCAGACAAAGGTAGGATGAGTCGCCACGGTTTGCCCATTATGGCTGCTGGGTGCAAGGATAGTCAGGCTCGTTTCTGTGGCTTCTCCACAACCGCCTCGTGTCCCAGTTGACCCGACTGGTCCCGACGGCCTTGATGACCGTGGTGGAACATAGCGTGTGCTGCCTGACCCAAGCGGTCCCGATGGTTTTGATGGCTGCGTCGGGACGTATTGTGCCAACGCACTTGAGGTGAAGACGAGCGAAAGACCCAATGCCCCTGCGATCAGTAGTCTTCTGCTTAGAGAGTTGGTCTGCCACCATCGAAGTTGAGTCATAGGAATCACCTGCAAGTCGTTCGGTTGCTTACACCATACTGAGGTGTGAGTATACAATCCAGGGCAATGAGTGCCAAAGAAAGTAGAGGAGTTAGAACGGTATCTGGCTAAATCCGGAGATTTTCTCTGCTCAAAACAGTTTATCTGAAAGTTCTTCGTTTCATGATGACGAAAGAAAGGTGAATGCAGGCTTTACAACGATCTGCGATGCCGCTAGAAACACGCCAGCTGGTAATGTTTTGGTGCCCTTACCATTGACAGGGGGCGCGGTTCAGCACTGCTTTGAGCGACATTGTCATTTTCGGCACTCATCGGTCCAGTTACTTGTGTGACTGCCGCTCTAACCAAAACTGCCACCACCAAAAACGGTGCACTGCCCAGACTAGCTCAGAGATCATGCCCTTCGGGGTATTGGGTTTTCTGCGAAACGTCCCTCCCAGTTGTTTAGCTAACTTCTGCGCTTGCTGGGTGCCTAGACCGATTGCAACTCCTGTATCGGGTAGAGTTGCGACTAAACTCTTCCCATTGTCGGTCACTCGAATTACTTGCAGCCCCTGTTCTTGAGCACAGGTGACTTTCAGGCAAGTTGCCTGAATCGCGTGCTTCCCCACATTACACAGTGCTTCTTCTAAAAAGCGGCACAGCCCCCGTTTTTGCTCCAAACTTAGATGGTGTTCATCCAGAGGCGCAAAGTTAATGACCTTCAGCGTCAGTGTCTTGAAGCCTGTCAGCTCTCGCTCCAACACGCTACTGTAAAGTTCATACAGTACCTCGTGTAGGGGCGCTTGCAGGTTTAATTCGCGATCGTGGCTCAGTACAAAGCTGCTTTCCTGTACCAGTGTTTCTCGCTGCACGGAGTCGTAGATGGAACGGAGTTCCTGGTTCAGTTGGTTGAGCTTCGCCTGCAGTTGGGGGCGTGCCAAACTCGGTTCATCCACCTGACGCATCAGTTGCGCTAGCGTTTGCAGCGGACCGTTATGAATGGCGTTAAACGTGTGGTCAATAATCAGCTGTCGATCGCTCACCCGCGCTTGCCAGTCCTGCCGATAGCGATAAAACAGGGATGCTGTTAACCCCGCCCCGTTTAGCACCAGCACCAACAACGCAGGCACAACAGGCAGCCACCAGCCCCAGAGCAACGCTCCGTAACTGGCACCAATGAGACCAGCTGACGCAAGCCCCAGTCCTAGCAAGCTCACGGCAGGGGAGCGAATAAAGCGCCCTAAGCTGATGCCAAGAAGTCCCCATGCCACAATCCAAAGATAATCCCAGCCCTCAGCCCAACTCTGGAGTAAAGGGCGTTGATCCAGCACCGCACTGACAATCTGGCTGACGGCGTGTGCCTGCATCTCCACACCATAGATTAACGCTGGATTATCACTCGCAATTGCTGCTGAGTTGATCGTATCCTTGACGCTGGGGGCAGTAATGCCCACTAACGCAATCTTGCCCTGCAGCCAGGTTGGATCAACGTTGCCCGTTTGCACATCTTGCAATGAAACAATGCGAAAGGGCTGACGACCAGTGCGCACATTCAGCAGCATTTGATTCCCACCTGCATCCGCGTTGACGTATCCACCAGTATGGGGCTGAAAGCGCGTCAATTCACTTGTCCCAAACCGCATAGCTTCAGGATCACGGATGCCATTTCCGAGGGAAAGCCCGTGAGCGGAGAGATACCGCTCCGCTAAGCGAATGGATAGTGAAAAATGGTAGCGATCGTGCTCGTCAGAAGTGCCCAATAAACTGCGTCGCAAGGCACCATCATCGTCAAACAGAGCATCGGCAAAGCCAACTTGCTCTGGTGGTAGAGCAGGCGGTGGCTTCACCGCTAGACCACTGCGATCGGGTAATACCTTCTCTACCCCAATCACATTTTTGAGTTCACGCAATGTCTGGACTAAGTCTGAGTGTCCTGGCTGTACTGGCAGATCGCGAAAAAGATCTAAGCCAATGACAGCTGGATGATAGGTTTGCAGCTTCCTTAAGAGTGCGGCAAGTTCGCGATCAGGAATGGGGTAAGTGCCAATGCGGCGAATATCAGTTTCGTTGATGCCTACAATGACAAGGCGTTGGTCGATCGGTTCAGCCGGACGATACCGCAGCATCCGATCCAGCACTGCCCACTCTAAGCCTTGCAACGCTCCTGTCAGGCGGGCTGCTATCACGAGTCCAACGACGATCACGCTGGGCAAAGCACCCACTCGCCAGACGGCTGATTCCTGCTGTAGCGCCTTCCAGTAGCGACGATACCCGCTTTTCTTGCCCTTGCTGCTCTGAGCCGTTGGCTTCTTCAGCATTTGCGTTCCTCACTAATCAAGTAGCCCCGCTTCGCGTGCCCGCACGCCTGTCTGGACTCGCATATTAACGCCCTCGTCCGGATACACATCCAGCACATCCTGGATTTTTGTCCAGTAATGTCGCACGGTGCGTTCACCCACATTCATGCGTTCAGCGATCGCTTTATCCTGCAAGCTATCCTGAAAAGCTAGTTGCAGTACTTGCAGCCACTCCGGTTTCACTTCCAGTCCGTTACGCATCTCTTTTGGCGTAAAGATCAGTCCTTGTAGCGCCCAATCAACCTTCGTCAGCATTTCTTTCATGGGCAGGCTCTTATCGGCTACGGTAACCCCCCCCTCATGGCTATTAATGGCAAGCTTGAGCTGCACTAGCGACCGGACATGGGCACTTTGCACCACAATATTCAAGGTGGGATAACGCTCCATCAACGTCTTCAAGAGTTGAATGCCTGTTCCTGGTCGAGCTGCTTCTCCGATCGACTCAGGCATCGAGAGGTCAACCACAACTAAATCAGGCTGACCATACTCTAGTTGCTTGAGTGCCATCTGCGCGTTCTGGGCTGTCAAGATATCTGCTTCGGGATACTCCTGCTTGAGGGCTTGGATGGTGCCATCCAGTACAAGTTCATGGTCATCCACAACGAGGATCTTAAGCTTAGTCAGTTGAGTTGAAGGCTGAGACATAATGCAATCCTTACTGAGTATGGTTTAAGTGGGAAAAATCTACCAACACAAACGCCAGATGAGGGTCTGGTCTTTACGTTGATGGCACCATCGACCTGGCATAAGAAAACAAAAAGCACGGCTGAGCTGATCAAATTCAGTCGCACGAGTACGAGCGCTGAGTCTAGAAATGTCGGGACAATTGAGTTCCAGCCTGAGTTCACTAAGCCGCGCGTGTGAGATTAAACAGATCGCAATTGATAGTTCAGTTGGTTGGTCCTTCAACAGTGTCAGCCGCAATAACTCAGCAAGCGTTGTTAAAAGAATCCGTCCCTGCTCCGGCGGTTCATGTGACCACTTAGCAGGTAGTACCAGCTTCACTGGGTACTGAGGATGGTGCACTCTCCATGCATCCATCGCTGATCGAATAGCAAGTGGCAGACTATCCTCCAGATAAGGAGGATCAAGGTGGTCACTTAGTTCATTGAGGGCAACATAGAATTTCTCGATCGTGGTCAATAAAGTTTGATGCGTTTGTTCTAGATAGCCTAACGGTTGCACCGGGGAAAGCTCCAATTGTCGGCGCATCGACAACGACTCTTGTAACAACCCGTTCCGAATCGCATCTGCCTCCTGACAGAGTTGCAGGGACTGTCTACCATGCCACCATTGCAGCGCTTGTTGCGTCCTTAAGTAGGACACGAGCAACCAAACTAGAGTCAGGACATAGACAACTACAAATACAACCACGCTCCCCTCAACTGAAACGCCTCTTGCACTCTCAGCCACCAACTTCTCTAAATTGTAGAAGCGGTGTAATTAATTCTTACAATACGAGAAAAGATCAAGAATCGCACCGATGCTTCATGACTGCCAGGTGGCACGAAGGTGCCATTGTTCTGGCTCTCTTGTACCTCTGGTGATAAGCGAACCTGATTAATCGCAAAACCTTCGCTACTTGAGGCTTCTAGAACCATCATGATCTAGCCTGTTTAGCAACCTCACCATTAGCAGTGTCTTATGTAAGGCGACTTAAATTCTTATGAAACGCCAAGAATATCTGGCGATCGGGGTCACAGAATACTGGTTGGTAGACCCCGGCGAACAGAAGGTCATTGTGCATTTGTTGAAGGGGCAGCAGTATCAGGCAACTGAGTACGTCGGCAATCAGACGCTTGGTTCTGTCACCTTCCCGACGTTGGTTTTGACTGCGGAACAGACGCTAAAGGGCATCTAGCGCTAGGACTGCAAAATTGCTCTGCAACTGTCTGAGAAATTTACGTTTGGGCGATCGCAGTCTCAGTTGTAGTCTTCAGCAGTTGCTATCGGCGATGTTGGGGTTTGAGTAGTACATTCGTCAACAGTTCTAAAACTTTGTGAGGTTTAGTGCCTCCGAATAAGGCTAGGGAGTGCTATGCAGGAGCCGTGTGGAGTTACTGTACTACTGAGTGGGAGAATAGATTCAACAGCTTTAGTCGCCTTCTATCTTTCACGCGGCATTGTTGTAAGAGGAATTCACTTTGATTACGGGCAACCCTGTTTTGTCGGGGAGCAGCGTGCGGTACAGAGAATTGCCTCTCACTATAAAACTCCTATAACAACAATCAATTTAGGTCTATCGATAACTAGCGATAACAGGGTAAACGCATCAAAAACTTGAGTGAGAATCTGCATCAAACAGCGGGATGTTAGCTTTGAGAATTTGCAGCATAAACTGGTCGTCTAAGCCTGCTCGATAGCGTTTCATCGCCAAACTGCCCTTCGAGGGCTCCTGCCGTAGGAAGTTGAGTGCCAAGCGGCGCAGCAAGCTCATGTTGCGGGGAGCATGGTCAGTGCGAATCCGAGAAGTATCTTCGTTGAAGACGACATCAAGACACCAATGCAGTTGATTTTCAATGCCCCAATGAGCGCGAATATAGCGAGCAAAGCTTGGGGCATCGACTGAGAGTGAACTGAGGAAATAGCGGGTCTCTAAGGAGTCCTTGTTCCACAAGCGGCGATGAGACTGTACCACGACCACACTGAGCAAGCCTGCCCACGGCTGCAACGGCACATCGGGAAACTCCACGCGCAGTCGCTTGAGGACATCAATCGTGTGGAACTGGTCGGCTTTGTCATAAGCAAAGACACGCACCTGAGCGAGATTGTAGAGATAGACCCCGTAAAAGGAAACTTTCGCACGTCCTGGTGAACTGGAACTGACCCAGAAGCGCTCACCCCGAATGGCCCAACCATAGCCCGCGTCAGTGTCCAAATGGATATGGGCTTCATCAATGTAAACCAGCAGGCAGCGTTGGTGGAGCGCCTCATCGAGCATGACCTGTAGGCGTTCCAGAAAGGCAGCACGCTGGGCCGGCTGCCCTTTATTCAGTAATTTGTGCGCTTTCTTCCAGGAAAACCCCAAGCGCTTGAGCACCTTACGCAAGGTATCGCGGCAGCAGTCGATGTCAAAGTGTGCCTTGACCCAAGCAACCAACCGCTTGAGAGTCCATCGGGGTTGCGTCGGCGCTGTCCGCTGTTGGGGTGGGGTTGCCGCCAGGTCTAAAGCCTCACGGAGCACCGCCGCTACCCCTTGCTCGACGACAGCAGGCAAAGGGGGGGATGTCCGCCTGTGCGTTGATACACCAGTGACTCGAAGCCTGCTTCATTGTACCGATGCACCCACTCCATGATGGTTTGCGGATTGCGTCCACTCTGCCGTCCTACCGCTGTCGCACTTTTGCCCTGGCAGATCTCGTACAGAGCGAGCAGGCGTTCACGGGTGCGCGCATGGGTGGCTTGGAGCGCTTGCACTCTCAAACCTTCGGGGCTTTGCTGCCAGCGTGACGTATCAACCTTTAACATGGCTCGTTCATTGACTCTTTCGCATCGCTGCTTTCAGCTTAGCTAACTCGCCTCAAAAACTCCAGTTCTCAAGATGGACGAGGTTTAAGGCATTTTGAGGCTCAGGTAAAATCTGCATTGTCTAACGTAACTGGTGTTGAGGTTTCATCTGGTAATTTGGCAGTAACGGTTACTTACCCAGACGGAACTCAGTTACAACTGCTACCTACTTTAAGAACAGCTTCAGGGTTTCGGATTGCGAGTTCCAAAAATCCTGAACAGTGGAGCAACGTTGTTCGCCCAGCTTCTTTTGCCCGCAAGTTGACTGAAGTAAATCAAGCTAACTCTGGGAAATTAGTTCCTATTATCAAGTTGTTTAAGAGGCTGATTGAAAAGGGGGAGCGGTGTGACAAATTACGCCAAGCGCCTGACCATGAGCCGAATCATGGCGAGATAAATCATCGTTTCAGCGGTTTCTGGTAAGGCTTCATAGTCGCAATTGAGGCG
>JAHHHL010000055.1 GCA_019359375.1 Lyngbya sp. HA4199-MV5
GATCCAATCTCTCAACATCTGAAGTGCCTCCGCGATCTTAGACCTATGATCAAAGTCTATGCTCCCACAACTTAGTCCTCAAGTGCCTGCCCTGCAACATTTCTGCTTCCTTTTGCGTAATGGATAGATTTGAATCACGGGCGGGTGAGCAACGCAGCTATCAGCCTTGCAGGACTTTTGTCAGTCAATCAAGTGTTGAACCTTGTTTTGCTGAAACCAGTCTAATTGAAACCAGTCTAAGGAACCTTGGCATTGGTTGCGATCGCTCACTACACCCATCAGGGTGAATCGGGTAGATGAATTGTTTCTTTGATTTAGTTGCTATTAGTGTAAATGAGCAAATTTTACCATCAAACTATTTGTGACAGTTGCACAAGAGACCCTTTTAGGGATGGATAAATTTACTCACAGCGCTATACCAAAGAAAGAAGAGTCATGCAGCTTTGACTTTTTTCGTTTTGATCTTTTCTACGTGGCGATTACGCTTTGAAGAGAGTCTCACAAATGGCTTCCTTTAACCTGATTGTAAAACTGGTTGACAGCGTACCGTATCCGTTCTTCCTCTCTTCCACAAGTCGTTAAATTGCTTGCCATCTCTGGAACATATGCAACACAATTTGCGACTTTAAACTTAGCTGGATCAAACACCCTAACCTTGTGAGGAACTCTACCATGCTATTCTCTCAAACCCTTTTTCCAACCCTCCGTAAAGCGTTGCCTGCTAGCCTCATTGCCGGAGCAGCGCTGGCGATCGCACCTGCCTTTCTGTCTGCGGGTGCCGCTTCTGCCCAACCCATCACCTTTAACGATAGCTACATTGGTGCTGGTGTTGCTGCTGGCGTAACCAACGGTGGACAAAGCGGTGATGCTGCTACCATTGGCGGCAACATTCAGGGACGTTTTGCGATTCCTAATGCGCCTGTTTCTGTGCGAGGTGCGGTTTTATTTGGTGGCGAAAGTGCTGCAATCATGCCACTCGTTACCTATGATCTTCCGGTTTCTAGCAACGCGAACCTCTATGCAGGTGCAGGCTATTCCTTCGCGGATAAAGAAGGCAAACCATCACCATTGGGTAACAAGAACGCTCCCGTTTTAACGGCTGGCGCTGAAGCAGGCATTGGTCGAAACGTGGTCGTGTACGGTGATGCCAAATGGGGTATTGATGCGTACAAAAACAGCTCGGCAGATGCCGTTAGCTTCCAGGCTGGACTGGGCTATCGCTTCTAGGTTTATGGACGATCGCAATCCGTTCTAAGCCAAGCCATACTGGTCAGTTCATAGCGACATAGGGGGTTAAAGATTGATCTTTAGCCCCCTATGCCTTTGGGCGATTGAGCAAGGGCTTTCCCTGCGCCTAATGAAAGAGTATTCGGTTTTCACGACGCTCAAGAGGGCGGTTTTCCTGTCGTAGGAGGGACGCAAAGAGCAGCAGGGTTTGTCATGATCGGCTTAAGCAGTCAGAACAGGAAGAGTCAAGATACGGGCATGAGCGTTCGTTTTGGATGAGCATTCGCAAGCTTTCTAACGTAAATCTAAGCAAAACGGATGGCTGCTTTAGTTAGTAAAACTGTATTGATTTAGGAGTTTGTAACCATGTCCACCCCAGTGCAAGATAAGCTTTCGACCGACCTCAAGCAGGTGAAGGAAGTTGGTAAATTACGCCGCGATCGCATTCGTGATATCGTTCGGGCAGCAGTCTCGCAAGTGACAGCCGAAGTGAAAGAAGGCTCTCGTGATTTTCGGACGATCATCAAAGATGTGTTCTCGTCTACGATCGCAGATTTGCAGGAAAGCGGGAAAGAAACAAAAGACGAAATTGCCGCCTCCATTGAAGGCATCGTGGAAGGCATTAGCAGCGTGCGCCAGCAAAAGATTGCCGAAACCGAAGCTGAGGTCAAGCGGTTGCAAACCAAACTTTCGGCACAGCAAGATGAACTGGAACGGGAAATCAATACTGGCTTAGAAGGCGTTCAAGACGCTGCCAGCACGGCTCCTACTAAAATCAGAGCACTGGTGGAAGACGCGATCGCCACCGCTCAGAACAGTGAAGAAGCTGCCTTGTTGAAAAAGCGTTACGCCCAGCTACAAACCCAAGCCGCTTTGCTGCGTGCCACCCTGGCTGCCCGCTCTGAGTCTTACTACGATCAGGCACAGGCTCACTTAGACGATGCTAAGCATTGGTACAGTCAGGCGCGCCCCAAAGCAGAAACGGTGAAAGGACAGGCTGATCAGAAATTCGCCCAATTTGAACAGCAAATTGGTGAAGCTGGCTCTGCTCTTGCTCGTCGTGAGCGCGAAGTTCGCAATCTGTTAAGTGCGTTGCTACGGCGTGCCTCTGATGCGGTGAAAGAAGAGGATGAAGTCATCGATCGCCCCACGCCTCAGCTTCCACCCGTTCCCAAAGATCCCTCAAATTCTCTGTAGACCCATTCTCTATAGATCCATCCTTTGTGTAACTAATAGCGGTCAGCGATCGAAAAAAGGAATCGCTGACCGCTACTGTTTTGTCATGCCCCAATCCATTCAACTCATCTAGGCTGAGGCGATTCACGTTACAATACCTGAGATACTGAGTTTCCAGCGTTGCTGACTGTTCCGAACATTTGCGTCCTTCATTGCTTCAGAAATCGCTAAGGATCGTGGATTTAATAACTTGCGTAGGTTGGGTTGAAGCATGAAACCCAACCCCCTGGCAAACGTTGGGTTTCGCGGACTCAACCCAACCTACAAAAGTCGATGTTATTTAATCTTTGTTCCTAAGAACCCCTTGAACTGAAGAAGCGGTGATAGGATCTAAGTAAGATTCACATTATTCCGACCGACTTTTCGGGGATTGTGATGATGTCTTTTTCTGCATGATGCTGCCGTTCATTCTTCTTTCTTGCCGCCTTTCTGATGGTTAATACTCAAACTCCTGCCGCTGTTCGCAAACCCTCCAAAGTTGAGGGACTGAAAGACCGTAGCAACTTTTTGCGCGAACCTGTTGCGTCTGAACTGCTTCTAGACACCACACATTTCAGCGAAGACGCGATTCAAATTCTGAAGTTTCACGGCTCTTACCAGCAAGATAACCGCGACAATCGCATCAAGGGTCAGGAGAAAGACTACCAGATGATGCTGCGGACGCGTAGCCCTGGTGGTTTCATTCCACCGGAACTGTATCTTACGCTCGATCGTCTGGCAGATGAGTACGGTAATCACACGCTGCGGGCAACCACCCGTCAAGGTTTCCAGCTTCACGGCGTGCTGAAGCGCAACTTGAAAGCGACGATCGCGGCGATCGTCCACAGCATGGGGTCTACCCTCGGTGCCTGTGGCGACCTGAACCGCAACGTGATGGCTCCGGCTGCACCCTACCGCAACCGTCCAGAATACGAGTATGCGCGGGAGTATGCCAACAACATTGCCGACCTGCTCACGCCCCAAACCGGAGCCTATTACGAAATCTGGCTCGATGGCGAGAAGGCGATTTCTGGCGAAGAAAACCCCGATGTGATCGCGGCTCGACAACGAAATGGGAATGGCACGATCGTCCATGATGCTGAGGAACCGCTCTACGGCAAGCACTACATGCCGCGTAAGTTCAAAATTAGTGTCACAGTACCGGGCGATAACTCGGTTGACCTGTATTCCCAGGACGTTAGCTTCGTTGTTTTGACCAATGCCAACGGCGAACTGGAAGGCTTTAACGTGTTTGCAGGCGGCGGTTTGGGACGCACGCACAACAAGGAAGAAACCTTTCCCCGCATTGCTGACCCGATCGGCTACGTAGACAAAGCCGATGTCTATGACCTGATGAAGGCAATTCTTGCCACTCAGCGCGACTATGGTGATCGCACCGATCGTCGGCACGCTCGGATGAAGTATTTGATCGAGGACTGGGGGGTCGATCGCTTCCGTGAGAAGGTAGAAAGCTACTTTGGCAAAGCGATTTCTCCCTTCAAGCCACTGCCAGAATTTAAGTATCTCGATTTCCTTGGCTGGCATGAACAGGGCGATGGCAAGCTGTTCGTAGGCATTTCGATTCAGAATGGGCGCGTGAAGGACGAGGGCACACTCCAGCTCAAAACGGCGCTGCGAGAGATTGTGCAGACCTTTAATCTGCCCATGCTGCTCACTCCCAGCCAAGATGCGATTCTCTACGATATTTCACCTGACCAAAAAGCCAAAATCCAGGCAATTCTCACTCGCTGCGGCATCAAAGGCGTTGAGGAAATCGATACCCTGGTGCGCCACTCGATGGCGTGTCCTGCACTGCCCACCTGTGGCTTGGCAACGGCGGAATCCGAACGTGCCATTCCTGACATCCTCGATCGTATTCGCGCCTTACTCACGAAAGTCGGGCTGGAGCACGAGCATTTCATCATCCGTATGACAGGGTGCCCCAATGGGTGTGCGCGTCCCTATCTGGCAGAACTCGGCTTTGTGGGCAATGGTCCTGATACGTACCAGATCTGGCTGGGCGCGGCTCCGAATCAAACGCGGCTCTCGCAGGTGTATCTGGAGAAGCTCCATATCAACGATCTGGAAGCGGCGTTTGAACCGATCTTTGTGTACTTCAAGCAGTCTCGTCAGTCGGGAGAGAGCTTTGGGGATTTCTGCGATCGCGTCGGCTTAGCATCCATTCACGAGTACGTTGCTCAATATCAACCCGGAACCGATGCTGCAACGATCGAGCCTTCTGAAACTGATCAACCATCGCTAAAAGCTGCCAGCAAAACCCGTCGGCGTGTCACCATTCAGGAGGACGTTTACACCCGCTTACAGGAAGCCGCATTGCGAGAAGGCAAACCCGCCAGCCAATTGGCAAATGCGGCGATCGCGGCGTACCTCAGCACGTTAGAACAGGGGTAATTCCCGTTTGTAGGGACGTTAAATGCTTGGTAGGGACGTTACATGTAACGTCCCTACTTACCAATGCAGAAGCGGCTGAAGATGCGATCGAGGACGGATTCGGTTACGTCTTCGCCAAGAATTTCGCCGAGTGCTTGAATGGCGCTGCGAAGGTCGATCGTCCAGAAGTCAAGCGGTAGGCGATCGGCGATCGTTCCCTTTACCTGTTCTAAAGCTGCTTTTGCGCGTGTGAGGGCGGCAGCTTGTCGTTGATTAATCGCCAAATCAAGGTTTGCTGCCTGGGTTCCAGCGTGAACGGTGGCTAGAATGGCAGTTTCGAGGGCATTGATGCCCTGATTGAGGGCGGCAGCGGTGGGAACAGTCGGGAGTCGGGAGTCGGGAGTCGGGAGTGGGGCAGACGAGTTGATCAGGTCAATTTTGTTAATAACCAGGATTAACGGACGGTGCTTAACCTGGTCGTAAATAACTTGATCCGCTTCTATCCAGCCTGCTTGTGCATCGATCGTCAGCAGCACCAGATCGGCGTTTTGGGCAGCAAGGCGCGATCGCTCTACGCCAATTTTCTCAACGGTATCTTCGGTGTCTCGAATGCCTGCGGTGTCGAGTACCTGAATGGGAATGCCGCCAACAACCAGTTGAGACTCGACGACATCGCGAGTGGTGCCGGGAAGATCGGTGACGATCGCGCGATCGCTGCGGCTCCAGGCATTCAGCAAGCTGGATTTGCCGACATTGGGACGACCGACGATCGCGACCTTGAGTCCGGTACGCAGCAGTTCGCCGCGCTCGGCGGTTGCCAGAAAGTGCGTGACATCAGCCAGGAGTTGTTCTAGCTGCGTTTGGATGTCGGCTTCGTTCAGGGGTGGCAGGTCTTCTTCAAAATCAATACGCGCCTCCACCTCTGCCAGAATGTCCAGACAGGTGGCGCGAAGTTGCCGAATGGGTTGAGCCAGTTTCCCTTGAAGTCCCGCCAGCGCAGTTTGAGCCGCTTGGGGCGATCGAGCACCCACCAGATCCGTAATGCTTTCTGCCTGCGTGAGATCCAACCGCCCATTTAAAAAGGCTCTAAGCGTAAATTCTCCCGGTTGTGCCAACCTTGCTCCTTGCTCCAGGCAAAGCTGCAACACTTGCTGCACAGGGATAATGCCACCGTGACAGTGAAACTCCACCACGTCTTCTCGCGTGTACGATCGCGGAGCCAGCATCAGCAATAAAAGCGCCTCATCTACCATCTGATCCGTTTGGGGGTGGCGCACATGACCGTACAGAATGCGATGGCTATCCCAGGCTTGCTGACCGGGTGCGTGGAAGAGGGCGCGGGCGATCGCCACCGCTTCAGTACCCGACAGGCGCACAATGCCAACGCTACCCTGAGCGGGCACAATAGCGGTTGCAATGGCGGCGATCGTGGTTCCTGAGGGGGGCATGAGGGGGAGGGTGTAGGGTGTGGGGTATGAGAACTGGAAGAAGTGATTAGGGATGCCTCTAAAAAGCATTCACCGCTGGCTTCAGTCTGAGTGGTCAGAGAGAAAACAGCGGTGAAACAAAAATGAGCAATGATGCGGCTGTAGAGCCATTAAGCAGTAGTCATGAAGCTAGCGACGAATCATGTCACTGTGGGACTCTAAGGATTGTGAATTAAATAACTTCGACAACCTCAGCCTTCTAGTTGTACGGGCGCGGCATACCCTGCGGGAAGCAAGCTACGGCAGACGTCTCTGGGCGAAGGTAAGGACTTTTTACCGAATGCCACGCCCCTACGCAGAGAATTACACCTTAATAAAGCCACGATCCTAAGCGACCCACTTCTCAGCGACCAGTTCGGCGAGGTCTACAACGCGCTGGCTGTAGCCCCATTCGTTATCGTACCAGGCAACCACTTTCACCAAGTCGCCACCCATCACCATCGTCAGAGCCGCATCGATAATGGAGGACTCATCGGTACCCGCGTGATCGCTGGAAACCAGGGGCAGGTCGCAATATTTCAAGATGCCTTTGAGCGAGTTCTCGGATGCGTCTTTCAGCACTTCGTTGACCTGCTCTGCAAACGTGGTTCTCTCCACCTGCACCACGAGATCGACGATCGACACGTTTGGCGTTGGCACCCGTAAAGCAATCCCGTTCAGTTTACCCGCCAGAGCAGGTAGCACCATTGCGACGGCTTTAGCGGCTCCTGTAGACGTTGGCACAATGTTCATCGCGGCGGCTCTTGCTCGACGCAGATCCCGGTGGCTGGCATCTAGCAGGCGCTGGTCGCCCGTGTAGCTGTGGGTGGTTGTCATCACGCCTTTGATGATGCCGAATTGCTCATGCAGCACTTTGGCGATCGGCGCGAGGCAGTTAGTCGTACAGCTTGCATTGCTGATCACCCAGTGGTTTTCGTGGGTGTAGTCCTGCTGGTTAACACCTACCACAAACGTCCCATCGTCGCCTTTGCCAGGAGCGGTAATCAAGACTTTCTTAGCGCCTGCTTTAATATGCTTTGAAGCCCCTTCTTTGCTGACGAACACGCCAGTCGATTCAATGATGAGGTCAATGTCCCAATCTTTCCAGGGCAAGTTTTCGGGATTACGATCGGACGTACATTTAATCGTGTGACCATTCACAGTGATGGTGTTCTCATCCGCACTGATGTCAGCATTAAAGGTGCCCAACATCGTGTCGTATCTGAGCAGGTGGGCATTGGTTTTGGGGTCAGAGGTGTCGTTAATGGCGACTACTTCTATCTGACTGTTGGCACGAGTCAACCAGCACCGCATGAAATTGCGTCCGATACGTCCGAATCCGTTAATCGCTACTCTAATCACTGCGTCTTGCCCTCTGTCTGTTAAAGAGATTCTTGGTAGTCAAAATTGATCATAAGACTCTAGGGATACGAGTGCAATAACTCGCTCTACTGTCATCGTGTGTAGAAGCTGCCTGCTGCCAACGATCGCGTCACTGGTAAGAATTTTAGCCCCAACGCTCGATGTGAACTTACATTGCTATTTGTATCTTTGAAGCCTTGAGTAGGTATTTTAACCTGTTTGGTACAAATTTTGTTCATCAATGTAACAACGCACGGATTCAGGCACCAAATAGCGAATAGAGCGCCCTTCCTGGCAGCGTTGCCGAATCAGGGTAGACGAGATGTCAAGCAACGGTAGCTTTAACAAGTGCCAGTGTGGTTGTAAAGCAGGTGTAATCGATAGAGAGGCTTGACGCGACACAAACAGAGGCGTTGCGCTTTTGCCTGCTGATGAATCTTGTAACGCATTCTGCTCCGACACTTGACTAAAGGTGTTTGACCCAATTCGGGGTGCCACTAGCCAGGTGCATTCTGCCATTAACAACTCACTCGCATACCAGTTGGGCAAGCTTTGAAACGCATCGCTCCCAATAATCCAATACCAGCGAGCATCGGGTTCCAACGCTTGCAGCGTCTTGAGCGTGGCGATCGCATACGAAACCCCCTGCCGTTGTCCCTCGATCGCAGAAACGGTAAAGGCTGGCTGATCGGCGATCGCACGACGCACCATTTCTAGCCGATGGTCAAAGGCAAGCAATGACTGGGATTTGTGTGGCGAACGAAACGTCGGCACCCAGATCACGCGATCGAGCTGAAACTGATCGATCGCAGTTTCGGCAAGCAACAGGTGCCCCCAATGAACCGGGTTGAAGGCACCGCCAAAAATGGCAATCTCAGGCATCTGAACCGTGTTTATACGCCGACTCTGGCGGGTAACAACTCACTGAATGGTGCTTTAACTCAATCACTACAACGAGCGGCTCATCATGGCGCAGGCGTTACAGAAAACAATGACGTGAAGCCAACACAGAGGCACTAACGGTTGCATTCATCAACGTTATTTCTACAAAAACACCGTTGGTTCAGCGCTGCTAAAGATCCAGTTGATGATTTTTGTTGCGACAATCGGGAACGCATCACACTCAATATGTAATCAACCTGTATAACGTTCGTAGTGTTTTCAGTGATGCTGAACCGCTCACGAAATCAGGGAATGGTGTCTTAGAGGTTGGGCGCACATCATCGGTATCAAAACGATCAGTATAAAAACGGTCGGTATCAAAACGATCGTTGAACGGCTGCAGTAAGAGCCGCAAGATCGGCATATAGCCAGATTCAACCACAATCGCTTTGCCAGTACGATCGCGGACACCTCAGTAGAAGCATCAAAGCTGATTGGTCATGCCAAAACATGAGGCAAGACGGCATGGTGTTTGGAGAGACGAACGCTTACGCATCAACATTCCCTCTTCACTGTGAAGCCGTGAGATTTATAAGAAAGCTGTATCCCGAAAAGATAATCCTTGATATGATAGCGCGAGACATTGGTGTGGTGTGTGAGGAAGATAAAATGCTGAATTCCGTTGATTTCAGCGGTAAGCCATTTCATTTCATAGGCATCGGTGGCATTGGGATGTCAGCCCTTGCTTACGTGCTAGCGAAACGTGGACTACCCGTATCTGGTTCTGATTTGCATCTCAGTCGTATTACGCAACGACTTCAGGAAGAAGGTGCTCACATTTTTTGGAGCCAAGATCCCAGCAATTTAGAGTTTTTTCAAACGACTAAGCGACCAGCACGCGAGACACTACCAGCAACGACAATCGGTCTTACGCCTCTAACTGTTAGAGCAGAGCAAACAACTAGAGCAGAACAAGCGACACTGCCACGATCGAGGGCAAACCCATCGAGGGCAAACGCATCGCGGACGAACCAATCGCGAACAAACCCATCGCGGACAAACTCACCTCTGAGCAACCCATCGCTGGTTGACCTGGTTCCAGAAACGCTGCCACAAGTCATTTGCTCTACGGCGATTCATCCAGCCAACGCCGAATATTTGGCAGCACGGGATTTAGGCTGCCCGATCTTTCATCGCTCTGATGTGCTCGCAGGACTGATGCAAGAGTACGAAAGCATTGCTGTCGCAGGCACTCACGGCAAAACCACGACCAGCAGCATGATTGGCTATATGTTGCTGCAAGCAGGACTTGACCCCACGATCGTCGTTGGTGGCGAAGTCAACGCTTGGGAAGGGAATGCTCGTCTCGGTCAGGGTGCTCATTTAGTAGCCGAAGCCGATGAATCGGATGGCTCTCTGGTAAAAATGGCGGCCAGCATCGGCATCGTGACAAATATTGAACTCGATCATCCCGATCACTACAGCAATCTGGATGAAGTCATCGATATTTTCAAAACCTTTGCGAGCCACTGCAAGACGCTGATTGGCAGCATTGATTGCCACACCGTAAGGGATCAACTTCAGCCCACCATTAGCTATAGTCTCGATCGCGCCTCTGGTGCAGACTATACGGTGGACTGTGTGACGTGTCGCGCTGATGGTACGACCGCACGAGTTTGGGAACGCGGCGTTATTTTAGGACGTTTGAATGTCAAGCTGTTGGGGAAGCATAATCTCAGTAATGCCCTCGCAGCCGTTGCCGTTGGGCGCGCGTTGAAGCTGGAATTTGCCACGATCGCTCAGGCGATCGCCACCTTTGAAGGGGCACGACGACGGTTTGAACGGCGCGGTGAGTACAATGGCATCCTGTTTGTGGATGACTATGCCCACCACCCTAGCGAGCTGCGTGCCACGCTGGCAGCCGCTCGCCTGCAAAGCTATGGCACATCGCCATCGTCTAAGCGGCGAGTGGTCGCTATTTTTCAACCCCATCGCTACAGCCGTACATCTACCTTTCTAGAAGACTTTGCCATGTCGTTTAGCGATGCTGATGTGGTAATGATCAGCGACATCTACAGTGCTGGTGAAGCCAATCCAGGCAATATCAGTGGTCAACAGGTTGCGAGTTTAATTGCAACTTATCATCCTCAAGTCGAGTACCAACCGTCGCTTCAGGCGGTCAGTCGCCGCTTAACTCAACTGCTTGAGCCTGGAGACATTGCCCTCTTTTTAGGAGCGGGGAATCTCAACCAACTAATTCCCGAAGTCATGGCGTTTCATCAGAGCATTGAGCCAGGAACATCGCAGGCATGGTGCAACCAAGCCTAATGTGATGAGCCGCATGACGACCTAGTCCATCGCACCCACTCGCGCTAACGGGTTGGGTCACACCATGATTTAATACCATGACGCTTTCGTACGATCCCCCTACAGTGACTCTTCCTGAAACAGTTCGCCTGAATTTTGATTCACTTAAAAGCAGCACCCAGGCAGATGCTCAGCCCGTGCGCCTGTTCGGCACAGACTGCCTCATCAAACCCCATATACCTCTAGCCTCATTAACGTCCTTCCGGGTGGGCGGTCCAGCTCAGTGGTATGTCGCTCCCAAGCAAGTGGCAGAGCTACAAGCTAGCTTTGACTGGGCACGGGTTCACGGGCTTCCAGTGACCCTCCTGGGTGCAGGCTCAAATTTGCTGATTAGCGATCGCGGTTTACCCGGTCTGGTGATCAGCACGCGCCGATTGCGCCAGAGCCTGTTTGATCCAGAGTCAGGGCAAGTAACCGTCGGGGCAGGTGAGCCGTTGCCTCGGTTGGCATGGCACGCGGCTGCACGCGGCTTGCAGGGGCTGGAATGGGCTGTAGGGATTCCCGGCACGGTGGGCGGTGCGATCGTGATGAACGCGGGTGCTCACGGTGGCTGTACAGCAGACTATCTCGTCAATGCGCATGTGCTGCTTCCAGATGGCACCACAAAGATTTTGACTCCACAAGATTTGCGTTACCGCTACCGCACCTCAGCCCTTCAAGGCAAAAACTGGCTAGTCACCCAGGCGACGTTTCAGCTTCAGCCAGGGGTTGACCCGGCTACACTAACAAAGCTGACAACCCAGCACCATCAGCATCGCCGTACCACGCAGCCCTATCACTTACCCAGTTGTGGCAGCGTTTTTCGCAATCCACGCGATCACAAAGCAGGATGGCTCATTGAGCAAGCTGGGCTCAAAGGCTACCAGATCGGCGGTGCCCAAATAGCGGAGCGGCACGCAAACTTCATTCTGAACTGTGGCAATGCGATGGCAAGCGATATTTTTCGGCTGATCCATCATGTGCAGCAGGAGGTTGAGCAGCGATGGTCGCTACACCTGGAGCCAGAAGTAAAGATTCTGGGCGACTTCCAGGCGGCATAGAAGTCAGAAGACATGCCGATTTGTTTGGAGGATGAGGCAGATCTGAATCGGCGAAAGGGGAAGGGTTAAGGGCAAAAGGGTGATCGATCGTTCCCTTTTCCCCCTTAACCAAGAGGTATTGTGTCCTAACCTTTGTAGCGACAGCTATACAGCTCTAAGCGTCTGGCTTTAATAGCCAGAAACCGCTGTAGGTCATACCAGAGTCGTCGGGTTGTACCAGCAAGAAATGGAGACCTTGACTGAGCTGTTTGCGGTGTTCAAACGTGTGTCCAGCCGTGGCAACTTCAGTATCCTCAAAGGTGGTGAGAATCCAGCGATCGACCAGACCAGCCTCCAGAATCAACCCATCCGGTGCGCCAGGAATATAGTTTAGCGAGACAGGGTTTACCGTTTGCAACCAGCGTGCCAGACGCATCGCCTGCCGTCCGCTATCCATCACGACACCCGGAATGAGTGTGGTAGAAGCCAGCCCTAAATTCATGGGCAGCAGGGATTCTGGCAGATCGAGGATGGGGATCAGGCGATCGCGAAACGCCTCGACCAACTCAGCCGCAGGTAAGGCTGCAAACCGCCAGCGATCGCCCCACAGCGCTTCTGGCAGCGGCACGGGCGGCGGGCGATCAAGCGCCAATGGCTGATACGGTTGTTTTGTATAGCCTGGTAGCGTCAGGTATTCGTGCGCTTTTTCTTCCAGCCAGCGTTTGAGGGTTGGCGTGCGTCGGGTGGCTTCGATGGAGATCCCCAACGGGTTGCCAGCAGTTTCTAAGAGATTGAGGGTCTGGGGTCGAAACACATGGATGCGATCGGGTCGTGGATGCCCCGCATCGACTAGCGCTTGCAATTGAACCAGCAACCAGTCAGCCCTTGCTTCAGCTTGAGGACAAACCGCCACAAACCGAAAGTCCCCCACAAGATCGCAAACCAGCAGTTCCCAAAGCGGGTTGCCAGCTTCATCCTGTAGGGGACGACGGTAAAAATCAAGCTCCCAAGAGTGTGTCACAGTTTTTAGTTGTTAGTTGTTGGTTTTTAGTTGTTAGAAGGCTTCGTCTAACTTAGGGACACACCAGATGGAGGCGAACAGTCGGTTGAAAGGCTCTAACAACACGCTGCTAGAACCCTATCCATCCTATGCCTCTACCTCTCTTGTCTAACAACCAACAACCAAAAACTAACAACTTCTTAGGTTGGAACGCTTGCCAAACTGCGACCGACTTCAGCTACCGCACCAGGGGCGTAGACCTGCGTAACATAATCGGCAATCATCCGATGGGTGTTGAAGGCAGGCGCATTGGTTTTGATAGATGCCTTCATCATTTTGACCCAGCCGTGCGGAATGCCTTGATCGTCCTGGTCATAGTAGAGCGGCGCAATTTCGTCTTGCAGGAGGGCGTAGAGCGCTTGGGAGTCGATATCGTCCTGAAGTTTCTGGTCGCTGGTGTGAGCATCTTTGCCGATCGCCCACCCGTTTAGCCCTTTGCCGTTTGCATCCGCTTGATAGCCTTCGCACCACCAACCGTCCAGCACGCTACAGTTTAGCCCACCGTTAAAGCAGACTTTTTGACCGCTGGTACCAGAGGCTTCTAGTGGACGACGAGGGTTATTGAGCCACACATCTACGCCCTGCACCAGTTTCCGGGCGGTGTGCATGTCGTAGTCTTCGATGAATGCCACCCGGTTCCAGATGCCTGGTTGCTTGCACCATTCCATCAGGCGTTGAATAATGCGCTTGCCTTCTTCATCGGCTGGATGTGCCTTGCCAGAGAAAATGATCTGCACCGGACGATCGGTGCTGGCGAAGATTTCCAAGGCGCGATCAGCATCCCGCAGCAAGAGATCGCCTCGCTTGTAAGGGCTGAAGCGACGAGCAAAGCCGATCGTGAGAATGGTGGGATCAAGCACATGATCCGCCGCCTGAATCGTGTCCCAATGTTCTCCACGGCTTTCCCGCGCTTTTTTCAGCTTGGAGCGCGTATGTGCCACCAGGCGTTCTTTCAAGGTTTGGTGGCGCTGCCAGAGTTCGGCATCCGGAATTTGATCGACTTTTGCCCACACGTCAGGATCAACGGCTTTGGTTGCCCAATCGTCACCCAGATACTGGTTGTACAAAGCGCCAATCAGCGCTGCCGTCCAGGTCGAGGCATGGACACCATTGGTAATGTAGCCGATCGGCACCTTGTCTTCCGATCGCTCTGGATACAGCACCGTCCACATCTGGCGCGAAACGTGTCCGTGCAGTTCGCTCACCCCATTAGCAGCACGACACAGACGTAAGGCAAGCGGGGTCATCCCAAACGGTTCCCAGGGATCGCCTAGCCGACGAGCACCCAACGCCAAAAACTGTTCACGAGATAGTCCCAACTGGGACCAATAGCTCGCAAAGAAGGAATCCATGAGATCCGCTGAGAACACGTCATGTCCAGCAGGAACGGGTGTATGAGTGGTGAAGACGCAGCGATCGCGGACGGACGCTTCAATATCGTAGAACGACTTGCTGGTGCGCTGAATTTCTAACCGTGAGACTTCCAACAAGCAGAAAGCCGCGTGACCTTCATTCAGGTGATACACACCCGGTTCGATGCCCAGCGCTTGCAGTGCCCGCACACCACCGATCCCCAAGATCACTTCCTGGGCGATCCGGGTTTCCTGGTTGCCGCCGTAGAGGTGTCCAGTGAGCCAGCGATCGATCGAGTCGTTATCCTCCCGGTTGGTATCGAGTAGATAGAGGTCAACCCGTCCCACGCGAACGCGCCAAATTTGCACCTTGACTACGCGATTCCGCACCTGTAACTCAACGGTAATGGCATCACCGTGCTCATTCTTCATAAGTTCTAGCGGCAGGCGATCGAACTCGTTGTCGATGTAGTAATCTTCCTGCCAGCTTGCCTGATTTAGTCGTTGATGAAAGTAGCCCTGACGATAGAGCAGCCCGATCGCCACCAGTGGCACACCGAGGTCAGAGGCAGACTTGAGGTGATCCCCAGCCAGGATGCCCAAACCGCCAGAGTAGACCTGAAGCGATTCATGCAGCCCAAACTCAGCGCAAAAGTAGGCAACAGGATGCTCTTTGGAAATTTGGGGCGCAACGCGGCTTGCCCAGGTGTTCTCCGCCGCCATGTAGCGATCGAACTTCTCAACGACCACATTCAGGCGCTTGATGTATTGGGGATCGATGGCGAGTTGCGTCAAGCGATCGTAGCTAATGGCTTCTAGTAAGACGACGGGATTATGTCCGCAGCGCTCCCATTCATCGGGGTTCAGCGTTTCAAACAGCGAAACCTGGTCAGCCGTCCAACACCACCAGTAGTTGTAAGCAAGGTCTGCCAATCGTTTCAGCGCGTGCGGTAGCTTGGCACTCAAACGGGCAGTCGGTGTAGTAGCAGTGGAATTTACCATAAATTAGCGTCAGTTCTGGAAGTGATTAAGTCTGAAGCGAGGGAACGGCAACCTGGAACCATGCAGGCATCTGGTAAGGACTGGTTTCACAACCTCGCGCCGTAGTTCAGGTGTAGGAGGGAACCCCACTTGTATGCTTTGTCCAAGCGATCGAGTTCTGCGACAAATGAACAGGTGCTTGATGGTGCATCTGTCGGGGCATTCACGGGCTAAAAAGAATGCAACCCTATGCAGTACACCAGTGTATCGTGCAAGGCTAATCGTTGGGGTAGCGTTTTTTCACAGCACGTAGCGTTTTTTCACATTAGTTGAAGTTTTACGGCGATCGCAGCTAGGTAGGCGATTGAGGAATGCGGATTTAATAGGGTGCAATTCTTTCTGTAGGGACGTTCCATGAAACGTCCCTACAGAAGGGCAATGGTTCAGATAATGAATCCACAATTCTAAGCGGGGCAGACACTTTCTGAGTGCCATTTGACCCCGCGACGGCAGACTTTGGCTCATAGCTCACACGCCTTAATTATCTTGCCTCAGCTCTCTGGCAGGCAACGGTTCTGGTTTCACGGTGAGGGTCTGCTTTTGCCCGTTGCGGTTGACGACGATTTGCAGTGGACTGCCGATCGCCGCTGCTTCGACCTGCTGCTGCACCTGCTGTGCCGTTTGAATGGCTGTACCGTTAATGCTGGCAACGACATCGCCCTGGCGCAAGCCTCCACGTGCCGCTGGCGAGTTGGACTGCACAGCCACAATGAGAACGCCCTGATCCTGATTGACCGTAAAGCCTGCATCGCTCTGATTAAGTTCATTGCGAATTTCAGGCGTTAGCTCTGCCATCTGGACACCCAGGTAGGGATGCTGTGCTTTCCCGGTGGCGACGATCTGCTCAGCTACCCGCGAAGCCGTGGCGATCGGAATGGCAAACCCTAACCCTGCCGCTCCTTGAATGATGGCAGAGTTGATGCCAATCACTTCTCCTTCAGCGTTGATCAGCGGTCCTCCAGAGTTACCAGGATTGATCGCCGCATCGGTTTGAATAAAGTCTACCCGCTCGGCTGGCACACCCACATCCGCCGCCGATCGCCCGGTGGCACTGATGATCCCCTGCGTGACGGTGAAGCTGAGTCCTAACGGATTGCCGATCGCGATCGCAGCTTGCCCTGGCAGCAGGTTGTCCGAGTTGCCCAACTTCACGATGGGTAAATTTTGAGCGTTGATTTTGATCACCGCCACATCGGTCGTGGAATCGGCTCCCACCACCGTACCCTTAAAGCGTCGCCCGTCCCGCAGCACCACAGTAACGCTGTCGGCACCCTGCACCACATGCGCGTTCGTCAACACCCGTCCATCAGATGTGGTGATAAAACCTGAACCTGTACCGCGCTGTACCCGTTGCGATCGCGGCACTTGACCACCAAAAAAGCGCTCAAAGCCAGAATCTCCAAACGATTGCGCGACCGTCCGGGTAGAGTCAATGCGTACAACAGCAGGACCCACGCGCTGCACAATCTGAGCCACATAGTCCAGACTCGTCAGCTTAGGTGGGGTAAGGGGCGACGTTGAAGGGTTTGTTTGTAGGGGCGCGATCGATTCTTGCGGGGTTGGAGCGGTGCCAAGCTCGTTACGAACCACCCCACAGCCAGCGCTACTGCCCAACAACAGCAGTGACAGATAAAAAGAGGGTTGCTTGAGACAACGGTGATAGGGCAAGAGTAATTTCATACAGTCGATCTTACCGCTTCGATGGCTCTACGCTTGCGATCGCCGAATTGGTCATTGGTCATTGGTCATTGGTCATTGGTCATTGGTCTCCAGCTTGAGATCTGTCACGTTCATACACTGAAGACTATTTCACTGCTCACTGATGACTGTTCAAACCTTTTAGCCTTCATCCTTCTGCCTTCTGCCTTCTGCCTCCTGCCTCCTGCCTCCTGCCTCCACTCCTCATCCTTGAACCAAGCCCGCGATAATGTTGATGCTCATCGCCACGATCGCCGTGTTGAAAAAGAAAGATAGAATCCCATGCAGCAGCGCTAGTCGCCGCATCGAGCGAGAGGCAATTTGCACATCAGACACCTGACTGGTCATGCCAATGACAAACGAAAAGTAGAGAAAATCCCAATAATCTGGCTCAATGTCACTAGGGAAATCCAGCCCTTCTGCCTTATCCGCATCCAGCGATTTGCTCTCGTCCCGGTAATACTCACGGGCGTAGTGCAGCGCAAAAATGGTGTGTACCAGCAGCCAGGAGCCAAGAATCGTAACGACTGACAGCACAATGTGCAGCAGCACGATCGCACTCGACCCGCTTTTGGCATCTTTGAGCAAAAACCCGATCGCAAAAATGCTGGCACATGCTGCCGCTGTCACCAGTCCCAAAATGACTAACCGCCCTTCATCCTGCCGCTTGGCATTGAGCCGCATGGTTTCTGGCGTTGCCCGCAGCATCACCCACCAGCTTAAAAAGAGGAAGGACAGCATTCCTGCATCCCAGATACACAGCACGCGGGTGGGTAGGTGCAACCAGGAGGGGAGTAACGCAGCGACAACCCCAGCCATCACCAGAGAAGCAATCAGGTGGGTTCTCACATAAAATCGTCGTCGGGGCGTTGAAGTAGGTGTCACAACGGGTTCAAGCTTCCTTGCTGAATGGCAGTATATCGACGAATGCACGCAGCAATGAAGAAAATTGTCCATAACGCGATCGGCGACTTGAGGGCTAACGGCGATCGAACTCTAAGCAAAAGCATCATCGTTTGTTATCGTGGCGAAGCTCAATGGTTGTTCCATGACGGTGACTAAAGGCATTGCGATCGCCCATCCAACAAACCTCGGCACGTTATTTTGTGGCGATTCATTAACGTGGTTAGCAGCCTTATCAGATGAAACCGCTGATCTTGTGTTTGCCGACCCGCCCTACAACCTCAAAAAAGCCGCCTGGGATACCTTTGCGTCGCAGGATGACTACATTGACTGGTCGTTGCAATGGATTCAGCAGGCAGCAAGAATCCTCAAACCGTGTGGCTCACTGTATATTATGGGTTTCTCTGAAATTCTGGCAGACCTCAAGCGCCCATCATTGCAGTATTTTCAAGCCTGCCGTTGGTTGGTGTGGCATTACAAAAACAAAGCCAATCTGGGCAACGATTGGGGACGATCGCACGAAAGCATTCTGGTGCTGCGGAAGAGCACCAGCGCCAAAATCAACCTCGACAGCATTCGGATTCCCTATGGCAACCACACGCTGAAATATCCCGTCCATCCCCAGGCAACGACGAGCCAGTATGGGAAGGGGAAGGCTCACGATCGCTGGACACCCCATCCCCTCGGCGCAAAGCCAAAGGATGTCATCGAAATCCCCACCACCTGCAACGGCATGGCTGAGAAGACGAGCCATCCCACCCAAAAGCCAGAAGAACTGATGCGAAAGCTACTGTTTGCCGCGAGCGATCGCGGTGATCTGGTCATCGATCCCTTTTCTGGTTCTGGCACCACGCTCGTCGTCGCTGAGCAATCAGGTCGGCACTGGCTCGGCTGCGATATTAACCCGGAATACAATGCGTTGGCGATCGCCCGTTTACAAACCATTCTCCCCTTAAGCGATGCCGAATGGATTGAGCGCGATCGCCAAAACGCCCTGCGCCGTCAGAGCATCCGTTAAAGGCTCTATGCAGTCTGAGGGATAAAAGTCTCGCCGAAAAAATCAGCATGCCAGAACTGACTGCATCCTGAGCGATCGTGAGTCTCTGGTTATTTTTGGGAATTATACAGAAGCATTTACAGAGTACAGCGACTATCTGTCTCTGTGCTTAAGACAAACTTCCTGCACCGCATTAGAACAATGACGATACAGAGCGCCCAAGCGAGTAATGTAGACAGCAATGACGTTGCCGAAAAGCTTCAAACCCAACTTACTGAGAAGATGATGGGGCTTTTCGCTTTAGTTATATCAGAGCGTAGCAATTACTTTGACCAAAATCATCATGAAGTCTTTGATCAAGGATCTGTTTCTTCTATTATTCATTCATATTCTGTGAAAAACGCGGGCATTTCAGGTGCCGCTAGCCTTGTTCCTGGTCCTTTCGGCATGTTAGCACTGATTCCAGAACTCGTATCAGTCATTCACAATCAGCTTGCCATGATCTATGACATTGGTGCGGCATACGGAAAAAAAGATGATATGAACAAGGAACTTCTTGTCGGCATCTTTCTTACCGCGCTAGGCTCAGGTGCTACTTCCGTATTGCTGATGCATGGTAGTAAGGTTCTGGTGAAACGTGTAACTCTGCGTGTTTTTCAGAAAGTTGTTGTTCTACTAGCAGGACGAATCACACAGCAAGCGCTAAAGTCGGCAATTAGTAAATGGCTTCCGGGTGTCGGTGCAGTAGCAATGGCAGCATGGACGGGTTACATGACTCTTCAAGTTGGTAAAAAGGCTGAAGAGATTCTGAGTAGAGAAATTGAGCTTTCAGATGAGCCGATAGAGGATATTCCGACCGTTAATGTTTCTGCTCAGACGCTCCCTGATCCAACTTTTGAACAGGCAACTTATAAACGTTCAGAAAATGTAGCTTTACCAAAGATTCAGACATTGATCAACCTGATGAAAGTAGATGGCGCAGTACAGCCTGAAGAGAAGGAATATGTGAAAAATATTCTTTGCAATGCTGGTTTGAAGGCTGATGAAATAGCAGAAGTACGCAGCGTATTAAGTACAGGCAAAAACTTCACTGTAAACTATTCAGCGCTAGCAGGTTCGCCTGATGAAGCTATTGGCTTGCTGGTAGATTTAGTTGCTCTTGCCAAGCGTGATGGCACGTTTCATATAGCTGAAAAAATTTACATTAAGCAAGTGGGAAAACTGCTTGGATTTTCGGATAGTGATATTGAAGAAACAATGGCTACCATAAGCTAGCTCGTAGGGTTTTAACGAAGAAGTCTACCCACTCTAATTACGAAGCTACTGATAGAATCGTGCGATCAGTTAATACGTAAGCCAGATCCAACTGCTTTCGATGTAAGCAATCGCGCCACCTGGAAAGGGATCAGTCTGCGATCGGTTGGGTGCGGTCATTAAACCGACTACTTTCTCAATGTGGTCAAAGTTGGGAGCGCAGGGTAGGGTTTGCTGGAGAAATTGACGCACGACGCGACGTTGAAGGGCAAGGGGAGATTCCTTGAGCAGAGAGCGATCAAGTCCTGGGCGATCGGGATGCTGTACCTGTTGCAATAACTCTGTTGCCTGCGTTTCCAGATACTCAACGTCTGCCTGGAGGAGTTCGGCGGTTTGGGACAGGGCATATTCTGTCTGCGGATTGAAGTGCGTTTGCAGATAGGGCAAAAGCTCTTGACGAATGCGATTGCGGGCGTAGGTCAGGTCATGATTAGTTGTATCGTCCCAAACTTGTAGCTGGGCATCCTGGCAAAATTGTCCAGTTTCGGTGCGAGTGAGAGCCAACAGTGGACGGACTAATTGAATCTCAGGCGTGAGGGGGCGCTTCCAAACCAGGGCTTGCAGTCCATCGGCACCGCTGCCGCGCACGAGATTGTACAGGAGGGTTTCTGCCCGATCGCTGGCGGTATGTCCGGTTACGATGCTGGCATAGTTGTGCTGATGGGCGATCGTAGTCAGTGCCTCATAGCGCCAATCTCTCGCCGCTGCCTCACTGGTAGCAACGGCTTCAGCGGTCTGTTGGTGATAAGGACACTGCCAGGTTTGGGCAAGTTGCCGCACGTAGTCAGCGTTTGCGTCGGAGTCAGCACGCCAGCGATGGTTGCAATGCGCGATCGCCAACTCCCATCCCCATTTCGCTTGCAGATCCAGCAACAGCTTGACCAGACACAGCGAATCTTGCCCACCCGACACTGCGACCAAAACCCGTTGACTGCGTTCTAAAAGCTGCCGTTCCTTCAGCGTGCGATGCAACTGCGCGTGCAGGGGTGTCCAGATGTCCTTGGGCGTAGTCTGCATGGCATTGCGCCTCATCCTTCTACGATCGGCTAGAAATCGCTTGAAGGTTCAATCATAAAGTGAAATACTCAATTCAGAGAGCAGCCCTCACAGCCTTGAGTTCATGTCGTCTGGTGAATCTCGGAGCTAGCTAACCGTCCTTCCAGCGGTTCAAACTCATCTTCTAAGAGCCAGGTTTGGGCTGCTTCATAGCTCTGAAAGGCTTTCACAACCTGATAGCGCTCAGCGGGGTCAAAAATGTAGCACCCTTCTGTGTCACCGAGCAACAGCAGCACATAGGGAGGTGATTGCATTGGATCTACCCAAACCTCTAAAAAGCTCCAGCTATCTTTCACTTGGTCGGGTGCGAGGAATGACGTGGTATCGGTTCTCTGCATCAATTTTTACCTCACCGTAGAGTTGATACAGATTGAAGCTGTTTTTCGATCGCATCACACGCCATCCTAACCCCATCTTCAGCTTGAATGATACGCCCGATCGCGTCCGCTTTAGTGGCATACCGAGGGTCTTCTAGCAAGGCGCGTAACGCTTTGGCAACTCGTGCAGCGACATAGCGTTTGCGGGGAATGGTTCGTGATGTGCCCAAACGCTCGACTCTTGCCGCGTTGTCTGGTTGGTCATGACTGTAAGGCATTACCAGCGTTGGACAACCTGCCCGTAACGCTTGAGCCGTCGTGCCAATCCCACCCTGATGGACGATCGCACAGGCACGCGGGAAAATCTGCGAGTACGGTACATAGTTCACTGCCAGAACGGTTTCGGGAAGATTGGTGGGCGGAGCATTCTTACCAATGAGCAATACGGCTCGTCGCTGTAAGAGGTTTGCCGCATGGATGCTTTCTTCATAGAAATGACCAGGAGCCATCACCGCTGCTGAACCCAGCGTAAACACGATCGGGGGGTCGCCTGCATCTAAAAATTGCTGAAGTTCTGGAGCCATTGGCATGCGATCGCCGCCATCGTAGAAAGGAAACCCTGTTATCACTGTGTTAGGTGCCCAATCCCGTTGAGGCTTGGCAAAGGCTGATGAGAACATCGCCAGCACTAAATAGGGAGAATACTTGTCATTAATGAAGGGGCTACCAGTCAAGGGCGGTAGCTCAAGTTCGCGGCGTAGTTGATGAATCGGTTCTGCCCAGGACTTCGCCATAATTTTTGGTAACTGAATTACGCCTCGATTTGCAACAGCACCCAGCCCGCGCAGTTTCGCTAAAAATGGTAGCACTGGGAGAACGGATGGATCGTAAACAGAGAGAAAGGACGCAGGTTGGAGTACCGCAAACACCCAGGGAATGCCTAATTTCTCCGCCACCAGTCGAGCCGCGACGACACCTTCGCCTGTAATGATCAAATCCGCATCTTGAGCACTCTGCTGTAGATCAGCATAGGTTTCCCGCAAACTGGCACAAACCCAATGTTTGATGACGTATTCAGTCCCCGTTTTCAAATCCATCATTCGCGCCATCTCTTGAGGATCATTGAGCGCAGTGTTGTCGGGGCGCATCCGATGAAACCCAAGCCCCAGCGCTTCGATTTTGCTCTGATACTCTTTGTGGGTGGCAATGATTACCGTATGCCCACGCGATTGTAAGGCAAGCGCGATCGCCAGTTTGGGATGCAGATCGCCTAAAGAGCCGATCGTTGTAAAAACAATCCGACTCATAGTGCTAACCTCTCAACAGCAACGCTTATATGGATTTTAGTAATCGTCGTCTACATCGCCGTAAACGTCGTCAAATTTGGGGTCTGGTTTCTCAGGGCGGCGAGAAGGTTTCTCACGGGGCACATCCAGCATTTTAGGCTTGCTCGTTTCGGGCACAAACTCCAGGCGAATGCGAACACGTCCACGCTGCCAGCCCGGAGTGCCAAAGCGGAGTGCTTCACAGGGCAACCCTTCGCCAAACCAGCCTTCGTTGTCATCAGACCAATCGCTTTCACGATCGCTAATCGCCTGAGCCAGTGCATCAATAAACTCGCCTACTTTAAAGGTAGGGTTGACCATCAGCACCCGACCCACGTTGATAAACAGCACCTCGTCGTTATTCAGCGGTTCAAATTGGTTATCCATTGGGAGAGGGGGGAGGAGGGGAGTTATGAGTTTTGGGTTAAGTCAGGAGTCAGGAGTCAGGAGTCAGCTTTTTAGCCTTTAGCCTTCTGCCCTCTGCCTTCCTACAAAAACCAGCCATAGCTATGCAGTCCTTTGCCTAGCAAATTTACGCCCAAATAGCAGACCCACACGACGACGAAGCCGCCTGCTGCCAGGAGTGCGGGGCGGCGACCTTGCCAGCCTTTGGTGATGCGGGAGTGCAGGTAGGCGGCAAAGACAAGCCAGGTGATAAGTGCCCAGGTTTCTTTGGGATCCCAACTCCAGTAGGAACCCCACGCTTCGTTTGCCCACACGCCGCCTGCAATAATGCCGATCGTCAGGAGTGGAAAGCCCAAGCCAATAATGCGATAGCTAATGTTATCGAGCGTATCGGCAAGGCTCAACCGTTGAGGTGAAAGAGGAATGGCAGTCGTAGCAGTTGGTGCATCCAGTACGGCAGTGGCAGACCCATTTAATTCGGCTGGTGCCGTTGAGAACGTCGATGCAGGGACGACCAGTTCTCCTTCACGGCGTAATTGATAGGTGCGATCGCGATAGGCACCTGTCCCCACCGAACTGCCGCGCAATTCAATGTTTTGACCGCGTGTGACGACCAGAAAGGCGATCGCTAGCAGCGACCCTACCATCAGCGTGGAGTAGCTGAGCATCATCACGCTCACATGCATCATCAGCCAGTTGGATTTCAATGCTGGCACCAGTGGCGCAGAGGCTTGCATATCCTTGGGCAAGGTCAGGGCTGCAAATGCCGTAATGCCCATGGCTACGGGAGCCGTTGCTACACCGACAAGACGGCTACCGCTCATGTTTTCGGCAATGAGATGAACGGCTGTGATGCCCCATGTAAGAAAAAACAGCGATTCGTACAGGTTGCTAAGTGGAAAATAGCCTGCCTCTAACCAGCGTGCGCCCAAAAGAGCGGCAATACACAGGTTGGCGATCGCCATGCCCGTTGTTCCCAGCATGGCAAGATACGGGACACGGGGAAAGGCAGCGCCCACCCAATACACCAGCGCCGTCACCAGGAGGATGGCGAAGGACGCGTTATCAAAAATTGTTTGCAGTCTAACCAAATCCATGCCGTGTTCTCTCCGGGCGTTGAACCAATGCCTCTCTCTATCCTACGATTCTTGTGAAGCGTTTTGAGGGTAATGCTCACTTTGAACGCGTTAAGGCGAGGGCACTGGCGACGGGACAGACGGAAGCTCTAACGCCGGGTTGTTGCTGGGGGATGGCGTACTCGACGGCACGGTAGGACTCGGCAGTGGTGCAGGTTTGCCCGCTTTTTGCAGCAGCAGCGAGACATCGTAGCGGGTACTGCGATCGTCGCTAATGGCGGCTGTCACCCCGATCGATCGCACAGCATCCAGCAAATTCTGATTCCCCAGCGGCAGTTGCGGTAAGGGAAGCTTCTTCGCCTTGTAGAGATCCAGATTGGCAAAAAAGTTACCGTTGTTGGGATTCGGGTCAGCGGGCACACTGGCTTTAAACGGTTGACTGGCACCCAGGGAGGCGGCGGGTTTCGGCAGAATATCGTTGACCACCGAAACATTAGGCGACCCCAGGGCAATAAACGCCACATTATCGGTTAACCAACCGTGGGTGACGGCAAACCCGATCGTGGGGAGTGTCCAGTTTGTAACGGCTTGATCGCCGACTTTCGCCTCTTCCACTTTGAATTTGTACTTGTCTGCTAGCGTCTGGTCGAGTTGTTTTAGGGTCGCTTCTGTCGCGTTGCGATCGCTCGATTTCACCATAAACAGCAGATTAAACGGCAACCCAGAGGGGCTTCCGTCAGGCACATTGGTCATCGCGACAGCAAACTCACCATCCATCCAGGCAAGAAAGTCTTTCTCCAGATCCATATTAATGGTTGACTTTAAAGCCTTTTGTAACCAGTCTGATTCACTGGGTTTGCTATTTGGCAACGCGAAGTTAAGCGCGGTTGCACCCTGATTATAGTTTTGCCAAAACTGCCTTAAATTCCCTCCCGATGCCATCAAGAGAGTGTTTGCAGGTAAGCGATCGGGCATCGTTTTTGCCTTATTCTCTACCTGATACGTTTTCTGACTGTCAGGCTTATACCAGGTAACGCCCTTAAAACGCATACCTTCTGCTTCAAGACTCATTGTTGCCGCTACGCCCTGCGTTTCTGACATAGGAGCCGTCTTTGAAGCATCTGCTGCCTTACCAGTTGTCGCTAATGTAAAGGCTGTGGCGGCTGGCACATTGAGGTATAGCTGCCCAAATGTTTGTGTCGTTTGAATCTTGCTTAATGCCTGCGCGATGCCGGGAATGGTTTTCAGCGCTCTTTGACCCTGTTCTCCTTTATAGGTGTCGATCGCCCGATCCATCACCTTCGGGTCAGTCGTCACCACCAACAGCTTCCCATCAAACACCGTCACCGAAAAATTCTCTGCTTTGCCCTGCGTTTCTTTAATTTGGAAACCTTTGTAGGTGCGATCGACGAGCTTGCCTGCCGTTTGCGATCGCGGCTTTTCGAGCAGTTGCTTTGCCTGGAGCGGATTTTGAATCGGCAAGACCACGATCGCCACAGGTTTTGGTAACACAGGCGCGGCATTCGGTGCCGCTGGTGGGGCTAACAGCGCAATGCTGACTTCCTTCCCAATCCAGGGCTGAATATCTTTCTCGTAGTCATAGCCATTGGCAGTGAGGAGGCGATTGCGTAGTTGCACCAGGTTTTGATCAAACGCTGCCTGACTCTGAGGCGTACCAAACTCGCGCAACTGCTGCCACTGCCCCGGATCCGTCGAAACCGACAGCGTCATCAGCGCATCCTGCGGAATCACCTCTGCCCCCACAGGTAAATCTCCTGAGCCAATGCCTCCCTTTGTCAGCACCCAGTAGGCAGCAGCACCCCCACCTACCAGCAGTACAGCAGCCCCGATCGGGAGCAGTAGGGACGGCTTCTTCTTTTTGATCATGAGAGGGGGCTTTCCTATCGAGACAGCACAAGCAATGCCCCTGCCACTTTAGCAAACCTGACGCACAACGGGGGAGGAAGATTGCGGGAAGAGAGGAGAGAGGAGAGAGGGGAGGGGAGCAGGGGAAGCAGGGGAGAAGAGTTCTGCGTTGATCAAACGGTTAGCCGTCAGCGGTCAGCGGTCAGCCTAGGAGTTTTGAGTTTTAGCTGCCTCTTCTGCTCCCCTTGCTTCTCTGCCTTCTGCCTTCTGCCTTCTGCCCTCTGCCTTCTTTACTAACAACCAAAAACTAACAACCAACAACCCCATAAAGCGTATCCCGCTGCCGATAGGGTCGATCGAGCGACGCGATCGACCCTACCAGCGTCTCTACCTCCATACAGGTACCGCCCTGTGCGCCTGCCATTGTGGTGATGTGCTCTTCCATGAGCGTGCCGCCGAGGTCGTTGCAGCCCCAGGTCAGGGCTTCTGTGGCACCCGCGAGACCCAGTTTGACCCAGCTAGGCTGATGGTTGGGAATCCAGCGTCCTAGAAAAATGCGGGCTACAGCCGTGAGCTGTAGGGCATCGGCAAGGACAGGTTGATCGCGTCCTACTCGACGGCGCAGGGGTTTGGGCGCTTCCTGTCCTACAAAGGGCAACAGGATGAACTCGGTGATGCCGGGGTAGCCTTTGGCGAGGGACGATCGTTGGAGCGATCGCAACAAGTCCAAATGGCGCATCTGCTGTTCTGGCGTTTCAATGTGCCCCGACAGCATGGTGCTGGTGGTATGTAACCCCTGCTGATGCGCAATACCGACAATCTCTAGCCAGGTTGCGGTATCGATTTTTTCAGGACACAAGACGCGCCGTACCTCGTCATTCAACACTTCTGCCGCCGTTCCAGGCAGCGAATCCACACCTGCATCCCGGAGTGCTGCAATGACATCCGCATAGCTCAACCCATCTTCTCTGGCGATAAACTGCACTTCCTGAGGCGAGAAGGCATGCAGATGTAATTGAGGAAATTTGTCCTTCAGCGTTTCCACAATTCGCAAGTAATAGGACAACGACGACCCGTTGAGCGTTGCCTTAGGATTCAAACCGCCCTGCATACAAAGTTCCGTTGCGCCACGCTGTACCGCATCCGTCGCCTTCTCCAGCATCTGTTCCAGATTGAGCCAGTAGGCACCTTCATCGCCCTCATCCCGCCGAAACGCACAAAAGCTACAGTGCTGCTCACAGATATTGGTGAAATTGATATTGCGGTTGATCACATAAGTGACAACATCGCCCGATTGCTGATGTCGGAGCGTATCCGCCGTTCTGCGAATGCGATCGATCGCCTCTGCCGATCGCGCCTTCAGCAACACTACGCCATCTTCCCACGACAGTTCGTACCCGTTTAGAGCGCGATCGAGAATCGCTTCCACCGTTACAGTTACCACAAGCTACCAGAGCGACAACATCTCCCATTGTGGCAAGGATGGACGCTTTTTTAAGGCAAACTGGTGCTAGCCCTATCAAGCTGGAAAGCATTTGCCAAATGCCTGAAGCAGTCTGGGAGAGCCCTTGAGGCGGATTTTGCGCCGCAGCAATGCCCAAATTAAGTTTCGCTCTTTTGCCAGAAACCCCAGCCAGGTTTCGCTCTCTGCCACGATCGCCAAATCGGACGTTCCTACATGCCCCTGTTCAACTTTTACGGCGCGATCGTGAATCGTCACGGTGGCTTGATGCGCTTCTGCCCCAAAGAATGTGAAATGATAGACCGCACTTAAGTCTTTGGACTGGTCGCGCTGAAACAACAGCGGCAACCCAAAGAGAAAGCCAGGAATGGATGAAGGGCGAATGCCACTACTCACACGCCGGATGGTTTTATGGGGAAAGCGACGAGCCACGTAAGCTTCGGCATCTGACCCTGGCACCACATAGATGGGTTCGGCTTTCTCTTGCAAGGGTTTGATGATGTCTCGCACAAAGCCGGGACGATCGCTCAAAAATGGTGCAATCACATCTTCCCCCGCCGGACACGCCGCAACACAATAAGCCGCTTTGTAATTGGCTTTAAACGATAAGCTTTGCCACATAGAAGCTGATTCTGAACCATTCACTTTTTGACGGTAGGCGTGGGCATTTTTGCTGTCGGCGATCGTCTCTGCCCAATCGGTAAAACCGCTCATCAACTCACGATAGTTGTGGGTGTAGCAGGCAGAGAAGTTAAAGTGACCATCCGAGGCGATCGCGCCGACGGGACAAGCCGCCACGCAGAGTTTGCAGTCGATACAGGGATTGTAATCAATCGGTTGATGGTAGTCTGTCACCTCTGTGTCGATTAAGATTGTGCCTAGTGAAATGAAATTACCAAACTTGGGATGGATCACGTTGCGGTGCAGCCCCATGTGACCTAACCCGGCTGCCACCGCTACAGGTTTATGAGACACAACCCAAACCTTACCTGGAAAGCGATCCATCTCCATCGGGAACCCTGCTGATGGATACAAGGCTCTCACCCCAATCTCATCGAGCCGTTTGACGATCGTCCGTGCGACCGTGTTCACCTCCTCGTAGTTCGCGTGAAATTCCACATTAGCAACCGATCGCGCTGGTGTTCGCACATTTTCCCGATTCATGCGACAGACAATGCTAATCAACGCCTGGGTCGGGGCAAAAGCGGCTAAGATGTCTGCCCGTTGGTCGGCGATCGCGGGTCGATTCAATTCAACAAAACCAACATCGTCGGCTCCTGCTTCCAGGCAGAGCGATCGCAGCGAATCTGCATTCAGCTTGGCACGCGGTGATGCAACAAGCTGTTCACGCCACCAGCGGACTGTGGGATGATCATCAATGTTTGCCATGGAGACTGCCCCGATAAGGTTTTGACAAAAAGCAGGTGAGGTACTAAAACCTCGGAGGTTTAAGCCGATCGATTGGTCACAATGCTGAAGACCTGGTTCAAACCTCCGAGATTTGTGTAAGTTTTAAGCGAATGTCATTAGCCGACAAAGGCACCCGCACATACCGTAACCACCTGCCCAGTCATGCCGCTTGATGCATCAGAAGCGAGGAATGCCGCTGTGGAAGCCGTCTCTGCCACCGAGATCGGGCGACCGAGGGGAGGCAGTGACATGGGCGGCATCTCGCCAAAAATGCGTCGTTGCCCTGCCATGGTTTCCTGAATGGTGCGGGTTTCTGGCATAGCAGAGCCACGTACACAGTTGACGCGCACGCCAGCTCGACCAAACTCTCCTGCCAGCGATCGTGTGATGGCTTCAATCGCACTACAGGTCGCGCTGATGCCTGCCATATTTGCCGCTGTCATGCTGCTCAAAGTGGCTGAAAGCGTCACGATCGACCCACTGCCCTGCTGCATCATCTGTGCCCCCACCGTGCGCGAGGTGAGAAACGTCGAACCCAAAATAAGCTGTAGCGGCTTCAAAAATTGGCTTAAGGCAACTGTTGTTGATGGTTCTGGATAGCCCAGATCGATGGGTCGCCCACCAATGCCGTTGAAAACCGCATCGATTGACCCTGCGATCGTCGCAATCCGAGCCACATAGTCTGTCACCGCCTTTGCATCCGTCGCATCGACCACATCCGCCTTGGCAGTGCCGCCCTCGTCTGCGATCTGCTTCACCAATGCGTCTAGAAACTCAGCGTTGCGTCCCGACACCCAAACCTGCGCCCCTTCACGGGCAAATTTACGAGCGACTTCACGACCGATCGCACCCGTTGCTGCAAAGACCAGAACATTTTTAGAAGACAAAAGCATGAATACCTTCCTGGTTGACCGAACTAATCTAAACACCGCTTAGAATCTGAACACTACTAAGATGCGGTAGAATCTAAGCAATGTCAAGATCTATTTTTGAGCTACGCTCGTGCCGCCAAAACCCACCAAAAGACCCGATACTTATCACCACGGCAACCTGCGACTGGCTCTCCTGGAGGCAGCACGCACCGTGATGGAAGAAGCGGGCATTGAAGCGCTTACGTTGCGGGAAGTGGCGCGACGGGCTGGGGTGAGTTCTGGTGCGCCCTACCATCACTTCAAAGACAAGGCTGATCTGATTCAAGAACTGGTTTCTCACGGGTTTCAGAGCCTCGATCGCGCCTCCCATAATGCCCTTCAAGGAAAGACGACTCCGCATGAAAAACTACAGGCGATCGGGGTCACCTACGTCATGTATGCGGTGCAACACCCCGATGAATTTCGGCTGATGTTTCGCCCTGAGATGGGTTCCCCTTTAGAAGATGAAAACCCAACCTGCACGCCAGTCTTCCGGGTGTTGCTAGAGGTGATTAATGAATTTCATCTGGAGGAGCGCGATCGTGATACGGTCGCCATTTCGGTGTGGAGTCTGGTGCATGGGCTGGCATCCCTACTCGTTGATGGACCACTACATGCCATGACGGCTGATCTTGAAACAGTTCACACCCTCGCGCTTCAAGTTACCAGCGCGATCGACCTGACAGCCCCCAACGTCAATAGTGAAACCATCACATCATAGGTTTTTCGGCGATCGCACCCTGCCGAGCGCTCTAGACTAAACGGTGCGATCGCCACTATTACTATCCATTAACCATTTAACTTCCGCTGCATGACCGTTTTTGCTGTATCCATTAAATAATCTCCTATACTGAAAAGCTGCGAAATGCCTATTAATTCGTTGGTTATTTAGAGCGGCAAAAAGTTAAAGTTTTATACTAAAAAGGCGTATTTGCGAAAAGATGAAATTAGCAGAAAAAATAAAGTTCTATACTACGCCAGCAGTCTAGTACGAGCCTATGCAGTTGTTCACCCATTGGCACTGTCCTGCTGTGCAAGAAGGCTGTCATTTTTTCCCGTATAGGCAAATTAACTGAAGAATTTTTGATGTTGCACAAGGATTGGTACAGATGGTTCTGCCAAAGTTGTTCAGATGCAGATATACAGGTTGTTAAGCTTGGCACTGTCATTCTCGGCGAAGACGCGATCGCGCTAAGAGTAGCAACTTCCTGAAGATTAAAGCAATACCACCGTCGCTCCGCATACGCTTTAACTTGTTGACGGCTAGCATGAGAATTTCCATACCCGTCAGATCTGTCGTTGCGATCGCTGCGTTGCGAGACGGGTGATCCCACAGCCAGGAAGCACCATTTTGGTTCAGTAGGTGATAGATTTCACTGCCGTACTTGCTGTACAGGTCTGGATGGAGACGCGCGATCGCCTCATACAAATACAACAGTTGCTCCCGATTGCTAGTGCCTAAGCGGGATGTGGGGCGAATCCGGTAGAAGTAATGCAGTGCTGGCAAAACCACTCCTACCCAGCCTTGCTCACACAAGCTAAGCCAGCACTCATAGTCTTCCAGGTTTTCGGCTAGGGCTGGTTTCATACCGCCCACCGCTAAGTAGGCAGACTTTCGCACGACGGTACACACGCCCACCATATTGTGGCAGAGCAAGTAGGGAAATTCGGGATTCCAGGCAAGCCAGACTTTTTGGGAATTACCAAATTCTTGGAGCCAGGAGGCGACAAAGCCCACGTTTTGGTACTGGTCTAATACTTTGACGGCTTGAGTATAAAAGGTGGGCGATACTTTATCGTCGGAGTCCAGAAACGCGATATATTCACCGCTGGCGATCGCAGCCATCTGATTGCGAGCGGTGGCAACCCCTTGATTCTGGGTACGAATCACCTTCAGGTCTGGGTAATGGCTTTGAAGCTTTGCCAGTTTGCTCAGGCTCTGCGGGTCAGTGCTGCCGTCGTCCAACAACAGCACTTCGAGATCTGGGTAGTCTGAGGCGTAAACCGACTCTAGCGTTTCTGCAATGAACTGACCGTGATTGTAGAAGGGAATGCAGACGGAAACTCTGCCTTGAATAATGCTCTCGCTAGTTGAGCTTTGAGGAAGGGGAGTATAACCGTGCGGTGGATAGTTTAAAGATGGGAAGAGCGTTCTTTTGGTGTGGCGATCGATGACTTTTTCCAGGTACATCAGTCGTTGCGAGAGTACCTGGGGATGTCCGGCGATCTGCAATATCAAAGTACGTGCCTGCTGCCCTGCTTGCAAAATGTCTTCAGGAGTGAATGCCAGAATTTGTTTGAGTTGCTGCTCAAAATCACCGGGCACGTTCCAATCAAAAAGGATGCCTGCCTCTCCTTTAGTAGTCCTGAGCATCTCAACATGACCAACGCCGGGGCTTGCCAAGATCACCTTTCCCAGCAGCATGGCTTCTAAACAAGTGTTGGGGAAGTTCTCCCAGAGTGAAGGAAGCACTACACACCAGGCTTTAGCAATGCGATCGTAGAGTTGAGTTTGAGCCAGGGGTGGGGAGAGGATGAGTTGACCGGACTCAAGGTAGCGTCGATACTTCTGCTGCAAGTACGTCTTCATGTGGCAGCCTTGGAGGTGATACCAGGTGTCACCGCCGATCACCGTCAATTGAAACTCAACCCCGGCATCCCACAATCGACTACAGGCTTCGACTAATGGCAGAATGCCTTTCCGCACTTCGAGTCGTCCAAAGTACACAATATCGCCCGGTGTCGGTTGAACAGGAGGAAGTTGATCTGTGTGCAGAAGTTGTTTGGAGGCAGGTAACGGGATGATTTCAATGTCTAAGTTGGCACCTAATGCGGCGATCCCCTGATTCGCAATGTATTGAGTCGGTGCCACAATACCATCTGCCGCCAAGGTGCAAAGCTTTTCCATCCGACCGACCCAGTAATCAGCAAGCCGATAGCTGGGCATCTGGTCAGCAGGATAGAGCATGTACTGAGAACTGTGCAGGGTGAGAACGATCGGCACTCCTTCTAGTTCTGGACATCCAATAAGTTTTCGCTGCATGAGAAAGTAAGCGATGCCGCTAAAATCTTCGCTTTCGATAGCATCCGGTTTTCCATATTCACGAATGTGATCAATCACAGCTTCCGCGAGCTGGTAACTCAAGGCTCCCCAATAACCCATGACGTTGTAAGGAAAGGCAGGATGACGTTCAGACAGGGGATGCGCTCTCGTTGGAGCCAGGAGATGCACGTCTTTAGGTGCAATTTTGATGAAGGTGCAATGTCCCTGCTGTTCAATACCCGATTGCTGGCTGCGGGCAAAAACGGTGATGTCGTGTCCAGCATCAGCAAACATCGCGGCTGCGTTGCCAATATAAGTGGCAATCCCACCTGGCACGGGAGGACATTCGCTGGCGATCAAGAAGAGTTTCATGGTGATAGCGGCTGAGACTCGCGATCGCCGTTGGCAGAAGCAAAACTTTCTGATCCTTGTAAATAGCCTTCACTCTCCAGCCAAGTCATGATTTTTTTTAGCAACGTTCTCCTCTACCGTTTCTGCGGCAGTGTAGCAGGTGATGTCAGGGTTGAGTGGTGTTTCGTAGGGGTCATCAACGCCTGTAAAAGATTTGATCTGACCCGATCGTGCTTTAGCATACAGCCCTTTCACATCTCTGGCTTCACACACCTCTAGTGGTGCGTTGATATAGATCTCAACGAAGTGGTTGAGCGTTGAGCGGAGTTCATCTCGAATAGAACGATAGGGACTGATCAGAGCCACGATGACAATGACTCCATTGCGGCTGAGGAGGTTTGCGACGTAGCCAACGCGACGGACATTGGTATCCTGGTCTTCGCGGCTAAAGCCCAGCCCTTTTGAAAGATTCTGACAAATAGCATCCCCGTCTAACCGTTCAACTGGGCGATCGCGTTCTTGTCGTTTATGCTCTAGGTGCTGGGCGATCGTCGTCTTCCCTGCTCCGCTGAGTCCAGTTAGCCATAAGATTATGCCACTATTCTTTAAGGGAGAGTCATTAGTCATGCTTTAGCAGGGAGACGTCATGGTCCATTATCTGAAAACCAGCTAGAAAAAGCTTTTGAGATTTCAAAGAAGTTCTACATTTTTTGAGGAAGTATGTCTAGTGATGAACAACTGGTTAAATTAATTGAGCATTATCAGAAAGCGTTGCTAATTAATCCACGCAGCGATGTCATTTATCATCAGTTAGCTGAACTTTACGATGAAGGAGGTAATTTAGAGAAAACCCTTGAAACCTATCAAAAAGCCTTGAAAGTTCAGCCCCGATCGAAGATGGCTTTTGAAGCTTTAGCCAAAGTCTTCGCTCGATTAGGTTTTAACGAAAAAGAAAGAGAGTCTTTACTGGAATCCTTTTCAAAAACTTTGACTTTAGAAGCAGCTTTTGCAGTTTTGGCGGATGTTGTAAAGCCGCTGGAAGAATTGAGAAGTAAGACTGATGCTACAACGTGGAGAGATGCTCTTATTCTGGCATCTGCGCTTGCACAGCAAGAAGATTGGAATAACGCTTTGAAGCTAAGTTCTAAAGCCATTTATCTAGAGCCAAGCTTACAGTTTCCTCATTTTACAATTCAGTATTTTGTCTTGCCTGAAATCGATGAGTTGGGGTCACTAGCCAACCTCTATTTGCAAGTGATACGACTTCCTAAGATTCATCGTCTGGCTTATGCAGTATTGGGAGACATACTGACGAAACAGAATAGATTGCCTGAAGCAATCCAGGCTTATAGACGTGCATGGCTAAAATCAAATTACCAAATATCAGCAGAGAAAAAAATATCTCAGCAGCAAACGGTTATCGACTATTTAATCATTGGCGTAGGTAAGGCAGGAACTACCTCTCTCTTTCACTATCTATCACAACATCCTCAAATTATTAATCCACATGAGAAAGAAATACAATTTTTTAATGAACGATATGAGTATGGACTCGATTGGTATTTGGCTCAATTCCCTCCACGCTCATTCAAGAAGGAGACGTTTTTAACAGGCGAATCAACTCCCTGGTACTTAGGAAAACTTGGAGCAGAAGAACGAGTCTTTAATGCTTTCCCTCTGATCAAATTAATTACTCTACTCAGGAATCCAGTTGCTAGAACGATTTCTCAATTCTATATGTCTTCAAAAGCAGGCTTGGATCATCGTACTTTAGAGGTAGCGATCGCGGATGAGATAGCCATTTTAGGAAATGCAGAGAGCCTTGAGCAGATTAACGAGATTTACTGGAAAACAGAACGAGGCTATCTTTGGTTCAGCCTTTATCTACCTTTCCTAAAGAAGTGGATGTCATTTTTTCCTAAAGATCAGCTTCTCATTCTGAAAAGTGAAGAACTCTATAATACGCCTTCCGAGACGTTAAGCAGAGTTTTCAAGTTTCTGGGTGTCTCAGACTGTGATTTAATCAGTTATCCAAAATTGAATTTGGGATCTTATCCGATTGTTGATCATGAATTACGAAAGATTTTGTTTGATTTCTTTTACAAACATAATCAAGAATTAGAAGAGTATTTGGAGATGAAGTTTGGCTGGAATGATCTGTAATAGATCCGCCTCAGAGAATTGCACTACCTAGATTTCTTCTTCTTGAGTGAATCGCAGCCACCGCTTCAGCTTGAACCACCGTTTTCGCAACTGCCAAAACTTAGACGTTTCCATCGCTCGCTTTTTCCACGCCAGTTCGTGCCGTTCTGCTTCCAAGCGTTGCTTCTCTTGCCGTAGCTGGTCTCTTTCTCGTTCCAGCCAGCGCTTTTCTTGCCACAAATTGCCGAAGGACTGCTCCTGGTGCAGGTATTCTAGAGCCATCAACAGCATCTCTGCCGCGATCGCCCACTCCACTTCCACGTTGGGCTTAGTCTGACATAGAGCGATCGCCTCTTCAAAAATCGCTTCCATCTGGTCAGCCATCCTTGCCAAACTGAAAGATTCAACGATGCGCTGACGTGCGTGATCGCCCACTTGCTGACGGAGCGACTGACTCTGAATGAGTGGCAGCAATACCTGTAAATACGCTTGCACCTCCTGTTCATCACCCTTGCCTTTAGCCACAAGAAAACCCGTTCCAGGAGTCACTAATTCTGCTTGTCCTCCCACCTCTGACGCAACAACGGGGAGTTGCATTGCCATTGCTTCGTAAATTGAGAGGGACACGCCTTCGTAGGCTGATGGCAACAGCAAAATGTCAGCGGCAGAGTAGAAGGCGAGCATTTCGGCTGGGGCAGCCGGAGGGAGGAGGTGAACGTAAGGCTCCAGCTTCAGGTGGCTGATTTTGGCTGTCAGGTCAGGCAGCAACTCTCCATCACCGATTACGATGACTGCGATCGACGCAGTGTGAACACTCAGCGCTTTAACCAGATCGACGAGAAAGAGCGGACGTTTTTGCTCAACCAGTCGGGCAGGAAACAGCAGCACTACCGTTTCATCGGCAAGGTTCAATGTTGACCGTAGTTGCTGACGCTTCTGGCGATCGCGCACCCATCGCTCAGCATCAATATTGGTATAGCAAACTCTCAATTTCTCTGGATCGATCGCGCGCTGGTAAACCGTTGCTAAAAACTTAGATGTAACAACCTGATAGTCGAGCCATTGACTAAACTGACAGGAAAGCCTGGGGTAGCCATTGCCACGCCAACCCGGATCGATCGTATGCGTAAAGTCAACAAAGGCAACGTTGGGAAACGCTGGGCGGAGCAGGGGCAAGAAATAGTAGGCAACATAGCAATTGGAGATCAGAACAACATCGATTTGTCGTGACTCAAGAATGTATCGAGTAAACGACAACCAGTGCTGATCATCTAAAAAATTGGGTAAGTGAAAAATATCTGGAGTGACAGCATAGAAGTGCTGGTGCCAGCGATGGTTGGACTTTAAGGTGGTGGCGATCGTGAACTCGTAGCCCCGTTCGGCTAGCAGTGTCAGCAAATCTAAGTTGAAGCGATCGGCTCCACCCACTTCCAAAAAAGGGAAGAAGCAAAGGACTCGTTTATGAGTGCTATACCGTTTCAGCGGTTTTTTGACAGCGATCGCGGACTGGATTGTCTGACTGTCAAAGCGGCGGCTGTGGATGGCAAAAGGGTGAAAACGATCGCGGACGAAAAAGGTGCGATAGCGGTCTTGAATAACATCGATTTCTCGCTTGTTTTCGATCGGATCGTTGAGCAAGGTTGCCAACAAACCAGAATCAGTGCGGCGGTAGCAATCCAGGTATTCAGGTATCGTCCAGCCCTTCTGTCCGTTGACAATTGCCTTTAACCAGCGCTCCCAATCGCCATACACTTTCAGGTCGGCATCAAAGCCACCCAAGCGATCGAAGTCAGACTTGCGATAGAGCAAGCGACCTGTCACCCAGTTCTGTTCAATAAATCGGGCAGGCTGATCAAACTCGTGATGCCACCAATATTCCTGAGCCTGAAAGCCAACGGAGTAGGAGTTGACGATCGAGAAATCGGGATGGGTCTCCAGAAACAGTACGCACTTTTCGATGTATGTGGGATCGATCAGGTCGTCTAAGTCGATGAAGAAGAAGTATTTACCCTGAGCGTGGGCGATCGCTGTGTTCCTGCCTGCTGATAAGCCCTGATTCACGTCATGCTGCAGCGTTTTGATTTTGCTGGACTTGGTTGGTAACCTTTGGAAGAGTGCGATCGCTGCTGGATCGCTGGAGCAATCATCGACCATGATCCACTCAAAGTTCTGGAAGGTCTGATTGATGACGGATTGGAAGGTCTCTTCAAAGTACTGATGGGCATTGAAGAAAGAAGAGATGATTGAAACTACGGGTACGCTAGGCTCGTCAGTTGAGTAAACCGCCCACTTTCTCGTTTGCAGAAGGTGGATGAAGGCACTCACGCTGTCGGCTGGGGTCATGGGCAATGGGCGATCGCTCACGATCAAAATCTACTCAAGGAGGAAGCTCTCCGATACTATACAAGAGTCACACAGTGAGCCAAGGATCAGGAGACCTTCGAGTAGCCAAACTTTTATGTCGAAACCTGAGCGATTAAACAAGCTGTGTTGATTCATAACCTTTATCACTACCGTCGTTACATTCTCCATAACGCCTGGAATGAACTGCACTTTCGCTATGCAGGCACAGGCATTGGCATCTTTTGGAATCTCATCCATCCCCTCTGCAAAATTATCATCTATACGATCGTGTTCTCGCTGCTGCTTTCGCGTGGCACACAGGGGCATTCCTATGCGCTCTACCTCACCAGCGGGTTACTGCCCTGGCGCACGTTTGCCGATGCGATCGTGCAGGGTGGTAATGCCTTTACGCAAAATGCCACCTATTTGAAGCGATTAGCGATTCCCCCGGAAATTTTTGTGGCGAAGGTGGCTGTCACCTCTTTTTTACTGCTGTTCATTTACCTGATATTATTATTGCCGCTCAGTGCTGCGTTTGGTGGACACCTGGGTTTGAGCCTCCTGCTCTTACCGCTGCTGGCAATTTTGCTGCAAGGGTTAGGGTTCGGTATGGAGCTGGTGCTGGCAAATCTGCAAACGCTGTTTCCCGACATCCGGCAAAGCCTCCAGTTTCTCATTCCCCTGTGGAGTTGGACGATGCCCATCTTTTATCCCGATGCGGTGATTCCGCCAGCGATTCACCCGTGGCTCTATCTCAATCCGCCCTATGTTTTGATTTGAATCCATTCGCTATGTGATGCTTGAAAATCGACTGCCAAGCCTTCAGAGTTGGATCATCATCACAGCCTGGATCATGTTCTTTGTTTGGCTGGGGGCGATCGTCAATGCCAAGCTGCAAGACGATGTGCGAGATGTCGTATGAGCGATATAGTGCTGCAAGTCGAGAGTTTGGGCAAGTGCTTCAAGATCTACCGCAATCCCTGGGATCGAGCGCGGGAGTGGATTAGTCCTAGACAGCAATATCATCAACCGTTTTGGTCACTCAGGCACGTCTCTTTTGCAGTGCGACGGGGTGAGTTTCTGGGCATTATGGGCGAGAACGGTGCGGGTAAAAGCACGTTGTTGAAAATCATTACGGGCGTATTGAAACCGACTGAAGGCAGCTATCGGTTAGAGGGCAAAGTGCTTTCCCTGCTGGAGTTAGGCACGGATTTTAACTTTGAACTGAGTGGACGAGCCAATGCCATTTACAGTGCCGAACTGCTAGGGTTTCCACCCGGTTTTGTGCAGAGTCGCTTACAAGAAATTGAAGCCTTTTCGGAGTTGGGCGAGTTTTTCGATCGCCCCATGAAGCTCTACTCGTCTGGCATGAAAGCCCGGTTAGCCTTCTCCCTCTTTGCCTTTTTAGGTGATTTCCGGCAAAGAAGATACCAAATTAAGCGGGTTGGATCAGGATATCCCACTTGGGTAACAACGGCTTGCGTTCTAATCTTCGCTCCACTGCTTTCATCGCTGCTTTGGAGAGCGAA
>JAHHHL010000056.1 GCA_019359375.1 Lyngbya sp. HA4199-MV5
ATCATCGACGGAGCAAAAGAGTTCTTCTAGACTAAGCATGAGGGCAAACTGGGCGTGAGATTTTAGCATTTTCAGCCTATCGGGTTTGCCCCTTTCTTGTCGCGATCCTTATCCCGAACTCAGGTTACTTACGCTCAAGTTTTCCTTACGTTTACTCAAGCTGTGGTTACTTCTGCTCAAATGTTGGTTACTTACACTCAAGCGTAAGTAAGGAATGATGAAGCTGTGGTTACTTACGCTTCATGCGTGGTTACTAACGTTAAAGCAACGGTAAAGTTTAGTGGTGCGATCGTAGCGGAAGGTCAATGTTTCTGGCATCGCAACCCCCATAAAATTAGCTGCTGACGGATAGCGTTTGTTGCGTTTCGCCCAATCTCCCGCCAATCATTTGTCCCAGGCGATCGGCGGTCAATTCAGTGGCATCAATGGGTTCGGAAACGGCATCGCCGCTGAAGACGATGATGCGATCGCTGTATTGCATGATCTCGTCTAAGTCCGAAGAGGTGAAGATGATGGCGGTGCCGCCTTCACAGCGGGCAATTAACTGTTGCCAGACCCACAGCACTGATTCAATATCCAATCCACGCGTGGGATGTTCCATCAAGAGGAGGTTAAGCGGCACAGGTAGGAGAGCAAGCTGGGTGCGCTGCTGGTTGCCGCCAGAAAGCCGTTCGACGTGAGTTTGGGGTTTGCCGCGAATGTTGAAGAGGGCGATCGCGCGGAGGGTTTTTTCTAACGTTCCTTTCCAATCCACAAACCAACCCCTGGGGGGTGTCCGCAGCGCCACATGCTCGTGAATGGAGAGTCCACGAATTAACCCATCGCGGAGGCGATCAGCGGGTGAATAGCCAATGCCAGCGTTCAAATAATCGCGGTAGGGCTTGGCGGTCATGTCCACCTCATGAAGGTGGAAGCTGCCTGATGAGGCTTTAAGCAATCCCGCACAGAGTAAGAGCAAAAGCTGTTGACCGCTGCCTTCCAGCCCTGCTAATCCGATGACTTCACCTTGCTGGATGGTGAAATCTGGCACGGTAAGGCTGAGGCGATCGGTCGTCAGGCGTATCTGCTTAAACTCAACGGCAACTGCCTCCTGGCGGGTATTAGGTTTGGCAGGGGGTGCCAGTTCACGCCCAAACATGAGTTCTACCAACGTTTCGTCGGGGCAGGGAATTTCTAGATCGCCAACGACCTCTCCCTGGCGCATGATGGTGACACGATCGCACAGTGCGTCTACATCTTCCAGCTTGTGGGACACAAAAATGACTGATTTTCCCTGGGATGCCAGTAGCTTTGCAGCAGCGAACAGTTCGTCTTTTTGAGCTGCCGAAATGCCTGTAGTCGGTTCATCCAGAATCAGCGTTTTCACGCCCAACGACAGCAGACGTAGAATCTCTAGCTGCTGACGTTCACCCACCGTAAGATTGCTCACCTTATCGTTGGGATTGAGGGCAAAGTTAAACTGCACTGCCAGTTGCCGAAACTCTCGAAATGCCTGTCGTCGATTGGTAAAGAGGCTCCCTGACTTGCCAACCAGAAAGTTGTCCAGCACCGTCAACGGCGGAAAATCCAGCGGATCCTGGTGCAGCATCCCAATGCCAGCGGCGATCGCATCAGCAGGCGTTTTCACCTCAGTGGGCTTGCCGTCTAAAAGGAGGGTGCCGCGATCGCGGGTAATAAAGCCGCTGAGAACTTTTACAAGAGTACTTTTACCAGCGCCATTCTCGCCCAGTAGCCCGTGAATGCTGCCTGCTTCTACTGTCAGCGAAACATCGTTGTTTGCCTGAACCTTACCGAACCGTTTAGAGATATTTTTTAGCTCAACTTTCATCGCAAGCAAGAGTGTTGGGAACTGGAAAGAGAGAATACTCAACAATAAAGGATGAAACGAGTTTTTATCCTTCATCCCTGGTTGGCTGACAAATCTTTGAGTGAGTACTTGAACCCGCCCTGCACTGAAAGTGCGGGCTGATGGCAGGAAGTCCTCTCTAGGCTTTGCCTTCCCGAAGGGTAGAGGACTACGAGCGCTTTACAACCCGTTTGAACGGGTTTCGCACCATTAGCCCGGATTTGAATCACGGGCGGGTAAGCAACGAAGCGACCAACCTTTCAAGACTTTTGTCAGTCAATCAGTCCTTCATCCTTTATCCTTCATCCTTTCTACTTACTCGATCCCTCCATCCCGGCTAGCAGTTGTGGCATGTACCAGATTTGTTGCTTGGTCGCCGTTTCTCCTGCCTTCACAAACTCGGTTTTGCCGTCCTGAAACTTGATGGGTCCTTTGTAAAGGTTAATGCTGCCGTCCCCAAGCCCTTTGATAAAGGTGTCGATGTACTGCTTATTGTCGCCCAGAGCGTTTCCTGGCAAGAAGCCGACCATTGATGTTTTGGGGTCGTTAATGTCTTTCCAATCCGGTCCTAACCAGACGAATTCACTGCCAAGCTTACCATCGATCGCCTTTTTAACCGCATCACCATAGGGCAAGCTCCAGTTGTAGTACGGCACACCCAGGCAAACATCGGGAGCCAGTTCGCAGCCCGTTTTCAAGTCGTAGTGAACATACTTGACTTTTTTGCCCGCCGCCGCCGCTTTTTTGGTTTCAGTTGCCGCTTCAGGCGTATCGATGCCTGACATCACCACATCGTAGCCGCCGTTGAAATAGTCGTTGACCACTTTGGTAGGGTCGAGCGTGACACCCGGAATGTTAAACCAGAAGCCGATCCAGGTCACTTTGAACTTCAAATCGGCTGGCTTCTTTTTGAGGTAGGTTTCCCAACAGTACTTTGCGCCCAGATAGGCGGCTGACACATAACGACGGGTTTCATCGTTAATCAAGGGTCCCAGATAGCCAATTTTGCCCGTCTGAGTGCCCAGTGCGGCGGCACAGCCAGCCATCATCTTGCCGTACTCCATGCGAGCCATGATATTGCTCAGGTTGGGCTGATTTTTGAAATTTTTGCCCTCTTTCCAGGCGTAGTCTCCAGAAGCATGAATCACGCTGACATCGGGGTGCTTTTTGGCGGTGGCTAACGCATCATCCTTGAAGTCATCAGAATTGAAGATGACCAATTTTGCCCCTTTGCCAATCAGTTCATCGGCAACCTGTGCGCCCTTAACGTTGGGTCGATCGGCAGGGTTGACCTTATCCACATAGTCAAACTTGACTCCAGGGGTACTCTTGACAACGGTTTGCAACCCGTCGTACTGCGCCTGGTTCCAACCACCATCATCCTTAGGTCCGACGATGACCATCCCCACTGTATAGTCTTGACCGCTGGCTTGAGCGGCGGGCGATCCAGAGGCAGAAGGAGAGGCGGTTGGAGCAGGGCTACTACACGCACCGACGACCATACTAAGGGCGGCAATGGACCAAAAACGGTGCATCAGGGCAAGGGTGCGATCGAACGGGCTGACGTTACGTGTAACAGGTTGATTCATACGTTTAACGGACTTTAGCTGATCAGGGGTCATGATTTACCGCTCTATGCTTGAGGATTTCGATTCACGGTTACGTTGACGAGTCAGGCTCGCACTTCAGATGGGAGCGAACCACTGAAGACGTTGATCAAGGCGAAACGTTGTCATCAGACAAAGCTGCGGACTGCCTACACGGATGGCTCAACGATCGTGGCTTCGCTTTCCAATTAAGGCGATCGCTCCTTTCAGGAATGTATTATCGGTTACTTTTCGCTAGATGAGCCTTACAATCCCTTCGTTTGAAGTCCACAAGGTTGCTTAGATTCGGGGTGCAAGCCTGATCGTTGGTGGTTGTCAATGTCCAGTCCTGCTGTGGTTCTCGTCTAGTCAGAGGGTTGCCACAACGTTTCGCACTGACTCACGTTGTCCGATCGCGCGCAACCAGGCTTGACGACCCGCACCGATATCATACGTGAGCCGAATTTCTAGGTAACTGGATGGCTTAGTAATTAAGCGCTCTGACCATTCGATCGCTACAATACCCGGTTCTACCTCAGTTCCGTCCCAGTAGGTTTCCGGGTACAACGCCGCAGCGGCAGTTGCATCCAAACGGTATAAGTCGAAATGGTAAAGCGGCACACGACCATTCAAGTATTCGTTAATGAGCGTGAAGGTGGGACTGTCGATCGATTCTCGAATTCCCAAACCCTCTCCTATGCCCTGCACCAGCGTTGTCTTGCCGCTGCCCAGATCGCCTTCGAGCAAAAGCGTACTTTCTGCTGGCAACAGTTGTCCCAGCTTTACACCGAGCGATCGAGTCGCCACTGCGTCGGGTAGAAAAATGGTTTTAGCGCGATCGTGCATCTGGAGGGGTGAGGAGTGAGGAGTGAGGAGTGAGGAGTCAGCAGAGTTGTTAGTTGTTAGTTGTTAGTTGTTAGTTGTTGGTTGTTAGTTGTTGGTTATTAGTGCTTGAGCCTTTCCTGGCTCCTTCTAAAAACCAAAAGCTCCCTTTGCCTTCTACGAGTCTTCAACGGTCAGGAGCCAGGAGTCAGCTTTTTACCCCTTATCCTTCTGCCACCTGCCTTCTTCTAACAACTAAAAACCAAAAACCAACAACTTCTCTTGCCCTCTGCCTTCTGCCCTCTGCCTCCTGCCTTCTTTTAGCCTTCATCCTTTATCCCTTATCCCCTCAAAGCCCCTCCACCCGGCTGTACCACCGCAACAGTACCCGTGCGAGTTGTTCGGGGTCGTGGCGTACCAGTCCCGTTTGTTCGTCTTCATCCATGACGCTTGCCAGCACAATCCGGCGACCGAGGCGAGCGACGACATCCCGATCGAGGGGGACGGGGTTGGAATTCTCCTGGGCATAGCGAATATGCGCTCTGGCGGAAGGGGTTTTCTTTTGCACCAGCACGGCACCAAAGAGGGGTTGACCGCACGCCCGATCGATCGCACGAATGTGATCACCCACGCTATAGCCCTGAGTTTCGCCTTCTTGAGTCATGATATTGCACACATAAATGCGGGGCACATTGCGCTCGGCGATCGCGGCGGTAATTTCTGGCACGAGCAGGTTGGGGATAATGCTAGTGTAAAGGCTACCGGGACCAATGATGATGTAGTCGGCTTCAGAAATGGCTTTAACTGCTTTGGGCAACGCGGGTGGATTAGCAGGGATGCAGCCAATGCGGACGATCGTGCCATTGGCTTCGGTAATACTCGATTCGCCCTCAATGTAGCGTCCGTCTGCCAACTCTGCCCACAGCCGGACATCGCTCAGGGTAGCAGGCAGCACTTGTCCACGTACCGCCAACACGCGAGAACTGGCGGCGATCGCCTGCTCCAGATCGCCCGTTACTTCACTCATTGCCGTGAGAAACAGGTTGCCAAAGCTGTGCCCTGTCAGCCCATCACCCGCCTTAAAGCGGTATTGAAACAGTTCTGTCAGCAGCTTTTCTTCATCTGCCAGCGCTGCCAGACAGTTGCGGATGTCTCCAGGAGGCAGCACGCCAATTTCGCGCCGGAGTCGTCCAGAAGAACCGCCATCATCGGCTACGGTCACGATCGCCGTAATATTGGCGCTGTAACGCTTCAACCCGCGCAAAAGGTTAGATAACCCTGTGCCGCCACCCACTACGACAATACGCGGACCTCGATGCAGCCGTCGATGGGTCAGCAACAGGTCGATGAGTTCTTCCTTCCCTTCGGGCATCAACACTTCGGTGATCGACCCTAACGTGCGCGTCTGCCCCCACCACACCAGCAAAAACCCGATGAGCATTGCCAGAGGACCACTGATGTAGCTGGGAATGATATCGGTGATGCGATCGAGCGTCTGCCGCAGGAACTGAGTCGTATAAAACACGGGTGTCAGCTTCAGCCAGATGGCAAACCCAAGGGTTGTGAGCAGCACACCGCTTGCACTCAGTAAGAGCCAGCGCTTGACCAGTAGCCCTGGTGCCAGCCATTTAAACCACTGACTGACTCGGCTGGGAGTGCGATGGCGCGACTCTTGCCGCAGCACATGGAGCGCTTGTTTCAGTAACCCAATTGTCATGATTGGTTACGCACGGAGAGGAAAACGGTAAGTGAATGAAGCAACGGCATCTGTCTAGCAGAAGAATAGCTTAAGTTTTTCACTTCTCAAGTTTTTCACTGGGATGGACTGTTGGATGAGACCAGTGGTTCAATAAAGGGCTGTGACGCGATCGTCAGCCCTGCCACGACTCTACATTTATTTGCAGCCAAAGCTTAAAAGGCTACCCTATAGTCCCCTGAGAAATGTGTGGGTAAATGCGTTAGTATGGCATCCAAAATACGGTTGATGCCGTCTAGCAGAGTGTACTTGTCTGGTAATTTCAGGTGGGTAAATGCTGAGAAAGTCGTCCTGATACGATCTGAATGACCCGAACCGCGCTAAGGTTTGTGAGTTCAGCATATTTCAGTCTAGACTGATTCATCTTTCATCGAGGTCAGAGTTGCATCCGCCAGCAGCAGATTTAGATTGTTGCAGATTTAGATCGTTGCCGATGCAGACGGGTGCAGATTTAGATTGTTAAGGAGTGTCTGGTTCACATCCTAATGGCTGAAGCGCTGATTGAACTAAAGGGTGTTTCAAAGGCGTTTGGTAAAAATGTCGTACTGGATGCGGTCGATTTGACGATCTACCGTGGAGAAGCCCTGGCGATTATTGGACCTTCGGGGACAGGCAAATCCACAATCCTACGCATTATTGCCGGGCTGACCGCACCTGACGCTGGAGAAATCTACATCCAAGGTCAACGACGGAAAGGGCTGATTGAAGATGCTCAAGATCCGATTGGCATTGGTATGGTGTTTCAACAAGCCGCCCTCTTTGATTCGCTTACCGTGGATCAAAACGTGGGCTTCTTGCTGTACGAACATTCGCGGTTGTCACGGCGGCGCATTCGAGACCTGGTTGTCAAACGACTGGAGATGGTGGGTTTGGCAAATGTGGGCGATCGCTATCCGTCCGAATTATCGGGTGGGATGCGAAAACGGGTTAGCTTTGCACGGGCTATTATGGCAAACCCCGATAACCCCAGAGATACACCCGAAGTGTTGCTTTATGATGAACCAACGGCTGGTCTTGATCCGGTAGCATCAACTGTGATTGAAGATCTGGTGCGCCAACTGCAATGTGTTGAAGCTGGCTGTAGCACCTACGTCATGGTGACTCACCAGCAGAGTACGATTCGTCGCACGGCTGACCGGGTGATCTTTCTCTATCAGGGTAATGTGCAATGGGAAGGCAGTGTAGAAGCCGTAGACACAACCGATAACCCCTTGATTCGCCAGTTTTTTAGTGGCAACGTTAATGGACCCATGCAGGTTATTGGTTAGTAGAAGGGAAAGGAAGTTTTTAGTTTTTAGTTGTTGGTTGTTAGACGAAGGCAGACGAAGGCAGAAGGCAGGAGGCAGGAGGCAGAAGGCGAGAGAAGTTTTTGGTTTTTAGTTGTTAGAAGAAGGCAGGTGGCAGAAGGCTAAAGGATGAAAAGCTGACTGCTGGCTCTTGACCGTTGAAGACTCGTGGAAGGCAAAGGAAGCTTTTGGTTTTTAGAAGGAGTCAGGAATATCTCCTGCACTAACAACCAACAACTAACAACCAACAACTCTTCTGACTTTTGCCCCCTGACTCCTGTATCCTCAATCCAGAGCCGCTCTTGCTTCAACTCCCTACTCAATGTCTCCCTACTTAGTGAGGACTCATCATGCGATCGCGAACCGTTCGGGAAGGCTCTGTTGGCTTGTTGCTATTGTTAGGCTTGGGTCTCTTTGCGGGACTCATCCTCTGGCTGCGAGGCATCAGTGTTGGCAATCGTGGTTACAAAGTCATGATTGATTTTGCCAATGTGGCAGGCATGGAGGTGGGCACGGCTGTCCGCTATCGTGGGGTAGTCGTGGGTAAGATTACCAAAACGCGCCCCGGTCCCAATGGCGTGGAAGTGGAGGTCGAAATTTCCCCGGCTGATCTGCTGATTCCCAAAGATGTGACGGTGGAGTCCAATCAGTCAGGCTTGTTGGGCAGCACGTCGATCGACATCAATCCCGTCAAACAACTCACCACCAACATTGATGCGAAGCCCCTGGATGCCAACTGCAACACAGATCTCATCATCTGCAACAAGTCTCGTCTGGCGGGTCGTGTAGGGGTCAGCGTCGATGAATTGCTGCGATCGTCGATGAACTTTGCCAACGCCTACAGCAACCCTTCGTTTGTAGCCGATGTGCAAACGGTCACGCGCAATAGCGCTCAAGCCGCTGCTGAAGTTGCCGCCCTCAGCCGAGAATTCAGAGGGGTCGCAAAGATTGTTGGGCAGCAGGTTTCAACGCTGTCTGCGTCTAGTCGTAATGTCGATCGCACTGTGACTAAACTGGGGCTTACCGCCGATCAGGTTAACAGCCTCCTGGCGACCAATCGCTCAAATCTAGTGGGTACGCTCGGCAATATCAACGTGATCACCACACAACTGCGTACCACCGTCGCGAACCTCAATCCGGTTGTGAGCCAGGTGCAGCAGGGGCAGTTGATTCAAAATTTGGAAACGCTTTCTGCCAACGCCGCTCAAGCCTCCGCAAACCTGCGAGATGTGTCCACTGCACTCAATAGCCCCTCAAACCTGGCGGTGCTACAGCAAACCCTTGATTCTGCCAGAGCAACCTTTCAAAACGTGCAGAAAATTACGTCCGATTTGGATGAGTTAACGGGCGATCCAGCCTTTCGCACGAACGTACGCAAACTTGTGAATGGTCTTAGCGGACTGGTCTCGTCATCCCAGCAACTCCAGCAGCAGGCACAACTGGCGCAAATTCTCACCCCGATCGCCCAATCTGCCGCTAGCGATCCAACGCATCTGCCCAGCGAAAACCGACCTTCAGCAAAACCGTTGCCGCCTGCAGTTCCCGCCAGAACAGCGGAGAGGATGGGGAGTGGGGAGTGAGGAAGAAGGCAAGGGAGTTGTTGGTTTTTAGTTTTTAGTTTTTAGAAGGTCAAGAGCGGCTCATGCACTAACCAAGGGGGGTTTTGGTTTTTAGAAGGAGTCAGGAGCGGCTTATGCACTAACAACCAACAACTAACAACTAACAACTTCCCTAGCTCCAATCGTCTCGCTTACTGCCACGCCCTTTGTAAACTTGAGCCTCTGCATGAAGCTGACGCGCTTTGGCGTTTAACGTTTCGTCGGTCAGGTTCCACTGTTTCAGCGCCTTGTCGAGATCAGCCTGAATATCACGCGCTCCTGGAAAGCCGCGATAGCGAATCCGCAGGCGGGCAAGCTCTGCCAGGTTGTAATCGGTTGGTCCTTCAGCCAGCAGCGTGTTCACAATCTGGCGATCGCTACTCCAAAGGGGATGCTGTTGGTCTGTCTGCTTTTCAGCCATAAGATTGTGTTGCTCGGTCGTGGTTGGTCGCTACAGTCTAGACATGAACTTGAGACGGGAGCAATGACTACGTTTGTAGGGTTATTCTGTAGAACTGATACTACAGGTAGCGCTCGGCTCAACTTTAGACTGCTGCACTACGGTAGATGAGGCGGAAGCAATCCGTCAACTCCATGTTGACCAAAACGGGCTTAGGATTGTGAATTAAATAACTTCGATCACCTCAGCCCTTTAGCTGTACGGGCGCGGCATGCGGCAGATGTCTCTGGGCGAAGGCAAGGACTGTCTACCGCATGCCACGCCCCTACGCAGAGAATTGCACTTTAATAAATCCACGATGCTTAGTGGACGATCGCACCGATCCTCACGAACTCAAAGACCTTCAAGGTACAAGCCATCTTATTTTTGTTTGAAAACCGAATTGTTGCAGTAGACTGGCTGGTAATCTTGAAGCAGGTGGCTATCTGAGGCTCGCATGTGACAGCTAAAGGTTGTTCTGGTTCAACAGGAAGAGTTCCTGGTTCTGAGTTTGGGTACATTGAGTAGTACAGCACGCACGATCGTCAAACAAGGCTGTACGTGTGATAAAGGAGTGATGAGAAGCTGATGTCCACCGCGTTTCGATCTACGACCCGTTCCCGACGACCCTCGTCTGCTCGTCGATCGCCGCTTTACCCTGGACCAACCAAGCCGCGATCGGGGCGTGCTGCTCCCAAAAACCCTTCTCCCCCTTTAAGAGCTGTTCCAACCTCCAGCGCTAGAACAAAAGCTGGTGCAAAGGCTGGTGCAAAAACGGTCAGGCAGCTACCAACCGCACGGGCGTTTCCCTTGTGGTTAAGGGTTTTGATTCAAGCGCAGCGCGGCTCGCTGGTGATTGCCTTTGTTCTGGTGATTGCCACCCTTCTTGTTTATGGCAGTACCGTTTATACTCAGCAGCTTTGGAGTAAAGAGTACCGTAAGCTCAAAACCCTTCAGCGCAACGAGCGAGAAATGACAGCGACCAGTGCGAGCCTGGAAAATCAATTGGCGCTTCAGGCAGAGCGCCCTGGTTCAGGGCTGGTGCCGCAAACTCCAGAGAGTACAATTTTTCTCCAGCCTGCTCCGCAGCGCCAACCGTTGGTGACAACTCCCAGCCTTCCCAAGGTTGAAGTGGCTCCCAATACACCATTGGGTTATTAAGGGCTGTTGCTATGGGTAATCCTCCTCGTTCGTTGTCCGCACACCAATCTCGTCGCTTTCCTGTTAAAAATCGCCCTCGACGCATCGATCGCGCAACGCTCATTGAGCGACCAACGTTTCGGTTGATGCTGGTCTGGGCGGCACTCGTGGCTGGCTGTGCTTTGCTAGCGGTTAACCTGTTTCGCTTGCAGATTGTGCAGGCAAAACAACTGCAAGCACGGGCGCAGGAGCAACAAATGGTCTACATGCGTCCGTTTATCCCACGCCGCCAGATTATTGATCGCAACGGGACTGTCTTAGCGCTCGATCGCCCGGTTTATACCCTCTTTGCCCATCCCAAGCTGTTTAAGGAACCCAAACCCGCGATCGCCGAAAAGCTGGCTCCGTTAGTGCGACGATCGGCGGCTGATTTAGCTAAAAAGTTTGACCAGGCTGAAACAGGCGTTCGGATGGAGTATGCCCTCTCCGAAAGCACGGCTGATCAGATTACCAATTTACAAATCGACGGACTGGAACTGCTTCAAAGTCAACAGCGGCTGTATCCACAGCAAACGATGGCTGCCGATGTGTTGGGCTACGTCAACGACGATCACAAAGGTCAAGCAGGGCTGGAGTTAAGCCAGCAAGCGCTCCTGGAACGGCTCTCAAAACCAGTTCGGCTCCGACGGATGGGCGATGGGTCGCTCATGCCTGATCAGGTTCCAGGCGGCTTCCTGAACCTGGACGATTGGCAACTGCAACTTACCGTGGATAGTCGGCTACAACGGGTTGCCATCAATGCGCTCCAGCAGCAGGTGAAAACCTTCAACGCTAAACGGGGCACGGTCATCGTGATGGATGTCCAGGATGGTTCCCTCCTCACGCTGGCAAACACCCCGTCCTACGACCCTAACCAGTATTTCAACTATTCCCTCGATCGCTTCAAAAACTGGGCGTTGTCTGACCTCTATGAACCCGGTTCGACCTTCAAGCCCATCAATGTGGCGATCGCGTTGGAAACAGGCTCGATTAAACCAGACAGCGCGTTTTACGATGAAGGACAGATTTACGTCAGCGGTTGGCCCATCCAAAACTTTGACTACTCCACCTCAGGCGGCAGAGGCAGCATCACCCTCACCGAGATTCTGGAATACTCCAGCAATGTTGGCATGGTGCATGTGGTGCAGCAGATCAAACCCAGCGTTTATTACACCTGGTTGAAGCGCATTGGCATGGGTGCAACCGTTGGTATTGATTTACCCTCCGAAGCAACGGGGCAGTTCAAAACCCAAAAAACGTTTCTGGAGTCGCCGATCGAACGGGCAACTACTGCGTTTGGTCAAGGCTTCTCCCTCACACCCATTCATCTGGCTCAGCTTCATGCTGTGCTGGCAAATGGCGGCAAACTGGTGACTCCCCATGTGGTTCGTGGCTTGTTTGACAGCAAAGGACAACCCTACTGGCAGCCCAACCTTCCCGCTCCTCGCCCGATTTTCTCTAAAGCAACGACCCAAAGCGTCCTTGCCATGATGGAAACGGTCGTCAGCAAAGGCACCGGGAAGAGCGCTCAGATCCCCGGCTACAGAATTGCGGGGAAGACAGGAACCGCCCAAAAAGCAAACCCCAATGGTGGCTACTTTGAAAACGCAAAGATCACCAGTTTTGTCGGCATCTTTCCGGTCGAAGCCCCTCGCTATGTGGTGCTTGCCGTGGTCGATGAACCCAAAGGCGGCGATGCGTTCGGCTCCACCGTTGCTGCCCCAGTCGTCAAAGCCGTGATGGAAGCACTCATCAGCCTGGAGAAAATTCCTCCCAGCACGGTTGTATCTGGAGTGAGGGGTGAGGGGTGAGGAGTCAGGAGTCAGGAGTCAGGAGAGTTGTTAGTTGTTAGTTGTTAGTGCAGGAGATATTCCTGACTCCTTCTAAAACCTAAGAACTCCTTTGCCTTTTGCCTAGCGGTCAGGAATCAGCTTTTTAGCCTTTTGCCTCCTGCTTTCTTCTAACAACTAAAAACCAAAAACCAAAAACTTCTCCCGCCTTCTGCCTTCTCCCTAGCCTTCAGCGGTCAGCTTTTTAGCCTTCATCCTTCATCCCTACTTCCCATCACCCTCAAAAACTCCAGCGGCAGGCCATCTGTATCAGCAATGAAGGCTACTTCGTAGACCCGATCGCCAATCATTTGCTGTTCGGGTTCTAGCAGCACGGTGAGCGGTTGGATCTGTTCTGGCTGGGCTTGAGCGGCTTGCAGGATGCGATCGCGCAACCCCCCTAACCAATGGGTCAAATCATTCGTCACAGTCGTCAGGTCAAAGGAGAGGTGATAGTAGCCAACATAATGCTCATCGCCAAAGGCATCAGGAGCAGGTTTTGGCTCTGGAATTTGGATGAGTTCAATGCGTCCGCCCAACCCTTCCATCCAGCACGCTAAGGTGTATTCTGTGGTGAACCGCTCCTGCACCTGAAAGCCAAGCTGTTCGTAGAAGGCGATCGCTCGAAAAATATTTGCCGTCCGAATCGATGCATGATGCATAAAGGCTAGACTGGGAGCTTTAGATTGCCAGAGTCATTTCATTCTAAGCATCGAGTCCTGTTGGCAACAGATTCGATAGCGGATGAAGCGGATACGCGATCGACCAACGTGTGAAAAATCATCCGTTTCATCCGTTCCCATCCGCTGCCCACTCACAGAATGAACTAGCTGTGGGATACACGATCGACCAACGTGTGAAAAATCATCCGTTTCATCCGTTCCCATCCGCTGCCCACTCATCGTTCGACAGAATGAAATAGCCCTGTTAGATTGCAGACTTGTAGAGAGTTTGAGACGGTTTCGAGAACGGCTCGGTCTCTTCCTTAAGTCTAGAGTGTTTAATTTGGTCTGGAGTCTTCGGCCCGTAATCGTCTTTAGTTCGCAATCAATCCCACTCATTTCATAGGATCGGTTCATGCATCGAGTCATGAAGCTGCTATTTATTCGGCACGCTCAGTCAACGGGCAACAAAGAAAAGCGGATGCAGGGGCACGGCGAGTATGCCCTCTCCAGCGAAGGCAAACAACAAGCCGAAAAGCTGGCGCGAAGTCTGCTGGCAGAAGCGTGGTATCCCTCCCATGTGTACAGTAGCCCCCTGAAAAGGACAGCACAAACGACTCAAATCCTGCTTGAGCACTTTCAGACGGCACCGCTTCCAGCCGCCGTAAGTGACCTGATTGACAGTGCCGAGACGGTGATTGAAACGCCCGAAAACGAACCCAAAAGCTTCACGATCGCCTACGCAGATGAACTCAAAGAATTTCAAAACGGCATTTTTCAGGGGTTAACGTGGGCAGAAGCCAGTAAGCGGTATCCCGATCTCTGCCGCCAGTTGGAAGCCTCACCAGACTGGATTCAAATTCCCGGTGCCGAAACGCCTCAAGCAGCGAGACAGCGAGCAAATCGCTTTATTCAGTCACTTTTTGAGCGCCATCAGAACGGGGATCAGGTCTGGATTGTGACCCATAGCTGGATCTTGCAGCATTTAATTGCTGAGTTAATGGGCTGCGATCGCTCCTGGCGACTGCGAGCAAACAACACGGCGCTCTTTGAGTTTTGGGTTGACCAATCGCGATGGCATCGATCGGATCAAAATCGCTTTAATACGGATCTTTGGCAAGTACGGCGCTTTAACGATTGTCGTCATCTGAAGTCGTAGCGATCGGGTTAACAGTCACTCCAGATGAATCGACGCTAACCTTTAGTCAAAGACCAAGTAGATTCCTTCTGGATGCCGATCCCCATGCGCGATCGTGTCTTTTTTGAAAGAGAAAGTTGCCTGCTTCTATTAAGTTTCTTATCAAAAAAGAACCCCTTCAACCATACTTCTGAGAGCACTCTTGCGAGTAGCTTTGTTCTCCTTTGACAAAATTGGAGTATCTTGAATCAAGGGTTGTCATAGCATCCTCCTTCAAGTTTCGTTATCAATTTATCGCGTTCAATCATGACAGGCACCGTGAACGATATTGCCAAACAAGCGAATCAGGGCAGCGTTGCAGCCATCATTCAAGTGCTGAACGAAAAGCTGGCTGACTCTGGTGTGCGGACACGCGCCATCTTTGCGGATGGGGTGCTGCAAATCTTGTGCGAAGCGGCTACTGCCGAGCAATTGGAGCCGTCAGAATTGATTGGACAGATCCGACACACGCTGGAGGCGATCGCACCCCGTAACATTCGCCGGGTCAACATCAACAGCCGCATCGTTCGGGAGCAGCAATTGCTCTGGCTAGACGAAATCAGTCGTGATCCCGAAAATCAGCTTCTCTGGTCGCAAGAAATTACGCTGAATAAACCCAACATTCTGCGGCACATGCTGAACGAGTGGCAACAGCACGCAGCGCTACGGAAACCGAACCTGCCGACACGGTCTGCCGTACAGCAACGTGAGCGTCATCAGTTTTGGCGTGGGCTGGTGGGTGGTGCAAGTGCCAGTCTACTGCTGCTGCTAGGAGGATGGGCGCTGTATAGCTGGCTGGGCGCTCCCAAACCTCAGGCAGTAGCGCCAACACCCAGTCCATCCGCCGCGACCCCAGAACCTGCACTCGTTCAAAGCCCGTCTGCCCAGGTTAGCCCTGTCAGCAAGCAAGATGAGTTTGCGATCGCCGTGCGGCTTGCCCAACAGGCATCACAGGAAGGATTGACCGCGCAATCGCAGGCACAGTGGTTGGAACTAGCCGCTCGGTGGCAACGAGCCTCTGACTTGATGGCAGGAGTGCCCCCAGCAGACGATCGCTACCAAACGGCTCAAGATCGCGTCGTGGCTTACCGCAAGAACAAAGAACTGGCATTGGAGAAGGCGAACCAGCAGCAGGCTACACAACCGTCTGCCTCAGAACCATCTCCTGAAACGACTCTGGAAGCATCACCAGATAATGCACCCGCTCCCAGTCCTTGAGCGATCGCCCCAATCATTGATCAAAACCTCGGGTTTCAGCCATATCACGGGTCGCGGGGCTTGGTGCTGAGTGAAAACCTCCGAGGTTTGCGTAAGTCCTCACCTACTCAATGCTGACTCCGCGCACCGTTTGCGATCGCGCACGACTCGCCACTGGAGCCTGCTGAATCTGGCGATCGCGGGCATGGTGTGCCTGAAAGTGCTGTTGCCACATTGCAGGTGCGTTTAGCGTTTCGCCACCATGCTTCGTCAGTCGTTGCCGCACTTTGCACAGTACAGGCGTATTCACACAGGCTCCCGCTACAATAATCTGTCCTTTGGTGAGGGCGGGCAGTTCTTTCAGCAAGTCGCGCCCCGCTGCCTCTACGCCATACTTCAGACTTTCCTGATCAACTGGGTTCACAATCCGCATGATGAACTGGCTCATACATTGCGACAGCACATCCGAGTCAATCTTGCCAGGGCGCTGCGTAATCAACCCCATGCCCAGTCCAAACTTCCGTCCTTCGCTCAAAATGGTTCGTAGCACAGCTTTACAGCGCGACGGTTCATGAGCGGGTGCAAAGCGGTGTGCCTCTTCCACAATGATAAAAACAGGGTAAGGCAGATAGTGTTCATCCTCCGGCTTGAGCAGTCCCCGCTGGGTATTCATCCTCGCCTGGTTCGATTGCCGCAAGACCGCAGCACAGATCACCTGCTGTTCTTCCTGGCTAATTTCGTTCATCTGCAAGACGGTCACTTGCCCTGGCTCAAACAAGTCTCTGGGGGCAACGGTATGTTCAAACGTGTGAAAATACTGCGATCGCTCCAGTCGTTCTAGCTTCCACTCCAGCGCCGGGGCAGAGGAGCCTGATTTCTCATTGCCGTCTTCATCTACCTGCATATCGGCTTCGCGCACCGCTGCAATGAGATCCTGAATGCCCCAGCGATGCTCACCCTGCTTATGCCGTTGCAGCAACCGATAGGCTTTGTTGAGAATCGACTGCTGGCGATCGCTCATATCGGGCAGCAGCGTCACAATATCGTAGTAGTCCAGCGATGACACCCGAATCCGAATATCCTCCGGTGTGAGAATCTTCACCTTTGGCGCGTAGCCATCACTGGCTTGAAAGGCTGGATGTCCGCGCATTTCCGCCAGCGTGTGATATTCTCCATGTGGATCAAAAATTAACACAGCCGCTCGGTTATGGGGCAACAGCAATTCCTCAATGAGCACCCCTGCGGTATAGGACTTCCCCGATCCGGTACCCGCCAGGATTGCCATATGGGTACTTACCAGTTCCTTCACATCCAGCGCCACAGGCACGTTTGTCTCCCGCAGCAGCAACGATCCGATGTGGGCTGAACCAATCTCACCTGGTTGTTTTTTGTTCAGCACACGACGCAACATCGCATCGTCTGCTAGATAAACTTTCGCACCCGGATTGGGAGTACGGCGTGGGTTCATAAACCCCAGGCTCAGATCAAAATAACCAACAACATCGACCGTAATTTCATAAATTTCTGGATTGTTATACGTGAAACCCACCAGAGCGGCGATCGCCTCCGGGCTGATTTCAGTGTCCGCAAAGATACGATCAGGCAAGTGGTCGATCAAACACCGAGCCGAAATTTTTCCTAAGATTTGTAGCGTAGGCAAATTCGCGTGGTCGGCTGCAACCTCATAAAACACGAACTCACCAATCTTGACCGAGCGATTGTCTGCTGTGATAAAAACGTACTGGTTTCCCGTTTCACCCGGTCCCTTCACCGTGCCAATGACGTGCGGCGATGGCAATACAACCTCTACACCCGTAGTATCTACTAGAAGCGAGTTCTTAACGTTCATTTACGCTTATTGAGCCAAAGCCAATGTCGGTACTTTCTCCCGGTTATAGCACTCTTGTTGCCACACGATCGCCCAACAGCAAAGCGTCTGCGTTCTTATCTACACCACAATGCTCTTTCGGCGGAACGCTCAACACCAGACAGTGGGCAAGCTGTAGCGATCCCATTTAAATTATAAACAACAGCCCTGGATAAGCGCACCCGCCAAAGCAGCGGCACAGCATGAAAACCAGGGATTCACGGATACTGCCAACCAGCGACTCGTCTACGCTAGAGCCACCTAACGCCATGAAACGAGCGATCGTCATCATGCGCTCCACCAAGGTTAAGCCATAACAGCGTGTTGATTGAGCGGATTGATCGGAAACCACTGCTAGAGACTAAACCGATGTGGGAATCCTAACGTCATAGGAATGGTTTAACCATGAATCTAGCGGATAACAGTGGCGCAATGATTGATCACGCATACGTTACAGAAAGCTGTCCGCCAGGTAGCGATAGCAGCCCTTGCAGCGAAATATTATCAACTGTAGCGTCTCCAGCACGGCTATCGACCTCTCCCCGCCTGCGAGTCGTGCTACCTGAAGAAGCCCGTCATTCGTCCTTACAACAGTATCCTGCAAGTCTCACCAGTTTGTGGCAGCATATGCTACACAGCACCTCCACTCACGCTGATTGCAGCCAGCTACTCGCTGACCTAACAGCTTGTCTTGGCAAAGCCTGCCACGTTGATGGCTGCGTGATCTTGCTTCCTTGTGCCGCAGATATGACAATTCAAGTCGTTTGCTGGTTGGCAGATGCTCCACCCTTGTTCATGCAGTCATTGCAAGCACCTCCTGGTCTCTTGGAAGGGTGGCAGTTTGAGGGGTGGCAGTCTGGCTCGGTACCAATCCAAATTAAAGCTGTTGAGACTGTAGATGTTGAGACTGTAGATGTTGAGACTCTGCGATCGCAACCCACAACTGCATCAAGCGCAAGTAAAGTGCTTGAAATCTGGCAATCGATTCAGGCGTTGCGGGCATCATCGCCACAGGTAATGTCAGTGCTAGCGGCTGCCACCCAATTTCAAGGCAGCGCGAATGGCGTGATTAGTTTGATGCGATCGCGCCCTTGCACCTGGACTCAAGCAGAAATCGCAGGACTTCAAACCGTGTCCCATCAGGTCGCTGGCAATGTCGAGCAACTCCGGCTACAGCAACATCTCAGCCAACAGATGCAGTATCAGAGCGTCGTCAACCAACTGACGCTGGCAATTCATCAGGCTTCTGATCTCAATGTGATTCTTAAACTTGCAACAGATGGCGCGGCAAAAGCCTTGCAAGTAAGACGCGGTATGCTGTTGCGTCTCAAGCACTGGGATTCTCTGCTTGGAAGTCGCGTACCCACACAGCTACCCAAAATTCGAGTCAACGTGGCTTGTGAGTGGCTTAGTGATTCGACTGGCAGCCTTTATCCAGAGCCGTCTCCATCTGTTCAAACTGAGGTGCCCGAAACGAATGAGTTCACCGGCAATCAGCAGTCGTTTTGGCTCTCAGAATGTACGCTTTGCCAAGAAGCATTTTTGCATTCTGGCGAACCGATTCTTCTGTCTGGCGCACATCAAGACCAATCGCTGCTTGGTGTTGATGCTCCAAAGCGCCTGAATAGTGGCGTTGCATCCACATTTGCGCTGGAGTCTTTACCAACTCTCCTCCTGGCTCCCCTGCAAAGCCAGGGAACTGTGTTGGGGTTTTTGGTGTTTCAGCAAGAACACCCGCGACTCTGGCAACCAGAAGAGCTAGAACTGGTGCAGTTGGTCAGTGCTCAAGTCAGCACGGCTATCATTCAAACGGAGACCCTCCGCCAGGTGCAATCACTCGTTGAAAAGCGCACGGCGGAACTACGCGAAAGCCTATCTATACAGGCAAAACTCTACGATCGCACGCGCTACCAGCTCGACCAGCTACGGCATCTCAACCAGGCGAAGGACGAATTTCTCAGTACGGTCAGCCACGAACTGCGAACCCCTCTTACTAGCATGACAATGGCAATTCGCATGTTGCGCCAGGTGGGGCTGTCCGACGATCGCAGTAGCCGCTACTTAGACATCTTGGAGCAGCAGTGCGCCCAGGAAACCAGCCTCATTAACGACCTGCTGGGGCTTCAGGAACTGGAGTCGAATCAAATCGCCATAAATTTGCAAGAAATTGACCTGAGAGCGCTCATCCAAGATTTGATCAGGCTCTTTCAGCAACGGTGGTCTGCCAAAGGGTTGACCTTGAAAACAAAACTGCCCAGGCGATCGCTACGGTTGTTAAGCGATCGCGATAGCCTCCATCGCATTCTGTTTGAACTCCTCACCAATGCAGGCAAGTATGCCGACCCAAACGGGTGCGTTCAACTTCACGTTGCTGAGAAGAAGGAGTTGTCAGGCAGCCAGATTGTAGTGACAGTGAACAACACCGGACAGGGCATTACGCCCGATGACCTCCCTTTCATTTTTGAAAAGTTTAAGCGCAGTCAGAGTGCCACCCAAAACGCGGTTCAAGGCACAGGTTTAGGTCTGGCACTGGTGAAATCGTTAGTGCAACACTTAAACGGCGATATTACTGCTTCCAGTTGGGTAACCGACGATGCCCAAACCTATGAAACATGCTTCACCCTGACGTTGCCGCAACTGTTTGTTCGCCCCGAACTGCCTTGAAAAAGCTGCTTTAAGGATCGTGGATTATCCCAACCAGGTCAGCCTCCATGCCCAACAAGACAGTAAGCGTGGGAAGGTAACTCCAATACACCCTCAAAAGGAAGTTTTGCACTCTAGAGCCATCAGCATTTCTTGCTTCATCCCATCTTCATCCCGTCAAGCATCCGTCTGGTTCACTGTCCATTCTCACAGAACGACCAGGCTAAATGGAATATAGTCAATAGTATGCTCAAGTCTGCTGCGCCTAAATCACTTCGTTGGCAACGTGCTAAGCAATCACTGCTGGCACGGCAGACAGACATATTTTTGTCGGCGGCACGGCTGATGGGCTATTTGTGGTGGGATGACACGATCGCCCGTCGGTTTCCGCAGCATCGCAATCGTCGCGCCCAGTGGCTTGTAGGCACCCTGCTTGATTTAGGTCCAACGTTCATCAAGATTGGGCAGGCACTCTCAACGCGGGGCGATTTGTTGCCGCCAGAGTATATTCAAGCGCTCTGCCAACTTCAGGATCGCGTGCCTTCGTTTGCGGCGGATGACGCGATCGCCATTGTTGAAGCGGAGCTAGGCAACCCAATCTATACCCTTTATCAGGAGTTTGACCCCGTACCGATCGCGGCAGCTAGCCTGGGGCAAGTCCATAAAGCGCGGCTGCATACGGGAGAAGAAGTCGTCATTAAAGTGCAGCGACCGGGACTCGATACCCTGTTCGATCTGGATTTCAAGGTGCTGCGGCGCTTGCTCCGGTTCTGTAAGCGCTACCTTCCTGGGGCAAAAGACCATGACCTGGATGCCATCTACGAAGAGTTTGCCCAGGTGCTTTATCAGGAAATTGACTACGTACAAGAAGCCATCAATGCCGATCGCTTCCGCTACAATTTCCGCGACCATACCCGCATCATGGCTCCTAAGGTGTATCCCAAATACACCACCAAAAAAGTGTTGACGATGGACTACGTACCGGGCATTAAAATCAACGATCGTCAAAGTTTGGAGGCGATCGGCATCAACGTTAAAGAAATCAACCAGTTGGGCATTTGCTCGTATTTGAAGCAGCTACTTCAGGATGGGTTCTTTCAGGCAGATCCTCATCCTGGCAACATGGCGGTTAGCCCTGATGGGTGCCTCATCTTCTATGATTTTGGCATGATGGCAGAAGTAAAGTCCATCGACAAAGACCAGATGGTGCGAACCTTTTTCGCCGTTTTGCGGAAAGATACCGATCAGGTCATCCATACCCTGACGACGATGGGATTAATTGAACCCGTTTCGGACATGGCTCCCATTCGTCGTGTGATGGGGTTTGTGCTGGAGCGCTTCACCGAAAAGCCGATCGCGCTGCAAGAATTTAGTCAGGTCAAGCGAGAAGTGTCGGCTCTCTTTGCTCAGCAGCCGTTTCGCTTGCCAGCCAAGATGACATTTATTCTCAAAGCACTCACCACGCTGGATGGAGTTGCCCGCGATCTTGACCCCCAGTACAGCCTGATGGAATCGGCTAAGCCATTTGTCAAAAGCATTACCCTGGCTAAAGGGACAGGCAGCGGCTTGGGTGAATTGACCCGGCAAGCGCGGGAATACATTACGTACAAACTCCGTCAGCCCAGCGCCACCGAGCGTCTGCTTCAACGACTGGAAGAGCGCATCGAGCAGGGAGAGATAGAAATTCGCGCTCGATCGCTCGAAACCGATCGGGCGCTTAGAACCATCAATCTTGCACTTAAAAGCTTGATTTATGCCTGCTTAACAGGATTCTCGTTGCTCTCTGGAGCCGTTTTGCTAGTAGGGGCGTACAAAATCTGGGCCTTTGCCGCCTTTGGGCTAGCAGGACTCGGTTCACTGATCTTGATCCGGTCTCTTATTGATCTAGCCATTCGAGAACGCATCGGGCGACTGATCCAATAAAATTTGTTGCACCACATGACCAACAAACATCAGACCAAAATACCCCGATTGAAATCTACAACCTCATTCAAAACTCAAAGGCTGCTTCAGCATAGAGCTAGAGCAGCCTTTGAACTTAATATACCCCCAGGGGAATTCGAATCCCCGTCGCCTCCGTGAAAGGGAGGTGTCCTGGGCCTCTAGACGATGGGGGCTTGTTTACCGAACCTTTATAAGGTTAACGAATGCTGCAACATCTGTCAACCTGAAATTAATCTCTCAAACGGATACTACTGCTCGATTGCTTGTCTTACAGCCAGTCGTGTTGCCATAAATCTGGTTCCCTGTCACTAAGACGAAACGGCAGCAAGACGATTCAAGCAAGATCTTTAGAATTGCGTAAACGAATCAACCGCCGCCGCATTTGGGGGGATGCTTGCGTCTCAGGAAGCTCTTGTGCCTCAACCTCGATCTGAAGCGGCTCCAGATATTCATCTGTACCACAGGTAAAGGCATCGATCAAAAGCTCTAGGAGGCGTTCGCGATCGTTCAAAGCTCCTTTTTCTTCAATGAGTCGAAACTTGAGATGGATTTCGCATTCGTAGACACCCACCTCAGGAACTGTGGGTTGCTGATACTCTAAATCGTGGTTCATTTTGAGGTGACTCTCTAGCACAGCGAAGAAAACTCAGGTTGCTCAGCTAACGTTTGCCAAAGCTTTTGAATAGTTTGTCAAATTAAGTTAGGTAGAAACCTTCTACTACAGTGACAACCTAACATTCCCATAAATTGATCCCAATCCGCTAAATAGCTGAACCCCAAAGAGCTTTGTTCTAAGAACTAACACGATCTTTAACTCAGCTTCGTCAATTCTTCACATCAGCAGTTTGCAAAGCTTTTCTAAATGTGCTTTACCCGGTTAATTAGCATTTATTTTTAGCTCATAATTAGGTTTTGTTGTAGAGAGCTTAAAAGAGGTATCTGCATTAACCAGCGGACTCTTGATGCCGGGTTCTCTGCCGCAAAACAAGTGATTTCTCAGGGTTAATAGAGATTCAAGAGATATAAAATATTACATCAAATGTGTACGTACTAACTGCCTTGAAGCATCGATACTAGCTGATCAAAAACGATACTTTGTGGGAAATTAGATACGTTGCTTTTTCTGTAGTAATGTTGATGACCAACATTCTGCCATCAGCAACTCCCATTCTTTCTTAATGTTTTTTGTATTTGAGCGGTACTTCGCTCTTTAACGTCTTAGAGAATACATCTAGAAACATCGGTTTACACTGACAGAACTTTTACGTACTGAGTTCAAGGCTAATGTTGCTATCAAGAGGCTTTTTTGACACGCGTTGTACGGAGAAGCGATCGGGTGCATCCCAATGTTGCAGAGTTAAGGTTTTTACAGTGCGAGCGTCTCGCTCGCGAGCGAGACGCTCGCACTATTGATACAAAAATGGGATGCACTCAAAGCGATCGCCCTGCTCACGGTTGACGTGCGATCGTTTGCCAAGCGCTAGCTTGTTCTAAAATCGCTAACGGCAAGCTGTACTGGTATGAAACGTAAGCAGGGAGTTTGCGCTTTCCATATCTGAAATGAGACGCTTGAAGATTAGACGCTTGAAGGCAGTGCAGCCAAAAAGGCTGTAGATTAAAGACAATCGTGGCGCTGAGGGTGTTGTGGAACGTAATCAGTCAGCTCAAGTGGCAGTAGAGGGTTCTTTGCAGACTGCTGAGGAGTCTTCCGTTTCTAGCTTCAAGCTGTCACCGCTGATTCGGGTGACGCTGCTGCTGTTGTATGTGTCGCTAACCGTACCGCTGCCTTTTCTGGCAGATATGACGGCAGCAAGTATTCCATCGTCTTTGCTGTGGGTGGGAGTTGGGTTTGGTGGGGTGTTGTTGTATGCGGCACTGAGTGAGCAAGTGGTGCTGGACAGTGATGGGATTCAGGTTCAATATTCTCGCTGGGTGCCGCGGTTTTTTCGTCGTGGATGGACATTACCGTGGTCAGAGGTAACGGCATTAAAAGCGCGATCGACTGGACAAGGTGGTCTTGTTTACTATTTTCTCAGTCGAACAGGACAGGCATACCTTCTGCCTATGCGGATTGCGGGCTTTAACCGGATGGTCAAGCGTGTGGAGGCTGAGACAAACCTCGACATGCAAGATGTGCGCCCGTTATCGCAGCCGTGGATGTATTTTATGCTCCTGGGTTGTACGGTGGTGTTGCTGGCGATCGACACATGGGTCGTTTGGATCGTTTGCAATCGAGCCGTATAAGGCTCGGCAGGTGTGAGCCAGCCAGCCGCGTAAAGCTTGTAAACTGAACAAAAGCTTTGCACATAGAATACTGATTTTGCACACGCCGAAATCTGCTCAAATTCGTGTTGAAGGGGTGAGTCTCGCACCAAAAATTTTTACTGCGGGGAAAGTGCCTGTAGACCAACACTCGGTTTCGAGCAGCCATCATCTGTTGAAAGAGCTTTCGTTTGAGGTGTTTCGGGGCGATCGTGTTGCTCTTGTTGGCGCGTCAGGTGCGGGTAAAACGTCTTTGCTGCGGCTGTTAAACCGTCTTAGTGAGCCAAGCAGCGGCACGATTTACTTGGACGATCGGGCACTGCATCAGATACCAGCCGTTCAGCTACGGCAGCAGGTGGTTTTGGTACTGCAAGAGTCAAAGCTGCTGAGTATGACGGTACAGCAGTCACTTGAATACCCTTTAGCGTTGCGGTGTGTTGCAAAACAGACGATGCAAGAGCGCCTGCGGTATTGGGTTGATCGCCTGCGGATTCCAGCAGATTGGCTGCCTCGTACAGAGCTACAGCTTTCTGTGGGACAACGCCAGTGGGTGGCGATCGCCCGCGCCCTCATGACTGAACCCAACGTGCTGCTGTTAGATGAACCAACCGCGTCTTTGGATCTGGGTCGCAGCGAGCTGTTGTTAGACGCGCTGGCTGAACTGAAGCAGACCAAGGGCACCACGATCGTGATGGCAAATCATCAGCTAGAACTCGCAGAGCAATTTTGTGATCGGGTACTGCACCTTGAGCAGGGGAGATTGCGGCAAGATTTGGTTGCTCAGCGTATGAATTGGCAGACGTTGAGGCAACTGATTGTGCAAACAGAAGCGCATCAGGCTGAAGAGTGGGATTGAAGCGGTAATGGATTGAACCAAGCGATGAATCGTGTGAAGCAAACAGCAGCCTGAAGAGCGTTTGCGGTACTTTCTTCGCTCAACCTGAAGCCCGTCAAGTCACTTTAGGCTGACTAAGCCTTTAAGCTTCTATGCCTCTAGACGTAAAAAAGGCTTAAACCGCTGCTTTTATTTGCGTCTTCAGGTGTTGTGCTGATAAATTTCGTTTATCGGTTTTGCCGCAAAAGCCAGATGAGGTAAGACGGGTGGAGGGGAGAGCTTTAAGCGGAGGGCAATGCCTCTACATAGCTTTTAACTCTAATGCCCAAGTATCAGTGGCGGCGGCTAAAGCAAGAGTCTGAAGTGTTTCATACAGTGGTTAGGGGTTGGGTAAGCCACAGTCTGGCAAATATGGGTGTGGGGTGTAGGGCATGGGGTGTGGTGAATGCAAACAAAAACGGCTGTAAAAAGGATTACAAAGTTAGTGCGATCGTTTACCTGGCAGGGGCAGAACACGTAAATGAGAGTAAGCGGTTCCCCAAAGCGCCTCATCAGTCGCTCTCAGATGCTTCCTTATGGGGTGGCGATACTGGCAGCGACCGCCTCCCTATTCTTAACCCAATTTTTTTGGTCGCTCCTCGATCCGCTTGTCTTTATACTCTTTTACGCTGCTATTGCCGTAAGTGCCTGGTATGGCGGCATGAGAGGTGGTCTATTGGCGATCGGTCTCTCTACGTTCTATAGTTTTTATTTTCTTTTTGAGCCGTCCCATTCCTTTAAAGTCATCACTGCCAAGCAACTGGTGCAGGTCATTGCGTTTGTGCTCGTATCGTTTCTGATCACCGTGTTGTGTTCACAGTTGCAAGCGGCTAAACGCAAAGCAGAAACAAACCTGAAGCAGTTGCGTGAGAGCGAAAGGCGCTTTAGTCGGCTTTCTGAAACAGATCTGCTTGGTATCGTTACCACTGATGCGAATGGCACGATCGTCGAAGCCAATAGTGCCTTTCTATCTCTGCTGGGCTATACGCAAGACGATGTACAGGCGGGTCGTCTTCACTGGCGAACCATGATTCCACCAGGTTATTTGGATGCGTATGAGCGATCAATGGGTGCATTAAACGAGAGAGAGAGTAGCTTACCCTTTGAAACGGTCTGTAGCCGTAAAGACAGTACCCTGGTACCTGTTTTAATTGGCTCTGCCCTGATGAGTGAGAGAACAACCATTAGCTTTATTTTCAACATCAGCGATCGCAGACAGGCAGAGGCGGCGTGGCTTGAAATGAACGCTCGCTTAGAGCAGCACAGCACTGAGTTGGCTGTCACCAATGAGGAGTTAGAAACGACCCTGGAAGAATTGAGAATTGCCGAAGAAGAACTGTTGCGACAAAACGAACAGTTGAAAACTGAGCAGCAACGGTATCAGAATTTATTTCAGTTTGCGCCCGATGGTTATCTAGTTACAGACACAGCAGGCATTATTCAGGAAGCCAATCAAGCCGTTGCAGCACAACTCTCGCTCAACGCCTCAGATTTGCTTGGGCAACCTCTGTTTAACGTCATCGCTGGTCAAGACCTTAAAGGGTTTCGTGAGCAGTTTAATCAACTGACAGAACAGCCAGCAGAGCACCAAACACCACGTACATGGGAGATGCACTTACAAACCCGGCAGAGCCATGTTTTTCCGGCTGAACTGACAGTTGGCTGTGTTTATGACGCGACAGGCAACGTTTCTAATGTACGCTGGCTCATTCGGGATATCACCGAGCGCAAACAGGCAGAAGCAAAACTGCGTGAAAGTGAAAGGTTATATCGCACGATCGGTGAAACGCTTGATTATGGTATTTGGGTTTGTGATCCGCGCGGGCGAAATCTCTATGCCAGTCGTTCGTTTCTAGAGTTGGTGGGGTTGAGTCAGGCGGAATGTGCCGAGTTTGGCTGGGGCGAGGTGCTGCATCCCGATGACGCAGAGCGCACGATCGCTGCCTGGAATGAATGTGTTCGTACCGAAGGCACCTGGGATATTGAACACCGTTTTCGAGGCGTAGATGGTAACTGGCACCCCCTTCTCGCACGAGGATTGCCAGTCAGAGATGAAGACGGACAAATCATTGCCTGGGCGGGTATCAATCTCGACATCAGCCGACAAAAACGGGTAGAAGCGGAGTTGCGTCAGAGCGAAGAGCGCTATCGTTATCTTGTAGAATCGATCCCGCAACTGGTTTGGACAGCCAACAGCGAGGGGGCACTGCTCGATGTCAATCAACGCTGGCTTGACTTTACAGGTTTGACACGCGCCCAGGCACAGAGTGACGGTTGGGAGGCAATTGTCCACCCTGACGATGTGCCCGTTTTAAGTGAACATTGGCTGGTAGCCCAGCAAAGCGGCACCGATTACTATGCTGAAGGGCGTATGCGGCGGCACGATGGTGTGTATCGTTGGCACTTACACCAGGCGATTCCCCTCAAGAATGAGCAGGGCGCGATCGTGAAATGGTTTGGAACCGCCACCGAGATTGATGATCAAAAGCGACTGGAACAGCAGCGCGATCGCATTCTCCAGCAGGAACAAACTGCCCGCGAAGCGGCTGAAAATGCCAACCGCATTAAGGACGAATTTTTGGCTGTCCTCTCGCACGAATTGCGATCGCCCCTCAACCCCATCCTGGGCTGGTCAAGATTACTGCAAACGCAATCGCTGAATGAGGCTCAAACTACAGAAGCTTTAAAGGTCATTGAACGTAACGCAAAGCTACAAGCCGAACTCATTGAAGATCTGTTAGATGTCTCGCGGATTCTGCGGGGCAAACTGAGCCTCAAGGTTGCTCCGGTTGATCTGGTTGCCACAATTCAAGCGGCGATCGAGACGGTGCGGCTCGCGGCAGAAGCAAAAGCCATTGAGATGCAGCCGAGGCTTGAACCACAACTTGGGTACGTTGCAGGTGATGCCAACCGTTTGCAGCAAGTTGTTTGGAACCTGCTGTCGAACGCCGTTAAGTTTACACCAGAGGGTGGGCGAGTGGCGGTGATATTAGAGGAAACGGGGAATGGGGAATGGGGAATAGGGAATAGGGAAATGCCAAACCACTCCCGACTCCCGACTCCCAACTCCCCCTCTTATGCTCAAATTACGGTCACCGATACTGGGAAAGGCATTGCCCCTGACTTTCTGCCCTATGTGTTTGATTACTTTCGTCAGTCAGAAGCTGCCACAACCCGAAAGTTTGGTGGTTTGGGGTTGGGACTGGCGATCGTTCGACAATTAGTGGAACTGCACGGCGGCACGATTTGGGCAGCTAGCCCCGGTGAAGGGCAGGGTGCAACGTTTGTCGTCAGGCTACCGCTTATGCCAACGCCACTGCCCACTCACTCCTCAAATGAACTATCTGAGCCATCATTAAATTTGAGCGGCATCACCATTTTGGTTGTTGATGACGACGACGATGCACGCGCCTTTAGTACTTTTTTGTTAGAGCAATACGGAGCCACTGTAACAGCCGCAACTTCAGCAGAAGAGGCGTTTGCTGTGCTGACTCAAGCCAAGCCAGACGTGCTTTTGAGCGACATTGGCATGCCGAGTGTAGACGGCTACATGCTCATGCAACGGGTGAGAAACCTACCCCCGGCACAAGGCGGCACGATTCCGGCGATCGCGCTCACAGCCTATGCTGGGGAAATTGATTATCAACAGGCGATCGCGGCAGGCTTTCAGCAACATCTTGCCAAACCCGTTGAGCCAACCGTGCTGATTACGACGATTCTCAACTTGCTCAGCAGTAGGGGCTTACGACCGTAAGCCCCTACGAGGATTTGTAGCTGGAACTTAGAGAATCGGTATAAGGTCAGGGCGATCGTGACTTCTACCCGTTCAGCCCTCACCGTCGTTTTCTTCAACTAACTACGAAACAGGCGGCTATACTGAGTTTCGTGCTTCATACTGGCAAGAGTCAGCCCCCAACTACAGCTATGCAACGCCTGATCAGGTAAGGTTAATGCCTCGTCAACCGTTTGCTGGATCACGGGCTGAAGCTTTAACAGTAATTGTTGCCCTGCCGTTTGACCCAGTGGTATTAGCTTGACACCTGCATTGACTAAATTCGTTGCCCAACCGTGCAAGTAGCCCAACATTGCTGGTTGTAAGGCAATATGCCAATGGACAGCGGCAAGAGCAAAGGCGATCGCAAAATGACAGCCATCACCGTGTAGAAGGGTCGATTGCGGTAACACCTGTAGATCGTGCAGTAACCGTACCAACGATCGACCCATCTGCAAACTTTGCGATCGCAACTCCTCTGTTTCTCGTGCCGCTGACAGCCAACGATTCCAGTGGTTGATAGCTTCCCAATCATTACTCTGGCAAGCTTTATACGCTTTCACCAGGATGGCGGCTTCAACCCGAATAGTGCCAACGCGTAATTCCTGCACCAGCCAGTCTTCAAGCGCACTGCGATCACCTAACCTGTTAGCTTCAACCAGTGCCTCAATACCTTCCGAGTAACTATACGCGCCTACTGGCAATGCCGAACTCGCCAACTGTAGCAAGCGCAGCAACGCCAGCGAATCAGCCTCATCCTCCATCGGTTCCTTCAACGCCATTAATGCTCTATCCTTTTCCTTCTACCTTCTGCCTAGCGGTCAGGAGTCAGGAGTCAAGAGAGTTGTTAGTTGTTAGTTGTTAGTTGTTAGCGCAGGGGATATTCCTGGCTCCTTCTAAAAACTAAAAACCAAAAACTCCCTCGCCCTCAGCCCTCAGCCCTCAATGCCCATGCCCATACGCCCCTATTTCTGGCTGAAACGGCTGCACTTCTTCAACGACGCGTAGCCCCCGATGCTCCAGCAGGCTGCGTAACACCGGATCGGGAGCAAGTCGCAAGTAGGTTGGCGTAATCTCTAAGGGCACATGGCGGTTGCCCAAATGGTACGCCGCTTGCAGGAGGTGTAGTGCCTCTTCTGCCCGTGCTGTCAAAACAGGTTCCGGCTTGGCAATCACTCGCACAACCACACCGTCCTCAGACTGCAACCAATCACCATCGTGCAAGACGGTGCCTCTGGGTAGTTGGAGGTATACAGGCTCACCTTCTAAGCTTTCGCAACGATAGCGCGATCGGGTGCGATCGTCGGCTGTCAACGCTAAGGTCAAAGTGGCGGCAGTCTCCGGCGGTACGGTCAAGCGTTGGGTAAACGTTGTCATCACGGTTCCAGCAGACCTTATGGTTGAATGGCGTACCAGCAAAAGTTTAGTGTACTCAAGCGCTTTTTAGACAGTAAGGGATCAGGCGTTAATGATCTTTGCAAGGTCAGCTATGGCTTCGTGAAGCGGCTCAACAGCTTTTTCCAGGGAGGCTGGGGTGTTTGATGTTGTTTCAAGTCGCGTAATTGCTGTTTTACTTGAGCGAGGTTAGGAGGGGTGCCGCCATAGCGCCAGCCCACATAGGCTTGAGCAATATCGTTAATGGCTGCCGCCTGATGGGTTGGTTGCACCTCGTAAGCCTGACGCGCATACTCCAGAGGCGTTTGGGCAGCATGCTTGCGAAACCCTTGTAATGCTAACCAGTGCAACATCTGCTGATACAGGCTTTCCATCGGAGGCAATTTTGCCAGCCAGCGACGGTAGCGCCAACTCCGCCAACTTCGCCAGAGCAGCCAACCTGCGAATGTAAGGACGATCGCCAAAAGTAGCCCAGCAAAAAGCCCCACCCACCCTTGAGAAAACAAGCCCATGAACCATGCGATCGTTGCGGCAATCCAGCCAGCCACTAAGCCGAAGGTTTGATTGAGCCAACTGGTCATAGGGGAGGGCAACCAGCCTGCCACCCAGCGCCAAAACGCGCGCAACACACTAAACGTCTGCTCTTCCTCAATGGAGGGCGGGATTAGTTCATGTCCTGGAATGGGATCAAACGCAAACCAGCCATATTGAGGAAAGAAGACTTCTGTAATGGCATAGGCATCGGTGTTACGCACCACATACAGCCCAGTGAAGGGATTGAACTCGCCGGGACCAAACCCTGCTACCAACCGCGCGGGAATGTTGATCGATCGCAACATCACCGTGAGCGCCGTCGAAAAGTGATCCGGGTAGCCACCCTGATACTTAAAGAGAAACGCTTCGACGAGATCTTCATCGGGTGCAAGAAAGGGTAGATCGGGTTGAATCGTATAACGTTGCTTCAAGACCTGAGCCAGATACAGCACCTTTTCGTAGGTAGCGGTCAGCGGCTTGGGTGAGGTTGCTAACAGTGCTTGAGTCCGCTGGCGCACCCGCTCTAAAATTTTAGGCGGGACGGTCAGGTAGTCATTGGTAATGCTGGGTGGATAGGTCTGGGGTGCAGCTCGTAGTCGCGCACGATCGCGGTAGGGCACTTCTGACACAACGGTATAGGTCAGCCCTTCTCGTAGCTCCAGCGGCGATCGTAAGTTGCCATTGGGATCGATCGCAATCTGTCGCGTTGGAAAGTAAAGCTCTTTCGCCTGAGACAATGCTGGCAGCAAGTTCGGCAAGTCTGAGACAGCCGTGTAGGTTTGGATAATTTCTTTCGTTCGGCTGAGCGAGATGGGTCTTGGCAAAAAGAACTGGTAAGACCAGGTGGGTCGAGTCACCGTAGTCGCCTTGTCATTACGAGAAATTTCCCACCCCTGCCCTAAATAGCGATCGAACGCCAGCACGCGCCAAAAGCCTTCCGCCTGGGAGCGTATGCGTAAAACCACTCGTGGTTTCAGTGATCCCCGCAGGTTTTGGTTGATGCGGCTATTAAAACCATAGTAGAAATTCTCGTCTAACTTCCCTGGACCAAAGCCCTCACCCTGTTTGGATCCAGTACCAGCACCTTCTCCAGCACCCGATCGCACATAACCAGGGTTAATAATGCGGCTATTGTCTTCAAAATCCTTCTGAATTTGAGGACTTACCGGGAACGATCGCAGTTGATAACCCGGAAAGCGCGGCAGGCAGGCAAAAATCAGCAGCCCTGCGACTAAAATCACCACCAAAAAGCTCAACCATCGTTTTGGCGATAATCCCGTACTTTGCCAGGGAGATTGAATTGGTTGACTGGTGAGACCCAACCGCGATCGATAGTCCAGTACCAGAACTGGCAGCGCGATCGCCAGAAACATCAGCAACAGCAGCCCAAACGTCATCGTCTGACTCAGAGTGCAGGCAACGCTAATCAGGATCAGCCCAATCACCATTGAGTAGCCCAAGTCTTTCCGGCGCGGGAGATCGAAGCTATGCAACACCTGAAGCTGCACTAACAGCTCGGCTAGCACCAGGCGGGTATCGTTGAGATCAGCCCTCAAACCCACAAAAAATGCTGCTAACGCCAGCAGCATTCCGATCGCAATACAAAATTTTGCGGCAATGTTGCGTTTGTAGCGCTGCTGCCAGCTCCAGAAAGCACCCATCACGCTCAGCGGCACAGCCCACACGCTCATCCCAGTCGATGCAGCCACGTCTGTTGCCGCAATGCCCACCAGCACCATTGACTGCACTAGCACCCTCAACAGGATCGATTCTTCGATCGCAGATGCCGGAAACTTCTCTAACCGCTGCCGGAAGCGATCCACGATCGTGTCTGCCTGCCTTTGAGCCGTTCCAGAAACACCAGTCTTAAAGTGACCAACCATGAGCAGGCAAAGAATCGACAGTACGCTTGGCTGGCTGCATCTTCAGATTGAGGAACAATTAACCCCTACCCTGAATCTAAAGCTTTTAAGACCCATGATTCCTCTAAAAAAGAATCATGCTTGAACGTTTACGCGGCGATCGCACGATGTGCTGAGACGCGACAAAGATTCAAGCTCAAATCTGAAGGCAACCAGCTCCATCATACCCATTGCCTGTCGAGACTAACGGCTAAGCGTGCATATCTACACGGATGCTTGCTAACGATTAAACGGTGATGTGGACTGCAAAGACTAACGGTTCTTGCTCATCAAAGCAGACTTCTAACGTATGAGACTCATCCGGTTGGAAGTCAAATAGCTCCACGCTTAAATTGCCAGCCGTAGAACGCTGGGCACTTGCCTGTAAATGTTCACCCCGAAGAGTGAGGCTGCCACCGCACGGCAGAGTTGCCTGAATCCGTAATTGACTGGATTCTGCCTCTGATGCATAGTCTGCCTGTAGGCTCAAAGCTCCCAAATCTGTGAGCCATTGACGCTCTAGCCTGGGTTGACTTGAAGAAATCGTTAACGTTAAGGCAGCAATAATTTCGCGTGCAGCCAGTAGTGAAAGCACCATTTGCTGAGCCGGAACTGCCGACTCATAGTTTGGCGGGTAGTTGGTGCCGGGTGGTGGCGATGCCGCTCCAGAGCGGGCAGGCGATGTCATCACCATCCCTGCGAGTTGATTTAGTGCTTGAGCCTGCCCAGGAAAGAGATCCTCGACAGATCTGACAAGTTTCGCACCCTCTAAGAGAGAGGATTGCACCGCTTCCTGGCAACGTTCCAGGAGCTGACCTAAGAGGTTTTCGGGTAAAGGAATGGGCAAATTCAGCGTTTTAAGCTGACTCAGCCAAACCTGTGCTGGAACTCTTTGGGCGGCGGGAGTAGCGCTAGCAACAGTTACAGCCGAGCCAACAGTGTCATAAACACCTTCAGCTTCGTAATCGTGAATTTCTGACTCCCAGGGGAATAGAGGGGGATTACGTTGGATTTCGGTTTGTAAGCGATGCTTCAACAGGGCATGAAAACGGTCTTGCACAGCAGGTATCTCTCCAAGTTTTAATAGGGTTTCCCGTTTGAAGGAGGGAGTGTTGAGTTTAAGATGACCGGCATTCGCAGAGGGAGCATCCTGAAGAATTGATAAATCTAACGCACTCGATCGCGCGTCGTGTAGCTCCTCGCCCCACTCAGTAACTGGACGAACCACCCCAGAGTCATCTGAAGTGGTAAACGCAACCAGGTCTTGTAGTAGTTGGAGGAGATTTCTCTGGAGCGTGTCCGAGTCATCATTCATGGTATATGTCCCTATTCATCAGCAGATGCCCCTTGTCCGGATACTAAATAATTGCGAATTTCCCATGCTTGCTCCAGTAGCTTAAACCACTGTTTCCGCACTTGAGTCACAGTACAACCAAGAGCTTGCGCGATCGCGGCATCGGACAGCCGTTTGCGCTTCAGTTCCAGCAATTCTGCTTGCTGGGGATCAAGCTGTTCCTGGAAGGCTTGCCACTGCTGTAAGGTTAAGCCAAGATTGCGCTCCAAATCTGCTTCCAGCCACTGATGGACTAATTCCCACCGATGGGAGAGCGCAAACCGAATGAGATGATAGCGAAACCGCTGCTGCAAATAGTCCCGCTGGCGTGGTGTCAGACCTAAAATGACCTCAATTTCATTTGCAGGCAAATCCTGTAAGCGGAGCGCAAAGTAATCAGCACAATCAGTTTGCTTGCGCTCTTCTAGATACGTCATGAGTTCCGCAACTACGGCTTGTCGCAGGCTATCTTCTGGCTGTTCTGGCTCCTGTGCCACCATCTGTTCCCGCACTTGCTGCATGGAAGCCGCGTTCCACGGGTTGTCTCCATCGCCAGCGCCACCATCCGCCGCACGCTCAATGTCAACGGGCGTTTCGATCGGCTGCTGCTGTGAGAATGTCTGAGCGCGGAGGATGATGAGCTGCTGGTTGCGTCGCCCCGGTAGCGGAATGCGCCGCTTGCCATACCGTTCGCTAAACGCCATGTACTCTGCAAGCTGTAGCAAGGTGCGCGGTTGATACGTTGCAGGCAACTGGGTCTCGCGGCGGAAGGCGTTAAGCGCTTCCATATAAAAGCTTTGCAAAAAATCTTCAATTAAGGTTAAGCGTGCCTGGTAGCTCGCCTGGGTCTGCGGTGGGGTAATGTAGCGATACACGATCGCGCTCAGCGTGCTGTGTAACTCAACCCGTCCACGCTTGGAACCGAGTTTATAGTAATGCAAGCATTGCTGGAGTCGATGTCTTGCTAACGCGGTCGCCCAAGTATCGATCTCTCCAGATGCCTGAATGCGCTTACTTTCAACGCAAATCCGTGCGACCTCTTTGGATAGTCGATCTGCCACATCCAAGCAGTTCTGCTCAGACGCGTTCGTTGACAGCTTTAACTCGTTCAGCAGCAGTTGAAAAATTGCCTCCACGCTTTGGCAGATATCCCCCACGGTATTAACGCCCAATGATTAACAAAACTGAAGCCAGTTTAACCAATTGTGACAACAAGACGACAAACCCGTCTAGGTCAAACTACAGAAGCTTCACACCCCGTTCATCAAATTAAGGAGCTTGCTCTCAGTAATGAACATCGACCAACAAATTCAGCAACTCATTGATGATGCTCCTCAGGAGGGTAATACACCAACCCTCGTTGCGACGATCGCCCCTGTGCTGAAATTTTTAGCGTCACAATTGCGCCATGCACAGTACTACATTGTGCAAACCCTTGACCAAAGCTGGGCGATTACAACCCTGGAGAATCAGGCGCAACCAGGCTTAGAGAAAAACGTCATCTATGCGTTTTCCAGTTTGAAAGATGTGTCCACTGGTCCCTACCCAATGCACGATCCGCAAATGATCGCGTTGCCCTTACCTGTGACTCACATTCTGTTTCAAATGCTGGCGACGGACATGATTCATAGCATCATCTTCTTTGATACTTCTGGTAATACAGCCGCTGGCACTGAAATTCAGCGAGAGCAGCTTACCGGGTTAATTGAGTCTCACTTGCAGCAAAGCCAGGTGCCACCAGGCGCGGGACTGCCTCCTAACATTGCCTGAGCTGCATCAACCGTTAATCAAGCGGCAGTACAGCCGTGAACAGGCAGAGGGCAGTAGGGAGTGGGGAGTAGGGAGTAGGGAGTAGGGGAAGCAGGAGGCAGAAGGCAGGAGGCAAGGGAGTTTTTGGTTTTATAGCCCTAAAGCCTTCCAGGCATACCAGAAATGGGCATACCCTGCGGGAAGCAAGCTACAAGAAAAGTTTTTAGAAGGAGTCAGGAATGACTCATGCACTAACAACCAACAACTAAGAACTAAGGTGATTTCCGAGAATGAAAGTACCATATAATCTCGCCTTGTAGTACAAGTTAATTGGTCTATAGAGCGAATGCTGTTGCCATCAAACCCGGAAGCAGAGCGGTTAACCAGCCGTCAAATCAAA
>JAHHHL010000057.1 GCA_019359375.1 Lyngbya sp. HA4199-MV5
GGAGAACCGGGATTAAAAACCCTTTGGCGAGGGTTAGGCGTACTGCACCACTTGCTCCAAGGAGCGCAACTTGCGCCCAAACCTTAATCCCTAAAGCAGTTCTAGCGACTTCTGCGTAATGGATAGATTTTAATCACGGGCGGGTAAGCAACGAAGCGACCAGCCTTTCAATACTTTTGTCAGTCAAACAGCCTCTTAAGCCTCCGAGGTTTTGGTCGAAATGTGTAAGTCCTAGGGCGCGTCATCAATTCAGCTCCAAAACCTGCGGTATCAGCATGATCGTGTCCACCCCAACACACGAAGCTAGGGGCTGGAACCCTTGCTCCAAGCAATATGTAGTCGTAATTGATGACAGCCTCTAGCTGCTTTATCCTCAAGCAACCCCAACAAAGAGATCATCAAAACTTTTAGCAGGCGCGTCTGGCTTCGCTACAATTTCGACAATCTTGTTGCGTGCCGACGGTGAGAACAGTGCCTCAACACTGACCTGCGCAACTTTCGTGCGGGGAATGCTGCCCTTAAAGAGGGTGTCGGCAGACGACATCACCACAGCGTCAGTATTGTCTTCGTTTTTGAGACCACCGGGACGGACGATCGTATAGGTCAGCTCACTTTTTTGGATATACTCTTCCGCCTGCTTTTTCCACACCAAAATCAGAAAGAATAGATTTAAGAGATGAAACAATCGCGAGGTGCCAAGCGACGAGACAAACACAAACTGCTCAATGCCCTTTGTTTTTGCCGCATCAACCAGATTTTTGGTGCCTTCATAATCAACCTTGTAGGGCGCTGTGGGGTCAAAGCCCGGTTTTGCACCCGTCGCACACAGAATGACCGTACTGTCTTCTAACGCGGCTGACAGGCTAGCTGGATCGAGCACATCGCCAACCACCAGTTCTGCTTCGGGCGGTAGGATTGATTGCGCCTTTTCGCGATCGCGCACCAGCGCCCGGACAGGAATGCTCCTTGCAACCAGTTCCTTCACAATCCGTTGACCTGTTTGCCCCGTGGCTCCAGCTACAAATGCTTTCATAACGTTTTTCCTTACAGTAAGCGAGTGGACAACGGAAGAAGGGAAATGATGCTCCTTGATCGCCCATATCCGTCGTCTTCACCTAGACTTTACCGAATTCTTTAAGCGAACAAACCTATCGTATGGATAGCTCTCGATCGTTAAACCAGGTTGCCGCTCAGCCATAGAGTAGTGATATGTTAATGAACGTTAAGGCTAGAACGAACGGTACGGACACATCTAAGCAATAGTCTTAACGCCTTTGGGGTGTGGCTCTGTTGCTCTCAGTCAGTGATTTACGGCTTTCCAGTCACGAAGCAGACGCAGCGATTTGCTCAAAAATCCGTGAAACCCCGGTGAGGTCGTGAAGAGCTAAAGAGGCACTATAGATCCAAGCAACCAGCCATGAACCTTGAGCCGCTTTATGCAGTCCAATTCCACTGAGTCCAATCCTGTTGAGCGTCCTGAAGGTTTGCTGCACACCGCATCGGTCATTCCAGATATGAACTACTTGATGACAGACGATAGCCAAAACCTGATCGAGCCGACCCAGTTTCACAGCCATTTTGTAGACTGCATGGAAATGGCTTCAGATATGCACACCGTAGCGGAGTATCTGGATGCTCACTCTGTTTGGTTTAAGAGCTGTGCCCAGCCAATGGTGGTCGAGCCGCTAGGGGATAACGGCTATGCGCTGGTGATCGGTCGCTTTGGTTCGCATGGCTATCAGATCGAGCCGAAGATTGGCTTACACCTGCTGCCTCAAGATCATGGCGTGTACCGCATCGAAACTATTTCCATCCCCGGCTATGTGACTCCTGGTTACGATGTCGATTTTCGAGCGGCGATGGAGCTAGTCGAAATGGGTGCTGAAGCGCCGATTGGCTTGAGCAATCGCAACCACGCCTCTACCAAAATGACTCGCGTAGAGTGGCAGCTAGACCTCACTGTATCGATTCAGTTTCCCCGGTTTATTCACGCACTGCCCAAAAATCTGGTGCAGAGTACGGGCGATCGTCTCCTCCGCCAAATTGTGCGCCAGGTATCGAACCGTCTCACCCGCAAAGTGCTGGAAGACTTTCACAAAACGCACGGTCTGTCGATTCCCAAGCCTGCCAAGCGCTGGTTCTTCCAAAAGCAAGAGAGCCATGTGGACGAACATCTGGACGATGAGCCAACGGCTGAATAAGCCCGCGCCGTGTGAAGTGGAATAGAGGCTGGTTGTGTTCATTGTTATCCCGGTGGCGATCGACCTAGCCTCCGTGAGTCCGAAGGTAGGTCGATTTAAGCTAACTTAGCGGCTGGAAATACAGTTGTGCCTCTTATATCTTGGTGAAGACATCTCAAAAGCCCGTTGGCTAGAAATTAGCATCAGGCTAGTATGGGTTGTTATGGTGGGTAGTGGCTTTGCAGGAGAGCTAATTATGGCGATGAGTCTTGATTCTAGTTGGGACTTGTCAATTGACAATCGTAACGGTCAATTAGCTCTTGTTGTTGAAATCAAGCGCAAAACCAATGTATCGCCGGGGTGGGCAGCAAGGCTACGTCGAAATATCTATGCACACGGAACTTTTCCGAAAGCTCCGTATTTTTTGATGGTTTTTCCAGATAAATTTTACCTATGGTCTGATGGTGAAGCTTACCAGGATCAGAGCGAACCTACTTACACGATTGATGCATCTCCAATTCTTCAACCTTACTTTGAGAGGGCAGGAGTAGGTGCTAACCAAATCAGTGGAGCTAGTCTAGAACTCATTGTTACATCTTGGCTTGGAGAGATTATTCATTCAGATCAATTGCCTGAAAACATTGATACTTCTCAACAATGGTTAATTGAGTCAGGACTTTATGCTGCCTTGATTGGAGGAAAACTTGAGCATGAGGCGGCTGCGTGAATGTTTATGTTGAGACAAACTTTGTTCTAGAACTAACCTTTGAGCAAGAGCAGTGTTCAAGTTGTGAACAGATTTTGCAACTTTGTGAAGCAGGAAAAGTAAAGCTCATCGTTCCAGCTTATAGCCTTGCTGAACCGCATGAAAAACTGAGCCGCCAAGCACGAAGCCGTCGAGAATTGCAGCAGTCGTTAGAGACTGAATTGCGGCAGCTTTTACGTACAGCCCCTTATGCAAGTCGTATCAAGAGCATCCAAAATATTGCTAGCTTGATGATTCAGAGTAATGAAGAAGAAAGGCATCGTTTTGTTCAATGTCGCGATCGACTCCTTGAAGTTGGAGAAATTGTTGCGCTCAATGCCAGTATATTGAGTGAGGCAGCTTCCTATGAAACTACTTACGACTTAACACCACAAGATGCCCTTGTCTATGCATCAGTTATGACTCATTTACGACAGGACTTACCGGAACAGGCTTGCTTCTTAAACCGAAACTCCAAAGACTTTGATAGTCCTGATATCATTGATGAACTTAGACCACTTAACTGTAGAATGATTCCACGATTTGATCGTGGACACAGCTTTATTCAGTCACAGTTGCCATTTGAGCAGCTAGAGATATAACCAGTCGCTGTACTGAAACACCACAAGCTAGCCGATTGAGTTACAAAGGTTCTTTGCGCCTGCTGAGCGGAAATGTTAAACCTGTCTGTGCAAATAATTTCGTTGGCTGCACTCAATTCTCTTTCACGGTGAGTCGTTCGACGCTGAGCCGCAGTACTGATAATCCTAGAATAATCAGGAACATGACTAGCCCGATCGTGCAGGCGTAGCTCATTTCCAGGTCTTGAAACGCTTGTTCGTAGACGTAATAGACGATCGTCTTCGAGCTATTACGCGGACCACCCTGGGTCATGATGTAGACTTCTTCAAACACCTTGGTCGCTGAGATGGCAGAAATCACGGCGACCAGCAAGATGTAAGGCTGCATCAAGGGAACCGTAATATCCCAATGCTTTTTGATGCCGTCGGAACCATCGATCGCCGCTGCTTCGTACAAATCTTCGGGAATCGCCTGCAAGCCTGCGAGGTAAATCACCATGTAGTAACCCAGTCCTTTCCAAACCGTAACCACCATGACGCTAAAAATCGCCAAATTGGGGCTGGTGAGCCAGGGAATGCCGCCTGAGATGCCAACGAGTTTTAGAAGCTGGTTGAGCAAGCCATTATCCGCATAGAGCCACTTCCAGGCAATGCCTGCAACCACCATCGAAATCACGACCGGGGTATAGTACGCTACGCGAAACCACCGAATGCCGCGCAGCTTTTGGTTAACCAGAATCGCCATGCCCAATGGCAGCGCCACTAGAATGGGCACAACGCCGACGAGGTACAGAACCGTATTGCGAAAGGTCTCCCAAAAGACGCGATCGCCCCACAGTCGCCGAAAGTTCTTCAGCCCAATCCACACAGGCGGCTGCGTCAAATCAAAGTCGTAGCGCGTAAAGCTCAGGTAGAACGCCTGCAATGCCGGGTAGAACACCGTCAGGCTGAGGACAAGCAGAGCAGGCAGCAAAAAAAGGTAAGGTGTAAGCCGCTGTAGCAACAGGCTCCGATCCTTTAGCATCCATTTGGGCATTTCGACGTGGGCGACAAACGCTAAGCAGACCTAGCCCATCATAAGGGAAAGAGTTTTGAGTTAAGTAGCTATCAGCGGTCAATCGTAGGGGCTTAGCATTCGGGCAAAGATTTTTGCAGTAGGTTAAGGATCATCTGCCGAATGCTAAGCCCGTACAGGGGGCATATCTTTCTTAAAAACCTCTTTAGCCTCCTTCTGCCCTCTGCCTTTTATCCCTAAACCAATGCCTTCGCAGGCTTCCAGGCTTCCAGTCCTTTCAGAACATCCGTAGCGGTTGCTGTCCAGCCGACGATGCCACCCTGGGCACGTACCATTTCTAGGGTCGATTGTTTAAATTCTGGGAAGTAGCTTTCGGTGCAGTCTTCGACCATGACGCACTCGTAGCCACGATCGTTCGCCTCGCGCATGGTGGTTTGCACACACACTTCAGTCGTCACGCCTGTAATAAACAGGTGCGTAATGTTTTTTGCCTTCAGCAGCGATTCCAATTCGGTTGCATAAAAAGCCCCTTTTCCAGGCTTGTAAATGACCGTTTCATTGGGTAAAGGAGCCAATTCGGGAATGATGCCATTGCCCGGTTCACCTTTGATAAGAATGCGTCCCATTGGTCCTTCGCTGCCGATCGTCAACTCACCTTTGCCTCGCTTAATCTTGGAAGGAGGGCAATCAGAAAGGTCTGGTTGATGACACTCGATCGTATGAAAAATCGGCAATTCCAAGGCACGAAAACCGTCAATTAGTTGTTTCAAAGTGGGCACGATCGCCCGCAACAAACCTACATCATTTCCTAAAATATCGCCAAAGCCACCCAACTCCATAAAGTCTCGCTGCATATCAATCACAATCAATGCAACATTGCTAGAGCTAGGAAGTTCATAATCGTAAGGCTGAGCAGAAATTGTGATCATAGTTGTTAGTTTTTAGTTGTTGGACAATAAACTGAGATCGACATCTATTGGTTTAAAGTTCTTAGTCTTTCTAACAACTAAAAACTAACAACCAACAACTTTTCCCCAGCTAATTGCTGTGGGCTGAGTGCCTCTAATGCCCCGCCATACTCTGACCGATCGCCGCAAAGTCTGCATCCTCGATCGTGCTTTCGTAGGCGAAGGTGCCACCGCTGATGACGAAGATGCGATCGGAGAGTTTGAGTAGCTCGTCTAGATCTTCGCTCACTAGCAACACGGCAACACCACGATTGCGCGCTTCGAGAATTTGTCCGTGAATGTAGTCCACCATTGCAAAGTCCAGACCAAAGCAGGGGTTGGCAGCAATCAGTAGCTTGATGTGGTCTTCGGACAGTTCCCGTGCAAGGACGGTGCGCTGGACGTTCCCACCAGAGAGGTTGCCCACGGGTGTATCAGGCGAGGGGGTTTTGATTTTGAAGGAGCTAATCAAGCCGACTGCCATTTCGCGGATGGCTTTGAAGATGAGCAGGATGCCTTTTGCCTGGGGTGGGCGATCGAACGTCCGCAGTGCCAGGTTCTCAGCCACGCTCATGTGGGCGACGCAGGCATTCCGTAGGGGTTCTTCGGGTAAGACAAACACGCGATTCTTAAACATTTCGGCGCGAGTCATCTTGTAGGGTTGACCGTCCACCAGTACCTCACCTGCCGTTGCTGGACGCTGACCTGCCAGCACTTCCACCAGTTCACGCTGACCGTTGCCAGAGATGCCTGCGATGCCGACGACTTCGCCACTGTGAACCGTCAGATCCACACCACCAACCGCTTCTAGCCCATTGTCTTTATTGGCGTAAATGCCTTTGATTTGCAGGATGGGCTTAGGTTCGCCATGAATGCTTTTCTCGACCTTCTGCGGCTCCCGTTTTTCACCCATCATCATTTCTGCCATCGCAGAAACGGTCATGTCTTTAACCGTGCCGCTGCCCGCAAACTGACCTTTACGAAGCACAGTAATTTCGTCGGTAAACGCCGTGATCTCACGAAACTTGTGGCTGATCATCAAGACGCTCAGCTTACCATCCGTGACCTGCTCTCGAATCAAGCCCAGCACCTCATCGGCTTCCGCAGGCGTGAGCACAGAGGTGGGTTCATCCAGAATCAAAATTTTGCTTTGCAGGTAAAGCTGCTTGAGGATTTCGAGCTTTTGCTTTTGTCCAGCCGCTAGTTGCCCAACCAGCAGATCAAGGGGCACTTTGAAGGGTGCGGTCTCCATAAAGGCGGAAAGTGCCTCAAATTCCTTCTTCCAGTTGATGAGGTTGGTGTTATCAAAGCGAGACAGCACCAGATTTTCGGCAACCGTCATGGCGGGCACAGAGGTGAAATGTTGGTAGACCATGCCAATGCCGTAGGTGTGAGCATCACGCGGGCTGGCGATCGCCCTCACCTGTCCGTCAATCAGCACCTCTCCTGATGTCGGCGTATAAAAGCCCATAATGCACTTCACCAGAGTGCTTTTACCCGCGCCGTTTTCCCCCAGTAGGGCATGAAAGGTGCCCGGTTTGAGCTTCATGGATACATTTTCCAGCGCCGTGAAGGAGCCAAACCGCTTGGTCATGTTAACCACTTCCAGTTCTGGTGGTCCCGCCAGCGCATGAGCATTATTGGTGGTGTGGGTGAGTGGATTTGCAACTTCTGTCATGCTGCCTCCTGAGGGGACATTTAAATGGATGCGTAGAGCGATGGGTTCAGAATCGTGAAGGTTGGGCTAGATGCGGTAGAGGATTGCTGGAGGCTCAGGCTTCAGAGCGGGTGAGAGAAGGTAGCGCGACCTCCGTGAGAATTTTCTGCTTGATAAGCCTAGGCTTGATTGACTGACGCGATCGTGATCTAGCAATCCCATCTAGGCAGTCCCAATCACCAGTCGCCAAGCTTTCATCAACCACTGATCGTTCCTAATGCACCCGGCGCACCAGAGAGCGTCTTCTTCGGCGAACAGGTGATGATCATGATGAGTAGCGTCAACACGTAGGGAGCCGCATTAAACAGATAGCGTCCTTGCTCAATGCCAACCGATTGCAGCGCCGGACCAACTGCCTGTGCGCCCCCAAAGAAGAGCGAAGCCCATAAGCACTGAATGGGATTCCACCGGGCAAAAATCACCAGTGCGACCGCCATCAAGCCCTGACCGCTGGAAATGCTCTCAGACCACAGACCGGGATAGTAAAGGGACAAACAAGCGCCACCAATGCCTGCCAGAAAGCTTCCCGCAATGATGCAAAGCATTCTTACCTTAGAAATGGAAACGCCCATTGCGAGAGCGGCATCGGGACTATCGCCAACAGCGCGGATAAATAAGCCCCACCGCGTTGATTTGAAGAACCAGAACATGAGTGGCGCGATCGCCACACCCAAAATAAATAAGGGACTAATCTTCAGTGCCGACTGGACAGCGGGGATGGAACTCCAGTTGCCAAGGTCGATCGTGGGCAGCGGGGGAGCCTTGGGTTGAATGAAGGGTTTGCCCAAAAAGAACGCAATGCCACTCCCAAAAATGATCATGGCGATACCCACCGCAATGTCATTGACCTTCGGCTGTTGTGAAAGCCACGCGTGGATGAAGCCCAACCCCATGCCCGCAACACCTGCCACTAACACCCCAATCCAGGGAGAGATGGCTGCGCCAACCTTGTCTTGCAGCAGATACGACACGGCATAGGCGCTCATTGCTCCCGTCAGCAACGTACCTTCCAGACCCAGGTTGATTTTGCCGCTCTTTTCGGTCAAACATTCACCCAGACTAACGAAGAGAAAGGGCGCACTCCCCCGCAGCGTCCCTGCAAAAATGCCGAGTACAACCCCCCACGCGCCTAATGCCTCTGTTGCCATCACGGTTCTCCAAACAAGGTTAGTGAAATGAGAAATGAAGGGTAAAGGCTAAGGGATAAAGGGTAAAAATTTTAGCCTTCATACTTTAGCCTTCATACTTTCCCTCTAGACTGTTGCCGTTGCTGTGATCGACGCGGGTGGCGTACCTTTCAACTCCGGCTCCTTAAAGATCTTCAAGCGTCCGTAAAGCGACTCGCTGTAGAGAACGACAATGAAGACTATGCCCTGAAAAACCAGCACGGTGGCATCCGGCATGTTGAACGATCGCTGGAGCGCTCCGCCACTCGCAATAATGCCACCCAGGAGTACCGCCACAAGCGCTGCTGCCAGGGGATTGTAACGGGCAACAAAGGCAACCAAAATGCCAGCATAGCCGTAGCCTGCCACGATCGAGGCGTTTGCCTGCCCTTGCACGGCTGCAACCTCAACCATTCCGGCTAAACCAGCGCAAGAACCCGCCAGGAAGCAGATGATAATCGTCAGTTTGCCCACAGGTAGCCCCGCAATCCGCGCGGCTTTGATATTGCCCCCGGCAGTACGCGCTGCAAACCCAAACGTGGTGTGCTGAATCAAGAAGTAGGCAATCACGCAGGCAATGATGCCATAAATCAACCCGTAGTGAATTCGCGTTGAGAAAATATTCCCAATCTTGTAGATGTCTGGAATCGGGAAGCTAGAAGGCTTGTTGAGCGAGGCGGGGTCTTTCATCGGACCCTCCACCAGATGGTTCAGAAGGGCGATCGCAATGTAGTTCATCAGCAAGCTGCTAATGGTTTCATTCACGGCTCGGTAGTGCCGCAATGCGCCGACGATCGCAATCCACACGCCGCCAAATATAATGCCACCCAGCGCCATCCCAAGCTGCACCGCCAACGGTGGCAAGCCCAGAAGATTTTGCACCTGATCCGGCGACGGGAGCAAGCTGCCGTAAGACAGCAACAGCCCAAAGATCGCTGCGCCAATGCCACCCATCACCAATGCGCCTTCATTGCCAATAATCATCAGCCCCAAACGGGCGGGCAGTGCTGTGCAAAGAGCTGTGAGCATTAGCGGTGCCGCACGTAACAGCGTGCCCTGGAACGATCGCCAATTGCCAAACGCCGACTTGTAAATGGCTCCATAGATGTCAAAGGGATTTTTGCCACAGATGGCGCAGAAAATGCCAAAGACGATCAGTGCGACAAGTAATGCCCCGAACGGGATACAAATCGATTCAGCGGTCGATCGCCAATTAGAACGACTGAGTGCCATAGTTAGCTTGCCTTCCCAATAACGCCTTCAGCCAGCCAGTTAATTTGAGTCGGTGCCGAGTCTGTCACTTTGTACGTCGTGCCAGCGGGAATCTTGACTGCACCCGCATTGTCTTTGATCACACCTTTATAAACCGTTACCGACCCGTCAACAATCTTCGCCTTGGTCGCTTCTTCATCCTTCTTGGCAGCATCAGAGACAGCGGGACCAAACGTTGCCAGACTGATGTAATCTTCCTTGAGACCACCAATGACCTGGTGAGGAATGCCCCCATTCATCAAGGTCTTGCCCGCTTTGAGCCACTCAACATATTTCTTTTGGATCGTGCCCCAGTTGTAGACCGTGCCGGTTAGATAGCCTTTGGGAGCTAGGGCAGACTGGTCAGAGTGGAAGCCGCTTGAAAAGATGCCGCGTTTTTCAGCCGTTTCAATGACCACTTTGGGGCTGTCTACATGCACACCAACCACATCAATCCCCTGGTCTGCCAGCGAGTTTGTGGCTTCTGCCTCTTTCACGGGCAGCGACCAATCACCCGTAAAAATCACCTGCATCTTCATGTCGGGCTTCACGCTACGCGCCCCCAGCATAAAGCTGTTGATATTCCGCAGCACCGGATTAATGGGTTTTGCTCCTACAAAGCCGAGCTTTCCAGTTTTGCTCGTTGCAGCGGCGATGCGCCCAGCCAGGTATTGCCCTTCGTCAATGAGAGCGAAATAGCTACCCACATTGTTGGGTAAGCCTTCTTTCCACAGCGTACCAGAGTGGAAGAACTGGACATCTGGATAGTCCTTGGCGACTGCCAGTACGTGTGGGTCGAAATAGCCAAAGGACGTGGGAACGATGACCGTCGCGCCGTTCTGGTCAATCATATTACGCATGACTTCCTGAACTTCTTTGGTTTCAGGCACGCTTTCTTGCTCGACGATTTTGATGCCAGGGATAGAGGCGATCGCTGCTGCTCCTTTTGCCTGTGCCTGGTTCCAGCCATAGTCATCCTTGGGTGCGTTATAGATAAACCCGATCACGATCGGCTTATCTGAAACAGGGCTGGCACCACCACTACTTGCCTGGGTTTCAGGAGGCGGAGAAGAACAACCCGTCCACAGCTTAGAGGTTGCCCCAAACGCAGCGGTTGCCATCAACCCTCGAATGATCTGGCGACGGGGAATATAGAGCGGTCTTCTCGTACTCACGTTTTAATTCTCCTGAGAAACTATATGAAGGGGATCAACAGAGATCGGTAGGGGGCGATGTGAAGCGCAATCAGGCAATTGGGGTGGGCGATTGGGGAGTGCAACATCACTGAGGGATCAGCGATCGCCAGTGGTAGCAAGATGTCTGTCAGCCTATGAGAAAAAAAAAACTCAAAATGTGCCAGATGTGACATTTAGTTGTTTCAACGCGGTGCGCCAGAGGTGCGTATAAAGTGAGAAGAATGTCATGAGCGTGACACAGCCTCTCAAACAGAGCTCATAAGATAGACGGCTAAGCAACGCTAAATCTCACTTCTAGATAGGGTTTCAGCATCTTGTATCCGTACTTTAGCAGCCAAATTTACGTCTAAAGGTAATGCATCTTAAACGGTTTCAGAGGCATCCCTAACGTATGATAGTGGCTTCTTACACACCAACTACGCACTTTAGTCTTCGCTGAGGCTTTCACAAAAGACCGTGATAAATCGTTGATTTTTGTAGCATTTGCTTACCTTTGACGTATGGATGCTGATGCAGCACTCAAACTTATTGAAACAGCGTTGAACGATAGGCGTTTGGGGCGATTGCAGGCGATCGTCCTTCGGCTCGCGTGGGATGACTGGTCGTATCAAGAGATTGCCAAACAGTCAGGCTACGAAGTTGGTTACATCAAGCAGACAGGTTCGCAACTCTGGCAGATCCTCTCAGAAACGCTAGGAGAGCGCGTCACAAAGAACAATCTGCACGTTGTGTTGAAGCGGTATGCCAGTCGGGAGAGGATAGGGAGTCGGGAGTCGGGAGTCGGGAGTCGGGAGGCAGAGGGCAGAAGGCAGGAGGCAGAAGGTAACGTTGTTGGCTCCACACTCGAAGCAAAAGCCAGCAGTCAAAAGCCAGAAGGAATCCCTTACCCCACTCCCCACTCCCCACTCCCCACTCCCCACCAAGACTGGGGCGAAGCCAGTGATGTGTCAGTCTTCTACGGTCGATCGGCTGAACTCACCACTCTTGAGCAATGGGTGCTGGACGATCGCTGCCGACTGATCGGACTCTTCGGCATGGGTGGTATTGGCAAAACGGCGCTTTCTGCCCGGTTGGCAAGGCAGATTCAAGACCAGTTTCAATCGGTCATCTGGCGATCGCTCCGCAATGCCCCGCCGATTCACACGCTGCTGCATGACGTGATTCACTTTGTTGCCGATCAGCAGACGCAAACCCTCCTATCAGATAGAGACACACTGGACAAGCAAATCTTGCTGCTGCTGCACTATCTAAGGTCTCACCGCTGTCTGCTGATTTTGGATAATGCTGAAACAATCATGCAACCCGGCGATCGGGATGGTGGCTATCTACCAGGCTATGAGGGCTATGGTCAGCTTTTGCGATGCATCGGCGAAACCCCACACCAGAGCTGTTTACTCATTACCAGCCGTGAAAAACCCAAAGGGCTGGCTCCCAAAGAAGGCGATGGCTTGCCCGTGCGATCGCTCCAGTTGACGGGGTTAACGCCTGCGATCGGGCGAGAAATTTTCAGCATCAAAGGCACCTTCTCCGGTTCGGCAGCAGAATGGCAACGGCTTGTTGATCACTACGCAGGCAATCCTCTTGCCCTGAAGATTGTTGCGACGGCGATCGCTGATTTCTTTGACGGCAGCCTGACGCAGTTTTTGGACTTCTCACAGCAAGGTAGCTCGGTCTTTGGAGACATTCGGGACTTGCTGGCACGTCAAATCGGTCGCCTGTCCGACCTTGAACAACAGGTCATGTTTTGGCTGGCGATCAACCGTGAACCCCTTCGCTTTCCCGAACTGCAAGCCGACTGCTTACCACCCGCCACCCCTGCCCAACTGCTCGAAACCCTTACTGCTCTGGAACGCCGTTCCCTCATCGAAAAGAACGGCAACCTTTTCACCCTGCAACCCGTAGTGATGGAGTATATGACCGAGCGGTTGATTGAGGGGGTTTGTGGGGAGATTGAGGGAGTGGGGAGGCAGGAGGCAGGAGGCAGGAGGCAGGAGGCAGGAGTGGGGGAAGCAGGGGAAGCAGGGGAGGCAAGGGAAGCAGGAAGCAGGAGGCAGGAGGTAGGAGGTAGGAGGCAGGAGGTAGGAGGCAGAACTCAAAACTCAAAACTCAGAACTCAAAACTCAAAACTCTTTCCCACTCCTCTCCTTCGATCGCACGCACTCATCAAAGCGCAGGCAAAGGACTATGTGCGGGAGGCGCAAATTCGCTTACTGTTGCTGCCGATCGTTGAGCGGCTGTTGCACACGGGTAGTCGGGCTGATCTTGATCGCGTCCTGATGCAGCTTCTCAACGCACTGCGCGGGCAAGCACCCCACATGATCGGGTATATAGGCGGGAATGTGATCAATTTGCTCTGTCAGCTTCAGGCGAATCAAGCCGATGAAGGGCTGGAAGGGGGCGATCGCAGGATGTACGCTTCAGGGTTGAGTAGTCGAACTATGGGTACGTTGCACGATCGTGACTTTTCTCACCTCACCTTCTGGCAAGCCTACTTTCAAAAAGTACACCTCCACGGAACCGACTTTTCTCACTCTGATCTCAGCAAAGCGGTCTTTACCGAAACGTTTAGCCAAATTCTGGCGGTTGCCTTTAGCTCGGATGGTAAATTGCTGGCAGCAAGCGATATCAGCTACGAAGTACATATCTGGCAGGTGTCTGATGGCAAAAAACTACTGACCTGTAAAGCCAAAGATGGCTGGGCATGGTCGGTTGCGTTCAGTCCTGATAAACGCCTGCTTGCCAGTAGTGCCAATGGCACCATTCACCTCTGGGATATCCGCACAGGCGACTGTGTAAAAACACTCAAAGGCTATACCAGCCGCGTCTTCTCGCTGGCGTTTGACCCCACAGGTACCTACCTCGCCAGCGGCAACGAAGACCCCCAGGTGAGAATCTGGCACGTTGCCACAGGCGCGCTCACCGCTGTGTTGACGGGTCATACCGATGAAGTCCATTCCGTCGCGTTTAGTCCCGATGGTCGACTACTGGCAAGTGGAAGTTACGATCGCACCATTAAATTATGGGACATGTCAGGGTTGGAGGGGGCAGAAGGCAGAAGGCAGAAGGCAGAGGGGGCAGGGGCAGCAACTCAAAATCCAAGACTCTCTAGCATAGCGGCGCACTTACGAAGTAGCTCTCAAAGAGCTAGTGCTACTCCTCACTCCTCACTCCTCACTCCTCACTCCTCACTCCTCACTCCTCACTCCTCACTCCTCACCCTCACCGGACACGCTGATTGGGTCTGGTCGATCGCCTTCAGCCCCGATGGCAGCACGTTAGCCAGCAGCAGTAGTGATCGCACCATCAAGCTGTGGGACATGCAAACCCAACAGTGCTACAAGACGTTAGCGGGTCATGCGGAGGCGGTGCGATCGATTGCCTTTGCTGTTACTCCAACGAATGGCTTGCACGGAGCTTGCTTAGTCAGTGGCAGTGACGACCATACAGTGCGGTTGTGGAACGACAATGGCGACTGCCTGCGGGTGCTACAAGGTCACACCAGTTGGATTTCTGCCGTTGCCTTTAGCCCTGACGGAAACTTACTCGCCAGCGGCAGTGAAGATCAGTCTGTACGCTTGTGGGATGCTCGCACCAACCAATGCTTACGGTTACTGCAAGGCTACAACAGCGGTGTCTGGTCGATCGCCTTCAACCCCAATGGTCGCACCCTGGTCAGCGGTGGGCAGGATCGGGTCGTTCGAGTTTGGAATCTATCGCAATGCAAACGTCAGAAGGCAGAAGCATACAGAGAAGAAAGCCAAGGCAAATCCCTCCCCCCCCATTCCCTACTCCCCATTCCCTACTCCCTTCCTGGGCACACAAGCTGGGTCTGGTCAGTTGCCTTCAGCCCCGATGGGTACACGATCGCCAGTGGCAGCGAAGACAGCACCGTGCGCCTATGGAATCTGCCTGAGGTTGAAGGGCAGGAAGTAGAAGGCAGGAGGCAGGAGGCAGGAGGCAGGAGGCAGGAGGCAGAAGAGGACACGGGGACACGGGAACACGGGGACACGGAGAATTCTGATCACATTCAAAACTCTCATCCCACATCCCTCGCCCCTCATCCCACACCCCACACCCCACACCCCACACCCCATACCCCACACCCCACACCCCATCCCCTCACCGGACACACCCACGCCGTCTGGTCAGTTGCCTTTAGCCCCGATGGTCAACTGCTCGCCAGTGGCAGCCTGGATGGTACCATTCGCCTGTGGGATCGATCGGGCGATGAGCAGCACTGCCTGTATGGTCATGAAAGCGGCGTTTGTGCGGTCGCTTTTGCACCCCGATCGTCCGCATCAGGGCAGCACCTCCTTGCCAGCGGCAGTCAAGATCAAACGATTCGGCTGTGGTCGATCGCTCCTGAAACTGCACAGATCCATGACTCCAATCGTCCGAGACCCGTGACCGCGCAACCCATAAACACGCTGCATGGTCACAACAGTTGGATTCGTTGTATCGCCTTTAGCCCCGATGGCACGCTACTGGCAAGCGGCGGTTCCGATGGCATCATTATTGTGTGGGAAGTCAAAACGGGCGATCGGCTGCACACATTTCAAGCGCACTCCAGCCTGGTGCTAACCGTCACCTATAGCCCTAACGGGAATATTCTCGCTAGCAGCGGCGGCGATGGCATCATCAAACTGTGGGATCTTTCAGGTATCAACGGTCAGCGGTCAGCGGTCAGCGGTCAGCCATCAGCGCCGCTCCAGGCTCACCCCTCCGATCCAGACTCTTCCCCTGACTTCCCACTCCCCACTCCCCACTCCCCACTCCCGTTAATCCAAACCCTGCACGGTCATCAAAATTGGGTTCGCTTTCTAGACTACAGTTCCGATGGCACATTGCTGGCAAGCTGTAGTCAAGATGGCACCATCAAGCTGTGGGATCAGACCGGGGTTTGCCTCGAAACGTTAAGGGTGCAGCGCCCCTACGAAGGTGCAACGATTACAGGCGTGACTGGACTCACCACCGCTCAAAAAAACACCCTGAAGTTACTGGGTGCGATCGAACACCTTACTGACCACCCCTTACCACCAGCCCCATCAGCCTCACCTGCTTAATCATGTAGGATGAATCCGAGCATTGTTGCACCCATGCCGAGTACTGATGCATATGAACCGAAAACTTCTTTCCACTGTCATTGCGGTTATCTTGTGCCTTGTGACGTTTGTGCTCGTCATCAACACCAGCCGTAGCCAACTGACCCTTGCTCAAAGTGCCGATACTGCGCAACTGCCAAACACTCTTTTGGTAAACCCTGCTGCACCGAAGCTCGATCCTGCCTCGACTGCTTGTGCCCTACAGCCCGATCGAGGTAGTGTCCAGGCGCGCACCCAGGCAATGTTAAAGCGACGTACCCAGTTGCTTGCCAGCGGGACTTTTGACCTTTCGCGGTTTCGGCAAGCGTCTAAAGTAGCGTCACAAGTAGGCGACAAGGCAACGTTAGCAACCGCACAACCGGATGCTGGCTCTGTACCAAGAGAGCAAATCGCGTTTGTCGATCCAACCAACTACGGCGATCGCTTTCTCAACGACATTAACGGCAACCCTGCCAACCTGGAACCCATCATCGTGCTACACGAAACCGTTGGGTCTGCCAGCAGTGCCCTTAACATGTTTCAAGCCTTTCATCGCAACGATGATGACCAGGTGAGCTATCACACGCTGGTAAAGCGAGATGGCACGCTTGTCTACTTAGTGCCGCCAGATAAACGAGCGTTTGGGGCAGGCAATTCTGTTTTCGTGGGTGCCAATGGCGCTGAAGCGGTGAAAACACACCCGTCCTTTCCAGGCTCGGTCAATAATTTTGCCTATCACATTTCGCTAGAAACGCCCTATGACGGCAACCATAACGGCTATAGCCACAGCGGTTACACGCAGGCTCAGTACAAATCCCTCGCCTGGTTGGTGGCAAAAACAGGCGTTGCTGATGAGCGGATCACGACGCATAAAGCCGTCGATCGCTCCCGATCGCGCATCGACCCCCGCAGTTTCAGCAACAGCACCTTTTTCTCGTTGCTCAGCGCACAACCCCGAACCACTGAAATTGCCATTCGCTGCACCGATCCAACACCGCTGGTAACTCAACCGCAGTGACGAATCGCTTGCAAGAATGCTTTGTACCAACGCAATAGCACTCATCAGGTTCTAACCCTCGTGCCTTCGCTCCGCGCCGAAATGTGGTTGAACCACAGCCATGTAAGGGAAGTGTCAAATTGCGGCTAGTGCAGCGTTCTCCAAGACCTCCGAGGTTTTGAAAACCTCGGAGGTCTAAAAGCTCGATTTTTAGCCGAAATCTGAGTGTTAACAAAGTACTAGGCTCGTTGCGCGATCGCAATGTTCCGGTCTACAACCGTTGCCTTGTATTGCTGGTCAGAATACTGGTCAATGTGCTGAAAAAGCGCGACAGGTGGCACAATGCGGCAGCTAAAGAACTCGATCGCGGCTCTGCCATCAGGAAACAAGAGCACTTTGGGAGACAGATCCTTGGGCGTTTCCACCTTCCACTGCCATTGCACCTGAGCAGGTATTGCCCCAACCAGCCGATGGTGTGACCAATGGCAGGCTTTGCCGAGTCGTCCAAATTCCCCTAGCTCTCGTCGCAACAGAGACGCAATCATAAACGAAGCAGGCGAGCGATCGCCCTCAATCGCCTCCATCACACTGGGCAATGCCCCCTCTGGATGAGGTGGATGGGTACGATCGCCACTGGCAGTCAGCGCTTTCTCCAGTTGAGCTGTCGTGCTAAGCGCCTCTGGTACAGCCCAAATGACACCAACCCCTTCCTCTGGTTGTCGGTGCAAATAGCTCACTAGCCGCATATCGGGCTTGAGGTTCAGTCCGGGAAGCTTCATCAACACAGCCCCCGGATTCGCCGCGCTGATAAACCATTCTCCCCGTGTATTGGGCGCATGGGTTGCCTCTTCAATCGCACCGCCAAAATTAAAGAGATCGCCCAAATCACTTAGCGAATCGGGTTCTGGGATCTCTGCTTCATTTGCAAACGAAGCCCACGATCGTGGATGGTTTTCAGACTCAGGCAGCGCAAAGCCGTGCTGCATATGTTGTCGAATTTTCTGTAGGACTTCAAGCTGAATTTTTTGCACAGGCATAGCTATGGCGCATCCCAAGGCTGAATTGAGTAAGCAGCCAAGCGTCAGCCCAGCCTACTTCACTGGCTAGTGTGCCCAACTGCGATGGGATCATCGATATCGCAGCGGAGGGAGATTGAGGAGCCGTATTGGTTTACACAGCCTAAAGCTTCCTGTATGGTTATGAAAATGATTCTCATTCCAATCAAGTCGTCATGCTACAGGTTCAGCACCTTAGTGTCAATTATCGGCATTTGCAAGCACTGAAGGACGTTGGTTTCGACCTACCGGATGGTGCACTGGTGGGGTTAATTGGTCCCAATGGTGCAGGCAAAAGTACGCTGATCAAGGCGCTCTTAGGGCTGCTCCCAGTCACTCAGGGGCGGGTGCTGTATCAAGGTGAACTGCTAAAACGGCAGCGACAGCGGGTTGCTTACGTCCCCCAACGATCGCAAATCGACTGGGATTACCCCATCACGGTTTGGGGCGTTGTCATGATGGCGCGAACCACTCATGCAGGTTGGCTACGATCGTACAGTCGCCAGTCCCAGGCAATCGTCAAAGAGGCGCTGGAACGGGTGGAGTTACTGCCTTTGCGCGATCGTCCCATTGGGGCACTTTCAGGCGGACAGCAACAGCGGGTATTTCTGGCGAGAGCGATCGCCCAACAAGCCGATCTGCTCCTGCTGGATGAACCTCTTGCTGCCGTAGACAAAAAAACCGAAGCCCTCATTTTTCAGATCTACGATGAACTAAAAGCCCAGGGCAAAACCCTCTTGATCAGTTGCCACGAATGGGGCGGCATTCTAGACCACTACGATCAGTTACTGTTGCTCAACCAGCGACTGATCGCTCACGGTGCCCCCAAAGAAGTCATGACTCAGCAAAATATTCAAACTGCCTACGGTATTCCACCCCAGCTACCGCATTTTCATGACTCGTTGGAAAGTAACTTTTTTTGTTGATCCAAGTGAGCGCAAGCAGTGATCAGTCATCAGTTGCCAGTCATCAGTGAGGGATCGTGATGCACTAATGGCTGTAAGAGCTAGGGGCTGTCATCAATTACGACTACACATCACTAACAGCAGGGGTTCCCGCCCCTAGCCTGGTGTGTTTGGACGGGCGCGATGATGCTGATACCGCAAGCTTTTAGAGCTAATTGATGACGCGCCCTAGTGCGCTGTTAAGTTGAACTCAGGGGCTAGTCGTGGAAAGGTGTCGTCTTTATCCATCTCCCCCTAAACTCAAAGATGGCATTCTACATAGCCACTGATCACTGATCACTGATTCACTGGTTCACTGGTCACTGGTTCACTGTTTGACCCAAGACGGTTGAAACCGAATAAACTTTTGTGCTGCCCCACCGATTGCTGGTAGATAGGTAGATTAGAGATAGCCCCAGATGATTTTAACCATGTCTCAAACCGGGGCTGTTTCATTCTAGTGAGCGAGTGTGGTTGGCAACGGCTTTGTAGCGGATGAAGCGGATAAATGATCGGTGCATAGCGCATGAGGTCATCTGTTTCATCCATTTGCCATCTGTTGCCAGCGTCTAGCGGCAGAATGAAAATAGCCCTGTATCTCAAACAGCCTCAAGAGCAGTTTAGAGCTAAGAATAGAGTACGCGTGTACGGCATCGATCGTTTGCAACGATGCTGGAATGAAGTCGGAATGAAGTTGGGTATTCTAAGACGTAGCTCGTTAGTCTGGGGTGGGTGCGTTTGTCCTGATGGTCAATTAAGGGTGCTTGGGTAGTGTAAAGCCACTTTGTGTTGAGCATTGCGCCGTAACAAAAGTGCAACACGACACAGCCAGATTTTTTGTCGGCAAGGGTCAAGCATCTGTCTGCCAATAGTGCCTAGATCACGTCAGCGATCGACAGCGGTGTGCTGAGTGTACTGGACGGCTCAAATGCCTTATTTTAAGAGCTTTGCTTCATTTCAAAAGCCCTCTCTTAAAAGCCTTGCTTCATTGGCGGCTGCTAACCACTACTACGATGCTCATGCAGGCTTGAAGCAACCTTGATGAGCGCTTAGGGCTGACTACTTAAAACATACTGCAATGATGCTGGAACTGCTCCAAAACCTACTTGCGCCCGATCGTTACATGCCGCATGGGCAATGCTATCTCTGGCAAACGCCGTTGATTGGGCTACATGTTGTGAGCGATGCGCTGATTGCGATCGCCTACTTCTCGATCCCAACCATGCTCATCTACTTCATTCGCAAGCGCAAAGATATACCCTTCTCTCAGATCTTTGCCATGTTTGGGGCGTTCATTGTGCTGTGCGGCACCGGGCATTTGTTAGATATCTGGACATTGTGGTATCCAGCCTACTGGCTATCGGGTGGAGTGCGTGCGTTAACGGCCCTGGTTTCTTGCTACACCGCCCTACAGCTAGTTAGTTTGTTACCTCAGTTTCTCGCACTCAAAACGCCCGAAGCGCTTGAAATCATCAATCAGCAGTTGCAGCAAGAAATTGGCGAGCGGCGACGGGCAGAAGACGCATTGCAAAATATTGTGGCAGGCACAGCTTCAGTGACAGGCAGCGATTTTTTTCCGGCATTGGTGCAGCAGTTGGCGATCGCCCTGAATGTATCCTACGTGATCGTGTCAGAAATCCTGGTAGACAATCCTGGCGGAATCACAACGCTGGCGCGCTGGGCAAACGGTTCTCTGGCTGAAAACATGACGATCGCGCTGGCGGACAACCCTTGCGAAGCGGTGATACAAGAAAGTCAGCTCTATCATTATTCAGACACTCTGCAAGCGCGCTTTCCAAACTCCATCATTGCACAAGACCTGCAAGCAGAAAGCTATCTGGGTGTGCCTCTGGTCAGTGCAGCAGGGCTTGTGATTGGACATCTGTGTCTGTTAGACACGCAGCCACTCGTGGTCGATGAAAACCAACGTGCGATCGTCCGCGTGTTTGCAGCACGAGCAGCGGCTGAACTGGAGCGCCAGTGGGCTGAGCAAGCCCGTAAGCGTGCTTATGAAGCCCTGGAGTTTCGGGTAGATGAGCGCACGGCTGAATTGCTTGACATCAACACCACACTTGAAATCGAAATTCAAGAGCGCCTTGCAGCCGAGATCGAATTGCAACGCATGGCAGAACGACAACGGGCAACCACACGGATCATTTTGCGGCTGCGGCAGAGTTTAGATCTGGATGACATCTTCAACACAACCACAGTGGAATTGCGACAGGCGATCCGGTGCGATCGCGCCCTCATCTACCGCTTCAACCCAGATTGGAGCGGCAACGTAGTCGCTGAGTCAGTTTCGCCAACCTGGAGAGCGATCGTGCCGCTTCGTCAAGAAGAACCAGCGCTCACCCAGGCTACCGTCGATCGACCAGACTGCATCATCAAGCGGCTCGATGGCACCGAAATCGTCATTCAAGACACCTACCTGCAAGCAACGGAAGGCGGACTCTACCATGCACAAAACAACCACTGCTGTGTGCCTGACATCTATGCCGCAGACTTTGATGCCTGCTACCTTGACCTGCTCGAAGCACTGGAAGCACGCGCCTACGTTACGGTACCGATTTTTTGCGGCAATCAACTGTGGGGCTTGCTAGCCGCCTACCAGAACGATAGACCTCGCCAATGGCAGGAGGCAGAAATCCGGATCGTCTCTCAAATTAGTGGACAGCTAGGAGTCGCCGTACAGCAAGCCGAATTATTCGCCCAAACCCAGCAACAGGCTGCCGCCCTGCAAGCAGCAAAAGAACTCGCCGATGCTGCCAACCACGCCAAAAGTGAGTTTCTGGCTAACATGAGCCATGAGTTACGCACACCTTTAAATGCCGTGCTGGGCTTTACGCAACTGATGTCCTGCGATGGATCGTTAACGCAGACCCACCACGAATATCTCGATATCATCAACCGCAGCGGCGAACATCTCCTCAAGCTCATTAACGATGTCTTAGAGATGTCCAAAATTGAGGCTGGACAAATTACGTTAGACCTCGATCGCTTTGATCTCTACAATCTGCTGCAAAAGCTCGAAGAAATGCTGCACCTGCGAGCCAACGCCAAAAGCTTGCAGTTCTCCATTGTGTGTGCAGAGGACGTACCGCAGTTTGTCATTGCCGACGAAAGCAAGCTGCAACAGATTTTGATTAATCTCCTGGGCAACGCCATCAAATTTACGCAACGAGGTGGGGTCATGCTAAGGGTCTCTCAGAGTGCGGTGTCGGTCACAGACAACCCGCTACGCCTGAACGAACCACAACCAGCGCTGCCCATTAAGCTCCACTTTGCCGTAGAAGATACGGGCGTGGGCATGTCGTTAGAAGAGCGACAAAACCTCTTCAAACCGTTTGAACAAACCCGAAGCGGCTTAGCAACGTCAGAAGGAACCGGGCTAGGGCTTGCCATCAGCCAAAAATTTGTGCATCTCATGGATGGTCATATCACCGTGACGAGCGAGTGCGATCGAGGCAGCATCTTTTCCTTTGCAATTCCCGTGCGTTATACCACTCCGCTCAACGCTCCTACTCCAAGCTCTATTACTCAATCCGTGATTGGCTTAGCACCCGACCAACCCACCTATCGACTGTTGATCGCCGAAGACAATGCCACCAACCGCTACTTGCTTTCACAAATGCTGCGGATTCCAGGCTTTGCTTTGAAAGAAGTGGACAATGGACTGGATGCCGTCAACCTGTGCCAGCAGTGGCAGCCGCACCTGGTTTTGATGGATATGCGCATGCCCGTCATGAACGGCGTTGAAGCCACTCGACAAATTAAAGCGAACCCTGAGACGCAAACCACGATCGTCATTGCGCTCACTGCAAGCGCCTTTGAAGAACAGCGGCAAGCCTTTCTCAATGTTGGGTGTGACGATTTTCTCAGCAAACCCTTTCAACGACTGTCTTTATTTACCAAAATCAGCCAGCATTTGAACGTGCGCTATCTCTACGAAACGGCTGACTCTGCTCAAACCATGCGGTCTGGCTCCCACAATCAATCGCCGCCGCCCTTGACTGAGCGTGACCTGAAAGGCAGGTTAGCCAAACAGCCCGAAGCCTGGAGGGCACAACTCTATCGTGCCGCGCTAGAAGGTAGCGACACCCGCGTTTTTGAGCTGCTCGAACACATGCCATCAGAACAGTCCTCCTTAAAAGAAGCCATTAGCGTACTGGCTGAAGGCTTTCAGTTTGACCAAATTCTCATGCTGCTCTCCAGCCCCGAAACCGCCACGATCGAGGACGATCGCGCCTGATTGGTGGAGCCAGTGTGTCTGCACAAAGGACAGGCTCAATCCCCTTACGTTCGCTAGTAAGAGCAGCGTTTAGGGCAATATAACGATAAGGATACGCTCGAACCTGGATAGAAATGCCATAGCAGGAGGCTCAGGGATGTCTATAGAAAGTGCAAATCGGTTTCTGGAAGCGGTTGCTTATGATGAGACATTGCGCGATCGCTTTGAAGGGGTAACAAATCCAGATGACTTCTTGAAAATCACAGAGCAACTGGGCTATAGCTTTACAACGGACGAACTGATGGCAATTGTCAAAGAACAAAGCCAGGGCGTGATCGTCAGACGCAGTACAGGCATTTGGAAATGGCTGCGTAACGTCAGTTGGGTTTAGTCGATGGTCAACGTTGGGGCATAGGGTCGATAAGTGCATGAGCCGCAAGCTGGATGACTCGCTGACACAGCCACTCATCCACTCTCCACGGCTTAAAGCGGCTGTTTTGGGCAAAGAGCGTGTAGAAAAAATAGAGACGACCAAGAGGCTGAATGAGGCACTGTATGCCACCCTTTGTGCAGTCTCTTTTTGGTAAGAAAGCGTAGGAAATCGATCGTCCGCTCAGGATTGACTTTTTACTTGTTGCCGTGTAAATTGTTCAAATGTGGACACGGGTTTGGTTGCGATCGTCGATCGAATGTGGCGTTCGCGTCCATCCAGCAATCGTGCGCTTGCCACCAACTCAATTTTTTACATCACTCTTGGAGGTCTCTATGCCTGAGAATTTCCTGCTTTCTGCTAGCGAGTCTGATGGTGCAATAGGCGCAACGCTCAATGAACGAATGCCCGATCGTGAGGCGTTGCGTTTGCTGCTTATTGGCTCACGTCACGGCGTTGTTGGTACGATTCAAGCCTTACATCGCTTGCGGTTTGCCGAAGTTGGGGAGTGGAGTCCTCTCTTACCCGGTCCGTCCCCCGGTGAAGTAATGAGCATTCTCACTCGCTCGATCGCACTGACTTAATCAATACACTCGTTAAAGAGAGGCTTCGCTAAAGCCGTACTAATGGTTTGCTCGTTGTAAGCGATCCGGGTGTTCCCCATCGTTAGACATAGCAGTCTTTTTCATAAGATTCGTCGTCTTTACCAAACCTTTAACTGAAACAGGAAATGACTACGTAACTTCAGGGTTCTTGCCAGCTAGCGAATAAAAACGGTATAAACTAAGACAATAAGTTTTCCAGGCCATCCAATGTTCACCGATCGCGACTGGCGCGCTTCTGACATTGCTTCTTATCGTGGGCAGACCTCTAGTGGGCAGTCCTGTGATGGGCAGACCTTAGCCCTCGCCCAACAAGCCCTCGATCGTCTAGGCAAGAGTGACCCGTTGCCCCTGACGACGGCGAACGCGTTGCTAAGCTCATCGGCAAGCTCAAGTGCTAGTCGTCCTAGTCCAGCGAGTGTAAGTGTGGTGACAACACCTGAACCGTTGCCATTGGCAGCAGGTGTAACGCCATCCATACCGTCAACGTCACCTGCTAGCCTTCTAAAAACCAACGCAGACTTTAACACTGATGGTCGGGCAGATTTAATTTGGCGCAACTACGCTACTGGGCAAAACACCGTCTGGTTGATGGATGGGGCAACTCGCCTTTCTAGCACGACCTTGATGTCTGTTGCTGACCTCAACTGGCGGATCGAAGGTCTCAATGACTTTACGGGCGATGGCAAGACAGATATCGTGTGGCGCAACTATGTGACCGGGCAGAATGCGCTTTGGGTGATGGATGGCACGACGCTTCGATCGAGCCTCTATTTTCAGCCCGTTGGCGACTTCAACTGGCAGATTCAAGGCACCGTAGACTTTACAGGCGACGATAACCCTGACCTTCTCTGGCGCAACTATGCCACCGGGGAGAATGTGATCTGGGCGTTGAACGGCACGACCCTCAGAAGTACTCTCTCCCTACCCACGGTCGCAGGCACCAACCTGAGAATCCGGGCGGCAACAGACTTAACCCAGGATGGCAAACCAGAAATTCTATGGCAAAACGACCTTTCGGGCGAAACGTTCATCTGGTCACTCAACGGCACGACGATCGCCAGTACCACCTTCCTCCCCGCTGCCAGTGATGCAAACTGGCAAATCCAGGGCGCAGTAGACAGTAACCAGGATGGCAACCCCGACCTGCTTTGGCGCAACTTGTCCACCGGGCAAAATAGAGTCTGGCTGCTGGATGGGTTGAAAGACACGGGGAAACGGTCGGATTTGCTGAGTGTAGGCGACACGAATTGGCGCGTTGCGCTACAGGACACCTACACACCATCGAGTGCGATTAAGCTCAGTGATTTTTCGTTCAGCAAACTGGAAGGCGACACTGGAACACTGACTGTGCGACTCACGCAAGCGCCTACAGCCAACGTAACTCTCACGTTCTCGACCGGCAATTTTACAGTCGTGGATGCCGATAGCACTGTTGCCAACGGCACGCAAAATACGCTCACGTTCACGCCTCAAAACTGGCAAACGGCGCGTACTGTATCATTTATTGCTGAGAAGGATAATACGAGTGCCGATCGCTTGCTGGGTAACACCGTTCGCTACACCTTGAGCGGTGGCTTGACGGGTAGCGGTGTCTACGAGCTGGGGAAAGTGACGAATACCTATGCACCCGACCCGACCCGTTTCAATATTGATCTCGATTTCCGCAATGATCCGTCTGGCTTTTGGACACCTCAACACCGAGCGATCGCGCAGAAAGCCGCCGATGACTGGGCAACAAAGATTGCTAACGAGTGGACGGATTTTCAACTCGACAGCACGCTCGGCAAATTAGACGCGAACTCCACACGTCCCTACAGCTTCACAACCAAACGCTCCGTAGACGACCTCCTCATTTTTCTCAACCCGTATCAAGGTACCGCTGGCTTGGAAGCAGGCAATGGTGGACCTGACTATCAGTTTGGGGGGTGGATTTCGTCTCCAGAACTAAGACCACGGGTAGGGCAAGTGGCGCTGAATGCCGACAGCTTTTCAGCCACTAATGACCCCACTGGCTGGCTACTGTATCAAGTTGTAACCCATGAAATTGGGCATGTCCTCGGTTTGGTGGGGCTGAACTGGGTGGGCTATAACCTGGTCGATCGCGCCACCCCTCAAACAGCGGTATTCAAAGGCGAGTATGCTAAAGCTGCTAATGGCGGCAACTATGTCCCGCTGCAATCCCAGGATGGAGCCAACCCTGTTACGGGTACCTATGACTACTCGCATCCTGCCGACAGCGTGCAGTCGATTATGTCTTACGGCTGGTTATACCGCGTGTATGCCCCGACAACTGTGGACTATGCCATGCTTGCCGATAGTGGCTATCGCGTGTATGGGTTTAATGCCTGAGAGTATCAGCGGCTCTTCATTGAGTCAGCGATCGTCTTTGAAACGGGTGCATCTGAACCAGGGACAACTCGCGGCTTAAAAAAGGATGTGAGTTGGTTTGATGGCAGCAGACTGTGTTGAATTGCTGTAAGGCTCTGTGTGTGCTTCCAGATCATCCGCTGTGGGGAGATGGTTAGCCTCATTTGTCTGCATGTAATGCGTGGTGCCATCGATTAGCTCAGTCTTTGGATCTAGCAGCGGCAGAAGCACGGTAAAAGTGGATCCTTGATCCACTCCCAAACTTTCTGCCTGCACGCTACCTTTGTGCTGCTCGACCAAATGACGCACGATCGCCAGCCCCAATCCCAACCCATTCTGAGGGCGGCTGGTGGTGCTGTCTGCCTGCCGAAAGCGATCGAAGACGTAGGGCAAAAACTCTGGACTGATGCCACTGCCTGTATCGCTAATCTGAATTTGAGCATAGCGATCGTCGGGTGAGTGCCCGTTTGCGGTTGCCAGTGCTTCCGGCTGCACGACCGACAGCCGCACCGTGACTGTGCCGTTTGCAGGCGTAAATTTGATGGCGTTTGAGAGGAGGTTCCACACTACTTGCTGTAAGCGGACGGAATCACCCCACACTTTTCCGATCGCTGGCTCAAGCACTGCCTCAAGCTGAATGGCTTTGACCTCCAGCATGGGGCGCACTGCCTCGATCGCCGCTTCCACCACCGAGACCAGATTCAGCGCAAAGCATTTCAGCCGCAGCTTACCGCGCACGATCTGAGAGACATCCAAAATGTCGTCAATGAGTTGGGCCTGCGCCAGGGCATTGCGCTCAATGGTTTCAAGCGCACGAGCGATCGTCTCTTCGTCAAGTTGGCGCGTGCGTAGCAGCCGTGACCAGCCCAGCATCGAGTTCAGCGGGGTACGCAACTCGTGAGACAGCACTGCCAGAAACTCGTCCTTCATCCGATTCGCGGCTTCGGCTTCTCGTCGTGCCGCCTGCTCTCGAAACACCTGAGCACGGGCTTCTTCAGCTTGCCTGCGTTCTGTGAGATCTTCCACCGTACCCACGTAGCCCGTCAATTCGCACAAGTCCGAAAATAAGGGCGAGGAACGGGCATAGACCCAGCGAACGGTGCCATCCCGATGTTGAAAGCGATATTCGGTGGCAAAGGTAGGCGCTTGCCCGCTGGTATACGCCTGCCACTCATGCAGGACACGATCGCGATCGTCTGGGTGAATGTGCTGAATCCACCCGCTCCCTAGACCTTCTGACAGGCTAAAGTCACCGATCGCTTGAAAACAGGGGTTCGTGTACGTGCAGGCACCCGTCGTATCGTTCATAAAAATGCCCACAGGCGCATAGGCGCTGAGCGAACGAAACCGTTCCTCACTGTCGCTGAGTTCCGCATTGATGGCGGCGAGTTGGGCAGCCTGTGCCTTCACGGCTTCGGTCTTTTTAAATAAATCCACAAAGACCGCTACTTTAGAGGTCAGAATGCTGGTGTCGATCGGCTTCAGCAAATAATCCACCGCACCCAGCGAATAGCCTTTGAACATTAACTGTTCGCTGGCACTAAACGCCGTCAAAAAAATGATTGGAGTCTGGCGCGATCGCTCCCGGTTGCGGATGAGCGTTGCCGTTTCAAAGCCATCCATGTCTGGCATCTGCACATCCAGCAAAATGACGGCAAAGTCTTGATTTAACAGGCACCGCAGCGCTTCTTGACCAGAGTTAGCCCGCACCAGATTTTCACCCAGGTTGCCCAAAATGGCTTCCAGCGCCAGCAGGTTTTCGGGGTGGTCATCAACCAGCAGGATGTTGACTTTAGACGGCAGCGTCATAGCATTAACTCCGGACACGGGATAACAATTTAACAAGGTAAGGCGCAATCTCTGGCAGTGGTAGAATCGCATCGACCGCTGTTTTAGCGATCGCAAGCTGAGGCATCATCCCAATTTCAGCCGTTGCCGGATCTTGCACGATCGCCACGCCACCCTTTGCTTTGATGCGTGCTAAACCGTTTGTACCGTCCCGGTTTGCCCCCGTTAAGATGATACCGATCACCCGCTTGCCATAAGCATCGGCAGCAGATTCAAACAGCACATCGATCGACGGGCGTGCAAAACAAACAGGTTCATCGACCGAAAGCGTGACGTAGCCATGTTCTACGAGCAAGTGGTAGTCTGCTGGAGCCAGATAGACATGCCCTGGCAGCAGTTCGTCTTTGTCTTCCGCTTCATGCACGGGTAGCGTTGTGTACTGCTGCATGTACCCACCCATCAGCGCACCAGACTCTTTATGGCGGTGTTGCACAATGGCGATCGCTGATGGAAAAGGCGGTTGCAACGCACCCAGTAGCGCTTTGAGCGCCGAAAAGCCCCCCAACGACGTGCCAATGACCACCAGTTCAAACGGCATCAGTTCAGCCTCCGGTAGAGCCGCTCACCCTTCGCAATTTCTTCGTAGTGCGGCTCGTAGGGTGAAAGCTTGAGCGATTCTCGCCGCCCCAGTCCCAAAATGCCAAACGAGCAGAGGCTATCGTAAAACAGTTGATGCACCCGTTGTTGCAGCGTGCGGTTGAAATAAATCAGCACATTACGACACAGGATGACATTGAACTCATTGAAGGAGCTGTCTGTTGCAAGATTGTGCTGTGAGAAGACCACGTTTTCTTTGAGAGACGAGCGAAAAATCGCGTTGCCATAGCCAGCGGTGTAGTATTCGGAAAACGATCGCTGCCCACCCGCCTTTAAATAAAGCTGAGTGTACTCCTGCATGAGTTCGATCGGGTAAATGCCTTGCTTTGCCTTTTGTAACACCAGTTCATTCGTATCGGTAGCGTAGAGGCGACAGCGGTGATACAACCCTTCTTCTTGCAGTAAGATCGCCATCGAATAAACCTCTTGCCCGGTCGAGCAACCCGCGTGCCAAATGCGAATAAACGGGTAGGTACGCAGGAGGGGAACAATTTTTTTGCGAAATGACACAAAAAAACTAGGATCACGAAACATCGACGTGACGTTAACCGTTAGCCCCAGGAGAAACCGCTCTAAGCAAGCCGAATCGTGCAGCAGGCGATCTTGCAGTGCCGAGATGGTGGGTAGCGCTTCTGCCGCCAAAATTTTGCGAATACGCCGCCTCAACGACGACGGTGCATAGTCTCGGAAGTCGAAGCCGTAGTAACGGTATACGCCCTCTAAAAGCAACTGAACCTCAATTTCCTCTAAGTTGGCATTGGTTGTGTCAGGATTGTTCGGAGTCATGAGCTGATACTAAAAATGACCCCAAAGCTGCTGCCAGCGATCGGTCACTGGCGATCGATCACTGATGATCTGTCACTTGTGATATACGGCTTGAGAGAGAGCATAACCCGTCGAACTTAGCAGGTTTCGTTGTTCTTTCAGCACTATCTAAAGATAGAAGTGCTTAATGATTCAGTAGGAGAGAGGAGGAGGCAGGAGGCAGAAGGCACAACGCCTTTACCCTTTACCCTTCCCCCCTCACCCCTCAGCGATACAGCCAGACCCGCAGTAGCGACAGCAACTGTTCGGCATCAACAGGCTTCGTGATGTAGTCAGATGCCCCTGCTTCCAGACATTTTTCTCGATCGCCCTGCATTGCCTTTGCTGTGAGCGCGATAATGGGCAGCGATCGAAAAGCTTCCATTTGACGAATCGCCTGGGTGGTTTCGTAGCCATCCAATTCTGGCATCATGACATCCATCAACACCACATCGATATCGGGCTGACGTTGAAGGGCGGCAATACCATCCACCCCATTCTCCGCGTAGGACACTTGCATCTGGTAGCGCTCTAGAAGGCTCGTGAGGGCAAAAATATTGCGAACATCGTCATCCACAATCAGCACTTTTTTGTGAGCCAAAACAGGATCGCTCTGGTGCAGTTGCTCCAGCATTTGCCGTTTGCCTTCGGGCAAGTTTGCCTGTACGCGGTGCAAAAAGAGTGCGGTTTCGTCAAGCAGGCGCTCGGGCGATCGCACATCCTTCACAATGATGGTTTCTGCCAGTCGTCGAAGCTGCGTTTCTTGCGAGGGGGTAAGCTCTCTGCCGGTGTAAACAATGATGGGCAAACGGGTAAACTCTGGCTGCTGTTTGATCTGCTCAATCAAGTCAAACCCCGTCATATCGGGCAAGCCCAAATCCAGCACCACGCAGTCAAAAAGCTGCGATCGCAGGGCAGCCAACGCTTCAGCCCCCGTCCCTACAATGCTGGTAGACACATCCCCTTCACCAATCAGTTCGCGGATGCTTTGCGCCTGGACTGGATCGTCTTCCACCACCAGCAGGTTTTTGACCTGACGCTCCACAAACCCCTTGATGTCTACCAATGCCTGCGTCAACGCCTCTGGTGAAATGGGCTTTTGCAGGTAAGCGATCGCCCCAAGTTGCAAACTGCGCTGCTGTTCATCATCCGCCGAGACAATATGGACGGGAATGTGCCGCGTGTCTGGATCGCGCTTCAGTCGATCGAGCACCGTCCAGCCATCCATATCGGGTAGCCGCAGATCCAGCATGATAGCATCGGGTTTATACGTCTGCGCCAGTACCAATCCCGGTTGGCTGCGTAAAGACGCTAACACCTTGAAGCCCTGCTCTCGCGCCATCTCCATCAAAATGCGGCTAAAGTGCTGATCGTCTTCAATAATCAGCAGCACGCGATCGCCCGGTTGGATGAGGGCGCGATCGTCGTCAACTTCGTTGAGGGGTGTGGGGTGTGGGGTGTGGGGTAGGGGGTAGGGGGTGAACGGTAAAGGGTAAGGGGAGCGTTGCGTTTCGCCTCCTGCCTTCTGCCTTCTGCCCTCTGCCCTCTGCCCTCCGGCTTCTGCCTCCTCTCCCCTCTCCCCTCTCCCCTCTCCTCTCTCCTCCATCGGCAACACCAGCGTAAACGTACTTCCCCGCCCTGGATCGCTGGAGAGTTCAATCCAGCCGCCCAGCAGTTGAGCCAGTTCGCGGCTGATCGATAAGCCCAGTCCTGTACCGCCATATCTGCGACTCGTGGTGCCATCTGCCTGCTTAAAGGCTTCAAAAACGACAGCCTGTTTTTCGGGGGCAATGCCGATGCCTGTATCAGTGACGGCAAAGGCAAGCATGGGTGTTGGTCGATCGTTCAATGCCCGATCGAGCGCTAACTGGGGACGATCGTCGGCGATCGGGGCAATGCGTACTGTCACACTGCCCTGTTCCGTAAACTTAAACGCGTTTGCCAGCAGGTTTTTCAGAATTTGCTGAAGACGTTTGGGGTCTGTCAGCATGGACGGTGGTAAGGCTGGGTCAAGCTCAACGCGAAAGGTTAACGCAGCACTCTGGGCAACTTGCTCAAACGTGCGCTCTAGAAATTGCTGCAAATCTGTGAAGCGTAGGGTTTCAAGGTCTATGGTGATGGTGCCCGATTCAATTTTGGCTAAATCTAGAATCTCGCTGATTAACGCTAGTAAGTCGCTGCCTGCGGCGTGAATGGTGCGGCTATACTCAACCTGTTTGTCGGTTAAATTGCCATCGCTGTTGTCGCTGAGCAGTTGCGCCAAAATGAGCAAACTGTTGAGTGGGGTACGCAGTTCGTGAGACATATTGGCAAGAAACTCAGACTTATAGCGCGAACTCTGAGCCAGTTGGGTCGCTTTTTCTTCGATCGCCTGCCTTGCTTGCTCGATCGCCTGATTTTTGCGATCGCCTTCTTGCTTTTGTTCGGCTAACAGTTGGGCTTTTTCTTCCAGTTCCTCGTTGAGTTGTTGCAGTTCTTCATTCGTTTGCTGCATTTCCTCTTGTTGCTCTTTAAGCTGCGCTTCCGATAGCCGTAGCGTTTCGGTTTGCTCTTCTAGCAGGCGGTTGCTTTCCTGAATTTCGTCTTGCTGTTGCTGCAATTCTTCTGTCAGGGTTTGCGATTCTTGCAGCAGTTCATTGGTACGGAGGTCGGCGGCGATCGTGTTCAGCACCACCCCAATGCCCTCGCTGACTTCCTCAAGCAAGGTTAACTGACTGGTTGTGAAGCGCTGGAGTGAGGCTAGCTCCATGACTGCAATCACCTGCTGCTCAAACAGAATGGGCAACACCACAATGTTGAGCGGTAGTGCTTCGCCCAACCCCGATCGAATACGGCTATAGTCGCCAGGAACATCCGTCAGCAGAATGCGCTGTTTTTCGAGGGCACATTGTCCCACCAGCCCTTCACCCAGATGAAACTGATTGGCTAGATGCTTGCGTTCGCGGTAGGCGTAGCTATCCAGCAGTTTGAGTAGCGGCGGGTTTGCAGCCACATCAAGGAGGTAGAAGACTGCCTGCTGTGCCCCAACAAGAGGCGCTAGCTTGGAGAGCAACTGACGTGCGACGGTTCCTTGATCACGCTGTCCCTGGAGCAGCCGACCAATTTCTGCCAGGTTCGCTTTGAGCCAGGTTTGCTCATCGTTCCGCTGCCTGATATCTCGCAGATTGACAATCATCTGGCTGAAAGTGCGCGTCAGGGTGCCAATTTCGTCCTGTCGATCGCTCCTCGGCACGCTCACCTCTAAATCACCTTCCCCAATGCGATCGGCTACTTCTGAGACTTGCCGTAGTGGTCGTGAAATGTGGCGCGCTAAGGTCAGCCCAATCAAAATCAGCAGCACTGAATACGCTGGAATGCCGTAGATGATACTGTCGGTTGTTTGTCTGGCGGCTGTCGTAGCCGCTTGCGATCGCTGCTCTAGGAGCGATCGTTCTTCAGTGGTCATTTCTGCCAGAATTTGTCGGATGTCGTTCATCAGTCTGTCGCCACGGTCAGTCAGCACAATTTTCTGGGCTGCCTCAAAGCCCTGTCGTTGCCGTAGCTCAACGGTCTGGGTTAGCTCAGCAAGTCTAGCCGTGATGAGGGGATCGACCTGATCCAGGCGACGCAATTGAGCAGGATTGTCGCTAATTAGCTCGCGTAACCGCCCTCTGGTTCTGCCATCCAGTACGCTGAGAGCCGCGTTGTAAGGCTCCAGATATTTTTTGTTGCCCGTGAGAAGATAGCCACGCTGCCCGGTTTCTGCATCCTTCAGGCGAGACATGAGTTCTTCTACTTGTCCAATAACCTTGTAGGTATGCGCTTCACGCTCAGACGTTTCAACCAATTGGTTGATACTGCGATAGGCTACTGCCGACAGCACTGCAAAGAAGAGCAACCCAAGTGCAAAGCTCGCTCCAATTTTGGTACCAATCTTCAAACGGTTTAGCATATGCATGATTGAGAATAATCGAAAAAAGCGCTTACCAGTAAGGCTTTACAGGTTCTAACAAAATGTCTGCTCTAGCCTCCTCACTCCAGTCAACCACTGGTGTTGCAGCACTTCAAATAGCAACCAAACGCGTTTGTTGCCAGGAGGAGCGAGTGCCGATCGAGGTTGCTGCACTCAGTCATTACGGTAAAGCCGCTTGCTCTGGAATCCTTATTCTAAGTTCATGTGCCTGCAATCTGACCGTTCAACGCAATTGTGGTCAGGCGATCGATAGCGCGCAGTAAGCATGGAGGTAAGGGGTTTCCAGAGGCGCGCCCTTGAAAGATCAGCCCTAAGGTAGAATAGATGTCTACCTTGAGAACGAGGAGTTGTTTATCGCTGCGCGAACGATGTCCCCGGAAACAAAACTCGCGTTTAGTGGGGAGCCTATATGACGCTTTCTCAGTTATCGCCCATCCCTGATCTTGGCCAACTGCTCACGGAGCGATCGCACATCATTACCGAGGAATGGGTGGAAGCGGTCTTTCAGGATCAACAAATTAAAAGCGCCGATCCGCTTTCACCAACGGCGATCCGCGATCATATTCCGCACATTCTCGCTGCCCTTGCAACCGTACTGGCAAAGACGCAAGAGAGTGACATTAACACGGTTGTTAAAGCCAGCCTGGAGCATGGTGCGCTACGTGCTGGTCAAGGGTTTGACCCGACAGAAATTGCGCGGGAATATCATCTGCTGCGGACAAAAATTATCCACGTCTTGCAAGCTGAGTTGCTCAAACATACGGCAGAAGAGGTCTTGAGAGCTGTCATGCTCATTGATGCTGTGGTGGATGGCGCGATCGCTCAGTGCTTCAAAAGCTACGTGGGTGAACGCCTGCAAGAGCTGGATAAGCTGCGTGGGCAACTAATTTTGACGAATCAGGAACTCGATCGGCTGGTGCATTCTAGCCAGGAAAATTTGTCCGTTTTGGCGCACGAGCTAAAAACGCCGCTCACTTCGATCATTGGCTATTCTGAACTGTTTCTACGTCAGCAGCGTCAACCCGCCGTTCGCGATAATCTCGATAGCCTGGAGCACATTGAGCGCGTTGTCCGCAACAGCCGTCAGTTGTTGCACCTCATTAACGACACGCTAGAGCTTTCACGCTACGAAGCGGGTCAAATGACGCTGCGGTTAGAGCCAACGGATATCCGAAGCATCATCCACACTGTAGTTGAGGTGATTCAGCCCTTAGCAGTCTCGAATAGCTTACAGGTGATTCTGGATGATCAGCAGGCTCCCGATCGCGTCATCACCGATCCACTCCGTCTACAGCAAATTTTGGTGAATCTTGCCAGCAATGCCGTGCGCTATACCGAAGCAGGCAGCATCACCATTCAAAGCCGCTTGCTATCTGACCGTTGGTGGTCGATCGCGGTGAGCGATACAGGCATTGGCATTGCGGCTGATGATCAAGCCCGCATTTTTGAACCATTCTTTCAAGTGCTACCCCCAGATTTTGAGCGCCTGCCAAACAGCACGGGGCTGGGGTTGGCAATCGTGGCTCGCATCGTCAAACTTTTGCAAGGTGAACTTAGCCTCACGTCGGAAGTAGGCGTTGGGTCTACGTTTACAGTTGTCTTGCCGCTTGAGCTTGAAACGGCTGCATCAAGTTAGAAGAGGAAGGCAGAGGGCAGAGGGCAAAGGGCAGAGGGCAGAAGATGGATGGTACTGGCTCTAGTAAACAGGAGTCAGGAACGTCCATAAAAGAAACGAATCTGCTTCATCTGCTACTCAATCCGTTGCTAACACCTACTGTGTTGAACCTTGGTTGACTGATAAATCTTTTAAGAATCACTTGCCCCGCCCTGCACTGAAAGTGCGGGCTAACAGTGGTAAGTCCTCTAAAGAGGACTACAAGGGGCTTTCAACCCGTTACCCTTCGGGAAGGCAAAGCCTACAACGGGTTTCGCACCATGAGCCCGGATTTGAATTCTATCCATTACGCAGAAGTCGCTAGAACTGCTTTAGGGATTAAGGTTTGGGCGCAAGTTGCGCTCCTTGGAGCAAGTGGTGCAGTACGCCTAACCCTCGCCAAAGGGTTTTTAATCCCGGTTCTCC
>JAHHHL010000058.1 GCA_019359375.1 Lyngbya sp. HA4199-MV5
GGCAGTTTGGCGATGAAACGCTATCGAGCAGGCTTAGACGACCAGTTTATGCTGCAAATTCTCAAAGCTAACATCCCGCTGTTTGATGCAGATTCTCACTCAAGTTTTTGATGCGTTTACCCTGATCAATTGTCTTGTTCAAGCAACGCTTTGAGATCGATTACAGTGCCAATAAAGGCTGCATGAACAAAGGTCTGCGGAAAGTTACCCAGCATTTGCCCCGTTTGAGGGTCGGCTTCTTCAGCAAAGAGTCCCAGATCGTTTGCAAACTCTAGCGCCGCATCCAGAATGGCATACACTCGTTGGAGATCGCCACGCATCACCCAATACTGGGCAACCCAAAAGGTTCCGGCGAGAAAAGCACCTTCTTGACGAGAATCAAACTCTTCAAGATGGCGACGATACAGATTTTTCTCTGCGTAATTGCAGTCTAAATGTGCGATCGTTGCCAACATTTCTGGTGTATCAGGAGCCGTGTAGCCCCAAACTGGAAACAAGGCTGCGGAGACATCAACCGCTTCACCCCCTGCCACCGCTGCATACGCGCCCTGTGAGTTGAGGCATTTCTGCGCCACAAATTCACGAATTGAGTGAGCGGCACTTTTCCAACGTTGGGCTTGAGCAGCTGTTTGAGCATATTCAGCAATGTATTCCAAACCGCAAGCTACAACCACTTTACTGGATGTGTACTGGCGTTCCTCCTGTTCTTCCCACAGCCCATGATCGGGTTGATGCCAATGATCTGCTAAAAAATCAGCGAGGGATTCAATCAATCCCCAATGCTCACGCGTGTCGAAGTAGGTATAAATCAATTTTGCGGCTAAGAGAACATTGCCATAAGCATCGAGCTGAAGTTGTTTGCCAGCACTATTGCCGATCGCCACAGGCTGACTGCCACAGTAACCTGTCAGAGCGAGCGGTTCTTCCGCATTGATCGGCTGACCATAAATGCTAGAAAAGGGATAAAGAGGAAGCGCTCCATCACGATCGTACTTACAGATAAATTCGAGGAAGCGCCGTTCCTCTTGACCATCACTTCCTGCACGCGTGAGCGCACTGACAATCATGCCCGCATCTCGTAGCCAAACATAGCGATAATCATAGTTTCGCTGACCGCCGATCACTTCTGGTAAGCCGATCGTGAGCGCAGCAATCACTCCACCCGTTTCCTCAAAGGTGAGTAGCCGTAACACACGGATTGAAGCGGCGACTTGGCGTTCATAAGGTCCGTGATATATGGCATGGGAAGCAATTTGTCGCCAACGCTCCAATGTGGTTTTAAGCCAGACATCAGGTGCGATCGCCGCTGCGAAAGGTTCATCCAACAGAACTGCCCAACCAGATTCGCCTGTGGGAATAGTGAACTCAACGTGATGCCCAACGATCGTCAGCGGATGAGATGCATAGAGATAGTGCTGATCAATTTGAACCGCTTGCTGCTGAACACTCGCTTGTTTGTGAACAGTCAATTGAGGTAAGCAGCGAGCATAGTTCGGCGCTGCTTTCACTGTCACGGTAAGTGGTTCAGGCACGATTGAGAATTGGCGACAGATGCCATGCGGCACATTCTCACCGATCGGCATCCAATCTGTCACCTGTAGATCACCTGCTGGTGTACGAAGGGTCGTTTCCAGCACGCCGCTATCCTCCAGGTAATGACGTGCCACACATTCAACCTGTGACAGTTGCAACGCCCATTCACCACCCTGTGGATCAAGCAGAGCGGCAAAAAGGGACGGGGCATCAAATTGTCCTGGGCAGTACCAGACGATCGATCCAGTCTTTGTTACTAAAGCAGCAGTCCGACGATCGCCAATGATGGCTAAAGCTCGGATTTCAAGAGAGTCATCTACCATCAAGCACTCTGACCCAGATGTTTCATCGGTGTACCAGCCATAGATTGCCCTGCTTCTTTAACCAGTTTCTGTGCCTGTTCCTACGCTTGACCAGCTTTCGAGATCAGCAATTGCTCTATTTACACCTTCATGAGCAATCTCTCTTTTTATACCAATTTATTTGGAGGATGCGACAGATTTAAACGGGTAAAAGGCGAAGGGGTAAAGGGCAAAGGAGCTATGAGTACGACCTTTCCCCTTTTTTCCTTTCCCCTTGCCCCCAATTGATCTGCCACTTTTTCAAATAAAATTGCTCTGAAAATGCGGTTGTTCACACCCTATACCCCACACCCCACACCCTTTTCATTCCTTGGGGTGCTAAAGCTTAGCATGGACGATTGGTATTGGAATTCACCTGTTTATCCTAAAAAGGATGCAGCGATTTCCCATCTTACTTTTGAAGGACGCTGAGGCTTGCCTATGGTAATTTGATGGTTTTCCGCCACCCCTGATCTTACGCACTTAACAGAAGAAGCCGTAGCGGATTGAAATGAACGAACCAGGGCAGTGGTTTCTGCTTCAGCGTCTCCCACGTTTCCTTAAAGACTTCTACCTGCACATGATAGTCCTGGGGATGATCGGGTTGGGTCTTGAATTTGAGAAATACCGTCATGCGATGCGGCGTTTCGCTGGTGGAAACGAGCCAGCATGGAAAGGTGTTGGTCTGATTGAGAGTGTCAACAAACCGGATGTGATGAGCACGAATTCCCACATAGGTGAGACGATCGGGCAGAGGCTCCACTATCTGCACGGACAAACCCCAATCGGCTGCAAGAATGGTTTGCGCTGCGATCGGTGCTGCCGTAGAGAAGTTCTTACATCCAGTAAGCTGAGCTACACCCAATCGTTCCGGTCGTTCAAAAATAGTGTCCTTAGAACCATACGCCAGCACATGCCCCTGCTCTAGCACCAGCAGATCCTCACAGACCCGGTAAGCTTCTTCTAAATTGTGAGTCACCAAAAGGCTTACCCCGTTAAAACTTTGCAGGCGGGTGATCAACGCCTGTTCCATTTGACTTCGCAGGTGGGTGTCTAGCGCCGAAAAAGGTTCATCGAGCAGGAGTACCTCTGGTTCACTTGCCAGTGCGCGTGCCAAGGCAACCCGTTGTTGCTGCCCACCCGAAAGCTGGCTGGGATAGCGATCGCCATAGCCCTGTAGCTGCACCGCTGCCAGTTGAACCTCTACACGCTGTCGGGTTTCGCTGGCAGAAAGGGCGTTGGGCAACCCAAACGCAATATTTTTTGCCACGGTCATGTGGGGAAACAGGGCGTAATTTTGCACCAAAACCCCAATGCGACGATCGCGGCTGGGCACGTTAATCCCTTTTTTTGCATCAAATAGCACTCGCCCATTTAAAACAATTTGCCCGTTCGTTGGGCGTTCCATCCCTGCCAGACACCGCAGCAGCATACTTTTGCCTGCCCCTGATCCCCCCAAGATCCCCAAGGTGGATTCGGTGACGGTAAAGGTTAAATCCAGATCAAAATTGGCAAGTCGCTTCTGTAGATTAACAACTAAGCCGGAAAGCCCATTGTGTTTAGGTTTAGACGGGCTGAGGGGCGCGATCGAACTAGGCACGGCAACGAGACGAGCGATCGCTGAAAGTCCCGATGGGGCAAACGTAACCCGTCGCTTTTTTTGCTGTTCCTGCCAAAAATTGACACTAAAAAGACCTGATAGTGAAATGAGCATAATCACGATCGCCCAAAACCAGGCTTCACTCATCGCACCCGCTTCCACCGCAAAGTAGATTGCCATTGGAATAGTTTGCGTTTGACCAGGAATATTACCCGCCAGCATTAATGTGGCACCAAATTCACCCAGGGCACGAGCAAAGGCAAGAACGGCTCCTGCAATGACTCCAGGCAGTGCCAGCGGCAGCATCACGCGACGAAAGACTGTCCATTCTGAAGCTCCTAAGGTGCGGGCAACGGCGAGAAGATTGCCATCAATTTGCTCAAACGCTCCCAATGCCGTGCGATACATCAAGGGAAAGGACACGACTGTTGCCGTAATCGCGGCTCCGTACCAGGTAAAAACGACGCTGAAATCGACCGACATCAGCAGTTGCCCAGCGAATCCATTTTTGCCAAACAGCAGCAGCAGCAGGAAGCCTACCACAGTGGGCGGCAGAATCAATGGCGAGACAAAAAGCCCCTCCAGCAACGATCGCCCTTTTCCCCGATAGCCCAACATCCAGTAAGCAACAGCGATACCGACAAAAAAGGTAACCACCGTTGCTAATAGCGCTACTTTGAGCGAAATCCAGAGCGGCGATAGATCGGGTGGTAGGGCGATCGCATCATTCATGCCTCATCCCCCTCTACTTGGGCACAATAAACCCATACTGCTGCAAAATCCGTTTCGCCTCACGACTGGAGAGATATTGCACAAATGCTTTAGCCGCAGCGGTGTTTTTGCTGCTTTTGAGCGCTGCCATTGGGTAGACGATCGGCGAATGGTATGAATCAGCCGCAACCGCGACAATTTTCACCTTGTTAGAAATCTTGGCATCCGTAAGGTAAACCAGCCCCGCATCGGCATTACCGCTTTCCACCACTGACAGTACTTGCCGCACGTTATTCGCATAAACCAGCTTGGGCTTCACGGCATCTGTCAGGTTCAGCTTTTGTAGAACCTCCGCTGCATACTGCCCTGCTGGAACGCTACGCGGTTCACCCACAGCAATTCGTTTGACCTCTGGCTGCTGCAAACTATTGAAGCTGGTTACGCCTTTAGAATTTTTAGGCACAATTAAGACCAACTTATTATTTGCCAGGTTGCTACGAGTGCCGGGTGCTAAGGCTCCCTTTTGATCCAGTGCATCCATTTGACGCTTGGCGGCAGAAATAAACACATCGGCTGGTGCGCCCTGTTCAATCTGCTGAAGCAACGCACCCGATGCCCCAAAATTAAATGTCAGGCTTACATCAGCGTGGCTCTTTTGATACAGCGGCTTTATGGTTTCCATTACGTCCTTGAGGCTGGCAGCCGCCGATACCAGTAGTTTAGTATTGGCTTGAGCTGGCTCAGGGTTAATCAGCCGTAGACCAAGCACCAGAAAAAAACTGGTTAATGTTACACCTAGAAAAAGCAAAACCTGTTTACGTCTCATACAAGTATCACCAAACGAAAAGCTTAATGGCTGAAGTTGGTATGATTCTACCAATTTAACGAGTTTTTCCAACTTAGTTGGTAATAAAATGCCCAGAAAAGACCAGGGATGGATTACATTTCAGACTTCTGAAGAGGAACGCCAACTGCTGGAGGCGATTTGTCAGCAGTCTCAGCGCACGAAAACAGAAGTCCTGCGAGAGATGTTGCGAGGGTTGAAGGATGCCACCCCAGATCCAACAGAAAACCCTGCTAACGTGCCACCATCAGGCACTCGTGAGCCGCCTGGATTTCCGCCCAAGAGACCGTTTAAAGTTAGCTCTCGCAACGTGTTAGAGGGCAGGGTTACGCACATGATCAAAGGCTCGGTCAATACAGAAGTGACGTTAGAAATTGTGCATGTAGTCGAACTCACGTCTATCATCACAACCACATCGGCTGAGACGTTGGAGTTGGCAGAAGGTAAAGTCGCTTACGCGGTCATTAAATCCAACGATGTGGTGATTGCGATCGAATAGTGCGATCGCCACAATGCCATCTACCCGCAATTGGCATTTTCTGATCCATCGGATCGCAGCTCATCGTCAGAATTTAACCAAAAGCGTTCAGTTTGATAGAGGTAAATCATTTAACTATTCACTAACACAGACTCAAGAACGGGTTTGTGACATTCGTTTTAACCTCCTGATGTATGAAAATTCTGATTCTTAATGCAGGTTCCAGTAGCCAGAAAAGCTGTCTTTATGAGGTGGGCGATCGCTTACCAGAATTGCCTCCTGAGCCACTGTGGGACGCAACGGTTGACTGGACTCATCACCAAGGAACTGCCGAAATTAAGGTTAAAACGGCGGATGGGGCGGTGATAGAAGAAAGATTGCCCGCCCAGCAGCGCTCAGAGGTGATGGTTCACATGCTTGAAACCCTCTGGACTGGAAAAACCAGTGTGATTGATCACCCGTCTGCGATCGATGTGGTGGGGCATCGCGTGGTACATGGCGGACAGGAGTATCGGGAGAGCGTGCGAGTGACTGCTGAGGTGAAAGCCACGATCGACCGTTTAGCGGTTCTTGCGCCCGTTCATAATCCCGCTAATTTAGAAGGCATTGAGGCGATCGAACGCGCTTTTGGAACAGAGATGCCACAAATTGCAGCCTTTGATACAGCGTTCCATAGCCAGCTTCCAGACGCAGCAGCCATCTATCCAGGAACTTATCAATGGATCGATTTAGGCATTCGGCGCTATGGGTTTCACGGCATTAGCCATCAATACTGTGCCCATCGAGTCGCCCATCTGTTGCAGCGTGATTTAAAGGATCTACGGTTGATGGTTTGTCATTTGGGCAATGGGTGTTCGCTCTCTGCCATTCAGTATGGACACAGCATTGATACCACGATGGGCTTTACACCGCTAGAAGGATTGATGATGGGTACACGTTCTGGCTCGGTTGATCCAGGCATTCTGCTTTACCTCATGCGGCAGGAAGGTTACACCGTCGATCGCATGGATCAGGAACTCAACAAAGCCTCTGGGTTGCTCGGCATTTCCGGCGTATCTGCCGATTTGCGTCAGGTCATGCAAGCGATCGAGGCGGGCAATGCACACGCCCAGCTTGCGTTCGATGTCTATATCCATCGCCTGCGATCGGGTATGGGTTCGATGCTTGCCAGTTTGGGGGGGGTAGATGCCATCGTATTTACTGCTGGTGTTGGCGAGAATGCTGCGATCGTGCGCTCCCTTGCCTGCGAACACTTTTGCTTTATGGGCTTAAAGCTGGATGCCAAAAAGAACGAACACCATCCCATCGATCAAGATATTGCTACAGCCGATTCCACCGTCCGTATTTTCGTGATCCACACTCAAGAAGACTGGGCGATCGCGCAAGACTGCCACCGTCTGCTGTCCTGAGCAATTGCAACCGCGCCCAACGTTCAACCTAGGGCGTGTCATCAATCAGCTACGAAACCTTGCAGCATCAGCAGTGTCACGCCCGTCCCAACACATCAGGCTAGGGGCTGGAACCCTTGCTGCAAGTAATGTGTAGCAGTAATTGATGACAGCCCCTAGAGTCCCGGCAAAAGCTGGTATGCTTCACTCTCCATCAAGATATAAATGCCTAAGCCAATGAGTACGAAAGGGACGATCACTCCACCCCAACGAGTTAAGCCCTGAGCAACCAAGGGATGTTGAGTGAGCTGGTAAGCAATGAAACACCAGAGGCTTACCATGAAAAAAAATGTGATCAGAATGACGGCTAAACCGGATGGGCTACTGCTGGCAAAAAGCGGCACATAGATGCCAACGTTATCACCACCGTTTGCAATGGTAATGGTCGTGACTTGATAGATCGGTGGCGAAAACAGGCTGGCAAACTTGGAACGAATTGGGTGCTCCCTTTGAGGTTGGCTCCACTCATCAGAGACTGCTTGAATGTTGGGTTTACCCCTTTTCTGGTCTAGTAACTCCTTGAGTCCGATCGCAATGGGAACCAGTCCCAACAGCCCAATCCATGCTTTAGGCAACACCAAGCCACCAAAAAATCCAGGTAAACTTAGCGCAACTAAGATTGTAAAACCGATGTACTGCCCTACAAAAATATGCTTTGGGCGAAACGTCGCATTCACCTGAGCAAAAAAGAGCATCAGGATCACAATGTCATCAATATTGGTGGCAATAAAGGCTGTTACACCTGCAACAACAGCTTGTATAAACCAGTTCATCCCGTACTCTAAACTCCTTTCATGAAAAGCTTGGCGCTCAAAGCCTATTTTTGTTGCAGTCTGAAAAACTCTCTGATGTGGACGATCGCAACCTGTTATTAGGGTTAGCATACAGGTTCCTCATTCTTTTCTTTTAAGAGAGTGCCATCGGCTTTTGTAAAGCATAGGGATGGCAATTGCAGCGTCGGGCGATCGACGGATTCAGAAGTCAAATGAATTTGATTTACGGTGGCTGTAGCTTACTGACGTACCGAACCCCATCCTGTAAAAGAACCTTAAAGCTTCTCCCTTAACCCTTGTGCAGCGGAGGCAGTACGGTAAAATCGGCACTGATTGAAAGTGCTTCAATTGCAACCTGATTGAAAATGGTACCGATTGAACGATCGCGCCGATAAACTGTCCACATGATTAAACTTGCTATGGCAAACGTTGAAGGGGAGCATCTGGAGCGTGGGACACCCCCATCGCCCAAAATTCGGCTGGAATTTTTAGATGGTATGCGTGGATTAACAGCCTTATATGTTGTGTTAGTACACGTCTACCGTGAAATTGATGGAGGCTTGCAAGGTGATGGACTACCCTCTCTCTTCTACTGGGCAACTCGATGGATGACTCACGGGCGCAATGCCGTTTCTATCTTTATCGTACTGTCTGGTTTCTGCCTGATGCTTCCCGTCGTTCGTAGCAAAACGGGTCAGCTTAGAGGCGGGATCGTGCAATACCTCAAGCGAAGGGCGTGGCGCATTATCCCGCCTTACTACATCACACTCACTCTGCTGTTGCTGCTGTTTTTAGTCATTCCCAGACCATTACAAAGCTTGATGGGAGTGGCATGGAATGAGTCAATGTCAGCCTTAACAGGGAGTGTTGTTCTATCTCATGTCTTACTAATTCAAAATTTGAGCTTGAATTGGATCTATAAGATGGAGATTCCCATGTGGAGCGTTGCAACCGAGTGGCAGATCTACTTTGTGTTTCCGTTGCTGCTTCTGGTCTGGCGACGGATCAACGTTGTAGCAGCGGTTGGGCTTGCGTTTGCGATCGGTCTGTCGCTGCATTTCATCCCTCACAGCCCTCTAGATCAAGCAATTCCCTGGTTTGTGGGGCTGTTTGCGCTGGGTATGTACGGGGCAGACGTGGTATTTTCGCCCAAACGTGCCGCGATCGCGCTTCGCAAACGAGTGCCTTGGCGCACCATTGCCTGGGTGGCACTAGCAGGATTAATAGCTGAATATTTTCTGCGTCCCAGTATGGATTCCAACGTTGCCACTGCTTTTATCAGCGATCTGTTGGTAGGCATTTTTGCACTCGCGGTTATCATTGACTGTGCGACTCACCGGGTTGAAAATCACGCCGATCGCCCAGCCGTTTTAGCCCTGTTGGAATCAAAATGGGTCGTCTGGTTGGGAACGTTCTCCTACAGTTTGTACCTGATCCATTTGCCGCTCTTGGGTCTTGCTGAATTACCGTTGAATGGAATCCATTCACCTGTGAGCAAATTTTTGGGTCTACTGCTGCTAGGTATGCCGTTTGCACTATTGGGAAGCTACGGCTTTCATCTGGTGTTTGAGCGCCCCTTCATGTCAGATTTTTCCCGTTCACAGCGAAAGGCGATCGAACCCTGAAAGCCGTTAGCGGGTAGCTTAGGGGCTGTCATCAATTACAATTACACATGGCTCTTAGCAAGGATTCCAGCCCCTAGCCTGGTGTGTTTGGGCGGGCGCGACCATGCTGATACCGCAAGGTTTTGGAGCTAATTGATGACGCGCCCTAGGAATTTTGAGTTAATTGAGCAGTCAACGGTCAGCTTTTTATCCTTTATCCTTCATCTTTTCGTCTAGCCGTCAGCATAGAGTTGAAAGCTGATCACCGATCGCGACCTCCTCTCTTAAAGCATCTTCTCTAGAAATTGCTTCGCCCGATCGCATTGAGGATTGGTGAAAAACGTGTCGGGTTCTGCGTCCTCAGCTAAACTGCCTTCATTAAGAAACCAGACCCGATCGGCGACTTCCCGCGCAAAGCCCATTTCGTGGGTGACGATCGCCATTGTCATGCCTGTTTTTGCCAGCCCTTTCATCACTTCCAACACTTCCTGCACCATTTCAGGGTCAAGGGCAGACGTGGGCTCATCAAACAGAATGACATCGGGTTGCATTGCCAGGGCACGGGCGATCGCCACACGTTGTTTCTGCCCACCAGACAGGCGAGACGGGTAGACATCCGCTTTTTCCTTCAGTCCAACCTTTTCTAACAGATCCATACCCAATTGCTTCGCTTCTTCTGACGGCACTTTGGATATTTTTGTGGGCGCATAAATGACATTCTTCAGCACCGTCATGTGGGGAAACAGATGGAAGTGCTGAAACACCATCCCCAAATGCTGGCGTACTTTAGAAATGTTGGTTTTGGGCGCTGTAATATTCTCGCCCTTAAAGTAAATGTTTCCCTGCGTAGGTGTTTCTAGCAGGTTCATACAGCGAAGCAGGGTCGATTTGCCGCACCCAGAGGGTCCGATCACTGCGACCACTTCACCCTTGCGAATCTCGGTGGAAATGCCCTTGAGCACGTCCAGCTTACCAAACGATTTGTGCAATCCTTCGGTTTTAATAATGGTTTCACTCATGGCTTTAAAGCTCCTGTTGTCCTTTTGGGTTTTATAAGTGCCTCAAGTTGTAAATACCTCAAGGGTAATGCTTGCTTTTAGAATGTCGCAACGACCCTGAGGATTACTGCGTCATTCGCTACGTCTGAGCCGTCTTTCAAGCGCACTCGCCGCATAGGTTAGACCCATCACCAGAATGTAATAAATGAGTCCCGCAAACAGCAGTGGCTCAAAGTAGATGTACTTGTTGGCACCCACAATTTGCGCGGCACGGAGAATTTCCACTACCCCAATGGTTGAAACCAGTGAAGAATCTTTCAGCAAACTGATGGTTTCATTTACCAGTGCAGGCAGAATATTTTTTAACGCCTGGGGCATAATCACGTCCCACATCATCAGCCAGTAGGGAATACCCAGCGAAAGCGAGGCTTCTGCCTGTCCTTTATCCACTGCCTGGATGCCTGCCCGAATGGTTTCAGACATGTATGCCCCAGAGTTGAGGGTAAAGGTCAGCACGCCTGCTTGATAGGGGGTAATGTTGTAGCCCGTGAGCTGGGGCGTGGCGAAGTAGACGAGCGAGAGCTGTAAGAGGAGTGGAGTGCCGCGAAAGATGGTGGTATAGGCAAAGGAAAACCATTGGAGGGGCTTCAAACCTGAAATCTTGCACAACGACAGGGCAGACCCCCACACCAACCCCAGCAGCACCGAAGAAATGGTGAAGATGAGGGTAACGGGAATGCCTGCCAGGATAAATGGAATGTCCGGCACGATGCGCCCGAAGTCGAGATCTAGCCCACCTTTGCTCGCAGGTGCCTCGGCGGGTGGAGGCGCAGGAGCCTGAGCCACGATCACACCCTGATTGCCAGCAGCGGGGCTTTCCATCGCTGTTGGAGGGCTTTGTGCGATCGACGGTAGCGGTTGTGCCACCCAATGACTCGCCAGAAGAATGACCAGGAACGTTTGGAGTGCCACGATCGCCCAGCGCGATCGCAGTCGATTAACGCCATTTCTAGAAACACTCATCCCCGCAAATCGTAGGGGTAACATCTTGCTCAAAAATCTCTTAAGCAATGGAAATCTCACAGCACGGTTGTTGAAGCGTAGAAACATAAATCCCTTTCAATGCAGCGGTCAACAGGATCAATACAATCAAGAACATGCCATCACACCGTTTGTAGGGACGTTACATGTAACGTCCCTACAAAAGAAAACATCGGCTTTCAAACCGCAAACCTCGGAGGTTTTAACCAGGGATCGGGCATCTGTCTCATGTAGCGGCTTAAACCTCCGAGGTTTAACAACATGCATCAGTCCCACTAGGGTGATTTGCTGGGTGAAGGTGACGCAGAACCAGAGGGCGATGGAGACGGTGAGGCAGGCGCACTGGTGGCGAACCACTTGGCTGCAAGGGTTTTAATTTCGCCGCTGGCTTTCATTTTTTCCAGCACTTTATTGAAATCAGCGACGAGGGGTGAGCCTTTGGGGAAGGCAACCGCAGAACCAGACGGTCCTTCCGATGGAATCACGTTGAATGCCAGGTCGGGGCTGGAATCGGTAAAGCCTTTGGCGACGGTATCTTCAACGATCGCCGCATCAATTCGCTTGGATTTAATTTCCTGAATCAGGTCGGGCACTTTGTTCAATTGCTTGACCTTCATCCCCGGCACCTTTTCGGCAATTTTTTTCGCATCGCCTTCTTGAATCGAGCCGAGCTGTACACCCACCGTTTTGCCTGCAAGATCTTTGGTCGTCTTCAAATTGCTGGCTTTCGGCGCAACGATCGTGTTCTTTGCCTCGTAGTAGATGGTCGAAAAGTCTACGTTTTTCTGGCGTTCGGGGGTGGGGGTCATGCCTGCCATCACAAAGTCAGCCCGCTTCGCCTGGAGCGCAGGCACCAAACCATTAAAGTCTGATTCGTTGATTTTGAGTTCGTAGCCCAACTCACTGGCAATTTTGTTGGCAATGTCTACGTCAAATCCGACGATTTTGCGTTCACCGCTGGCGGTGTCGTAATACTCGTAGGGTGGATAATCGGGCGATGTCACCATTGTCAGCACTTTTTTGCCGCTGCTAGAGGTGGGACTTTGCCCTGGCTGAGGCGGTTCGCAGCTAGCGAGTGCAGTCACCGCTACGATCGCGGTCAAAGAGAGTGTTAAAAGCGATCGACGTTTCATCAAACTTAGTTCCTTGTCAATGGGGCTTGAGAGGCAAAGAGCGATTAGTTAATCAAGCAGTCAAACTATCAGGCAGTTAATCTATGAGGAGAATCTCACACGATCGCAGCACGTTGAAAAGCCCCTGGCACAATTCTTAGCGTCGCCGTTGCGGGTTAAATCATTAGGGCTTACGCCAACCTCGGAGGTTTTGATCAGGCATCAAGCAGCGTCACCAATGTGGTCGCTTAAACCTCGAGGTTTTGTGCTTAGGTTTTGCGCTTAGAAAACAAACGTGGTGCGAATGACCCCGACAAACGCATCAGGGTTGCGATCGTCATGGTTAGGAGCCGTTAGCCAGATGACACCGGGCGTAATCGAGATATTGTCTGTCAACTGATAGCGGTAGAACACTTCAATGTGGTAGCCCGTATCCCGGTCTTCGCGTTGTCCCGCAGGTAGCCCGATCGCGGTGGCAACGGCTGCATTGCTTGTCCCCGTGAGGCGTGGCTGCATCCCAAACACAATGCCGCCCAGGTTGCCTTTTTTGCCCAAGTCAGGAAAAGCCAAATTGACGGCAAAGTTCCAGATATCGGCATCGCCTCTGGTGCCTGAGCCCAGGGTTCGCGCCTGCGTTAGACCGACCCAGCCACCCAGCTCAAACCAACTGGTAATGCGGTAGTCAAGCTCAATGCTGTAGCCGTTGCCCACCACTGGTCCCGCTCCCAGAATTTTTGCCGCATTACTGCCAGCCAGCGTATCCACCCCAAACTGCGGCGAGTACGAGTTGATGTAGAAAAAGCCCAGCTTGAAGGTGCCAGAGTACACGATGAGATGGGCAAAGGCACTGTATCCGCTGTTGAAAACCCCAAGCTTCGGGTCATTGGGGCTATCACCTTCACCTTGATAACCAAAGTCAAGCTGAAAGTTGGGGCTAATGGCGTAGTTTACAGCAAGACCAGCCTGGTTGCCGATCGGAAACCAAACGGGGTTAATTTGCGCAAAGTTAGACGGTGAACCCGTTGCCTGGTCGTTAAACGGCGTGATGGGATCGGTGACGATCGACGGATCGATCGTGTTCGCATCTAAAAAGACGGTCAGTTTCTCGCCTACGGGAAAGCGATATTGCAATCGATTCAGCGTGATGTTGCTGTTAGAACTGGTGCTCGTCGCCAAAAAGCGCGTTTCGTCTGATAGATCACTAGTGGCACGACCCACAGGCGAAACCCCAAAATCAGACCCGATATCAAACTTTCGTAGATTCGTTGCCTGCAAGCGAGTCCGCAGGCGATCTTTGCCTGTAAAGCTGGTATCGAAATCTAAACGCAACCGATACCCAATAGCAGCATTGTTGCGCGAGTCAACGCGATCGCCAAACGCATCTGCAACGTAGGTAATTAACTCAGTGCCGATTTTGGTCGTCGTCGAAAACTGCTGCTTTTCTAGCGTGGCGGTTCGAGCTTCCAGGGCACCAACCCGACCGCGTAGCGTTGCCAGCTCAGCCGCAAACTCCTCTTGCAGTTTTTGTAACGCCAGCAGGTCTTCTTTTTTAACCAGATCAGCCGTGCCAGCGGCAATCAACTCGTTGATGCGATCCATGCAGGCATTAAGCCCAGCCGCAAATTCATACCGAGTCAGCGCACGGTTGCCGCGATAGGTTTTGTCGGGGTAGCCCACAATGCAGCCGTAGCGTTCTACAAGCGATTGCAAGGCTTGAAATGCCCAATCAGTGGGTCTTACGTCCGTTAGCTGCGAAACAGACGTGACCTGTTCCATATTGGTGGTTTCTGCATCTGCCTCAACCATGACTGAAGCAGACGGTTGATCGGCTCCCATCGTTGCTGCCAGAGGGAGGGCAGGTGTTGTGCCTTCTCGCTCCAGCGCTACGGTATGAGCAGTTGTACTCGCGGTTTGAGCCTCAGGGTTAACATCAGCTTTGACAGGTGCCTGCACTAAAAAAACATGCCCCAAAAGCGCGAGCGTTGCGCTCAGGGTACTCCAAAAAAGCTTGGTCATCATATCGCCTCACTCACACCACAGATGAAATTCACAAACGAAAACCCGTACACTTTAGAGCTGATGGCAACCAATACTAGCTCGACTCGATCCGATCAACCGGAGGCGAATCTCTCCTTTTTTCTCTGGCTACAATATCCAGAACACAAAAGAGAGACGCTTTTCTTCTCATGGCTCTAAACCCTGAAAGAGAGCGCTACTGGGAATTCTACGACCGAAAGCTCAAGCTTTCTCTGAGCCTTTCTTACCAGTTGACCGATCGCTCAGAATATTGGTTTATTAAACACTGAATGGAGAAGACTGAAACAAATTTGCTTTCACGATCGAGAACCCTATGATTAAAAAGCTTGAGACCTTAGAGATTCTGTTAGATTTGATCACTTTTCACCGAAACTAAGACCCATGACTGATGCTTTGCTGCCAGCGCTGATTCAGCAGATGACCACACCCGCGTTTTACCCTCACTCCGTCATAGAGCCGATTCAGGTCATTCAAACGCACATCTCGTATGTGTTGCTGACGGGTGAGTATGCCTACAAGGTGAAAAAGCCCATCAACTTTGGGTTTCTTGATTTCTCTACCTTGGCAAAGCGACAGCACTTCTGTGCCGAAGAACTCCGGCTCAATCAACGCGGTGCCGCCGAACTGTATCTGGAGGCGTTGCCGATTACCCAAGACGGCGATCGCTTCCAGCTTGGTGCTACGGGCGAACCAGATGGCACGGGTGAAGCGGTGGAATATGTAGTGAAAATGCGGCAGTTTCCCCAATCGAGCTTGTTTACCGAAGTGTTCGATCGGGGTGAACTCACCGAAGACGTGCTAGAGCAATTAGCGCGGGTGCTGGCAGACTTTCATGCCCATGCGGAGACAAACGACTACATCCGCAGTTTTGGTCAGGTGGCAAAAATTCGGGCGGCGATCGACGAAAACTATGAGCAAACGCTGCAATACGTAGGCGGACCCCAAACTCAGCAGCAGCTAGACGAAACCAGGGAGTATACCGATCGCCTGTTTGCCGAGCAAGAAGCCCTCTTTGAAAGCCGCGTCGCCCAAAACTGGATTCGGGAGTGTCACGGCGATGTCCATCTGCGAAATATTGCTCTTTGGCGTGATGCTTTGGGGCACGACAAAATTCTGCTGTTTGACTGCATCGAGTTCAACGAGCCGTTTCGGTTTGTCGATGTGATGTTCGACATTGCCTACATCATCATGGATCTGGATGCGCGCGATCGGCGTGACCTCAGCAACCGCTTTTTGAATGCGTATCTTGAGCAAACGGGCGACTGGGAAGGTTTGCAGGTCTTACCGCTGTACCTCAGTCGTCAATCCTACGTTCGCGCCAAAGTCACGTCTTTCCTGCTCAGCGATCCTTCCGTTCCCGAAGCCACCAAACAAGAAGCCTCTACCACCGCTGCCCGCTATTATCGCTTGGCATGGGAATATACCCAACCCCAGCAAGGACGCTTGATTCTGATGGCAGGCTTGTCGGGTGCTGGTAAAAGCACAGTGGCACGCCAACTTGCCCAGCAACGCGGAGCCATCCACATTCGTTCCGATGCAGTTCGCAAACACCTGGCTGGCATTCCCCTAGAAGCCCACGGTAGCCAAGATCTTTACTCGGCTGAGATGACGCAAAAAACCTACGATCGCCTCCTGCATCTTGGTATCACTCTCGCATCCCAGGGCTACACCGTCATTCTGGATGCCAAATACGATCGCCAGCCCTTCCGCCAAGCCGCGATCGAGCAAGCGATCGCCCATCACATCTCCCTCCAAATCCTCCACTGCACGGCACCGATCGCCGTCCTACAGCAGCGCCTGCAACAGCGCCACGACGACATCTCCGACGCAACCGCCGACCTTCTTCCCAAGCAGCACATGGATGACTTTAGCCCCACTGAACAGCCCTACCTCATTGAGTTAGACACAACCCAAGATCTAGAAACACAGTTGGAGAAGGTGAGGAAGTAGAAAAAAGTTGTTGGTTGTATAGCCCCTTGGGCATTCAAGAAAGGTTTTTAGTTTTTAGAAGGAGTCAAGAACAGCGTATGCACTAACAACCAACAACTAACAACCAACAACTGGTTTAACTCATCCCTCACCCTCTGCTTCTCCTGCTCCCTGTCCCCTGTCCCCTATTCCCTGTCCCCCACTCCCCACTCCCCACTCCCCACTCAAGCTGATGTCCAAACTGCCCGATACAAACCTGGGTCTAGCAACTGGCTTAAAGTACTGGCTCGTCTTTATGCTGGGCTTAGCCGTGCTGGGGTACGGTCCGATTCTGAGCATTACGTTTGGCGCGATCGGCGGGATTGCTAGCGGTATCATTGCAGCATGGCTCAAGCCCAAGGAGATTTATGTGCCAAAGACAGCAGAGCCGCGTGTGAAAGAAACACCTGAAGGGAAAGCCGAACAAACGGTTGACGAACCCGTGCGTCGAGCCAGATTTCGTAAATACGGCGCGCCTGCTGTCCAACGTCAGCATCAATCCAGAGCCAATCGACGTTTTGGGTGGCTTTTTCGTAGAAAACTCTGAGCAGTCAGAGTCTTACAGCGATTACTGATTAGATAAGCCATAGTCCAATGAGTGAGGGTGTGTGGTGCAGGGTGTGGTGAATGCAACCAGAAACGGCTGCAAGCAATGGAAGTTTTAGGGCGTTATCGGGCTTGGGGTTGGCTCATTTGAAGCTGGCGGGTTCGACGGCTTTGCAGTGGATTGCTTTGCTGGCGACGGCTTTGCTGAAGGTTGGGCGACTGGTGCCTCGGCTTTCCAATCGGCTAGGGGTCGTTTGACGGCATTTTCAAAATCGGTCGAGACCAGCACCACCGATCGCTCAGCCGACGCTTGAGCAGGCGGATCAACCTGAGCGTACAGCGCACTGCGATTAAAATTGGGCTTGCCAAGCACCAGTCGATGACGTTGCTGATTTGCCAGTTTAACCTCAGCGATCGCGATCGGCTGGTCAAATCCAAACTCTCCCTGTTGAGACGCTGGCACTTTGAGCGTCTGCTGCCGTTTGCCCGTTGCCATCAAATTCAGCAGGTAAGCAACCGAAGCATCCTTTGCCACCGCTTGATCTGGCGCAGTCATCGCCCAGACCAACGCACCAGCCTGAGGCTGAACTCCTGCTTTAGGATCGGCTTTAGAAGCAGATGCCACCCGCGCTGCCGGAGTTTTGGCAAACGTCAGCGTCTCGCTGGGAGTCGTCAGAGTGATCGATCGCACGTCCTCTTCTTTGAAGGTAAACAGTTGCTCTGTCTGTGCCTGAGCTGCCTCCCGCTGAGGCTTTCCCTGCACCTCATACAGATAGACAAACGCACCGAGAACAAGGGCGATCGCCAATAAGAGCAAAGGTGTGCGTTGAATTTTCATCACCAAGAGAGGAGTGAGGAGTAAGGCGTGAGGGGGACAAGGGGGCAAGGGGGCAGGGGAAGCGGAGGGGGCAGGGGATGAGAGTTATGAGTTTTGAATTGTTCTTGAGGCTAACAACTAAAAACCTTTCTTGAATGCCCAAGGGGCTATACAACTAACAACTCTTCTGCCTTCTGCCCTCTGCCTTCTACCGTCTTCTCCACCAAACCCCAAACGCCGCTGCAAACCCCAGGAGTGGAATAATGGCGATCGCCAGCCAGGTTGCCAGACTTGCCTGCTGAGCAGACAACCCCAGACGACGATTTTTGGCTTCTTTGGGACGGATGGAGAGGGATTGATCATCTGCACGGCTGAGCCAGCGCACTGAGTTGACGAAGACATCGCCGTTGATGCCCTGGTTTACTGCCCCATCTTCGGCAAAGCGGGAGTTTCCAATGACCACTAACCGGGCTTCTTTTGGCTTCTGGTCACTCCCTTGAGGGGCGGTTGCAGAGGGCGAGGGGCTGGGAGAAGGACTTGCGGACGCTGACGGTTGAGGACTGGCAGAGGGACTGGGAGAAGGCTTGGGACTGACAGAGGCAGAGGGTGAAGGGCTTGGAGAGGGCTTGGGGGCTGCAACCGTTGGCGGCGTGATGGTACGAGTGAGCGCAAAGCCGATGACTAACGGACCGGGTCGATCGCTCGCCTGGTCAAACTTCAAAGGTTGCTCTTTCACGTTGCTTTCTGCCCAACTTCGTTCGCTGGTAAACAACAACGGTACAGATTTGACATCGGTTTCGGGCTTCACGTCGATCGGCTGTGCCAGCGGATAGATTGAGATTGAGTTGCCAAAGTCTTTTGTAATCGGGTGATTGCCGTACTGACTGACGGACGAGAAGGCGGGTCCCAGTTGTGCCAGTCTGCCGGAAACATCGATCACCACTCGTTTGTCGATCGCCACACCCCAGCGATTCAACAGGTTGTCCAATCCCGGATTCGTATTGGGGTCAACCATCACAAAGAGATTGCCACCACCATTCACATACTCATCCAGCGCTTTGACTTCTGGTTCCAGGAACGGTTTTTGCGGTCCTGCCAGCACCAGCACATTAGCATCGGTCGGAATCGTCGCCGTTTCCAGGAGATTCAGCGGCTTGACGGTCACGTTCTTGTCTTGCAGCGTTTTCACTGCCTGAGAAATGGCACCCTGCGACTGGTCGATCGGGTGTTCGCCATGTCCCTGTATCACATAGGCAAAGGACTTCCGATTGCTGACCAGTTGTTCTAACGCGCTCGTCAGCTTCACCTCAGACAGGAAACCCCCTTCACCGACCAGACTATCCCCGGTGGTCGGCGCGATCGTCTGCACATACTGCTTCCGTCCTTCGGGTTGAATTTCGGCAATCACATCCCCGCCGCTCTTCGCCTCTAGCCGCTCTACCAATGATGGCTGCGTATTTGGATCGACAAACTCATAGCTCAGGCGATCGTTCTGGCGATGGTAGCTCTCCAGCAATTCCCGATCGCGCGAGTTGGGCTGGGGGACAAACACCCAGACTTTCACAGGCTGCTTCAGATTCTTCACGATCTGTTGGGTTTCGGGAGCCAGCGAAAACAGCTGATTCTCCGTCAAATCCATCCGTCCCACATGGGTTGCCGCCAAATAATTGACCAAGCCCAAAATGGCGATTACCGACAGGGTTGTAATCAATGCATTCGCGCCCACCTGCGTCGATCGCTGGCTCCAAAACCCCGGCTGTGAACTATCCCCATAGGTGGACTGAAACACCAGCCATAGCCCAACGATCACAATGCCTGCAATCACCAAACCCAGAGGAATGGGGCTAAAAGAGCCAGAAACCAGACCCGCGATCGCGCCTGCAATCACCAGCATGGGACCCAGCCAGAACAGGTATGTGAGGTATTTCAGGTTGGTAGACAGCGTTTTCATGTCAAGAAAGAAAAGGGAGTGGGGAGTCGGGAGTCGGGAATGGGGAAACGATGGAGAGAGAGGGAATGGGGGATGAGAATTTTGAGTTTTGAGTTTTGAGTTTTGAATTTCAAGAGAGGGGTGAGGAGTGAGGAGAGTAAGAAGTGCTGAATTTTAAGCTTTGAACTTCAAGGTTTGAGGTTTGAGTTGATTTTGACTCCTCTCACCTCTCACCTCTCCTTTTAGCCTTTAGCCTTTAGCCTTTAGCCTTACCCTACTCCCTACTCCCCACTCCCCACTCCCTCAAGATCGCTGGAACCGGAACGCATCGATCGATTGTGCCGTCAAAAACAGCCCTAAAAAAATGTAGCTGGCGAACAGTACTAGACTGCTGCTGTCCAAAATGCCCTGGTTCAGGTTGTTGTAGTGCTTGAGGAGGGAAAGGTGCCCCAACGCGGCTCCAATGGGACCACCCAGCTTTTGCCCCAGCACTTCGACGACCCAGAGAAAGAGGACGATGCCAAAGGTGCCGATCGCCGCGAGAATGGTGCTGTCGGTGAGCGACGAAACGAACATGCCCAGGGAAAGAATGGCGGCAGCAAGCAGAATTAAACCCAGATGCGCGACTAGCACAACTGCAAAGTTGAAGGGTGGCGTAGTGGTGCTAAAGACGATCGCCTCATAAATCAAGAGCGGCAGCACCATCGTGATAAAAAACGTCAGTACGCCCAGGAGTTTGCCCACTGCCACTGCCCAGTTGGTGATAGGCGACGTGGCTAAAAGCTCCAACGTGCCGCGCTTACGTTCTTCCGCATACAGCCCCATCGACAAAATCGGCAGAATGAAAAGCGCGATCGAACCGAGTGTGCCTAAGAAAAACTGCAAAAACTGATAGGGCACATCGATCGGTGAAGCATACCCCGCACTGTCGGCATAGGCAACCTGCTGGGTAATGCCGCCCAAAATCGTGACAAAGAAAAAGCCAGAGAGTAACCAGAAAACACCCGCGATCGCGTAGGCAAGGGGTGAAGCGAAGTAGCTCTGTAGCTCGCGTCGGTAAATTGCCAGAATGTTGCTCATCATCACACGCATCTAAGCTGCTTCTCCCGTTGATGGTTCCGACTCGTCTGGATCGGTTGTGGCATCCAGTGGTTTTTCTTCAGTCGTCAGTTGCAAGAAGACATCTTCCAGGGTGGCTTGCGATCGGCGCATTTCGTACAGTCCTACCCCCGCACCCACGACCGTCTTGGCAATATCTTGACCAACCAGTTCGGTGCCTGGTTCCGCAATTACCCGCAGCTTGTGGTGTTCTGGCAGGTCAGAGGCTAACCGCTCGACCAGTCTGACGTTTGGCAACCCCTGGAGGAAAACCATGAGGCGAGAATGAATATCTTCTGCTTCGCCATCAACCTCTAGCTCGTAGCCAGAACCACCTGTAAGCTGTGCCATCAGGTTTTCGGGCGTATTGGTTGCGACGACCCGACCTTTGTTGATAATGGCGATGCGATCGCAGGTCATGCTCACTTCGGGCAAAATGTGCGTCGAAAGAATCACCGTATGATCACCTGCCAGACGTTTGATCAGGCTCCGCACTTCGGCAATCTGGCGCGGGTCTAACCCCACAGTGGGTTCGTCCAGAATGATGGCAGGCGGATCGTGGACGATCGCCTGGGCAATGCCTACCCGTTGCCGATAGCCCTTCGAGAGTTTGCGGATCAGCGTGTGGCTTTTTTCCGTCAAATTACAGCGATCGATCGCCGTTTGCACGCGAAGGGGGCGATCGCCTGCATTCACCCCTTTAATGCGTGCCACAAAATGCAAAAAGCCCTCCACCGTCATATCCGTATACAGCGGCGGCGTCTCAGGCAGATAGCCAATGTGCTTGCGGACTGCCATCGAGTTTTCGTGGACTTCAAACCCGGCAACTTTCGCCGTGCCTGCGGATGCGGGCAAATACCCCGACAAAATCCGCATCGTGGTCGTCTTTCCGGCTCCGTTCGGTCCCAAAAAGCCTAAGATTTCCCCTGGCTCCACCGCGAACGTGACATCCTCAATGGCAGGGGTTGAGCCGTAAACCTTGCTGAGATGCTCAACTTCAATCATGTGAACCTCACGAATCAGAGCAGCGAGATAGTACCCTTCTCTACCCCAGGTTATATCAGTTGCGATTCTATATCAGTTGCGATTCTACAATGCGTGATTTTACAATGTGCGACCCTGCAACGACAAACCTGTTCTCTCAAGACGGCAAAACCAGATGATGGTGCCCGATCGTGGGTTCAGTCGTTGCTGTTGTGTGGCATGTCTATGCGATCGCGGCTCAACCCCAAAGCTTTTGGAGACTTACTCTTTGCCAGGTTTTTAACGAACTGAATGACACAATCCTTTCAAGGTAAGATTTTCGTTAGAGAGTGGCAGACAGGTGTGGAGGAGTATTGTTCATCATGTTCCTGAAGAGCGCCTTGAACAGTAAAGGAGATGCAACGGCGATCGGTGAGCAAGTGGTCAGGCAAATCGTTGTTATGTCAGTGTTGTGGCTGGGGTTAACCAGTGGGTCGATCGCCCTTGCCCAGCCTGCCAGCGTGTTTGCGCGCCACCTCGATCGCATTCGTCAAAACTTACCTCCCAAATTTGTGATGCGGCTACCGTCGCACATTGTGCTGAATGAGCCAGCCGATGATGAATTCATCCAAACCCTGAACGTGCGAATTACCACAGCCGATTCGCCCCAGCGCGTTAGTGTCGGGCTGTATAGCTGTGAAGATGATTCTCAGTTTTGTCGCATCGGCACTTTTTCAGCCGCCAATTCTCAAACGGTTCAGGCGCAGCAAGACTACCAACAGCATGTCGCCGCCGCCGCCCCCATCCAACTCACAAAAACCATTCGCGGCTATGTCTTAATGGGCACCGCCAAACAGCCCCCTTCAGCCTACTCCTCCGTCATGTGGCAGCAAGACGGCATGGTTTACACCATCAGTTTTGCCAATCCAGAGCGCCAAAATATGCTCTACATGGCGGTATATATGGCAAACAACGATCCCATCATGGCGAATAATGCGGCTTCAGGAAACTCTCAAAGCCGACCGTAGTTAGACCGCTAGATAGAGGGATGAGGGATGAAGGCTAAAGGCTAAAAAGCTGTCCCCTGTCCCCTATCCCCTAAACTCCTATTGTTCAAGCTTCAGACGCTTCAGTTGCGGCGATCGACTCCAGCTTCGTACCACACTGTTTACAAAATTGAGCATCAGCATCGTGGAGCGACAGTTTGCAGCTTACGCACGTTGTTTGCACCTGATTGGTCGTTTTTACCAACCGTTTCACCAAATCGCCCAACTGCCAGGGAATTAGCGCAATGCCCGTCAAAATCATCAGCACGGTGAGAAAGCGACCGATCTCTGAAACAGGCGTGATATCCCCGAATCCAACCGTGGTCATGGTTGCTACCGAAAAGTAAACGGCATCCAGAAACGTTCCAAATGCTTGCGGATTCGTCGGGTGTTCGACCTGATAGATCAAGCCAGAGTACACAAAAATGATGATGAAGAGCGTAAGTAGAATACGGGTAAAGATCGCGCTATCTTCAGTCGTCACATAACCAAAAATGGTTTTTCCTTCCATAAAGCGAATCAGCCGCAGAATTCTAAACCAGCGAAATACTCGGAGAAAGCTGATATTAAAAAGGTCAATATTGAAAATGCCAATAAAGAACGGCAGGATAACGAGCAAATCAACCAGCGAAAACAGGCTAAAGAAAAAGCGTGCTTTATGCTCAGCACACCAGAACCGCAGCCCATATTCGATCGCAAAAATGACGAGAATCCCCTGGTCGATCGCCTCTAATATGAGCCAGAGCGTGTTAGAAAGCGGATAGGTTTGCGCCACAAAAATCGCGGATGAGAGCAACACCAGCCCTGTAATGCTCAAATTAATGGCTCTACCGATCGGCGTTTCAATGTCTTCTAAATAAAAGCGAATGGTTTGTCGTAGCTGCATGAAACCTGGGCTGATAAGATGAGAGTACAAAGCAAAAGTACAAAGCAAGTGTGCAGACGGTGTAGCAATCCTCAGTTATTCATAAATTAGATACATGGGTTTTAGCGGTCAGCGATCAGCCGTCAGCCGTCAGCTTTTTAGCCTTTAGCCTTCATCCTTAATATTCTTCATCCCACCGCAAAGCGGAAGCAAGCTACATCCCTCCCCCTTCTGCCTCCTGCCTTCTGCCTCCTTCTAACAACCAACAACTCCCTTGACTCCCCTCTCCCCTCTCCCCATTTTTATGCCAAAACCGCTTGCTGTCGGCGATCGTATTCGTCTTATTGCGCTTCCTGCTTTTGTGAAGACGGCTGATCCCATGCCTGCGCTACGCTCTCCTAATGTGCTTACTCTAGAAGCAGAGGGCACCGTCATCAATCAACGACCCGGTGGGTACTGGAGCGTTCATTTTGCGAATGGCACCTTTTTATTAGAGCCGCAATATCTTGAAGCGATCGAGGCTGGTTAGCGATCGCACGCAAGATCTCGTTCTGTGAAAACCGAACGGTGGAAAAAAGTTACTTCAAATTAATCCGTATTTCCACTTAAAACGCTCGTCTAAAAAGACAATTTTCATGAAACAAAGGCAGATTCGTTAGTACAAAAACAGATTCGGGCAACATAGCAATGCCATTGCTTGGTTAGTCGCTATGCCTGATATCGCTGGGAATTCACTGGGAACAGCCACATCGCTGAGCCTTACGTCCAATGTTCAATCCCTCCCGGACATTGTGACCGCCACTGCAAACGATTACTACCGCTTTACCCTGAGTCATCGGAGCAGCTTTAACCTTTCCCTCAATAGCTTAAGTGCTGATGCAAACATTGCTCTCTTAAGCAGCACAGGCAGCGTTCTCAGTATCAATAGCGTCTTACAAGTATCCAGTAATACGGGCAATCTGGCTGAGACCATCAATACCCCTCTCGATGCAGGGACATATTACATTCGAGTGGCTCCTGCTGCCTCGGCAACCACCGCTGACTATCGTTTAAATGTCTCGGCAAAGAGCGACCTCAAAACAGATATTCTCTGGCGGAATTATGCGACTGGCGAGAATGTTACCTGGCAAATATCTGGGACATCGCTGGAAGCGTTCGCGTCGCTAGAAAAGTCTGCAGACTTGAATTGGGCGATGCAGGGGTCGGGCGACTTCAACCAGGATGGTCAGGCTGATCTTGTCTGGCGCAACTATAAAACGGGCGAAAATGGCATCTGGTTGATGAATGGCACCGTTAGAACTGGCGCAGTCTTTTTAGAGTCAGTCGGCGATCTCAATTGGCAGATTCAAGGCGTAGGTGACTTTAACCAGGATGGTCAGGCTGATCTTGTCTGGCGCAACTATAAAACAGGTGAAAATGCTGCCTGGTTGATGAATAAAACCGTCAGAACTGGCGCAGCCTCTTTCCTAACGATCGGCGACCCAAACTGGCACATTCAGGGAGTCGGAGACTTTAACGGTGATAGCAAAGCTGATCTGGTGTGGCGTAATTACAGCACGGGTCAGAATGCCATCTGGTTAATGAATGGGACGACGCTCAGCACGGGCATTTTTATCAACCCGGTGGGTGGCAATTGGATTATTTCTGGAGTCGGTGATTTTAACAATGATGGCAAGTCCGATCTGTTGTGGCGCAACTATAGCAGCGGGGAGAATGCGATTTGGCTGCTGAACGGCACGTCCGTTAGTTCTACGTTCTTCATTTATCAAGTTGGTGACTTGAACTGGCGATCGATCGCTCCGTTGATACGTGCCGTTGAACCTTCTCCCATTAGCGTGGCTGGAACTACACTGTCGAACGCGTTCAACATCGGCAGTAATCTTACTGGCAGCGGCACGTATCGCAACTCGGTTGGCAGCCTCAATAACGACTACTATCAGTTCAATTTAGGTACACCCAGTGCGGTCAATTTAACCCTGACCAATTTAACAGCGAATTTAGACGTGCAGCTCGTGAACAGCAGCAATCAAGTTCTGCAACGTTCGACGCTGAGCGGCACCAGTGCAGAGACAATGACGAGCACGCTAGCGGCTGGCACCTACTACGTGCGTGTGTACGCCGCCAATGGGGATACCAGTGCCTATGCGCTTAATCTGCTGATCAACAATTTGCCTGTCGTTGTGACGAATGCTGGATTGACGCTCGATGAAGGAAGCACAACCACCATCAGCAGCACGTTACTCCAGGTGACCGACAACGATCACCCCACTACGCAGCTCACCTATACGCTGGGTAGCGTGCCGGGGCAAGGAGCATTGTCGTTGAATGGAGCTGCGATCGGGGTGGGCGCAATCTTCACGCAAACCGATATTAATGCCAACAAGCTGAGCTATCACCATGACGGTAGCGAAACGCTTTCGGATAGCTTTAGCTTCACCGTGACCGACCCGGCGGGTGGCACGACGAGTAACACCTTCAACATCATCGTGAACCCGGTAAATGATGCCCCGGTGCTGACGGTTCCCGACGGACAAATTGTTGATCAAAATGCAAACTCGTTGATTGCAGGCGTTGTGATTGCCGATCCAGATGTGGGTGTAGGGTCTGAGACGATCACCATCTCAGCCGCCAATGGCGTTGTGTCGCTTGGTTTAACAGCAGGCTTAACCTTTGCACAGGGTAACGGTAGCCCTGCCACCTCCATCACAGTGAGCGGCACACTGAGCGCCCTTAACACCGCCCTTACCAGCCTCATTTACCGCAGCAATGCTTCTTTCCAGGGCATAGATACCATTAGCGTTTCTGTGAATGACCAGGGCAATACGGGTAAAGGGGGTGCGCTGACCGACAGCAAGACGATCGCGGTCACAGTCAAGCCAGTGAACAAGGCACCTACAATTACTGTGCCAGCAGCCCAGACGGTCAACGAAGATACGAGCCTCTCCCTGACGGGTATCAGTATTGGAGATGTAGATGCGAATGGCGGCAACGAGACGGTGAGCCTCTCAGCCATTAATGGTGTGCTGTCTCTGAGTACCACCGCCGGACTCACGTTTTTGACGGGCACAGGCTCCAAAGACCGCAATATCACTGTTTCGGGTACTCTGGCGTTGATCAATGCGGCGCTACAAAGCCTGACATACCAGGCTAATAAAGATTTCAACGGGTCTGATGTTATCACCGTCAACGTGAATGACAACGGCAATATAGGCAACGGCGTAGCGCTCTCTGATACAAAGAGCCTGTCGATCACCGTTACGCCCGTCAACGATGCGCCCATCTTGATGGTGCCAACCGCTCAGACCGTCAACGAGAATACAGCCCTCTATGTGACGGGCGTTAGCGTGAGTGACGTGGATGCTAGCAGCGGCGCGATCGCGGTCAGCCTCGCGGCTACGAACGGGAAGCTGTCTCTTGGCTCCACCACGGGACTGTCATTTACCAGCGGCAATGGCACCACTCCCAGCACAACCCTCATCTTTAGCGGGACGTTAGCCGCCGTCAACAGTGCCTTGAGTACGCTGATCTATCGAGGCAACGCCAACTTCAGCGGCACCGATTCCATTAGCCTGAATGTGAATGACAACGGCAATACAGGTTTTGGCATTCCGCTGAGCGATAGCAAGACGATCGCGCTGACCGTGCTGGGAGTCAATCAGGCTCCTGTGATTCAAGTTCCCTTAGCTCCCTCAACGACAGCTAATACCAACTTGACCATTACAGGTGTCAGCATTAGCGATCCAGATGCCGCAGGTGGTACCGAAACGGTCACGATCGCCGCTGCCAATGGGGTGCTCTCCCTACCATCTAACACTGGACTCACCTTCACTCAAGGGACAGGCAATCAAAATAATCGCGTGACGTTCCAGGGCACACTGGCAGCGATTAATACGGCGATCGGCAACCTCGTTTACCGCAGCTATCCCGGCTTTACAGGCTTTGACACCATCAGCATCAGCGTGAACGATGGCGGCAATACAGGCATCGGCACCGCCTTGTCTGACACTAAAACGCTTTTTGTGAACGTGGGTGGAGCCGTCAATACTGCGCCAACAGCTAACCCTGACAGCTACAGCACAACTCGCAACACGGCGCTTACGATCGTTGGGCAAGGGGTTCTGGTCAACGATATCGATCCTGAAAACAATGCCCTCACTGCCAACCTACTCACCACACCGACTCAAGGCAGTATCGTCTTCAACAGCAATGGCACCTTCACCTACACGCCAAATGCCAACTACGTCGGGAACGATAGCTTCACGTACCGGGCTAGTGACGGTATTGGTAATTCCAACTCAACAACTGTAAGTCTCAATGTGACGGCACCCGCCAACCAAGCACCCACGGCGACGGCGGATAGCTTCACCCTGAGCCAGAACAGCACCTTCACCACCGGGAACGTGTTGTCCAACGACAGCGACCCTGACAACAACGTGCCCCTCACCGCGACGCTGGTTGCCGGATCTACCCAGGGCAGCGTCAATCTCAACGCCAACGGCACGTTCACCTACATCCCCACCGCCAACTTTAGTGGCACCGACTCCTTCACCTATGCGGCGAAAGATGCTTTGGGAGCCGCTTCGACGACGGCGACTGTGAATTTGTCAGTTACAGCCCCGACGAATCAAGCACCCACGGCGACGGCGGATAGCTTCACCCTGAGCCAGAACAGCACCTTCACTACTGGAAACGTGCTGAGCAACGATAGCGACCCAGACAACAATGTACCGCTCACCGCTACGTTGGTTGCTGGCACCACGCAGGGTAGCGTCAACCTCAACCCCAACGGCACCTTTACCTACATCCCCACCGCCAACTTCAGCGGCACAGACTCCTTCACCTACGTCGCCAAGGATGCGCTGGGTGCGACTTCCACCACGGCTACGGTCAACTTGAGTGTAACAGCTCCCACCAACCAGGCACCAACGGCTGCTGCTGATAGCTTCACCCTGAGCCAGAACAGCACCTTCACCATCGGGAACGTGTTGAGCAACGACAGCGACCCCGATAATAACGTGCCCCTCACTGCCACGTTAATCGCTGGTACCACGCAGGGCACCCTCAACCTCAACACCAATGGTACGTTCACCTACATCCCCACCGCCAACTTCAGCGGCACCGACTACTTCACCTATGTGGCGAAAGATGCCCTCGGTGCGACTTCCACCACGGCAACGGTCAGCCTGAGCGTCACCGCTCCCACCAACCAGGCACCCACGGCTGCTGCCGACAGCTTCACCCTGAGCCAGAACAGCACCTTCACCACCGGGAACGTGTTGTCCAACGACAGTGACCCTGACAACAACGTGCCCCTCACTGCCACGTTAATCGCTGGCACGACACAGGGTAGCGTCAACCTCAACCCCAACGGCACCTTTACCTACATCCCCACCGTCAACTTCAGTGGGACAGATAGCTTCACCTATGTCGCCAAGGATGCCCTTGGTGCGACTTCTACCACGGCTACGGTTAGTCTCTCAGTTACAGCCCCGACGAATCAAGCACCAACTGCGACGGCGGATAGCTTCACCCTGAGCCAGAACAGCACCTTCACTACTGGAAACGTGTTGTCCAACGACAGCGACCCCGATAATAACGTGCCGCTCACTGCCACATTGGTGGCTGGCACCACACAAGGTAGCGTCAACCTTAACACCAACGGCACGTTCACCTACATCCCCACCACCAACTTCAGTGGGACAGATAGCTTCACCTACGTCGCCAAGGATGCCCTTGGTGCGACTTCTACCACGGCTACGGTTAGTCTCTCAGTTACAGCCCCGACGAATCAAGCACCAACTGCGACGGCTGATAGCTTCATCCTGAGCCAGAACAGTACCTTCACCACTGGAAACGTGTTGTCCAACGACAGCGACCCCGACAACAATGTGCCGCTCACCGCTACGTTGGTGGCTGGCACCACGCAGGGTAGCGTCAACCTCAACCCGAACGGCACGTTCACCTACATCCCCACCGCCAACTTTAGTGGCACCGACTCCTTCACCTACGTCGCGAAAGATGCCCTCGGTGCGACTTCCACCACGGCTACGGTTAGCTTGAGTGTGACGGCACCGACGAATCAAGCACCCACGGCGGCGGCTGATAGCTTCATCCTGAGTCAGAACAGCGCCTTCACCACTGGAAACGTGTTGTCCAACGACAGCGACCCCGACAATAACGTACCGCTCACCGCTACGTTGGTGGCTGGCACCACGCAGGGTAGCGTCAATCTCAACCCCAACGGCACTTTTACCTACATCCCCACCGCTAACTTCAGCGGCACGGACAGTTTCACCTATGTCGCTCAGGATGCTTTAGGAGCCACTTCGACCAGTGCCACCGTTAGCTTGAGTGTGACAGCTCCCACCAATCAAGCCCCAACAGCGGCGGCTGATAGCTTCACCCTGAGCCAGAACAGCACCTTTACCACTGGAAACGTGCTGAGCAACGACAGCGACCCTGACAACAACATTCCCTTGACCGCGACGCTGGTTGCCGGATCTACCCAGGGCAGCGTCAATCTCAACACCGATGGCACTTTCACCTACATCCCCACCACTAACTTCAGCGGTACAGATAGCTTCACCTATGTCGCCAAGGATGCGCTGGGAGCGGCTTCCACTACGGCTACGGTCAACTTGAGTGTGACAGCTCTCACTAATCAAGCACCCACGGCGGCGGCTGATAGCTTTACCCTCAGCCAGAACAGTACCTTCACCACTGGAAACGTGTTGTCCAACGACAGCGACCCTGACAACAATGTGCCTTTAACGGCGACGCTCGTGACTGGCACCACGCAGGGGAGCGTCAACCTCAACACCAACGGCACCTTTACCTACATCCCCACCGCCAACTTCAGTGGGACCGATAGCTTCACCTATGTCGCCAAGGATGCTTTAGGAGCGGCTTCCACTACGGCTACGGTTAACCTGAGCGTCACTGCTCCCACCAACCAGTCACCCACCGCAACGGCAGATAGCTTCACCCTGAGCCAGAACAGCACCTTCACCACCGGGAACGTGTTGAGCAACGACAGCGACCCCGATAATAACGTGCCCCTCACTGCCACATTGGTGGCTGGCACCACACAAGGTAGCGTCAACCTTAACACCAACGGCACCTTTACCTACATCCCCACCGCCAACTTCAGTGGGACAGATAGTTTCACCTATGTCGCCAAGGATGCGCTGGGTGCTGCTTCAACAACAGCAACTGTGAATTTGTCGGTTACAGCGCCGACCAATCAAGCACCCACGGTGGCGGCTGATAGCTTCACCCTGAGCCAGAACAGCACCTTTACCACTGGAAACGTGCTGTCCAATGACAGTGACCCCGACAACAATGTGCCTTTAACGGCGACGCTCGTGACTGGCACCACGCAGGGGAGCGTCAACCTCAACACCAACGGCACCTTTACCTACATCCCCACCGCCAACTTCAGTGGGACAGATAGTTTCACCTATGTCGCCAAGGATGCGCTGGGTGCTGCTTCAACAACAGCAACTGTGAATTTGTCGGTTACAGCGCCGACCAATCAAGCACCCACGGTGGCGGCTGATAGCTTCACCCTGAGCCAGAACAGCACCTTTACCACTGGAAACGTGCTGTCCAATGACAGCGACCCCGATAATAACGTGCCGCTCACTGCCACATTGGTTGCTGGCACCACGCAGGGCAGCGTCAATCTCAACACTAACGGCACCTTTACCTACATCCCCACCGCCAACTTCAGCGGCACGGACTCCTTCACCTATGTGGCGAAGGATGCGCTGGGAGCGACTTCTGCTACGGCTACGGTTAATCTGAGCGTCACAGCCCCCACAAACCAGGCACCCACAGCGACAGCCGATCGCTTCAGGGCTGTTACGGATACACCGTTGACGGTTTCTGCTGCCACTGGAGTGTTGAAAAACGATACCGATGCCGAAAGCTCGACGCTAACGGCTCTTTTGGTAAGCAATTCTAGTAACGGTAGTGTCGCCCTCAATGCGGATGGATCGTTTGTTTACACACCAACAACAGGCTTTACTGGCAGTGACACGTTTGTCTACAAGGCAAATGATGGAGCCTTAGATTCCAGCCCTGCGACTGTAACGCTGACCGTCTTTGGTAATACGGCACCAACTGCCAACACCGATACCTATGTTGTGTCGGCTGGAGTGCCACTGACCGTTGTTCCGTTCTCTGGCGTGCTTCAAAATGATAGTGACACCGAAGGAGACCCATTAACAGCTAGCCTAGTTACCCCAAGCAGTGGTAGCCTCACGTTCAATGGCGACGGATCTTTTGTCTACACACCGAACGCTGGGGTGACAAATGGGACGGACACGTTTGTCTATCGGGTGAGCGACGGTTTCTCGACTTCTTCTTCAACAACTGTCACGTTGAACATTGGTACCAATGCAGCGCCGATCGCCCAGGATGATACTTACAGCGCGTTTGCTGGTGGCACGTTAACCGTCAGTCAGTTTTCTGGCGTACTCAGCAACGACACCGATGCCCAGCCACTAATAGCAAGCGTGGTCAGCAATGCGGGTCAGGGAACGGTTTCTTTGAACAGCGACGGCTCGTTTACCTATGTTCCCAACGCCTCGTTTACGGGTGGCACTGATACTTTCGTTTACCAGGCAAGTGATGGTACTCTAGCGACCTCTGCCACCGTGACGCTAAATGTGTCCGCTGCCACTGCCCCGACGGCTCAAGATGACGTTTATCAAGTCGTGGCAGGCACAACGCTTAGCGTGGGTCAAACATCGAGCCTTCTCAGCAACGATAGTGACACCAATGGCGCGACGTTAACCGCTCAACTCGTGAGCAATCCCAGCCAGGGCACCCTTCTCCTGAATACAGATGGCACCTTTGCGTATACGCCTAATGCCAGCGTGACCACTGCAACCGACACGTTCGTCTATCGAGCAAACAATGGCGCGGTCAACTCAAATCCTGCCACCGTTACCCTCAGTATCGTCAGCAACGCGCTTCCTGTTGTGGCGAACGATAGCTATTCAGTCACTGCTAACAACGCGCTAACCATCAACACGCCAGGAGTGCTCGCAAACGACACGGACAGTGATGCGGGTCAAACGGTAAGAGCCTTGTTGGCAAACCAGCCGACGCATGGCAGCCTGCTCTTGCGTGCGAATGGCTCCTTTGTCTATACGCCTGATGCAGGGTATATCGGTGCCGATTCTTTCACCTACCGAGCCAACGACGGGCTACAGGATTCGGCTAACGTGGGCACCGTCTCGCTCTCGATCGTGTCCAACGCAGCTCCCGTCACCAACACCGATACCTACAGCGTCAACAAAAATAATGTGCTGGTTAAAAACGCGGCTAGCGGGGTGTTGCAAAACGACACGGATAGCACGCCCCTTACCGCCAGCCTCGTCAATGCCCCGACCAAAGGTACTCTTGCTCTCAATAGCGACGGTTCGTTCACCTACACACCCAATGCAGGGGTCACGAACACGACTGATACGTTTGTCTATGCAGCCAGCGATGGCACCCTCAGCACAAACGCAACGGTGACCGTGACCATCAAAGACACGAGTTCCCCTCCCACGGCGGTCAATGACACAGGCTATACCGTGAATGCCAATGGTACGTTGACGATCGCAGCGGGGTCTGGCGTACTCACCAACGACACCGATCCAGAAGGTGATTTCCTTAAAGCGATCGGCGGCACCGCTCCCACCCACGGTACGGTGAGCCTCGGTAGCGATGGTTCCTTCGTTTACACGCCAACGGCAGGCTATTTAGGCACAGACAGCTTCACCTACTTTGCCAACGATGGCATTGTCAACTCGCTCAATCCAGCCACGGTGTCGATCGTCGTCGGTGGAGCGAACAATGCCCCCACGATTACGGTGCCAGCGAGCCAGGTCGTGTTCCGTAACTCCGATTTGGTCATTCAATCTGGTCTCAGCGTGAGTGACCCGGATGCGGGCAGCAATCCCGTTGCCGTAACGCTCACATCAGCCAGTGGCAACTTAACCTTGAGCACGACGACCAACCTGACCGTTACGGGTGATGGTAGCAAAACCGTGACCCTCAGCGGCAGTCTTAGTGCGATTAATGCCGCATTGACCAATCTCGTCTATCGCCCGGTGAATAGTGGGTTTACGGGCACAGATCAGATTACGATCGCCGTCAACGATAACGGCAACACAGGCAGCGGCGGCGCACAAACAGCCAATGCAGCCATCAATGTTAACGTCACGGATGGTCCCACGCTGGTTAGAGATCTGAACCCGACCCAAAATGCAACTGCGACAGGCACCAACAGTTCCACGCCCAACAACCTCACAAACGCAGACGGTGGTACCTTGTACTTCTCCGCCAATGATGGTGGGAGTGGGGTTGAACTATGGCGCAGCAACGGCACCAGTGCAGGCACCAGTCTGGTTGCTGACCTCAACACCGTTCCTGATGCCAGTGGTTCCTCAAACCCCAGTAACCTGACGGTCATTGGCAACACGTTGTACTTTACCGCCAACAACAGCGTGCGGGGCACAGAACTCTGGAAAGTCGATTTGACCAGTGCAACCAATCCGACGATCGTCAGAGATATTCGATCGGGCTCCAGCAGTTCCAACCCTCGTAACCTGGTCAACTTTAACGGCACGCTCTATTTTGAGGCGGATGATGGAGGTGGTCTGGTGTTGTGGAAGACCGATGGCACGACGGCGAACACCGTTAAAGTGGAGACCTCAGCGAGCTACAGCCAGCCGGGTTTAATCGTGGCAGCAGGCACCACGCTCTTCTTCACCGCAGGCAACGGCAATCAATTGTGGCGACTGGGTGCCTCAGGTACGCAAACCACCTTGTTGCAAGATATTGGAGCGGGTGCTGGCATAACAAATCTGGTGGTGATCGGCAATACGCTCTTCTTCACCGCCACGAATAGCAGCAACGGCTTAGAACTCTGGCGCAGCGATGGGACAACGGCTGGCACCACCCGCATTTCTGATATCAACCCAGGCACGGGTGACTCAAGCCCCAGCAGCCTGGTGAACGTGAACGGCACGCTGTACTTCATCGCCAAGAACGGTGCCAATGTCTACGGTCTTTGGCAGAGTACAGCGGCTGGGGTCGTGTCCCTGGTCAGCGCCCTTCCTTCTGCGGGGCAAGTGCCGACAAACCTCACGGCTGTCGGCTCTAAGGTGTTCTTGATCGTAGATGCTGGCACCAGCAGCGCTCCCGATCTTCAGCTATGGCAGAGTAATGGCACCACCACCAGTCGGGTGAAGGACATTAATACCGGAGGGAATGATGCGGTTGCCTCGCTCACCAACGTGAATGGCAGCTTGTTCTTTACGGCAAATGATGGCAGCACCCGCATCTGGAAGAGTGACGGCACGGATGCGGGCACAGTAGCGGTCAGCGCAAGTTACACAGGCATTACGCCCCATAACTTCACAGCCGTTGGCAATCGCCTCTTCTTCACCGCCGAAACTACCATAACGGTACTGCTGAACACCAATCCCGATGACCCTACCGTCTTTACGCCAGTTACAGGGACAACGGGTGAAGAATTGTTTGTGCTCTAATACCAATCGTCTATGCTGATGTTTCAGTACCCCAAGGAATGAAAAGGGTGTAGGGTGCGGGGTGTAGGGTGTGTGGCAACCGCATTTTCAGAGCCATTTGATTTGAGCATATTGCAGATGGGGTAGGGGCGAACGGTCGTCATTGGTTTCAACTTAAGCTAACTCTTTCAAGAGAGGCAATACAATTTAAGCCGGTGAGATTGAGATTAGGAGGACAAGCCATGGCTCGGAGTCGTCCTTGGTTCAGTG
>JAHHHL010000059.1 GCA_019359375.1 Lyngbya sp. HA4199-MV5
CTCTGTGGGCTGCCAGATTTTTTGAATGGTCGGTTGAAACCCCTACAGCTCAAAAAATTCCTTCAGAATTGCTAGACCTTTGGTCTGACCTACTCTGCTATGCTGCGTGATTGGCTAAAGTCGAGCTCAAGAGATTAGGATTTGAGTTTCCAGATCCCGATAGGGCTTTTATTTTAGCTCAATCCTGTTCCCTAAAATTTCTAGATGCATTTGAACAACAGTGGGGCGTACTACCACTTTCTGTTCGTGCCTGGTATGAGTGTATCCATTCAGTCAATTTATTTGCATCAAAACCTATATCAAAAGATTTAATTCAGTCACTTGACCCAGCTTTGATAGCTGCAAGTTTTTCCAGTTGTGCAAATCTTTCTGATCATCTAACCGATAATGACGAGCTATGTTGGTATATACAAGGAATTAACTTTTTGAGTTTAGAAGAGAGCTTGACAGAGGTTTTACAGGCGGCAAAAAAGTTTCAGGAAGCTTGGGAAGACGGAAGAGTCGATGACTGGACTCGCAACTATTACCTTCAAAATAAAATTGACCCAGCGGTATTGACGGTAGGCTTTTTACCAATTGGAATGTCTATGAGCACCTGTGAACCAATGGGCTTTGAGGTTGGTATAGCTAAAGCAGATTGCGTTATCGCTGATGACGATGGCAAAATCAACTTGGTTGATTTCCTCAGAGCGCACTTACTTTCTGGAGAATTACTGCATGGGCACTGTGCCAGAAATCAGCAGTATGATTATGTCTATATAGGGAAAATGCCTCATCACTGCCAGGTAGCCTCTGAAGTTATGGAAGAATTACTATTGTTCTAGCTTCAAATCAAACACATAAAAGTTTGGCAATGTTTGAATTAACAAAAATTAGAATGGGCACGATCGCCCTGATCACACTCTCCAGCCTATGCGTGGCATCGATCGCAAAAGCTGAGCTTAAAAGCACCTTGACCATTGAAATTGATGGGTTGAAAACGCAAAAAGGTGCAGTCTGCTTTAGGCTATTTTCCAGAAGTTTTGGGTTTCCGAACAACGATAAAAATGCTGTTATCCGCCGATGCGTCAAACTGTCTGAAAAAAGTGCTGAAGACCCGCTCAAAATTACGCTCAAAGACATTTCATCGGGCAGCTATGCCCTTATGGTTTTTCAAGATGTGAACGGCGATCGCAAACTCAACCGCAACACGACTGGCATTCCCACTGAAGGCTACGGGTTTTCCAACAATCCCAATACTCGTCAAGATCTGACCCGCTACGGCGACTGCGTCTTCCTTCTGGCAGGTGCTGAGGAAACCATCAAAATTAAGATGAAGTATCCACCCGCAAAGTAGGGGATGGGGTATGGAGTACAGAACGTAGGGTTGGAAGAGTTCCATGTTTTGAGTTGTTTTTGTCTCCGCGTCCCCGTGTCTCCGTATCGCTGCGTCTTCTCTCTCTACCTCTGCCCCCCTTGCTCCCCCTGCCTCCCATCCTCTCCCATGCACATCATCCAACGTCACGAATGGGTGCTCACGGCAGAAGAGGCGATCGCCATCCAGCAAGACCTCCGCAAAGAGATTGTGACGATCGATGATTTCGATACCATTCGTCATGTTGCGGGTGTCGATGTCGGTTTTGAATCCGAGGGAACCATTACCCGTGCTGCGATCGCTGTGCTTAATGTGGACGATTTGCAGTTGCAGGATCGGGCGATCGCCCGTCGCCCCACGACCTTTCCCTACATTCCCGGTTTCCTCTCCTTTCGAGAAGTACCTGCGGTGCTGGATGCCTTGGGAAAAATCACCGTGATTCCTGACTTGCTGCTGTGTGATGGTCAGGGCATCGCTCATCCGCGTCGGTTTGGCATTGCCTGCCATATCGGGTTGTTGGCAAATGTCCCCACGATCGGCGTGGCAAAATCCCTCTTGGTTGGCAAGCACGCAGAGTTGGCGGACGATCGCGGCAGTTGGCAACCCCTCATCCACAAAGGCGAAACCATTGGTGCCGCATTGAGAACCCGTCCCGGTACTAAACCGCTCTACATTTCACCGGGACATCGGGTAAGTTTAGAAACGGCGATCGCCTACGTCATGCGCTGCACTACCAGATATCGACTGCCCGAAACGACGCGCCATGCCCACAAGTTGGCATCGGGTCCGGCGATCGATCAGCCAGCCAAACCAGACGAACCGTCATCTCAACAGATGTCTTTAGATTTTGGGTAGTGCCATTCAAGAACGGATGGAGTTTCAAATGGTGATGCTGCGTGCTGCAATGTTGAGCGGTTCCTACTCACCCACTTACCAATTCTCTCGTACGGCTGCATTTAGAAATGCCTGGGTTTAGAGGATAATAAACTCAAAAATTGTTGCGTATGGTCGCTTCTGGTTTCCCTGATACTCAAACCCACTGGGCACGTCCTTTTATTGAAGGATTGGCACAACGCCACATCATGCGCGGTTTTGAAGATGGCTCCTTTCGCCCCGAACGCGCGATGAGTCGAGCAGAATTTGCCTCGGTGCTGCAAGCTGCTTTTAGTCCCGCTGCCACTCGTCCCTACGTGCCGTTTGTGGATGTGCCGACCACTCACTGGGCAGCAGGAGCCATTCGTCGCGCCTATGAAGGGGGCTTTTTAACGGGCTATCCCGGACAGCAGTTTCGTCCCACTGAGAACATTCCCAGAGTGCAGGCGCTGGCATCCCTCGTCGGTGGGTTAGGGCTGTCGTCTGAGGCTGATGTCCCGTTAGCACAGTTGTATCAAGATAACGCTCAGATTGCAGATTGGGCGATCGCGTCGATCGCCACTGCCACTGCCAACGAACTCGTTGTCAATCACCCCGATCGACGGCGACTGCGACCCACCCAACCAGCAACCCGTGCTGAAATTGCTGCCTTTGTCTATCAATGTCTGGTGGCTTTGGGGAAAGCGTCTGCGATCGACTCCAGTGCGATCGTGCCGTGGGTGAAAACGGTTGCCGTCTCCCATACACGAGAATTTCGCGCCGCCTGGGTTGCCTGCGTTTGGAACGGCGACTTTCCCTCCAAAGCTGGACTCTCTACCCAGCAGCAGCAAGCAGAACTGATCGCCATTCTCGATCGGATGCAGGCATTGAACCTGAATGCCCTGATCTTGCAGGTGCGCCCCGAAGGCGATGCGCTCTATCGTTCCTCGCTAGAACCCTGGAGTTCCTGGCTGACGGGCACGCAAGGCAAGGCACCCGATCCGTTTTATGATCCATTGGAGTTTGCGATCGCCCAGGCACACCAGCGTAATATTGAACTGCACGCCTGGTTCAATCCCTACCGTGCCCGCACGTCTGAACGCACCGTGAATGTCAGTCCTCACATGGCGGTGACGAATCCGGAGGTCGTGTATCGCTGGGATAAACAGCTTTGGATGGATCCGGGCGCAAAGGTGGTGCAAGACCGCACCGCAAACGTCATTCTGGATGTGGTGCGTCGGTACGATGTGGATGGCATTCACCTGGATGATTATTTTTACCCGTATCCAATCGCCGGACAAACCTTCCCTGATGACAAAACCTATCAGGCGTACAAAGCGGGCGGTGGGTCGTTGGCTCTTGCAGATTGGCGACGCGATAACGTGAATCGGCTGATTCAACGCCTTGCCACGGGCATTCGCGCTGCCAAACCCCACGTTAAATTTGGCATCAGCCCCTTTGGCATTTACCGTCCTGGTCAGCCGCCCCAGGTGCGAGGATTGGATGCCTACAACCAGCTTTACGCCGACTCTCTCAAATGGCTCCAGGAAGGCTGGGTCGATTACCTTTCGCCGCAGCTTTACTGGCGGATTGATGCCACAGCGCAAAGCTATCCCGTCTTGCTGCGCTGGTGGACGGACAACAACCCCAAGCAACGGCACCTTTACCCTGGTAACAATTTGGGCGCTTTGGGTGGGAACCAATGGGATCTGTCCGAAATTCTGAACCAGATTGATTTAACTCGGCAACTCACGCCTCAACTGGCACTGGGCAACGTGTTTTTTAGCGCGAAAGCACTCACTGCAAACCATCAAGGGATTGGCGATCGTTTCCGCACCACAACTTATGCCAACCTTTCTCTACCGCCCTCTATGCCCTGGCTCCCTGCCAACACACCTACGATGCCCACAGGCGTTCACACCAGCAACGGCAAACTCACCTGGAATGCCTCCCCTCAACCCATTCGCGGCTGGACGCTCTACCAGCAGAATGGGACTGATTGGACGCTCCGCCAGGTGCTTCCCGCTGCAACCACAACCTTAGCTGTTCCATCAGGTGTGTATGCTCTTTGTGCCGTTGGGCGATCGGCTATCGAAAGTAAAGGCGTTGTGGTGCAAGTGTGAGAGGGGCGATCAGTCTGCTAGAGAAAGGATATGATTTAGAAACTTTCGGTTTAATTGCATGAAAACAAGAGTTAAGCCAAAGCGTTCCAGATAACATCCCAAAATGGACGCTCAAGCCGAAATTTTCAGTCTAATAAGTTGTTAGCTAGCTTAAGCGATTTGTAGGGGCAGTACTTTAAGGCTATCTGTCAGCTATGTAGAATTAAGTGATCGTTACAATCTACCATAGGAAGTATCAGGAGTAATGTGGAGATCTAGCAGTGCGAACAATTCTTGGTGGTTGGATTAGTATTCTTTTAGGATTGATTGGCTTGTGGGTTACTTTCAATCCAGATGTAACCAAGTTCTCAATTTTTCAAGTTTTTCTTCTAACAATAAGTATTCTGGGAATACTATTTATGATCTACTGGGATATTTATTCCTACTTGAAAAGAAGACCAAAGCTTTACCGCACAACTAAACAAATTGATAAATACATGTATGCTTGGATTTCTCAACGTGGACGAGTATTAATTTTCACTCGCGATATGAGTTGGGCTAATTCAACAGATATTAAGAAGTTACTAATGGATAAAGCAGCTAAAAGAGAATTAGAAATTTGCTTGCCAAATCCTATTCCTCTTACCACAGAACTTGCTGCTGCTGGAGCAGAAGTTTACACCTACAAGTCATTCAATGATTCGCCCTATTCACGCTTCACGATTATCCGCTATGGCAAAGATGATGCTCGGATAGCAATTGGGCGTAATGTAGATGGATTGCATCGCATCGATGAGTATTCCTACGGCACAGATCCTGTTTTTTCTATCGCATATGATTTAGTTAGGCTCGTTAAACACTTCTCTTATTAGGGCATAAAATTGACAGAATCAATTCATCCAACGCATAAAAGCCACGCAGAAATCGAGAAAGAATGGGATGCTATTGCTCCCATTCGAGATACTCAAATATCACAGGGTAAAGATATCAGCTTTCTTAAGGTACTCCTTCCAGCGATTGAGCAACTAACAATCAGTAGTAATTTCAGCCGTGTTTTGGATGTTGGTTGTGGAGTTGGTTTTATAACGGAAGCATTTTCAACTAAGGCTAATTATATTGTGGGCGTAGACCTAAGCAAGCGGAGCATTGAGCTTGCACAAAAGCGGCTGCATGACGCACATCATGCTCATTTTTATTCTAGAAGTATAGAAGAGTTTTCCCAGCAAACTGCACCGCATAGCTTTTCTCTTGCAATTGCAAACATGACGTTGATGACATCTCTGGATCTGCTGTCTCTACTTAGAGCTGTAGCAAGGTTACTCTGCACTGGTGCTCATTTTGTTTTTACAATTACACATCCATGTTTCTGGTCACATTATTGGGGTTATGACACTGCCGATTGGTTTCACTACAATCAAGAAATAGTAGTAGAAGCGCCATTCAAAATCAGCTTTGATACATCAGGCACCATCACTACACATGTGCATAGACCTCTTTCTCAATACTTCAGTAGTCTTATAGAAGTTGGCTTTCTTATCGAAGCTGTTCTTGAGCCTTTTCCTCCTCCTGACACTGATCCAAAATATCTCCGCAACTGGAAACAGCCACGATTTCTAGCCATTCGGTGTGTCCGTGAGTAAAGATAAGGTTCAGCTAGCTAACACTACGTGGCAGCGGACAAACGAAAGATATCTGTAGGGAGTTGAAAGTTAATTACTGCCGCTACACTTTATCGTTAGCTGACTCTATGTTATCTGTGGAATCCACAAAGCTTCCCTGTTGCCCAAAAGCTAAGGCAAACCCATCTCGTTAACAAGTTGCAAAACGCTGTTGTACAAAGGTTCTGCAACCCAAAATCCAGCCTCATTGATTAACGCATCCAATAAAGGTTTGACCTCAGCAATCAAGCCTTTATTTTTCGCTTCGACTAAGATTCCCAAGATACCTGTGTAAGAGAGATTCAGCCTACTTGCAACTAGCCGACCTCGACGTTCATCAATTAAAACTTGATCTGCTTTCATCTCGATCGCTAGAGCGATCGCTTCCGCTTCTCCAATATCCAGTTCGTTGCTCAGTGCTTTAACAAGGGTGCGATCGCTGATAGAACGAGTTTGAATCCAATCAAAGGTTTGTACTTCAGTCGCACCTGCAACAATAAAATTGGGGTCGATTAGTTCTCGATAGACGGCTTCAGGAATAAAAACCGTTCCATAGAGTTGATTAAGAAGATGAAGATAGTTGATTGCAGCGAGATTGTTGATCGGTGATGTATCACTGACAATAATCACAACCTACCCATCTTCTGCAGGTTTTGAATGTCCTGTTCAAAATCTTCCACTCCGTAATGAACTGGAATGTGACGGCTAGCTAGTAGATGCTGAAATGCTACGCGATGCATTCCTGCAAAACGACTGGCTTGAGCAAGGGTAAGCTTTTCTTGCTGAAAGAGCATAATAGCTATCTCTTGACGCATTTCACCCTCAGTCATGCGAGTTGCAGTTAAAATTTCATCAGGGACAACAACACTCATGGCAAAATTTCTCGTTACCCTTACTATTTTACGCTTTTAAGCTAGTAAATGCCTGTGTTCCGTCCGAGCCAGCTAACACTGCGTTGGTGCGGACAGTACAGAGGTTATCTGTGGGTGTTATCTGCCATTGCACAACTGCGACGTTAGAGTAGCAAGTTCAGCGATCGCTGCTCTGATTGATTGGATGAACCACCGAAAAATTCAACATCAGCTCTGGAGCAATTTCCTCTGCAAGCTAAAATCAAGAGGTGAAGTCGCAGCGCGTTCAAATGGATGACGGTTCGACATCTCACCTACTATTCTGCGAGGATCTATGCGATCGATTGAGCAGCTAACCGAAGAACTTCTCGCGCTTCCTCCTGCATCCAGGGCACTTCTAGCAGAAAAGCTTGTCGACAGCCTGGAATTTGACACCGATTCAACTGTCCAGGCAGTTTGGGTCGCTGAAGCGAAGCAACGACGCACTCAAATTCGTAATAGCTCTGTCCAGTCGATTCCAGGAGACGAATAAATCTGAAGATGACTCATAACTCGCTACAAGAACGAAGTCTCTACCGTTCTGACCCGGTTGCCTACTTTTTGGTCGAGAAGCTTGAATGCTCACGTATTAGTATTGTGGTGTGGTCAATTGCGCTTTCTGTTGCGCTTTCTCTCATCACGGCATGGGTAAGCAACACAGTATGGTCGAAACCAGGACAGACAGGATTGCTGCAAGATTGGGTACCCTGGATTGCTGCGATCGTGATCAATCCAGTCATTTTTGGCTATTATTTGTGGAGCTTTCAGGCAACTGGCAAGGTTATTCAAAACCTCAAAGATTCTAAGGTCGTCGAAATCGCCGAATCAGACATAGGGCAAACAATCTTAACTCTCTATTATCAAAAGTGGCGCGCTTTATTAGCGCTTGCTAGTGGTGTTGGTTTTAGTAGCTTTGTATTTTCTGCTCAGACCCATTTAGAAAAAAGTTGGGGTGGCTCAGGTTTCCTGCCAAACTTAAGTATTTCGATCGCTACCCTCGTCATTGTCTATGTGGGCAGTATGTTGATTCTCAACCTGATCAACAACATTCAAATTTTTCACAAAATCTTTAAAGAGAAGACGCTTAACGTTAACCCGCTGCATCCCGATCGCTCTGGCGGACTCCGTTCTCTCAGTGATTACTCGCTCAAAACGGCATACCTGATTTCTATTTTAGGAGTCTGGACAGGTATTGTCGGCTACCAAATTATTACGCAAGGTAGCAAACAAGATTACTGGTATTTGGGTCTTATGGTTTTGCTATACATTGTTCTATCAGTTACGTGTTTTTTCGGACCTTTACTGACGGCTCATCAAGGCATGGAAAGAGCTAAGGAAGTTCTCCTCCATGAGATAGCCAAACAGTTTGAGTCAGATTACTCGCAAATTCATGGTGGCTTGAAGGAAGATGCAGAAACTCTCAAAAAAAGAACTGAAAAGATTCGAGAGTTACGTGCAGTTTATACAATGACGGATGAATTTCCTGTGTGGCCCTTCAATGTCCAAACGTTTCGTCGTTATCTGCTCACAGTCCCTGCTCCATTACTTGCTCCCTTGCTAGGACTGCTTCAAAAAGCTTTGGGACTCTTGCTGAAGCAGTGGGGCATAAGCTTAGGATAGCGATCGCGAAGCTGCCAATTAAGTAAAGTATGGCGATCAACATCAGGGCTGAAGCGATTTCCTCTCCAAACTAAGCAGCGCTAGAGATTGTCGATCGCCACAGGTTCCACGTCATCCGCCATTGCAAAGCTAAACACTTTGGCGTAGAAGTAGAATTCACCGTCGAGTGTGCGTTTAATGTTTTCGGCTTTGCGGAAGCCGTGCTGTTCGCCTGCAAAGAGGACATAAGCAACGGGAAGCTTTTTGGCGCGGAGAGCATTGACCATCATTTCTGCCTGGTTGGGTGGCACAATCTTATCTTCATCACCCTGGAAGAAAATCACCGGACAGGAGAGGCGATCGGTGGCGTAAAGGGGCGATCGCTCACGATACAATGCCTCGGCTTCGGGATAGGGACCAATCAACCCATCCAGGTAACGAGCTTCAAACTTGTGAGTATCTTGTGCTAACGCTGCCAGGTCACTTACGCCATAAAAGCTGGCTCCTGCTTTGAACACGTTACGGAAGGTAAGCGCCGCCAGGGTTGTGTAGCCGCCCGCGCTGCCGCCATCAATCACGAGGCGATCGCCATCGACCCTGCCAGATTCGGCTAAGTATTTCGCACCATTAGCGCAGTCATCCACATCCACAATGCCCCATTGCCGTTTCAGGCGTTCGCGGTACTCGCGTCCGTAACCCGTACTGCCGCCATAATTCACATCCAGCACGGCAAACCCGCGACTTGTCCAGTATTGAATTTTGAGGTTAAACACGGTTGAGGTTGAACCTGTGGGACCGCCATGACTTTTCACTAGCAGGGGTGGACGTTCCGCCGCTGGAGCCGCGTAATCTTGATTTTTGGGCGGGTAGAAGAAGCCGTAAGCGGTCAAGCCATTTTCGGTGGGAAAGGCGATCGACTGGGGGAGAGACAAATAGCCTGGATCGATCGACAAACTGCTGGAACGGCGCAACACTTCGATTTGATTGGTTGCCAGATCCAATCGAGCGATCACACCCGGTTCCGTCGCTGACCCGGCATTAAAGTACACCTGTCCGGCTGCGACGTGGATGCCGCCCATTTCGGTGTAAAGCGTTTCGAGGACGGTCAAGGCTTTGGTTTGCGTATCCAGGCTGGCAAGATAGGAAATGCCTTCTTTGCTGTAGGTGCAGATGAGGCGATCGCTCGACTCAAGGGCATGGTTGGAAATACCAAACACCCAATGAGGCGACCCAAATTCGGCTTCCATCGGGCACAGCGGCTCAATGTCTCCCTGCCAGCGATAAAGGTTCCACCAGCCAGAACGATCGCTCACAAAATACAGCACACCGTCGGGCGACCACTGGGGTTCCAGTACCGATTCTTCTGCACCACCCGCAATTTTCTGTGGGGTTTCGAGGGAACCATCAGGAGCGATCGCCGCCACCCAAAGTTCTGTGCTGTCCCAGGGCATGTTGGGATGGTTCCAATTAATCCATGCCAGGTGGGAACCATTCGGGCTGAGGCGGGGAGACGAGTAGAAGTCGCTGCCAGAAACCAGGACGTGTTGCTCCATGCTGCCATTCAGACTCACGCTGGCGATCGTATTCACCGCTTCACTTTCGTCTGTGTGGTCTTCGCGCACGCAGATGAGCCGCTGCCGTTGAGCATCCATCACACCATCGGCGTAACGCCAAGCAATTTCAGGCGTGATCGCAACAGGTTCAGTACCAGCCTGTCGATACAGGCGTTGATCGGCAAAATTCGAGAAATAGACCGTTCCCTGATGGACGAGGTAGGAACCGCCGCCATATTCGTGGACGCGTGTTCGCACATTGAAGGGGGCAGGGGTGATGTCGATCGTCTGTCCATCGGGTGTCCGTTTCACCACCACATTCCGTCCGGCTTCGGTAGGGCGTAGCTCCGTCCAGTACACATCTTCACCATCGAGCCGCACACCGCCGAGACCGATCGTGCCTGCGACGATGAGATCAGAGGTGATGGGAGATTTCCAGGAGCCGTAGGGAGTTGTGTGGAAGGGAGACATGAGGTTAGGGATGGGATGGGAGAAGGCAGGAGGCAGAGGGCAGGAGGCAGACGGTGGGAAGAAGCAGAGGGAGCAGGGGAAGCAGAAGAGGCTCAATCAAAACTCAAAACTCAAAACTTCCATGCTGACCGGAAGGTTGAGTCACCAACGCTTACTGTAGCGCGATCGCATCAGCCTTGAGATCCTGAACGATGGCTGCAAAAATGGTGTCGATGGTTTGTTTCGCTGCCGCAAATTTGGGTACACTCCAGGTGGGTGGCTGCGATCGCTCCAGTTCATCCTCATTAAGGTAGGTGTGATAGTGCACTTCAATTTGCAGCGCTTCAACCCCAGTCATCTGACCATAGTGACCTGTGATATAACCACCATTAAAAACCTTGTTTCGCACGACTGGATAGTAGCGACTGAACTGCTTTTCGACGGTTGTGATGAGAAACTCCGAGCAGGTTTTGCCATTGCGATCGCCTAAGCAAATTGCTTCTGTAATGGGGCCAAAAAAGCTGTGCAGATCTAACAAATAAACCTTGCCGAACGCCGCAATCTTCGCGTCAAGAATCGCCTTAAGTTTCTGATGGTAAGGCGTGTAGAAGGTTTCAATGCGTTCCTTTAGCTGTTCTGGGCTTGGCATCGTGGCATAAATGGGTTGACCAAAGGCCGTTTGTTCTGGAATAACCGAAGCCCAAAAGTTGCCAAAAATGGGGTCTTGTAGCGGACGATTGAGATCTACCACATAACGGCTGTGAGTCGCTTGCAAAACAGTAATGCCCAAGGCAGGCAGCGATCGATACAACTGATCCAGATGCCAGTCGGTGTTAGGCAATGATTGAAGTCGGGTTCGGGTGAATTGGGCGGCAATCGCCTCTGGAACAACCATGCCGCTGTGAGGCAGATTGGCGACGATCGGCACGGCTTGCCCTTGCGGCGGATAGAGAATAAACGGTTCCATACGGTGCGGAGCAACATGCCAGGGACAGCACGATAGTTTGGACATCAACCCACCATTGTAGGGGTACGGCATTGCCATGCCCCTACCCAGCAATGGAGATCTGCACCACCCATTCTTTAAGGCATGTGAGCAAGCGATCGCGTTTTTAACTTTGATAGGGCAGACTGTGGTTGCACCGCTCGTTCTGGATACTTGCCCATGCGCCGCCATAATGATTGGAAGGTCAGCGTTGTCCTCTTCGTTTTAACGCTGATTCTCTCTATGGGTTTTTTCCCGACTAGCGGCAGTGTGTTGCGATCGTCAGCAGTCACCCAAGCTCCCGCATCCCAACCGTCTGATACTCGCAAAGCCGAGGCGGACAAACTTTTGCAACAGGGCATCGCCGAGTTTGATGAGGGTCACTATGAAGCGGCGGCTACGCTTTATCAGCAAGCGTTAACGCTCTATCAAGCCATTCCTGACCAAACGGGCATCGGTGGTGCCCTCATGGAACTGGGACTGACCTACGCCACGTTGGGAGACTACGATCGCGCTGTCGATTCCTATCAAAAGAGTTTGGCGATCGCGCGGGCTATCCCAGATCAAAACCTGGAAGCTACCACATTAAACAGCCTGGGCTTTGTCTATGAAGATCGGGGTGATTATCCGCAGGCGCTGACGCTGTATGAGCAAAGTTTGGCGATCGCGCGGGCACTCAAAAATCGCTTTCTAGAAGGTCGGGTATTGGGCAATGTGGGCAACGCCTATGCGGGATTGTCGGACTATGCCAAAGCGGTGGAGGTCTATCAGCAGCGGCTCACCATTGCGCGAGAACTCAAGGATCAACGGGGCTTGGGCACCGCATTAGGAAATCTTGGCAGCGCTTACAAATCGCTGGGGGAATTTGTTCAGGCGATGGAGCATTACCAGCAGAGTTTGACGATCGCCCGCACCCTGAACGATCGCATGGGGGAAAGCATTGGGTTGAGCAAACTGGGCAGCATTGCCGTTGCAGAAGGTGACTATCCCAGGGCGATCGACTACTACCAGCAAAGCCTCAAATTGGCGCAAGACATCAAATTTCTGTATGGGCAGGGTTCGGTGCTGGAGCAGTTGGGCAATGTGTACAAGGCACAGCAGGATTACCCGAAAGCGATCGCACGCTACGAGCAAAGTTTGGCGATCGCCCAGCAAATTAAAAACTACGGCATGGTGCGGCGGTTACTCAAGGCAAAGGGCGAGGTCTACCGCAATCAAGGCAAAACGGCTCAGGCGTTGGCACTCTATGAGCAAAATTTGACGTTGGCGCAACAGGTCAACGATCGCGCGGGAGAAGCCACTTCGTGGGAAGACTTAGCCACGTTTTACTACCAGACTAGCCAGTTTCCCAAAGCGGCAGAAGCGGCTCAGAAAAGCCTGACGATCGCCCGTGAGCGCAAAAACCGCAAGCAAGAAGGGGCAGCCCTGCGCGTATTGGGAACGGTCTCCTTTGCAGAGGGCAATTACGATGCGGCGATCGCCACGCTTCAGCAAAGTCTGACCCTTGCCAGAACCAACAACGATGCGATCGAAGAAGGCGGCGTTCTCAATAATCTGAGCGTGGTGTCCCGTGAGATGGGCGCTTACGACAAAGCCTTTGCCAGTGCCGAACAAAGTTTGGCGATCGCCCGTGCCCGCAAAAATCGCACCCTGGAGCAGGCGGCGCTCAGCAGTCTTGGCTCTGCCTTTGCCAGCCTGGGTGTTTATGGCAAGGCGATCAAGATTCATGAGCAAAGTCTCGCTCTCGCAAAGCAGGTGGGCGATCGCATCGGTGAACATGTGTCGTTGGGCAATCTGGGCATTGCGTATCTTGCCGTCAACAACCCGCGCAAAGGCGAGGCATACATCCAGACAAAACTCAAAATTACCCGCGAAATCGTCGATCGAGTGGGCGAAAGTGGCGCTTTGAGCAATCTGGGTCTCGTCTATGATGACCAGGGCGACTATTCCAAAGCCATTGAAGCCTCCCAGCAGTCCCTTACCATCTCACAGGCTATTGGCAATCGGTTGGGTGAAGCCATCACGCTGGGCAATCTGGGCTTAATCTATGACACGCTGGGCGATTACCCCAAAGCCACCACCTACCAGCAAAAGCGCTTAGCGTTAACCCGATCGCTCAACGATCGACAGGGCGAAGCGCAGGCACTACTCAACCTGGGCAAGATCGATGCCGCCCAGGGAAAATGGAAGTCCGCGATCGCCTTCTATGAGCAGAGCCTGACCATTACCAGAGCCATCCGCGATCGATCGGGGGAAGGTATGGCGCTGAACAATCTTGGTAGCGTGTGGTTTGAAGCGGGCAATCTGCCAGTAGCCGAGCAGCACTTACGCCAGAGCATTGACGTGTGGGAATCGCTTCGGGCAGGATTGGGCAATGACGATGCCAGCAAAGTCTCGCTATTTGACGTGCAGGCACTCACCTATCGCACCTTACAAAAGGTCTTGATTGCTCGACAGCAACCCGAAGCTGCGCTGGAAATTGCGGAACGTGGTCGTGCCCGTGCCTTTGTGGAACTGCTGGCTGCACGAGTGGCAGAGCAACACACGACCCCTGGGAGCGATCGCCCCATCCCAGCACCGACTATCCCTACTGATGAGACACTCCTACCAGAGACACTCAAGGACGCGGTGCGATCGCCTACGGTGGCTCAAATCAAACAAATCGCTCAACAGCAAAATGCCACCCTGGTGGAATATTCCATTCTTTATGAGAATGCGAAGGTCGATGGTCGCAACACGGCGCAAGAATCTCAACTGCTCATCTGGGTCGTACAACCCACCGGAACTATCACACTTCGACAGGTCGATCTGCGATCGCTGTGGTCAAGACAGACGGAGTTGGCGCAGCAGACGCTCACCAGTCTCGTCAGCAATAGCCGTAGCATTATCGGTGCAGGGGGACGGGGCACCAACTTAGAAGGAACTACCCTGACCAGAGAAGAGCGCCGTCAGCAAAAGCGGAACAAATACTTACAGCAACTCCATCAACTGCTCATTCAACCGATCGCCGACTTGCTGCCCTCTGATCCCAACGCGCATGTCATTTTCATGCCCCAGTCATCGCTCTTCCTGGTGCCATTCCCGGCGCTCGTAGATGCGAAAGGGCAATACCTGATCCAGCAGCACACTCTGTCGATCGCGCCCTCTATGCAAGTGCTGGACTTTACCCATCGCCTGGAAGCAGAAGACAGTCCATCCGTGAACGCAAGCGATCGCCCATCTGCCGTCGTCGTTGGCAATCCCACCATGCCCTCCATCACGGTTGAGGCAGGACAACCGCCCGAACAGTTGGCAGACCTGCCTGGTGCTGAAAAAGAAGCCACCGCGATCGCCACCCTTCTGCAAACCCAACCCCTCACCGGAAAGCAGGCAACCAAAGCAACCGTGGTGCCGCAAATGGCGCGTGCTCGCATTGTGCATCTCGCCACACATGGTCTGCTGGATGACTTTAAGGGACTGGGTGTGCCGGGTGCGATCGCCCTCGCTCCGACGGGTGCCGATAACGGGCTTCTCACCTCCAGCGAAATTCTGGCACTGAAACTCAAGGCACAACTGGTGGTTCTAAGCGCCTGCGATACGGGACGTGGTGCCATTACGGGCGATGGGGTGATTGGGCTGTCACGCTCGGTCATTTTGGCAGGCGTACCCAGTGTAATTGTCACCCTCTGGAGCATTCCCGATGCACCTACCGCAACCCTGATGACGGAGTTCTACCGCCACCTGCCGCTTCAATCTGGCAAAGCGCAGGCACTCCGACAGGCGATGTTAGCAACCCTGAAGGACTATCCCAACCCGATCGACTGGGCTGCCTTCACCCTCGTTGGCGAACCTTAAAACGGGTGCATACCTGTGCCAATCTAACTCGAAGGAACCCAACAACTTCAATAAAATGGTAGGAAGCGCTAACGTAGAAGCAGAACAAGCTTTAATCTAAAAAAAGCTGTATTTTTTGCAGCAGTAAACACTTCATTCTATGAGCGATGAACACGAAAGAAACAATCCTCCATGAATTGGAGCAAACACCAGACGCGCTTCTCGGAGAAGTGCTTCACTATTTACTTTACCTCAAAGCAATACCTGAAGAGGAAGAGGAAGATTTAGCGGATATTCGCACCATACGCTGATGTGTCGTGTTGAGGTCTCCAAGACGGCTCAACGTCAGCTTAAAAAATTAGACGACAGCTTGCGTATAGCGCTTTCAGATGCAATCAATGAGCTTGCCATTAATCCCCGTCCCACTGGTGTGACCAACTAAACAGGTAAAGATGACGTTTACCGCATTCGTCGGGGTGAATATCGAATTCTATACGAAATCCATGATGATGTTCTTGTTGTGTTGGTGTTTAAAGTTGGGCACCGCCGGGAAGTTTATAGAGGTTAGTTCAGCAGGGGAGCCTACTTCAGCAAAATGCTAGGAAGCACTAATGTAGAAATAAATTCGTGAGACGTGCCATGCTTACCCGCTATATTGAAACTGCAATGCACAACGCCACCTATAGCATTCAAGAAGATGGCAGCTATTTGGGTGAGATTTTGCCATTGCCAGATGTCTGGTCACACGCCGACACACTAGAAGCCTGTCGTCTTTCATTACAGGAGATTTTGGAAGAATGGATCATCCTTGCGCTCAATAGCCATCAGTCCATTCCAGACATTGACGGCGCGAACTTAGCGATCGACTCAGATAATACACTCACCGAAGCCGATTTAGCAGACATTCGAGCTGCTCGTGAAGACATCAAACACAACGGTACGGTTTCTTGGGATGCCAAAGCTGAAATAGGCAGACGATGACGTATCGAGTCGAATTCACTAGAGCTGCTATCAAACAGCTAGACGCATTGCCTCAAAATGTGCAAAATCGCATTCAGGCAAAATTGGCAACATTAGCGACGAATCCTCGCCCCTCAGGTGTGGTCAAAATGCAGGGAGAAACAGACATTTATCGGATTCGCATTGGTGACTATCGCGCGTTGTATACCGTTCAAGATGATGTGCTGATTGTGCTAGTGCTAAAAATTGGTCATCGTCGGGAAGTCTATAGAGGTTGATGTGCTGTAGAAGGTTAAGAGAGATGGTTGTGAAATTTGGTGCAGGGATTGCTTTGAATCTAGTTTTGGTTGCTTGCACACGAACCGTTTCAGCCGCTCCGTCTACCCCTGAGTTCAAAACATTCGCCGATTGGTGCCTCAACCGGGAAAAGCTTTCACCCGCTGCAAAACATACCGTCGAAGTTTTGCTGAAGCGAGTTCGTGAAACGGATTGTCAGCAGGCGAGTGATCAACTTTACAAACAGGGTGGACTCAATCTCAGTGATAGAAAAATTATTGACCTCCGACCACTACGATCACTGACTAATTTAGAGACACTTTATTTAGGTGGCAATGAAATTCATGATCTGGATCCGTTACGCTCATTAACGAAAATGATTATTCTTGATCTTGAAGATAATCGAATTAGTGATATTAACCCCTTGAAAACGCTAACTAAATTAGATATTCTTACCCTTAGAAATAATCAGATTAGTGATATTAGTCCCTTACGACCACTCATTCATCTACAGACTCTCGGACTTCAAAAGAATAGAGTGAGTGACATTAGCCCGCTAAAGTCTCTACTCAAATTAGTTATGCTTAATTTTAGTCAAAACCAAATTAGCGATCTTAGCCCTTTAAAACCATTGGTGAAGTTAGGAATGCTTAGCCTCCAAGAAAACAAAGTGAGCGACCTTAGCCCCCTAAAATCTTTACTTGAGTTAAGCATACTTAATCTTGGTCACAATCAAGTGAGTGACCTTAGCCCATTAAAACCACTAAAGAAATTAGGAATGCTTAATCTTGTGCAAAATCGAGTACGTGATCTTCGCCCACTACGATCGCTTCCTAACTTAGATTTTGTAGCTCTCCAAGGAAATCCGATCGCCAACAAAACCTGTCCACTGCGATCGCCCTTAGCTTGCCACTTCTAATCTTCTTAAAACGTGATGGTTTGACCTAAACGCTTGAGAACTTGAAACACCGATCGCAATTCACTCGGTAACGTATAAATCGAGAACGCTCGTGATAACCCATATTGAGGCGTTGGTTGAGCCACAAGTTTGATAAACAATACATCATCACCATTCGTCAGCATCCCAAAACGAGGTTTGGTCAAAGCTGAATTTGCCATCATATAAGTCAATGCTTGGGGCAACGCCGATCGCGTTGAAATTATCGTCTTTTTTGACTCTAAAATCATCACCCATAGCTGTTCTTGCAAAATCAAGACATCAATGCGTCCGCGTAGCGTTTCTTCCCCATCATCAATCACCACTTCGATCGCGGCTTCAGCCTTCACTTTAAACGGTGGATCGTAGAATCCTGCCAGCTCCAGCAACGGTGATGCTAGCAATGTTACGGCTCCTTCTAACAGTTCTCCATCTGCTCTGTGATGCAACAAGCGGCGGCGCAATGTCTCTAAAGCAGACTGCTCAGAGCGTTCAATTAAAGGCAGTTCACCTTGCCATTCTGTAAAAAAAGTTTCGTCCTCAACGCGGCACAAATTCAGCCTTGATTCAGCTTCCGCGAGACTTTTAATCGCGTCTGTAACGGCTAGCTTTGCCATTCGGTTACCTTTAATGCAAGCTGTTGCAGCGTTGACGAGAGATTAGCTTCATTATAGAGAGGACGCAGAAAGCCACGATCGCGCGCAAACGGCTAGTCCTAAAGCTTCTCTTTCCGTCGTGTCTATTGATAGCGATCGCTTGACATTCGCAAAGCCTGATGGCTGCAATTCGCTTAGAAATGTGAAGTAATTGTTGCAAAATGTAACAAAGAAACGGAAGAGCTTTGTCTAAAGTTTTGCTTCTCCAACGTTGTTCTTCGGCTCCTGCCAGCGCTCGATCGTAGGCGCATAGCAGAAATGATGTCGATCGCCTGAAAAGCTTGTAGAGATGCTGCCACGCTGGTTTCGCGATCATGCATTCAGCGAAAACTAACGCAGAAAATGTTGCGCTTGTCCATCATTCAACACAACTTTATGCGTAGACTCAATTCATAATCTATTGTTATCAAACGATACAGAATGTTTGAAGCTCAGCTTATTGTTGGCGCTCCAATAGCTGATACTATGAGAGCAATCTGATGGAATGGGTGAGCAACTCGTTCATTGCACCCAATCTCCTAGATTGCAAAGATTGAGACACCGACGAATTCTTCACTGACATAAGGTGTTTGCTGGGTTTCGGATGCTCGCAGGTGAAAGCTTGGCTTGCTTCTGACGGTTGCGATCGGGAAATTTTGTAGAGTTATACAGGAAGGGAGATTTATGTCTTACGCGCAAACAAGAACCCAGGCAAAGTCTGGGTATGAGGCTGGTGTTAAGGAGTACAAATTAACGTACTACACGCCAGATTACACCCCCAAGGATACCGACCTTTTAGCAGCATTTCGTGTGACTCCACAGCCCGGTGTGCCGTTTGAAGAAGCGGGTGCAGCGGTTGCCGCTGAATCGTCTACAGGTACCTGGACGACTGTTTGGACGGATCTTCTGACCGACCTCGATCGTTACAAAGGTCGTTGCTACGACATCGAACCCGTTCCCGGTGAAGACAACCAGTTCATCGCGTACATTGCCTATCCTCTGGACTTGTTTGAAGAAGGCTCTGTCACCAACGTCTTTACCTCGATCGTGGGTAACGTGTTTGGCTTTAAAGCGCTGAAAGCTCTGCGTTTGGAAGATTTGCGGATTCCCGTTGCCTACCTGAAAACCTTCCAGGGACCGCCTCACGGCATCCAGGTTGAGCGCGACAAAATCAACAAGTACGGTCGTCCATTGCTGGGTTGCACCATCAAACCCAAGCTCGGTCTGTCTGCGAAGAACTACGGACGCGCCGTGTACGAATGTCTGCGCGGTGGGTTGGACTTCACCAAAGATGATGAAAACATCAACTCGGCACCCTTCCAACGCTGGCGCGATCGCTTCTCCTTCGTGGCTGAAGCCATCTACAAAGCACAGGCAGAAACGGGCGAAATCAAGGGTCACTACCTGAACGTTACCGCTCCGACTTGCGAAGAAATGCTGAAGCGGGCTGAGTATGCCAAAGAGCTGCAAATGCCCATCATCATGCATGACTACCTGACCGCAGGGTTTACCGCCAACACCACACTGGCTCACTGGTGCCGCGACAACGGGATCTTGCTCCACATTCACCGCGCCATGCACGCTGTGATCGATCGTCAAAAGAACCACGGCATCCACTTCCGCGTGTTGGCAAAAGCACTCCGCATGTCCGGTGGTGACCACATCCACACCGGCACGGTTGTGGGTAAATTGGAAGGCGACAAAGCCATCACCCTTGGTTTCATCGATCTGCTGCGTGAAAACTACATCGAGAAAGATCGCTCTCGTGGTATCTACTTTACTCAAGACTGGGCTTCCATGCCTGGTGTAATGGCAGTCGCATCCGGTGGTATCCACGTTTGGCACATGCCTGCCCTGGTAGAGATCTTTGGTGATGACTCCGTGCTGCAGTTTGGTGGTGGTACGCTGGGTCACCCCTGGGGTAACGCACCCGGTGCAACCGCAAACCGCGTTGCGCTAGAAGCCTGCGTTCAAGCTCGGAACGAAGGTCGCGACTTGATGCGTGAAGGTGGCGATATCATTCGTGCCGCAGCCAAATGGTCGCCTGAACTGGCAGTCGCTTGCGAACTGTGGAAAGAGATCAAGTTTGAGTTTGACGCAATGGATACCATTTAATCGTCATGGATGGAGGATGAAGGATCAACGGGCGCATACTCGTCTGACTCCATCCTTCATCCTTCCCAACTCATCTTGTTCGCTATGGATCTCAAGCAAATTGCCAAAGATACCGCCAAGACGCTTGTGAGCTACTTGACGTATCAGTCTGTGCGAACGGTGATTGCTCAACTCAGTGAAACAGATCCGCCCCAAGCTTTCTGGCTACAAAACTTTTCCTCACGAGAAAAGATTCAGGATGGTGAAGCCTATCTAAAGGCTCTCTTTCAAGAGCGTCAAGATCTGGCATTTCGCATTCTGACGGTGAGAGAGCATCTAGCAGAAGAAATTGCTGATGTCTTGCCTGAACTGCTTCGCACAAGCATCCAGCAGGCAAATATGGATCAGCGTCGGCAGCAGTTGGAGCGGATGACGCAGATGGATCTGTCTGTTCCAAGCGTCAACCCAGAGCAAGAGCCAAATTCTGAAGAAGCCGGATGAATTGAGTGAGCCGTCAGGTGTGATTGCCACATGCTGACGGTTAACGCCCGAACAAATTGCTACTATTACCCAATCGAGAAACTATGAGAACCTTACCGTTTGAGCGTCGCTACGAGACGTTTTCTTATCTGCCCTTGATGGACAACAACCAGATCTCTCGTCAGATTCAGTACACGCTGGATCAGGGCTTTTTCCCTGGCGTTGAGTTTACGAATGACCCCAGTGCTGAAGCGCATTACTGGACGCTGTGGAAACTGCCTATGTTTGGCGCACGTTCTCCCCAGGAAGTGCTGAACGAAGTGCAGCAGTGCAAATCTGAGTATCCCAACAGCTACATTCGCGTAGTGGCATTTGACAACATCAAGCAATGCCAGGTCATGAGCTTTATCGTGCAGAAGCCACGTCATTAAGGGCTGATGAGTTACTGATGTCATGAAAAGCGGGGTAGGGTGGGCAATGCCTGCTTTATCCCGTTTTTTAATCGACAAAGGCAGGAGGCAGAAGCCAAAGGCAGGAGGCAGGAGGCAGCGGGCAGAAGGCAAGCCCCACATAGAGCTTTGATCATAACGGTATGTTCTGACTAACCTGCGTGCTGCTATGTATGATGACCGATCGCGATCTTCGCTTTTGCTTCCTGGGTGAATCGTTTGTGAATGGTACGGGCGATCGCACCCATCTTGGTTGGACGGGTAGACTTTGCCAAACTCTCTCTCAACGGGGCGATCGCGTGACCTACTACAATCTGGGCATTCGGCGCGAAACCAGCACTGAACTGTTGGAACGCTGGCAGCAAGAGTGCGATCGTCGCCTACCGCCAGGTTGTCATCACCGCGTCGTCTTCTGCTTTGGCGCAAACGACACCACGTTGGAAAATGGCACTACGCGGGTGGAATTGGCGCAGTCACTGGCAAATGCCCGACAAATTTTGAATGTGGCTCAACAAACCTATCCCGTTTTAATGCTGAGTCCAGGACCGATCGCGGACGATGACGCACAAAACGCCAGAATCCACGAGTTGTCAGGTCACTTTGCTCATCTATGTGAAACGCTTAAAATTCCGTACTTAGATATCTTTACGCCTCTGAGCCGATCGACCATCTGGATGCAAGAAGCAATGGCAGGTGATGGCGCTCATCCTGATGCGGGAGGCTACACCGAACTCGCTCGTATTATTCAAGCATGGTCTGCCTGGAACGCTTTCACCTCTTTCTAACGCCTGCCTCCGCCTTTTTGAGTTGTTAGTTGTTGATTGTTAGTGCATGAGCCGTTCCTGACTCCTTCTAAAAACTAAAAACCAACAACTCTCCTGCCTCTCCCCTCCCCCCTCCCTCCTCTCTACCACACCTATGAGCTACTACATTTCGCCTCGCTTTCTCGACAAACTTGCGATTCACATTACCAAAAATTATCTCGACATTCCTAGCGTTAAAGTGCCGCTGATTTTGGGCATCCACGGGCGCAAGGGCGAAGGCAAATCGTTTCAGTGTGAACTCGCGTTTGAGCGTATGGGGATCAACGTGGTATATATGTCTGCTGGGGAGCTAGAAAGCCCAGATGCAGGCGATCCTGGACGGTTGGTGCGCTTACGCTACCGCGAGGCGGCTGAGCTGGTCAAGGTGCGCGGCAAAATGGCGGTGCTGCTCATTAATGACATTGATGCGGGTGCCGGACGAGTCGATCAATACACGCAATACACCGTCAACACGCAGAACGTGAACGGCACGTTGATGAATATTGCCGATAATCCTACCAACGTGCAGCTTCCGGGTAGCTACGAACTGGAACCCAACTGCCGTGTACCGATCATTGTGACGGGGAATGATTTCTCTACCCTATACGCCCCCTTGATCCGTGATGGGCGGATGGACAAGTTTTTCTGGGAACCCGATCGCGCCGATCGCATTGGCATTGTCAGCGGCATTTTTGAGGCAGATGGCGTGCAGCGTAGTGCGGTTGAAACCCTGGTAGACACCTTTCCTGAGCAATCGATCGACTTTTATGGAGCGATCCGATCGCGCCTCTACGATGAACAGGTCAAGGCATTGATTCAAGAGGTTGGACTCGATCGCATCTCGCAGCGAGTCGTCAACAGCGACCAGTCCGCACCGATCTTCCGCAAGCCAAACTTCAACCTGCCCCATTTGCTAGAGGTTGGACAACAACTCGTTGCCGAACAGCGACGGATTCAAGAAATGGGTCTCGCAGAGCAATACAACAAAGCGCTGTACTTTAACCGGAAACTGGGCGATGTCGATCGGGAAACGCCGAAGCAACCAGCGCCCGCCAGTAATTCCCAGTATTACCACAAGTATGAACCAAGTAATCCTACAAACAGCGGGAATGGACACGAGTATCCGTCCTCACCCGTGAGCTATGCCGGACAACCCTCCAGCACTAAACTCACTCCCGATGTGGTGACTCAGGTAAATCAAATCCTGAAGCAAGGGCTGCGTCTGGGCATTGAAACAGTAGACGAGCGCCGTTTCCGCGCCAACTCCTGGAATTCCTATGGCTCATTTCAGGGGCAAGCATCGGAGGCGATCGCAGCGCTAGAAGCCTGCCTCGCTGAAAACACCAAAAGCTACGTACGACTCGTCGGTATCGATCCAGAGAATCGACGCAGAGTGACGGAAACTATCATTCAACGACCGAATGGGAAAGTTGCTACAGCATAGGCGATCAATGGGAGAAGAATCCAGGAGTCAGGAGCCAGAATGAAAATCTTCTTCTGCCCTCTGCCTCCTGCCTTCTGCCTTTCGCTAGAGCTTGACCTGAGATCGCCGCTGCCGCCATCGAGCCACCCCTAAACCACCCAGACCGAGTAACAGACCTGCAACCGTTGACGGTTCTGGTACAGCCGCTGTCGTTGCCACCACGCCGATCGGTCGAACCAAACTACTGCTGATAAATGCATCCCCTGAGAACGCCTCTGCGTCGCCCTCTCCTCCCGCGTATGCCAGCACAGCACCCAGGTTCGCGTTTGTGTAGTCAAACCCAATCACGTAGAGATCATCACTGTTGGTGCCAGACCCAAAGGTTAGGCTCCCAATAAAGTTGCTGCTGGGTGTGGTGCCTGTGTAGTTGGTCGATAAAACGCTGAGAAGATTACCCTCCAGGTCATACTCTCGCACGCCAGACGCAAAATCACTCACGTAGAGGCTGTCTGCCGTGGGTGAAAGTGCCAACCCCAATAAGCTGATGAAGCCAGGGGTTTCGGGCAAAAGCGCGGGCTGGTCAATAAAGACACTGGGTGTATCGGTCGGTGCTAAGCCTGCCGCTTGCTCTGGGCTGTAGCGCAACACCTGGCTGGCATAGGGAAAGGCTAAAGCGCCGCTTGTCGTATTCGCTGAACCTTGCGTCGTCACATAGAGGCTACCATCGGGACCAAACAACAGACCATTGGGACCATTCAAGCCGTTGGTTGACCCCAGCCCACTGTTGTTGTCTGAGGCAAACACGCCCAGAAAGGCACCTGTTGTTACGTCGTACCGCAAGATTTGATTGGTGCGAAAACTACTGACAAAAAGACTGCCATCCGGTGCAAAGGCATTACCATACGGGCGAGTCAACCCACCCCCTGAAGCCGCCACACCGAGAAATTCGCCTGTAAGGCTGTAGCGTAGAATGGCGGAATTTTGAGGATAGGCAGGGTCAAACAGGTTGAGTCCGCTATTGCCGCCACTGCTCACATACAAATTGCCATCGGCACCGATCGTCAACGCATCCGGTGAACTTAAGCCACCCAGACCTGGCGCAACAAACTCCCCCTGGAAGGTACCTGTGCTTTCATCAAAAATAACAATGTTGTTGCCCTGGGTATTACCAATTAGCAAAGCGGCATCTGCTTTAGAGGCAGCCAGACCCAAAGTCGTAAAAATACTGAGAAGAATTGGCAGGTGCAGGTGAGTCTTCATGAAGCTTGCGTATAAATACGAACGGCATACCCATATTCTGGAGGCGTTCCCATCAACACAGTGTTAAGCGTTACAATTCAGCCGTATATTCACGTAAGCCTCGCTTAAATGAAGCTTTTGTAAAGAAAGCCATTGCTGCGTTGCAAATCGTTCGCACATAGCAACCGCAGGATACTCTAGAGCTGCATTTAGTTTCCTAAATCAGAGCCTCTAGCTTCCTCTCTTACCACTCGTACCACTCGGATTTACGCAAACCTCGGAGGTTTTCACTCAAGGAGCGAACATTGAATCACGTAGCGGCTCAAACCTCCGAGGTTTTTGGTCGAGCCTCTAGCGCCTCTTACTACTTTCTCAAAGCCTCATAAACCAACGTCGCGGCTTCAGCTCTGGTTGTCACTTTACCGGGAGTCAGCAGTTGAGCATTGCCATCGTTCAGCACCAGTCCTGCCTCCGTCGCCGCGGCAATTTTATCCACGGCATATTTAGGAATCTGCTCTGCGTCCTTGTAACGATCGAGCACCTGGTTTGGTGGAGACTTTGCTTGCAGATTCAATCCAGTGGCTAAAGCGAGTAGTACCTGTAAGCGCGGGATCGGCAGATTTGGCTGAAAGCTACCATCCGGGAACCCACTCATAAAGCGAGTTTGAGTGGCTTCATTAATAGCCGCGATCGCAGGAGAGTCAGGCTGCAAATCGTTAAATTTCAGCGCCTCACGGCTAGTGGGTTGATTGAATGCCCGCTGCACGATCGCCGCAAACTCAACTCGTGTAATAGGCTTATTGGGCTGAAAGCTGCCATCCGGAAAGCCGGTCAAAATGCCCTGTGCGCTCAAAGCGGCGATCGGCGCACTCGCCCAGTAGCCTGCTGGCACATCCGTAAATTGCTTTGGTTGGGCAGCAGGCGTAGAGGCTGCCTGGGGTGAAGGAAGCACTTGCGGAGCCGCTGCAATAAAAGGTGCTGCCTGCAACGCTGGTGAAACCGATGTCGGGCTTGCAGGCGTTTCGCTTGCTGGAGGAGGCTCGGCTGTCGATCGTGGCGTGATTGACGCACGGGCTTCCACAGAAGGTGAAACTAGCGGTGTGGGTGATGGCGCTGCTGTTGGCGCACTGGCTACAAACGGTGCTTGCAGGAACGATGCGTCCAGCCCTCCCCCTTTCTGGCTAATCGACCAAAAAAAGATTGCTCCAATACTGGTAAGTGCAACAAAAACAGCAATGAGTTCATCGGCACTAAGCCGTTTACGGTTTGAGGGATCAGGAGAAGGGGTCATCTTAGGGCGCTACCGAGCAACAGGTACACAGCTAATCCTAAAGCAGACTGATGCATGTTGCATGGTTTAGTTTGTGTTGACCTCGATCGCCGATCGCACTGCCTCATTACGCTCAGTTGCGCCTAGCAGAGTGCCAACGGGTTTTGTACTGTTGGGCGAGAGTGGCAGCGGTCGAGTTGAAACGGCACCCCACTGTTGAACGATCGCCTGTAAAAGTTGATCCTGGCGATCGCGCAAGTCGTCTAAATCCGTGCCTCGGTTGATGAGGACAAACCACACAAAGCCACGATCGCGGGTTGGAACGACCCCTGCTAGCGCACTGACATCATTTAACGTGCCTGTTTTGACCACCGCATCCTGAGGAATTTTACGATAGTCGATCGTGCCGCCATCGACCCCTGAAACGGGAAACAGATCGGCGATCGTGAGATTGCGAAATTGCAGGTAGCGCTGAGTCGTGGCAAACATAGCGCAGATCGCTCTGGGTGAAATCTGGTTTTCGGTTCCCAAACCAGAGCCATTTCTCAGCCGAATCTCGTCTTGAGGCACCCCTGCCGCGATCGCCGCTTGCTGAGCCACAATATTGGCTCCACCAAGAGAGCTAGCTAAGGATTCTGCAATCACATTATTGCTGTAGATATTCATCAGCTTGAGAATGTGTGACAGCGGTAGGGATCGATGCCGCAACAGCAGAATTTGCTTGGGCAGCAAAGCGGCACCATAGTTCACAATCTGCACACCACCCGCGATCGCCACATGGGGACGAGGCGTACCTGCGGGCAATTTCTGATACTGGTAGGCAGCTTCATTAGACCAACTATTTGCATTAAATGCCTGCTTGAGCAACGCGCCTGCTTTTTCTGGCTTTGTTTCAAAATTCATCAAAAAATTGCCCGTGATCACCAAATTACCCGCAACTTTAGCAATGCCAAGGCGGTTGAGGGCATTACCTAGCGCGATCGCTTCTTCCCAGACAAGGAGGGGATCGCCTTCACCCTGAACGATTAAATCGCCTTGCAGCACGCCATCCTGAATCGGTCCCGTAGCGCTAATGAGTGTCTCAAACTGATGGTCAGGTCCCCAGGTTTCTAAGGCGACGAGCGACGTTGCCACCTTGGTCAACGAGGCAGCAGGAAGAGGTATCGTCCCTTGATTGCTAGCAAGAAAGTGGGCACCTGCTTGAAGCCAAACGCCCTGTGATGACGAAACCAGTCCTTTGCGGCTGAGTCCTTCCAGATATTGCTGTAGGGTGGCTTGTGCCATAGTGTCAGGCTCACCCGGCAGCACTGACCAGGGGACATCGTTCCCAGCGATCGCATTCACAGCGTTGAAGCTGCTTGAGTTGACACGAGACAGACCCGCCATGTTCAGCCACAGCGAGACTAATCCAGAGCTAAATAATTCCAGCAATTCTGCCTCCCAACGATGCCAAAACACTGCACTATGGAAACTGGCTCCTGGTTCCAAATAGAATGACTATAGAGGCTTTTAGCGAAATGGGATGACAAAATCCGATCAAAATCAAGTGGTACGATCGCTGCCCCTGGTTGTGGGCACGCTTGCCGGATGTTTGCTGCTGGCAAACCGCTTACTCACCCCTGATTTAACCAGCGCTCAATCGCGATCGGACGCGCTGGGTGTGATTGTGAGTGCCGTTTTGATTCTAACGGGTTTGCTCTGGCAACAAGTGCAACCGCGCCCCCCAGAACAGGTAGACCTGATCGGTGAAGAAGGCTTTGAACTGGCTCCAGACTTACCAAATGCCCTCAAGACCGAACTTGCCTGGGCATCCCATCTGCTGCTGACGAATACCGTCACGCGATCGCTCATCGTCTGGTATGACGGCAAAGTTTTGCTACGACGGGGCATTTTGCCTGCCAAACGCGAAGTCACGCCTGGTTCCATCTTGCAGCGCGTCTTAGACAAACAGGCACCCGTGTATCTCGTGGCGCTCAAGGTGTACCCTGGTCGCATCGAATTTGACTATCTGCCCGAAAATACGCAAGGAGTCATCTGCCAACCGCTCGGTAAGCAGGGTGTCATGATTCTGGGTGCCAATGCTCCTCGCAGCTACACTCGCCAGGATGAGACATGGATTGGCGCGATCGCCGCTAAGCTGGAGCATACGCTGGAGGGCGGTGAGGAGAGAGGAGAGAGGGGTGAGAAGGCAGAGGGCAGACGGCAGGAGGCAGAAGGGGGAAAGGCTAAAAGCTAAAGGCTAAAAAGCTGACTGCTGACGGTTAGAGAGGAGTCAGCGGTCAGGAGTCAGGAGGCGATTTTCAGTCATGCCATTTTCCTGCGCTGGGCACTGCTGAGAACTCAAAACCTCATCCCTCATCCTTCTCTATCCCCTACACCCCACACCCCACACCCCACACCCTACACCCCATCCCCTATCCCCATGCTCACTCTCTACTGGCTACTCGTTGCTGTCATGGTCATCGGCATTATTGGTGCGGTTGTGCCGATGATTCCAGGCATGAGTTTGATTGCGATCGCCATCTTTATTTGGGGAGCCGTCAAAGGCTTTGGTAGCGTGAGTCTGGCACTGCCACTGGCGATCGTGCTGCTGGTAATCAGCCTTGGCATCGATTTTTTGGCAACTTACTATGGTGCCAAGCAAGCAGGCGCAAGCAAATGGGGACAATTGGGTGCCCTTGTAGGATTGGTCGTTGGCATTCTGGGTCTGCTACCAGCCTTACCGATCGGTGGACCCATCCTGGGCATTCTCATCGGACCGATTCTGGGCGCGATCGTGGGTGAATTTCTGTATCGACGCGATCTTAAATTGGCAGCAAAAGCGGCACTAGGAATTGTGGTGGGTTCGCTAGTCGGCAACCTCATCCAGGCGTTATTTGCGATCGCCACAGTTGCCGTCTTCTTATGGACAACGCTGTCATCTGTTAACTAGACCGATAGACATGACGCACAGACAATACAGACTCACCCATCGAAGCGCGAGTTGCGTGAGAGCCACCGCCCTGATACCACGCACTCTAAAATAGAGGAGTGTAGCAAGAGAGGGATGTAGGTCGGTAGAAGCCTATAGCCACAATATAGCCATGGTAAGGATAGACATAGTAGGGATAGACATGAATTCAGACTGGTCATGCGTTGTACGATCGACGTATCGAAGAGAACCCATTGTGAGCTTTATGCTTACGGCTGGAGTTGTGGAAGCCGCGATCGGTGGACTGCATGAGCACTGGTCGCTACTGGCTTTGGGGCTGGGGACTGTGGGAGCGGCGATCGTACTGCGCTGGCAACAGCATCGGCAAGTCGCCAGGTTGATTGAACGTGCGCCCACCCATGCACTTCCAGCCTCTGATGCTCGATCCAGGCTTCCAGAGTTGAAACCCAAGCGCAAGCCACCTGGCAGCAAGTATTGAATCTGTCTTGAGTTGAGTTGGTATTAATCTATCGCTGGTAAGGATGCAGTACAAAACAATGGTGACTTCTACAGCCAACCTTTCTCCCAAAGAACAACTGCTCAAAATTGGTGAAGTCGCAGCAGCCAGCGGTCTACCCGTTAAAACGATTCGTTACTACGAAGAAATTGGGCTACTGCTGCCCACGGTTGCACGATCGCAGGTAGGCTATCGGTTGTTTAACGAAGACGTGCTGAACCGCTTAGCCTTTATCAAGCGTGCGCAAACACTTGGCTTAACGCTGACAGAAATCAAAACGATCCTGACGGTGCATGACGAGGGCGAACTTCCCTGCTGTGAAGTCAAGCAACATCTGCAAGACAAAGTGGCGATCGTCAGCCAACAAATTCAAGCGCTAGAAACCCTTCAAGCAGAACTCAACGGCATTCTCTCTGGTTGGCAAGAGCATCCGCCTGAGCATTTGATCGCACACACCATTTGCCCCAACATTCAGTGAGGAGTAGGGCTAAAAGCTAAAGGCTAAAGGCTAAAAAAGGGCAGAAGGCAGAGGGCAGGAGGCAGAAGGCTAAAAAGCTGATAGCTGACCGCTTAAAAGCTCATTGTTCATTTTTTATCCTTCATCCTTCATCCCTTATCCTTCTCTTCCTAAAACACGCCAATCCCTTTCGCAATTTGATACCCTAACTTAAATATGACGTGAGAAGAACGGTGGACATTCAAATTGGCAGGGGCAAAACCGCCCGTCGGGCATACGGTATTGATGAAATTGCATTGGTTCCTGGACAGCGAACGCTGGATCCAAAGTTAGCGGATACCCGCTGGCAGCTTGGCGGCATTGAGCGCGAAATCCCCATTATTGCCAGCGCGATGGATGGCGTGGTTGATGTGGGTATGGCGGTACGGCTATCAGAGCTAGGTGCGTTGGGCGTGCTCAATTTAGAAGGAATTCAGACCCGGTATGCTGATCCCAACCCAGTGCTCGATCGCATTACCTCCGTGGGCAAAAGTGAGTTTGTCACGCTCATGCAAGAGCTATATGCCGAACCCATTAAGCCAGAACTTATCGAGCAGCGCATTCAAGAAATCAAGCAACGGGGTGGCATTGCGGCAGTAAGCGCCACGCCGATCGCCGCCACAAAATACGGCACAACAGTGGCTAAAGCTGGGGCAGATTTATTCTTTATCCAGGCAACGGTCGTTTCAACGGCACACCTATCGCCAGAATCTGTCACGCCGCTCGATCTCGCTCACTTCTGCCAGGAAATGCCGATTCCTGTCATTTTAGGGAACTGTGTAACCTATGAAGTGGCGCTCAATTTGATGAAAGCGGGTGCTGCTGGAGTACTGGTGGGCATTGGACCAGGAGCCGCTTGCACATCGCGGGGCGTTTTGGGTGTGGGAGTCCCTCAGGCAACGGCGATCGCAGACTGTGCAGCAGCCCGTGAAGATTACTATCAAGAAACAGGTAATTACGTGCCTGTGATCGCCGATGGTGGTCTCATTACCGGTGGCGACATCTGTAAATGTATTGCCTGCGGTGCCGATGGTGTGATGATTGGCTCTCCCTTTGCAAGAGCGCAAGAAGCACCTGGACGCGGCTACCACTGGGGTATGGCAACGCCAAGCCCTGTCTTGCCACGCGGTACTCGGATTCGCGTTGACACAACCGGGACGCTGGAGCAAATCCTTCGGGGACCAGCACAGTTAGATGATGGTACGCACAACCTTCTAGGGGCGCTGCAAACCAGCATGGGGACTTTGGGAGCCAAGGACATCAAAGAAATGCAGCATGTTGAAGTAGTAATTGCGCCCTCCTTATTAACGGAAGGCAAAGTCTACCAGAAAGCTCAACAGTTAGGGATGGGGAAGTAAGCGGTGGTGCGATCACTGCTTTCCAGCGGTCGTAGCGCCACAGCCTTACTTGCACTCTCTGCCTCAAAAAAGACTCTGCCTCAAGAAAGACTATGTTGCAGGATGTGATCCAATTCTTAAGACTTTTTCCCTACTGCTTAAGAATAGCTGGAAAAAAACGAAGGGTCGTCTACAATGAAGTGAGCGGAGACGCATGTTTCCGTTCACTCCTCACACCACACTCCGCTCAAACGTTTGTTTGGGCGGTTCCTTTTTATGCGTTCTTTTTATGCATTCCATAGAGTCGGTTGTAAAGGTGTTGCTGCCAACTGAGTCAGCGAAGAGAGACCAGAACGCTCTCTCAAGACCTTGATCAGGCGCTTTTCCAGCATCTAGCCTGTGAGAACTCAGTTAGAATGCCTCTACGATGACTAACCCGATCGTACTGCTATAGCCGAGTAGCGTCAAAAGCACTGTTGGCGAGCAAAACGGCAGGGCAGTGATGAGTATGAACAAGTGCCCGCTTCAGCCGCCTGAAAACATCAAAATTTATGTCTAAAGATCGGCTTCGTCGCCTTTATGGTGTCAATTGTCGCTATGGTAGAATCTTGTGAAACGATATAGGCAAGGGTTCCAAGCATGTCAGCAGCCGCACAAGTTACCGATTCTACTTTTAAACAAGATGTCCTTGAGAGCGAGATTCCAGTTTTAGTAGACTTTTGGGCTCCCTGGTGTGGTCCCTGCCGCATGGTAGCGCCGATCGTGGATGAAATCGCTGCACAGTACGACGGTCAGGTAAAGGTTGTAAAGCTCAATACCGATGAAAATCCGAGCGTTGCGAGCCAGTATGGCATCCGCAGCATTCCCACGTTGATGATCTTCAAGGCTGGACAGCGCGTTGATATGGTGGTCGGTGCAGTACCAAAAACAACTCTGTCAAACACGTTGGAAAAATATCTATAGGATCACAGATTGATTAAGGTGCAACTCTCTGCATGGGGACATAGCATTGCCATGTCCCTACCAAACCTCAGATTTACAGATGATTTAATTCACGATCCATAGCTTATTTGAGCTTGAGTTAGGCTACCAGCCCAAGCTAAATGCAGTCACTTGCAAGAATCAGTTCACAGGGTTTGCGGACTCTACGATCGCTGATTTGCGCTCACTCTGCAAGCAAACGCCTCAGAACCAGACCTTCTGAGGCGTTTTCAGTTTATTTGCTGAATGAGGTGGGCGATTATCTCGATAAAATAGAGTGCTAGCTGTTGGAGGCATACATGGCTTCATCTCCGTTGTCAAACCCATCTGAGTCACTACATGGGGATGTGCTTCATCTGCTCGATCGCTTACCGCATTTGAAACACGGGGAACTCATCCAGCTTGCTTTAGCCACGATTGTCAGGATGGCTGGGGATGACATTGACCGCTTAGATTGGAAGATCTGCAATGCGTCGCTACAGGATATGGAACGGGCATTTAAGACGTTCTACCCGTATCGACATGTGCGCAAAGTGGCGATTTTTGGGTCTGCCCGCATTGCGCCCGAAACAGAAGAGTATGCCCTGGCAGTGGAATTTGCGCGCCGTGTGACAGAGCAGGGTTTCATGGTCATTACGGGCGCGGGTGGCGGCATTATGCAGGCAGGAAATGAGGGTGCAGGGCGCGAAAAGTCCTTCGGGTTAAACATTCAGTTGCCGTTTGAGCAGGGTGCAAATCCGTTTATTGAGGGCGATCGCAAGCTCGTGCCGTTCAAATACTTTTTCACCCGCAAGCTGTTTTTCTTGCGTGAAAGCGATGCCCTGGCACTGTTTCCCGGTGGGTTTGGCACCCAGGATGAGGCGTTTGAATGCATTACGCTGAGCCAAACGGGAAAATCATCCCCTGTTCCGCTTGTGCTCATCGACAAACCGGGCGGTAACTATTGGCACGATTGGAACGATTACATTCACAAACAACTGCTGAAGCGCGGTTTGATCAGCCCAGACGACCCCAGCTTGTATACCATTACCGATCGCCTGGATGTGGCGTGCGAGGCGATCGCTAGCTTCTACCGCGTCTTTCACTCCTGCCGCTATGTGGGCAACCGACTGGTCATTCGGCTGAACTTAGAGCCTACGGATGGCGACGTTGAGCGTTTGAATGCCACGTTTAGCGACATTCTGGTTAAAGGACGCATCGAAAAGAGCCAGCCGTTACCCCACGAAACCTTAGCGACTGAAGGCTTATCCACATTGAGTCTGTACTTTAACCAGCGGGACTTAGGGCGCTTGTATCAACTCATTGCCACTATCAACCAGTTCGGCAAAACGACTGAAGAGTCCAAACATCCAGAACGGAAATAGACGCAGATCCCGGCTTTGAACAGCCACGCACGGAAAGAATGTGGCTAAAACTGCTACATCCATGAGCAAAGTTGGCTATTCTAGGGGCTAGAGAACAGTTGATGAACAAGCCGCTGCTATGCTTTCACAAATTGTGCGTCCGATGGTTCAAACCCAAATCAGGTTACTGGCAAACAGTCGTGCCACCCGTCCGACAATGGTTTCTACCGTTGCACACTGGCTGGGCTTTTTGGGCGTTCGTGCTCAGGTGACACAACTGAATGCGGGTTCGGGTAAAATCCACATCTCCATTTCGGTGGATAAGCCCGAAGCCTGTGATACCCATGACTGGCAGCAAATTCTCCGCAACCTGGATGTGTCTGAAACGGAAGCCGATGCCGTTGTCACTAATCCCGCAGAGTTTACACCGCAGCAGAAAAGTAAGATGCAACGGCTGCTGGCGTATCTGATTCAGGTTGGCAATCCCGATCAGCCAACCGACTGGGAAAGCCTCCAGCCCCAGTTGCAAACCTTTGGGTTGCCTGAAGAAACCATTCTAGGGATTCGATCGGCTCTCAAAGTGCCCCAATCGCTCGAAGACTTGTTAGAAGGACTCGATTCTGACGTAGCGGCTGTCGCGCTGCCAAAAGCTGTGAGTATTGCCATGCTCGATCGTGCCGTGAATCCTCATGAAGACCAGGCGTTGATGTCATTGCTGAAGGCGATGAAGCATCAGTGAGATAGAAGGCAGGAGGCAGAGGGCAGAGGGCAGAAGGCAAGGGGGTTGTTAGTTTGTTTATTGTTAGTTTTTAGTTTTTAGTTTTTAGAAAGAATAGCTCATGCACTAACAACCAACAACCAACAACTAACAACTGATTTAACTAAATCGGGTAAGCCCCCGGCTTTGCCGGGGAGCCGCTCAAAAGTTTGACTGGGTGCAGCCATAGCAGAAAAATTCTCCTGTTTGAAAGCACAAGTGCTTTCGCGTGTTCAGGAGAATTGAAA
>JAHHHL010000060.1 GCA_019359375.1 Lyngbya sp. HA4199-MV5
CTTGAATTTGAGCTTTTTTGTCAGCGTCCATAAGGTTTTGGCGAGGAAGGAAATGACTCAAAGTGTAGCCTGCGCTCAAAAAATAAGTTTAAGCATTTATACTCATCGCAAAAGTGGGATGCACTCGATGAATTGTCTGCATGTGGTCAAAAGCTATCTGTTTCATCCGTTAACATCTGCTGCAAAGAATGCGTTTGAAGAATGCAATAGCCCCGAATTGCTAAGCAGGCAATGATTGATAGGGATGGCGCTTGGCGTGGATGTTGCGGATGTGGGTCTTCACCGTGTTGAGGCTGATGTGAAGCGCTTTGGCGATCGCCTGGTAGCTGTATTCTTGCTTCAGCAGTAGCCAGACTTCGGCTTCTCGATTAGTTAACTGGAACTTCTTTTGTTCCACCTGAATATCCTGGCGCAAGACCTCATCCCGGTCTTCTACCGTCACCAGAATATACGTTTGGAGGTCGATCGCGAAGTCCAGGCTGTCGCCAGCAGTTTGTGAGAGCCAGGATGCCGTGAGCCTGAAAGACGAGCGCTCTGGGGTTTGATATTCCAGCAGCATCGGTTCATACCCACTACGAGATGCTAAAACCTGTTCGCACAGTTCACTGACGATCGTGGGCAATAGCGTCCAGTAGCGCTGTGCGGTCGATAGCTTCTGGCATAGTCGCTTAGCGTTCTGATTCCAGTAAACAAGGGTGCGATCTTGGGAGAGCACGATGAGACCTTTCGGCAGTGCGTCCACCAACACGCTGAGCAAAGATGTCGGTTCGACGATCGCTTCTTCGATGCCACTTTTGAAGTGAGTCTCAAGCCCTAATGTGGCAAGGTGTGGCACGTAGCGGTTCTCGCCAGTGAGAGAGTGGCAGCTACAAGCGAGGCGATCGGGGGTTTCGTAATCACGGGTCAGCATATCTTCTCCAGGCAAATGATAGGTTGGCTCAAACACCCTGTTGACTCGAACGCCCTGTGGCTGTCCCACCCTGGCGCGTTGATCTTTCCTGGCTTAGCTTTGCACCTAAGCTTGAAAGACGCTCAGGCGTTCAGACATCTCAATTCCCGCGATTCTTGCTTAACCCGTCCTGTCATTGCCGCCTGCTGCAAGCTCATGAAGGCACAAAAGTCTTCTCTGCCATATTTTGTTGCCAGTAGTCGCCGAAGCTGCTCCTCGGCATTCACGGATAGGTAGCCAGTTGTGAGCACCTGTTGAACGATTTCATGAATCGAGTTCATGCCTAGTCTCTCCACGAAGAACGGTTGCACAAAGTGTGATGTGTAAAGTAACGTTGACGAACGGCTTAACCTGATGATTCAGGTGTCGGGGGGTTGCATCGTTGTCATTGCTCTTCTAGATAGAAAGGTTAGTCGAAATGCTGCGGTACATTGAACTAACAAGCGTTAGGAATGATTAGTCAGAGCGTTAGGCATTACGTTAGAAGTTTCATAATCCCTCATGGCACCTGCTTTAAGTCAGCCAGAAGAAACCTTTGCACGCGCCGAAGCACTCTGGGATACCAGCAGACTCTATGCTGACCTGGCTTCTGCTAAGCGAGAGAAACTCACCCCCACCGAAAAAGAGCATCTACGTGGTCTGCTTTTGGGGCTTGGTCCCAAAGAGATTGCGAAGGAGTTGTGTAAAGGGGTGGGTGGTGTTCGTGTAGCGCTATGTAGCCTGTACCGTTATCTAGAAGCGCTTTGTGAGCTGCCTGAGGGCAAAATCAACTCCAGAACGGTCATTCATACCTTGGAGGAAGCTGGGTACAAGCTGGGCTTCCCTGGTGCGGCGTTGTCTGCGTTGCCCTCAAAGTCAACCCGAATACAGCCCGCTCCTGCAACGCGGGAACCTTTCCCAAATGACGCTCAAACGGCTACAGTACCTACCCATGCCAGGGTGGTGATTAGCCACGGGAATCAATCAAGCAGTATTGATCTGGCTCAGCAGCTTTACGATGGGTTGAAGAGGGCAGGGCACCAGCTATCAGTTTTGGAGGAGAATTGGCGATCGCCCACTGACGGACTGCGGCATTTAGATGTTATGCTGGAGCAATGCGATTACTTTTTGCTCCTCTTGGCTCCTCAGTCTGCGGTCAGTGAGATGGTGACAGAAGAAGTCCGGCGAGTCAGAGAGATCTATGATGCTCACCATAAACCCATGCTTTTGCCTGTGCAGGTAGGCACGCTACAACTCAACCATAATTTGCGCGGTCATCTGCACGGCTTTCAACAGTGGGAATGGCGATCGTCCACCGATACACCACTGCTGCTGCAAGCCTTTCAGACGCTGCTGGCAGAGGATCGCCCCCCAACGGCAGAGTCCACTACACCAGCGCTACCAACCTCAAGTATCGCTGTGGAAGACCCGGATGCGCCACCGTTACCTGTGGCAGAACCAGAACTTCCGTGGGGACAGGTTAATCTCGTCTCTGCCTTTTATGTTGAGCGATCGCCGCTAGAGGAGCGCTGCTACGAAACGATCGTCAAACCGGGAGCCTTGATTCGCATTAAAGCACCCCGGCAGATGGGCAAGACCTCGCTCATGTCGCGCATTCTCTACCACGGGGAGCAGCAAGAATATGTGACGCTACCGCTGAGCTTTCAGTTGGCCGATCGTGCAATTTTTGCTGATCTCGATAAGTTTTTGCGCTGGTTTTGCGCGAGTGTTGGCTTAGGGCTACAGTTGCCCAACAAGCTGAAGGATTACTGGGACGACATTTTTGGCAGCAAGGTCAACTGCAAAGCCTACTTTGAGCAGTATCTGTTGCAGAAGATAGATACCCCGCTGGTCTTAGGGCTAGATGAAGTCGATCGGGTGTTTGAGCATCGTCAGATTGCTGAAGACTTCTTTGGTCTGCTTCGAGCGTGGCATGAGGAGGCTAAGAACCGCGCTGTCTGGCAAAAGCTCCGCCTGGTGGTGGTACATTCCACTGAGGTGTACGTCCCGCTGGACAATAATCAGTCGCCGTTTAATGTGGGACTGCCGATCGAACTGCCCGAATTTAACTTAGAGCAAGTGCATGATCTGGCAACCCGTCATGGGCTGCACTGGGGGGAATCTCAGAGCCACCAGTTGATGTCTCTTATCGGCGGACATCCCTATCTCGTGCGGGTGGCGTTGTACCATATTGCCAAGCAAGATCTGACGCTGGCGCAGTTGCTCAAACAGGCTCCCACCGAAGCAGGTCCCTATAGTGACCATCTGCGGCGGCATTTGTGGAACCTGGAGCAGTATCCTGACATTGCGGCGGCGTTAGCTAGAACGGTGGCAACGACTGAACCCGTCAGGCTGGAAGCCTCTCAAGCCTTTAAGCTGCACAGCATGGGGTTGGTGCATCTCAACGGCAATAATGTGTCGCTGCGGTATGAGTTGTATCGCCAGTATTTTCGCGATCGCTTACTCAGCACGTAGCAGTGGTGATCAATCATTAGGCGTGGCGTTAGTTTTCTTTCGTCGGTAGTTCGGCAAGAATGCAACGTAATGAGGCAAACCGTAATTTTGCTGAGTGTCTTGAGAAGACTTTGCTTTACACAGCGTCACATTCCCTCTTTTGGTTAAAGTTTGTGTGAACCTGGTGCGGGTTACTGCCAGTCGATTTGTGAGCGTTGATAGTGTAGGGAGTATGGTAGGCATCTACATCTGCGTCGTTTAGGGGCGATCGGTACTTTTACAGAATGCCTTTAAGGTTTATGAGATGGAAGGGCAATGAGACGAGTCGCTAAAGATCTGTCGGTATGTCTGGCAGCGGTAGCTGTAGGTAGTGCGATCGGGGTTGAACCGTTACGAGCGCAAGTCGTCGCGAATCCAGGTGACACAAATACGATCGTGACCCCGGTTGGCAATCGCTTTGATGTTGGCGGCGGCAAGCTTTCGGGCGATAACGCAAACTTGTTTCACAGCCTGTCTCAATTTGGTCTGACACAGGCTCAGATTGCGAATTTTCTCTCAAACCCCAGCACTCGCAACATTCTGGTACGAGTGACCGGTGGTGAAGCCTCCCGACTGGATGGCTTGATTCAGGTTACTGGCAGCAACGCCAATCTGTTTTTGATGAATCCGGCTGGTATTCTCTTCGGCTCCAACGCCACGTTGAATGTTCCTGGCTCGTTTACCGCAACCACTGCAAACGGCATTGGCTTTGGGTCGAGTTGGTTTAATGCATCCGGCACGAATAATTACGAAGCATTGGTTGGTAATCCCAGCAGCTACGCCTTTACGGTGACGCAGCCCGGAGCGATCGTCAATGCAGGCTCTTTGACTGTAGGTGTAGGGCAACGGTTGACCTTGCTGGGCGGCACCGTGGTGAGTAGTGGCAGTTTGACCGCCCCAGAGGGACAAATTGTTGTGGCAGCCGTACCGGGGCAGAGCATTGTGCGCCTTAGTCAGCCAGGAAGCGTGCTGAGCCTGGAGGTGCAGCGCCCCACACCCACCGATCGCGTTGAAGCCTGGACACTGCCTGTCCTCTCGTTACCGCAGTTGCTCACAGGTGGTAGCGGCAACAATGCAACGGGGCTAGCTGTCAACGAAAAGGGGCAGGTGGAGCTAACGGGTTCTGGCGTGCAAATTGCGCCTGGTGATGTGGCTGTACAGCAGGCAACCGCAGGATCAAAGGGCATTTTCCAGTACGCAGTGGGCACCCTCTTTGACGCAACGGTCTTTCTACCGGGTACAAAGCCAGCTTCACGCCTGATTGTGCCGCCACCAGATCAGGTCTTGCCGCCCAGCAACTTAATTGCGCCACCAACGCGGGTATTGCCCCCACCATCGGTGCAAGAATCTGCTCCACCCAATGCAACGTTGCCGCCAGTTTTGCCGAGTACAGCCGTACCGGATTGTGGCGTTGCCTGCCCGACTCAGGCAAATCCATCAACACAGCCAACCCAACCGTCTCAGACGACCAATAATGCTGGCAGCACGGCTCCGATCGTCAATTTCCAGCCAACCAGCACTCCACCCAATGCGGTGGTGACGTTGACTGACCCACTGCCCCAGTACCCAACGCAAGCGACTGCCAGTCAACCAGTTCCAGTCAACTCATCGAACACGGGTCAACTCAACTCGAATCAACCCAGCAATATTAACCTGCTGATGGGTAATCTAGAGCCAGCCCGATCGAACAGTGAGATCGATGACCTTAACGAAACATCGGCGATCGCTCTGCGGTTGAAAGCGCTGAAAAAGTACCTGCAAACGCGGTGGAAAGCTACGCCCCAGTTGACGGCAGCGTTGCGATATACGCTGCGCTTAGATGCAAGAGGCGCGATTCAACAAATCATTCCGGTAGGACAAGCAGCAGCAGCCTATCTTGCCGACCTGAAGCTCGCGGCGACGGATACCCCGATCGCACGTCAGGCGACGCAAACTCTTGACGTGACTGTTACCTTAAGTCCAGATGGTACGGTAGAAGTGATCCCAAACTCGCTTACCTTGAGAAATTAGGTGAGGTGAGAGGGGGTAAGGCGAGAGGAGTACACCTCTGATGACACTTTCTTGACGAAGTGAAGCGGGCATCACGATCGAGAAGCAGGCATGGTGGCAACAGCAGAGTTGGGCTATGAATATCAGGTTGGGGGTAGTCTGCCGCTGCACGCGCCAAGCTACGTCAAGCGGCAAGCCGATCGCGATCTGTATGAAGGCTTAAAAGCAGGCGAATTTTGCTATGTCCTCAATTCGCGACAACTGGGTAAATCAAGCCTGCGGATTCAAACCATGCGGCGGCTTCAGGCAGAAGGAGTGACGTGTGCCGCGATCGATGTTTCCGGCATTGGCAACCGCAACGTCAGCCCAGAACAATGGTATGCCGGAGTTGCCTACGCGCTTGAAAGCAGCCTGGATCTGACTCACCCCATCAACCTGCGACTCTGGTGGCGCGAACATGCCTTTTTGCCTCCTGTGCAACGTTTGGGCAAGTTTTTGGACGATGTGCTGCTGGCAGATGGTGAGCGATCGTTCGCCATTTTCATTGATGAAATCGATAGCGTTCTCAGTCTGGATTTTTTGATTGATGACTTTTTCGCGCTGATTCGCACCTGCTACAATAAGCGAGCCGATCGCCCAGAATACCAGCGGCTTACGTTTGCACTTTTGGGCGTAGCTACCCCATCCGATCTCATTCAAGACAAAAGCCGGACTCCCTTCAACATCGGCAAAGCGATTCCCCTGAATGGCTTTCAGTTGGACGAAGCACAGCCCCTACTGGAAGGGTTACGATCAGCCACCAGTAATCCCCAGGCAATGCTGCGAGAAGTGTTGGCATGGACAGGCGGACAGCCCTTTCTAACCCAAAAACTGTGCAAGTTGATTCATGCATCGCCCGTGGTTATTCCTGCGGGGCAGGAGGCATCGTGGCTTGAGCAACTGGTACACACCCATATCATTAGTAATTGGGAGTCGCAGGACGAGCCGCCGCACCTGAAAACCATTCGCGATCGCCTCCTGCGAAACCCACAGCGCACCAACCGTATTCTCGGCTGTTACCAGAAAATTCTACAGCGGCAAAAGCTCTCGGCAGACGATGGCTCTGAGCGCATGGAACTCAAGCTGTCCGGCATTGTGGTCGAACAGCAAGGCACCCTCACCATTTGCAACCGCATTTACGCCTGTATTTTTAATCAGGAGTGGGTCAACGCGATTCTCGCCAGCCATCGTCCCTATGCCGATGCGCTGGATGCCTGGATGGGGTCTAACTGCCAGGATGCCACTCATTTGCTGCGAGGATTAGCGCTCCAAAATGCCCAGCGATGGGCGGTAGACAAAAGCTTGAGCGATGCGGATTATCAATTTTTGGTGGCAAGTCAGGCGTTAGACAAGCAGATTGCTCTGGAGGCAGAAAAAGAGGTCACGCGGCTGCTATCGAATGCTCAGAAGCAGGCGAGACGCACAATCCATAAAGGCTTTGTGATTCTGGCAGGCACTTTGACGCTGGCGATCGCAGCGGGTATCCTTGCCTCCAAAGCCAACCAAAAAATGCTGGCAACGCAAACTGAGCTGCAAAGTGCCGAACAACGGCTCCAGATGACGACTGCCAATATGCGCTTTGCCGAAGCAAAAGCCAAAATTGCGGAACAGTCTCAGCGACAGACTCAGCAGACAATGGCTGACACGCGAGCAGACCTGGAAACGTTGCAGACCAACCTGTTAGAAGCGCGTAAGCGGGTTGCCTTTGCTCAGAATGACGCTCAAACAGCCGAAGTCAAAGCCCTGAGCGCTGAACAAATTCGACAGCAGGCGCAACGGCAAGCGTTGCAGGCGCAAACGAGCCTGGGCACCACAACCATTAGCCTCAAGATTAAAAGCCTCGAAGCATCGGCTCTGGACACCTTGCAGCAGTTCCAAGCCAACCAGATTAGCGAAATTGATGCGCTGATTGCAGCGATGCAAACCGGGCGAGAACTCACGACGATCGCCAACCGTAAAAGCACCCAGGCGTATCCCATTACCAGCCCACTGCTTGCTCTCCAAACCATTCTGGGCACGATCCATGAGCGCAATCAAATTAACCTGGGGCAGGGCTGGATTGCCGATGTCACATTTAGTCCCACAGGTGCCTTAATTGCAGCGGCGGGTGAAGACGGCACCGTCCGCCTTTCTGATCTCAGTGGCAAACAGCTTGCCCAGTTCAGAGGACACACAAGCCGCATTCTGAGCATCACCTTCAGCCCAGACGGTCAAGCGATCGCGACGGCAGGTGAAGATGGCACCGCACGACTGTGGACGCTGGCAGGCAACCAATTGGCTCAGTTTAAGGGGCATAAAGGTCGTGTGCTGGGCGTGACCTTTAGCCCTGACAGCAAACTGCTAGCCACCGCAGGTGAGGATGGCACCGCTCGGCTCTGGACACTCAACGGCAAGCTTCTGGCGCAGCTCATTGGGCATCAAGGGTGGATTTTTAGCATGAGTTTTAGCCCCAAAGGACCGTATCTGGCAACGGTTGGGATGGATGCGACAACTCGATTGTGGAACTTTCAAGGCAAGCAGTTGGTGCAGTTAAATGGGCACCAGGGCAGAGTCTTGGGCGTGAGCTTTAGCCAGGATGGGCAGTATCTTGCCACAGCAGGCTCAGACGACGTTGTACAACTCTGGGATTTGTCCGATCCGCAGCGGGTGCAGGGCAAAAGCCAGTGGAAAACCCATCAAGGACGATCGCTTGGTGTGAGCTTTAGCCCCAATGGACAACGACTTGCCACAGCGGGAACCGATGGCACCATTCGCCTCTGGTCGCTCACCGGGCAGTTGATTACCGTCCTCAAGCGGCATCGTGGTCCCGTTGGAAATGTGAGTTTTAGCCCCAACGGAACGATGCTGGTCACGTCAGGCGATGACGGCACCGTGCGCTTTTGGGATGTCTCACGGCAGCAGCCAGCCCAGGCTAAAGCCTTTGGTGATCTGCCCTCTGGAGGGACAGCTTCAGTCAGCGGTGTGGGCTTTAGTCCCGATAAAACGAAAGTGGCGATCGCCAGCGAAAATGGCACCATCCAACTCTGGAATCTGTCTGGAGAACGGCTAGCCCAATTCCAAAGTCCACAGCGCTTCATCAGAGCCATTAGCTTCAGCCGCGATGCCCAACGGCTTGCAACGGCGGCAGATGACGGCACGGTGCAAGTTTGGGATGCTTCTGGCAAAGCGATCGCCCAGTGGCAAAGCGCTCAAGGTCGTATTTTAAGCCTTGACTTTAGCCCCAACGGTAACCAGTTAATGTCTGTCGGCGTGGATGGGTCGTCTGGTACAGCCAAACTGTGGGATGCGTCTGGCAACCTGCTGACTCAACTGAATGGACGGCACCGCTGGCTGGTCAGCACCAGCTTTAGCCCCGACGGGAAGACAATCGCCACCGCAGGCGAAGATGGCACCGTCCGCCTGTGGGATCTTTCTGGACAGCAAATCGCGCAACTGCAAGGACATTCCAGTTGGATTTTGCATGTCACCTTTAGCCCCGATGGCTCAAAACTTGCCACCTCCAGTGAAGATGGCACGGCTCGTTTATGGGAGCGATCGGGTAAGCAACTGGCACAACTGAATGGGCACTGGGGCAGCGTGGTTAGCATCGGCTTTAGCCCTGATGGTCAGCAGCTTGCCACCGCAGGCGAAGATGGCACTGCCCGGTTGTGGGATCTGCTCGGACGGCAACTGGCACAGTTTGATGCGAGTCCATCTCAACTGCGCGGCATTGAGTTTAGCCAGGATGGTAAGCTGCTGGTTACGGTCAGTCAAACGGGCAAAACGCAGCTCTGGCATCTGGCTAAGTTAGACGAACTCCTGACTCAGGGGTGCAATTGGTTGCAGGAATATTTTGCCAGCCATCCCCAGACCGAACAGAATCGAGGGATTTGCCGTAGCTGAGGCTGTTTGAGACTATCTTGAATGGCGATCGCTCCCTAACGGCTCACGGATCATCCCGCTTTGACTCCCGTTGCGCCGTCTTGCGTGCCAGGTTGAGAAAGGCGCTGAGGACTGGGGAGGAATCATGTTGCCGCCAGGTCAGATAAAGTCCAGTATAAGGAATCTGCTCCTCTAGGGGTCTGTAAATGACTCCGCTTCTGTGGAAGTTTTGCATGGAAGCAGGAACGATCGCAATGCCCAATCCTGCTGCAACCAAGCCGACGATCGTCTCCATCTGCACTGCCTCTTGAGCCACTTTCGGACGAAAGCCAGCTTGTTGACACAGGTTAATAATCTGCTCGTAAAAGACGGGTCCCATCCTGGCAGGAAAGAGAATAAACGCTTCATCTGCCAGTGTGGAGAGCGACACTTGGGTTTGGGCAGACAGCGGATGGGTTTCTGGCAACGCCAAGACCAAGGTTTCTGGCAAAAAGCACGACCCACTCAACCCTGGTTCGTTGATAGCAGAGCGAACAATGCCGACATCCACCTGTTTGTCATGCAGTGCTTGAATTTGCTGAGCCGTCGTCAGTTCCTGCAATTGCAGTTCTACCGCCGGAAACTGTGCTCGAAAGACCCTGAAAATCTCTGGCAGTACGGTATACATCGCAGAGCCAACAAAGCCGATCGCCAACTGTCCCACTTCACCCCGCCCTACTCGTTGTGTCACTTCAACTGCCTGTTCGAGTTGCGCGAACACCCGGTAGGAGCGCTCCAGAAACACGTTGCCTGCTTCCGTTAGCTGTACGTGCCGCTTCGTTCGTTCAAACAGCTTGACTCCCAGTTCCTCTTCTAAAGCCCGAATCTGCTGACTGAGTGGAGGCTGGGAGATGTGCAGCCGCTCTGCTGCTCGACTAAAATGCAGTTCCTCAGCCACCGCAATGAAGTAGTGCAGGTGCCTTAATTCCATGATATTTATATCTCTGACCTATTAATCCTAATCATATATATATTGGACAGTTACATGGCTGTCTCTTATCGTGAGAAAGATGAGGCAAGTCTCAATACCTCCGAAAAGTATTGAGGCGTATCTCACTATTTTTAGATTTGAGAAAACCCATGAACTCAGACAACAAGCGTGTCAATCCTAAAGTTTGGCTGATTACAAGTTGCTCAACCGGATTCGGGCGTGCCCTGGCAGAAGACGTGTTGCAGAAGGGCGACTCCCTACTGGCGACGGCTCGCAAACCAGAGCAACTTGGCGTTTTGACTGATCACTATTCAGTCGCAAAGGCTGTCCGTCTGGATGTCACGTCATCCCAGGATATCCAAGCAGCGGTTGATGCCGCGATCGCCACTTTTGGTTACATTGGTGTGCGGGTCAATAACGTGGGGCGTGGACTGATTGCCGCCCTCAAAGAAGTCAGTGATGGTGAGATGCTATACCGAGTAGAGGGTTATCTATGATGTATACCAAGACATTTCTGCGGGTTGCTCTCGTCGTCGTGTTTATTGTTGTCATGAACACCACGATCGGACTCTCACAACCCGCCAGCAAAGAGGTCAAAGCGACTGGGAACGTGATCCACCAACTGCGAATCTACGAGATCTTTGACAGCAATAAAACGGCGTTTCACGAACGGTTCCGTGATCATGCGATGCGGATCATGGCGCGATACGGCTTTAAGATTGTGGCGACCTGGGAATCTCGGCACGATAATCGCACGGAGTTAGTCTATCTGCTGGAGTGGTCTAACGCGGAAACGATGAAGCGGCAATGGGCGGCGTTCATGGCTGATCGAGAGTGGGCAGAGATCAAGAAGGTGACGGCTGAGGCGCATGGTAGGCTCGTCGGCAACATTGAGGATCGGACATTAGTGTTAACCGATTACTCGCCGAGCAGACGACTGGCGAACTAACGTTCAGAATTTTACAGCGGTTACTGATTGGGTAAGCCACAGTCCTGTGAGTACGGGTGTAGGGTGTGGGGTGTGGTGAATGCAAGTGAAAACGGCTGTAAATCAGGAGAAGGTGAAGTGATTCGCTTGACGATCGAGTGGCGATTATGACTGGAAGCGGGCGAGGTTTGGGAGCAGCCTATGCCCGCTTGCTGCCAGAAAGAGGAACGTGTGTCGTTGTGCATGATGTGCTAATCACCTGCGATTTTGTATGATGTTTAGCATACTAATAGTTAGCGATTAAAAGACATGCTGGAGTTACGCGATTTTCCCAGTGAAGAAACGTTAAAAGCGTTTGCCAAACGGTTTCCAGCTTTAGACATGTCTGCGCTTCAAACCTGGCTCAAACTCCTGCACGTTTCCAATGATGTCATGGCTTATCTAGAAAGCTACCTGTCAGAGTACGGGCTTTCTCGCAGCAAATTCTTTGTGCTACTGCTGTTGATGCGAAATCCAGAAGGGTTAAATATTACGCAACTGGCAGAGGGCACAGGGGTTTCTTGTGCCACCATGACTGGACTGATTGATCGCCTCAAAAAAGCCGAGCTTGTTACGAGAGAGGAGCTACAGCACGATCGACGAGTTTTTGTCGTGCAAATCACGCTGAAAGGGGAGCAATTGATGGAAAAGGTACTGCCAGACCACTACCGAAGAGTTGCCGCCTTAATGAATCCTCTGGATGAGCACGATCGCACGTCACTCCAAGTGCTGCTCGAAAAAGTGAATTCTGGGCTAGAGGCGTAAGCGTTTCGAGGTTCAACCATCGGGGAATATACGCCTTTGGGTAGAACGGTTCATTTATTTAGCTTGCTAAATTTTAGCTAGTTGAATGTATTGAGTTGGATCGGCAGAATGATTGGTGTTGTAGTTCTAGAGGAGCTTGCCAGGTATGTGCGGTTTTTGCGATCGGCGATCGTTTCTTGGCTTTACGGCAGCAGGGTTTACCAGTGCGGTGCTTGGTAAAGAAGCAACGGCTCAACAACCGTCTCAAGCGGTTGATCAACCAACCATTCTGAACCGTTCCTATTTGCAAGAAACGCCTCAGCGCAACCATTTCAGTCGCTCTTTCAAACGGCAGACTGAGCCGATCGCGCAAAACGTGCAGACGATTGGTTACTGCGACATGGCAGGGAAACCCGCGTTCAAGTTATCCATTCGGGAGCATCAGGGTCGCTGGTATTTGTTCACCGGGCACTTCTGGCATTCGGGCTGGTCGATCGTGGATGTGACCGATCCGGCAAAACCCGAAGTCGCCAAGTTCCTTCCCGGACCCAAAAACACCTGGACGCTACAAATGGAACTGTCTGGCAACACAATGGTGACGGCACTGGAGCAGATTTTTCCTAACTTTGGTGGTCGTCAGCAACAGCCATTCGACGAAGGGGCGCTGCTCTGGGATCTTCGCGATCCAGTCAATCCAAAACGATTGGGGCAATTTCGCACGGGTGGTACTGGCACGCATCGTAACTTCTACGCAGGCGGACGCTACATGCATCTAGCGGCTGGAATGCCGGGATACGAAGGCAACATCTACGTCATTGTGGATATTAGCAATCCGGCAAAACCGCGTGAGGCTGGGCGGTGGTGGGTGCCGGGGCAACATAAAGCCGGAGGTGAGAAACCCTCTGCAATGCATGTTTCGCATCACGGACCCGCTTATGTGGTTGGCAATATAGCTTACCTGGCTTATGGTGCAGCGGGCATAGTGGTGTTGGATATCAGCGATGTATCCAAACCAAAACAGATTGGACGGTTGCCCTTCAGCCCCCCCTTCCATTCGCGCTTTGGGATTCATAGTGTTTTGCCGTTGCCGGAGCAAGGCATTGCTTACGTCAACTCTGAAGATGTGTCCTATGGCGGTGGGGCGGCGGCTCATGCCTCGATCGTCGATATTCGTGATCCTGCCAATCCATTTTTGCTGTCAATGCTGCCGCGCCCTGTGCCACCAGAAGGTTACGGCTACAGCGACTTCTCAGAAAAGGGCGGTTGGCAAGGACCACACAACATCAACCATCTGCAACACAACCCCGATGTGCAGAAGCAAGGCGATCTGCTGTATCTCACCTACTTCAATGCAGGGCTACGAATTTTTGATGTCTCAAAGCCGCGTTTGCCGCAAGAAGTTGGCTACTTTATTCCGCCCGATCCCGAAAAGCGGTTTGGTCCGATGCCAGAAGAACGGTTGGTGGTGCAAACCGAAGATGTGCTGGTCGATCGCCGGGGTTACATTTACATCTCTCACAAAAATCAAGGGGTGTGGATTCTCAAGTATCAAACGTGATTAACCAGTAGAAATTTCTGGAATACGGCAATTCCATCGTTGAAAACATTTGGAGAACACTATGAAACTCTTGGTTTCGATCGCCAGTTTGAGCGCGATCGCCCTCATTCCAATTTCAATGCAAATGACTAAAGCGAATGAGTCCAAGCAGGTTACGCAATCCCCTAATTTCACAGGTCGCTATCTTGCCGCAATTTCGGATGGAGACTTTCTTGCCAGCACCTACAATGATGGCAAATTACCAATTGCAAAGACAGCGATTGATCAACTGTCGATTATTCCACTGCCGTTCAATCGCGATCGCCCATCAATTGCTCAAATTCCCATCTCAAACTCAGTTACAGGTGCGCCCCATGCCCTGTCACTCTCACCCGATGGCAAAACGGCGTTTGTGGTTGAAACGCAGGGAACACCTCCGCCTGGTGCGACTCAACGCAGTGAATTGCCGGATGGACAACAGCTTGTTGCGGTGGATCTCTCAAAGCCAAAGCAGCCAAAAGTATTGAGAACATTGGCGATCGCACCCAAACCAGAAACGGTGCATGTCCATCCCAATGGCGAACTGCTGGCAATTTCAACGCAAACACCTGGACGAGAACTTGTGCTGGTTCCGTTCAAAAATGGTGAGTTTGGAAAGCCGCAGGAATTCTCATTAAGACAGTTGGGGATTCAACCAGATGCCACACGCTTTCAAAATGGAATGGTGGCGAGTTTTGTACAGTGGCACCCATCAGGACGCTATCTAGCCGTGAATTTGAATTACCGGGATGAAGTGGCTTTTTTTGAAGTGCAGCGCGATCGGGGAAACTTACAGCTTGTGCCCTGGGGATCTCCAGTTAAAGTTGGCAAAGATCCTTTCACGGGACGCTTTACCCCTGACGGTCGCTTTTACCTGACGAGCAACTGGGGGCGCAACTTTGGCGAACAGATCAAAACATTGGAACAGCGCTTACCAGAAACGCGCGGAACAATCTCTGTCATCGCTTTAGCCAATGCAAGAACTCCAAGCAATCAGACCCAGCATCGGGTTGTTTCAACCGCAACAACCGACATTGCACCCGAAGGGATTACCCTTAGTCCCGATGGTTCACTCGTCGTTACCGTCAATATGCGCGGGACACTCTTTCCACAGAATTCATCACGCTTTACCCGTGAGTCTTCGCTGAGTCTGTTGACGCTCGATCGTCAGTCTGGTCAATTAAGCAAAGTTGGTGATTACCCCTTTGAAGGCATCTTGCCAGAGAGCGCTGTGTTTGATGTGAAGGGAAACTATTTAGCAGTTGCGGTCTATGATTATTTCACCGCTAAACCAGAGGGCGGAGTAGAAATCTGGCGCGTCAACCGAAGTTCTACGCCTGCACTCCAACACACAATGCAGAGAATTGATGTCGGTCGCGGTGCCCATCAAGTCGTTGTGGCTCCATAGGCAATAGTTTAGGACTTACGCAAACCTCGGAGGTTTTCACCAAGTATCAAGCATCGTGACTCACGTTGTGGCTTAAACCTCCGAGGTTTTAGTCAAAATACGTAAGGGACTTGCGGAGAAATACGGATGCCATTTTTGCGCATGTGTTCCGCGCGAATCAGGCATCGGATGACAATCCCAAATCGCTCCGCCTGTCCATCGATACGAAAGCAAAAGTCACAATTGGTCATCTGTCGCGTGGTGGTAAAGCTCGCACTCTGGAGGCAAAACAGGCAGATGACCATGATACTGAGTGGCAGAGCGCTTTAGTGCCCTTTGGCATTGGAGACTCTAACAGTCCCGGTAAGCTTCGCACAGACTGCCAACCTGAACCGCACAGGCAGCAATAGCTTGAGCGCTTACAGTCCTCATCTATCTACCGCAACAGGTAGTGGTCGGTCATGGGATAGCAGTCGCTAAGCTCCACCTGTGCCAACGATTTAACGCTCCCCGTTGAACACTGCGGTCGCGTTAGGGACAGCTTCATGCCTTGTGTCCAAGAGGGCACAACGCATCTCTCTGCTGCATGGCTGTACCAAATTCAGAAACAGCGACTGCAACCTTTGCATCTACGGCTTAAGTTAGAACCATCATCCACACCGTTCACCACCCTTCTGACCATGACAGACACAGCACAGAGAACCCCCAAATGCCCGCGTTCATTGCCCACTGTGGTTCTGACGGGACTGCTTCTACTGATGAGTGCCGGGGGTTCAAAGCAAGCCGGACTCGCTGCCTCACTGCCTCAAAAGATTGTGCCTTCATCAAGGTTAGTGGTGGCGCAAACGGACTCTTTGCCGCGAGCAGTGGCACAAAAAATACGCCAAGCGGCATCGCAGCAGCTTCATGTGCCCTTGCGGGCGGTCAAAATTGTCAGTTTCATGCGGCAAACCTGGTCAGATGGCTGTTTGGGACTAGGAGGTGCCGCTGAAAGTTGTTTGCAAGCGATCGTCGCAGGTTGGCGGGTTGAAGTGACCAATGGGCAGCAAAATTGGTTTTATCGCCTGGACGAAACCGCTAATGCCATCCGCTTAGAATCGCAGCCCCCGGTCGTCACGTTACCGACCAATGTCACTCAGCGTTTGTTACAAACGGTTGCCAGTCAGGTGAGGCTGCCAGTTAGCCGCTTGCGGGTTGCAGCCGTCAAAGCAACGACCTGGGATGGTTGTCTAGGCATTTTTAAGCCGGGGAAAGCTTGTACCAAAATCGCGCTGTCTGGGTGGCAAGTGATTGTGACGGGCGGCGATCGCAGTTGGGTCTATCACCTGGATGAAACGGCAAACCGGGTTGCCCAAAATACAACTGCAAGCGGCAGTCGTGGCGCATTGGTGCCTTCCTTGATGCCAGAGCAGAACCAACCGATGCTTGAAGCCAACGTTGTTTTTCAGTCGATCGTCAGCGGCGATCTTGCAGGCAGGGTCACGCAGGTCACGTTAACCAATGATGGTGTCATAACACAATTGATCACCGCTCCCAATATCCGCTCACGTCCTGTTGTGGTGAAGCGGCTCTCTCAGTCACAATTAGAGCAGTTCCAGCAGTTGCTTGAAGCAAGACGGTTCCGCAATTTGAACGGCTTAAGCTATCTCAGTAGTGTTGCGGTTGCAGACTATCCAACCACCCTGCTGCAAGCAAGAGGGAGCACGGTTCAGTATCTTGATTTAGAGATGCAAAACCTGCCGCTAGCGTTGCGGCAAGTGATTCAAGCCTGGAAGCAATTAGCATCGCTCTAGAGGGCGTGAAGCAGACTGAAACAGAGCGGCGTTCTGAGACCGCTTCAGCCATGACTCAAAAACCTAAAGCAGTGCTGTATCCCGCTTCTAGCTTGAGTTCTCAAGGTGTATATACCCTCTACAGCCAGGAGGACAGGCATGGCAAGCAACAGCAAAATTGAGTGGACAACCCATACCTTCAACCCCTGGATTGGCTGCACTGAAGTTTCACCTGGCTGCGCTCACTGTTATGCCAGAGACATGATGGAGCGTCGGTATCATCGCGTGCAGTGGGGTGCGGGTCAGCCCCGTAGTCGTACAACAGCAGACTATTGGAAACAGCCAGCACGTTGGCAGCGACAAGCCAAGGCAAACGGTCAGCGCGATCGTGTGTTTTGTGCGTCGTTAGCAGATTGGTTAGACGACGAAGTGTCCATCGACTGGTTGGCAGACCTGCTCAAGCTCATTGAGACAACGCCACACCTCGATTGGCTGCTACTGACAAAACGTATCGAGCACTGGAGCGATCGCTTGCAGGCTGTCAGCCGCTTGATTCATGACAGTGCCATTATCGCGAGTACGTGGTTAGAGGGCAATGCTCCAGTGAATGTGTGGCTTGGTACGACGGTAGAGGGGCAGCAGCAGGCAAACGAGCGCATTCCGCTGCTGCTCGAAATCCCAACCACTCTACGCTTTCTGAGCTGTGAGCCGCTGCTAGAGGCAATCAACATCTTGCCATGTCTCCCCACTGTTGCTGCTGCGAACGGTGAATGTGGATTAGAGCCAAACCGTTTGCATTGGATCATCTGTGGTGGTGAATCGGGCAAGGAGGCTCGCACCTTCGATTTACAATGGGCGCGGTCTCTACGTGAACAGTGCCAAGCGGCTGGTGTGGCGTTCTTTTTCAAGCAGACGGGGGCTCACGCGATCGACTCCAGCCACTTACACTCCGTGCCGCAATCGCCGCAAGATCCCAAAGGCGGCAACATCACCGCACTGCCAGAGGATCTCCAAGTGCGTGAAATCCCGCTGCCGCTGCTTCAACCTGCACCAGGAGGACGCAGCAAAAAGCAAAAGCGTGTGCCCTTGCCGCTCAAGGAAGTGCTTTAGATGGTGGCTTACAACTTCAAACAGCAGTTTGTGCCGTTGATTGAGACGGGTGCGAAACAGCAAACGATCCGGTCGCCCCGCAAGCGACATACGAAGCCGGGTGAAGCCATGCAACTCTATACCGGAATGCGAACCAAGGCTTGCCGGAAGCTTGTCACCCCCGATCCTCTCTGCCTCAGCGTGGAGCCGTTACTGATGCATGACACACTGGGCATTAAGCTCAACGATCGCTGGCTGATCAAAGAAGCACTGACTCAGCTTGCCCTTGCAGACGGCTTTGCCGATTGGGACGAGTGTTTGCGCTTTTTCAGCACTGTGCACGGGTTGCCCTTTGAAGGAGTGCTGATCAAATGGGCGGCGAATAGGTGGTAAGTAGCCAGGATATAGCTTGGCGATCGCAGGCTTTTAAGCTCGACAGCAAGGCATACAAAGTCGAAGCTTCTAATATGTTGAGGCAGTTGCCGTAAGCACCCTTCTCAACATCCCTTCTTGACAAAGCTTGGAGTGCAGTATTTGGGCTTCTTTGAGTTCGTTCACAACGCCAAAAAGCGTGGCAAGGCTTTACTCACTGCTTTGTTGGAGAACTTACTTGCTTAACTCCCTGGAATTCCTATTGAGCCAAGTTTTACACGCATCTCGGCTGAATGCCTATATCGTCCTTACTGAAACGGGTAGCGGTGTGAAAGGGTAGCGCATTAGAGCGATCAGTCTTCAGCGATCGACCTACCAGCTTTCCTAATTTGGCAGATTTATTGAGTACCGCCAGAGTTTATTAGATACTAGGCTTGAGCCTCTGTGCGTTAGTGATATCCAGGTTGCCTTTGAAGCAGCTTGGGCGCGTCTGGACTGCATCTACCACTCCAGGGTGAATCATGGCTGATGTCTTTATTTCCTATTCACGCAAGGATAAAAAATTTGTCGAAAGTCTGTATGCAGCACTGAACGCCAACAAGCGGGACATCTGGGTCGACTGGGAAGCCATTCCCCTGACGACCGATTGGTGGCTAGAGATTCAGGCTGGCATCGAACAGGCCGACACCTTTATTTTTATCATTACGCCAGATTCAATCGCCTCCTCCGTCTGTAACCAGGAAATTGACCATGCGGTCAGACACAATAAGCGCATCATGCCGATCGTGCATCGCGAAGTAGACATGCGGCAAGTGCGTAATGCGCTGGCAAAACACAATGCACTCTTTTTTCGCGAAGAAGATGATTTTGATACCGCCTTCGCGTTGTTGCTAAAGGCGCTGGATACGGATTTAAAGCATGTGCGGATGCACACCCGTCTGTTGGTGCGATCGCTGGAATGGGAGCGAGAAGGGCGCGATCTTAGCTTTTTGTTGCGAGATCGTGACCTGGAAGCATCCGAACGTTGGCTGGAACAAGCGACCGACAAGGATCCTCGCCCGACTGAGCGCCAGATTCAGTACATCATTGCTAGTCAGCAATTGCGTCAGCAGCAGCAAGCCTATGATGCTTCATACCAACGAGCCGAGCAAGAACTGAAACGAGCGCTGGTCTACGGTAGACCAACCTTACGAAAAGTGGTGTGGTCTAGTCTGGCGATCGCGGCTTCACTATGCTTAGTGCGTTTCTTAGGACTTTTACAGCCGCTAGAGCTTGCCGCCTATGACCAGTTGACGCGGCTGCGACCCAGTGAGGGCATCGACAAACGCTTTTTAATTGTTGCAATCACGGATACCGATATTCAGGCTGAATTGAAGGAAAAAGGCACGTCTTTATCGGATGCGTCTCTCGATCAACTGCTGGAGAAACTACAGACCTATCAGCCACGCCTGATTGGCTTAGATCTGTATCGTGATTTCGCTGCCAGCCGCGCCAGTTTAGCGACCAAATTGCGTCAGAACGATCAGCTCTATGGTCTCTGTAAGGTTGCCGAAACGGATGAGCATGGACGGGTTTCCACTGCGGTTGACAACGCTCGCCCCACTGGCATAGCACGCGCTCGCGTCGGCTTCAGTGATGTGTTGGATGATAACGGTGGGATTATTCGTCGTCATCTCTTGCTGCAAGAGAAAGTGGGTGGCTCTCGGTGTGACGCAGAATACGCCTTCAGCCTCCTGCTGGCAAAGCGCTACTTAGAGCTAGAACCCGGAACGAATCAGCAATACAAAACACCGCTCCCTGCTCCCAGCACCTTGAGCGACGACCTCAAACTGGGGGGTACAACCTTCAAGCGACTGCAAGACTTTACGGGTGGTTATCAAGGGGTTGATGCCGGTGGCTACCAGATTTTGTTGAACTACCGTGCCTACACTGACCATCAGAAGGGTCCGTTCGATCGCGTCTCCTTAGGGCAAATACTCAGCGGTAAGATTGATCCCAGTGTCATTAAGGACAAGATTGTTCTGGTTGGTGTGACCTCTCATGAAAGCGTCAATGATTATAAAGCGACACCCTACGGAACAGGGAGCCAGGAACTTCCGGGTGTGGTGCTGCAAGCGCATATGATTAGCCAGCTTGTGAGCGCCGCACTCGATCAACGTCCGCTTCTGTGGGTTTGGCCGCTGTGGGCTGAGACGCTGTGGATCTTGAGCTGGTCATGGGTGGGCGGACTGATTGCGTGGCGCTTTCAGCGCTTACCGTTGTTGGGCGGAGCGGTTGTGGTGGCGATCGGGGGCTTAACCGTCTTTTGCTTTGTGCTGTTGACGCAAGCTGGTTGGGTGCCCCTCGTCCCGGCGGTGCTGGGTTTGGTAGGCACCAGTGGACTGTTGGTATACATCGCGTTTCGACGACCACAGCCTATCTCGACGATCGCACCTGCCCAGAAGCCTGCGCCCACCTCTGCCAATCGGTTGTTGTAGGGAGTGATGGATGGCTGACTCAAGGTCAAAGCGATGGCAGAAACTGGTGAGCTATGGGCTGGTACTGGCGTTAACAGAGAGCGTTGTGCTGGTGCCGCCTGCTGCCAGCCTTGATCTATTCGGTCGCATCCGATCGATTTTTGCACCCAGGCGATCGGTGGGAGTGGCAAGAGGGCGGCGCGTGGGGGCAGCCGTGCGTGATCCTGATCTCTGCCCCCCAGTACAACGACCTTTAACCGCTCTGATCCCTGATACAGACGAGCCTGTTAAAACCAGTGCCGAATATCCTGCCTTCTGGTTCTACATGCCCTATACGTTCAATCAAACCCGTGTGGATGCTTCCGCAAGCAGCCAGCCTGATCGTGCTCTATCCAGCAAGGCGGAAGCTTATCAGGTGAAGTTCGTTCTACAAGATGAGCAACACAATGATGTTTATCAGACAACCTTTACGCTACCCGAAACGACCGTTCCAGGCGTAATGAGTCTGCGATTTTTGTCTCCTAAAGCGGCTTTAAAGACAGGTAAGAAATATCTGTGGTACTTTTTGGTTTATTGCAACGATCGTGAAGAAATTTATGAGCCTGCCTTTGTGGAAGGGGTCATTCAACGAGAAGCGCTGAATGATGAGCTGAAGAACAAAATTGAGCGTGAAGCTCCACAAAACCGCTTTCTTGCCTATGCTGAAGCGCGTCTCTGGTACGATACGTTGTTGTCGCTTGATACGAGTCGATCAGCGGTTGATTTCACAACCTTTCAAGGCAATTGGGAAGCCGTCTTGCAGGGCTCTGGCGTGAATAAAGCAATTAGCCAGCAGCCGATCACTGGACATTACTCCGTCTTAGCGGAGCCTTGATTCTTGTAACAATTTAACACTCAAGTAGTATTGACTCAGTTAATTAATCGCGAGAGTATAATATTTTGAATTTTATTGATTTTGGTTGGGCATTGATCAATGGATTCTTAGATCGAATTTCAGCTTGAAAAATGCAAACAGACCGCCTTAGATCACTGGCTTAATCACTGGTTCACTTGAAATCTTGAAGATTGGAAATTTGTTTCCCTTTGCTGCTTTTGGAGGGGAACGCCAATGTTTTCTCTAAACGTTGCACTCACTAAATTTGGACGGGCATTATGGAGAGCTATGGGTTTCTACTGGCGTTGCAGGACTACGAAGACCCTTTGGCACGCAACTCGGCTGGCACGCTGAAACCCCAATCTCGTCAGGATCAGACCATTAGACATCTGAGCCTTTTGATTGCGGCACTTTCCTTAATGGAAGGCATGACTGGAAAAGCAACACACGCTTATAGCGCAGCCGCCACCCGGTCTACTGAAACGCTTGCGACTCCGCCTGTCCCCGCGATCGAACGTCCTGTTGAGGGAGAGAAGAGTCCTGAACAACCGCCTGAAAAACCGGGTGATGGCTCCGATCGCGCAGAGGCACAGGCACTGCAAGCGCTCAATGCCAGCCCCGTTCGCACAGCGTCTGCACAGCAGAATCGCACAGTCACACCGTCGGAACCGCCCAGTAATGCTCCCCTAACGCCTGTCGCTGCCACCGAGTCTAAAGCTCCGGGAGAAGCCGTCTCTGAGTCATTGGCTAAAATGCCGCCTGTAGTTCCGATTCAGGTCAAAGAGGATGTGCGGCAACTGTCTCCAACGTCGTCTGCTACCAATGAGGCAACCGACGATCGCGTCTCGAAGGCATCTGCTCAAGCGTCTGGTGCTGCATCGCCGATGTCCAGTTCCCTGGCAACTACTGCTTCTACAACGGTTCCTACTCCCGTGTTAGAGGCACCCCAGGAGCAAGTAACCCCTCAACCGTCGATCGCCAAAATATCCCCTGAGCCACAGACGCTGGAACGCGATCGCCTCCCCGCTCCGGTTGCCATCACCCGTGAAGATACGCCGCCATCAAAACCAGCGTCAGCAAGCAAAGCGGTATTGGAGTCCTCGATCTTAGAGTCCTCGATCGCGGCACTCGCAGCGGTAGATGAAGCCAAGGAAGCAGCCCCAATCGCTTCAACAGTGCCGCCTCAGCCCATCCTGCTCGCACAGGCGATCGTGCCTGCCGCTGATGGGACGGGCACACGGGTCAAGCTGGATGGCAATCGATTCGATATTGATGGCGGCACCCTTTCGGGCGATCGAGCCAATCTGTTTCACAGTTTCCAGCGCTTAGGGTTGAACGCGGATCAGATTGCGAACTTCATGTCGAACCCGAATATCCGCAACATTTTGGGTCGTGTGGTTGGCGGCGATGCGTCTGTCATCAATGGGTTGGTGCAAGTTACAGGCGGGAACTCCAACCTCTTTTTGATGAATCCAGCCGGAATTGTCTTTGGTGCGAATGCGCGACTGGATGTTCCCGGTTCGTTTACGGCGACGACGGCTAACGGCATGAAGTTTGGCGACCAATGGTTTAGCGCGACGGGCAGTAACAACTATGGTGCTCTGGTTGGCAATCCCAATGCGTTTGCCTTCACCATGAACCAACCGGGCACGATCGTGAACGCAGGTGATCTAGCCGTCGCAGAGGGGAAACAGTTGGCACTGGTGGGCGGAGCGGTCGTCAATACGGGCAAGCTATCGGCACCGGGAGGACAAATTACGATCGCGGCGGTTCCGGGTGGCAAGCAGGTGCAGATCAATCAAGACGGTGTTCTGCTGGCGCTGCGAGTGCAACCACTGAGCGGCAATAGTCCAAACCCCCTACCCTTCACACCCTCTACTCTGCCAGCGCTCCTAACTGGCGGCACCAATCGTCCCGCTACAGGGGTGGTTGTAAATTCCGATGGTACGGTGCAGCTCACCGATGGTGGCACGACGATTCCGACAAGTGCGGGGACGGCGATCGCCGCTGGCAGTCTGGATGTTTCTGGTCAAGCGGGTGGAAACGTCGGGGTGTTTGGCGATCGAGTAGGCGTAATCAATAGCACCATCAATGCCTCTGGCACCAATGGCGGCGGCACAGTGTTGATTGGCGGCGATTACCAGGGCAAGGGAGCGTTGCCCAATGCCCAGAACACCGTCGTGAGTCAAGATTCTATTGTTCGAGCCGACGCGCTCACCAATGGCAATGGCGGCAAAGTGGTGGTTTGGTCTGATGGCGATACTCGCGTCGGCGGCACGATGACAGCGAAAGGCGGCACTCAAAGTGGGAATGGCGGACTCGTTGAAACGTCTGGGAAGCAGTTTCTAACGATTGATCAAACGGCAACCGTAAACACAACGGCACCGCAAGGAAAAACCGGAACCTGGCTGCTTGACCCTGCTGATCTAACCGTAGTCGCCAGCGGCGGTACAGGCACTATCACGGGGGGTAACAACAGCACCGCAGACAGCACGATCAATAATTCGACGATCGTGACCGCGCTCAACAGCAGTCAGGTTAATTTATCAGCCACCAATGCCATTACGGTGAGTGCCCCCATTAATGCCAGCGGCAATACCAATGCCAATGCTCTCACCTTCACAGCGTCAACGATTAGTATCAATCAATCATTAACGCTGAAGGGTGATCTGACAATTACTGGTACAGGAACCATCAATACTGGCGCGGTTACAACGCCTGGTCGTGCAGTCAACATTACAGGCAGCAATATCAACGTTGGCACGATCGATACCTCCATTAATGCGATTGGTAGTTCAACCAATGGGGGGGCTATCACCCTGCAAAGCAATGGCGGCAGTATCAAAACTGGCAGCCTGATTACTCAAATTGCGAACGGGTCGGGTGCTGCCGGAAACATAACGCTAAACGTGGCGAGTGGCACGGGCAGCATCGATACCAGCAGTGGCACATTGAATGCATTTGGCATTAATGGTTCGGGTGGCAATGTTTCGCTCGCTACTCAAAGCGGCAACATTACCACAGCAGATATCACAACCTTCTCAAATACAGTCGTTGCTGGGTCTAAAGGGGGCGATGTCACGCTGCGCGTGAATGGGGGCAATGGCAATGTTGACACCACTAGAGGTGAAATCAACACAGTGGGTAATAATAATGGACCGGGAGGCAGCATTGCATTGACAACCGCTAGTGGCAACATTACCACCGCTAATCTGACCTCTCGATCGCGGCTGGGCAACGGTGGCAACATGACGCTGCAAGCGACAGGCACAGGGTCAATTAACACTAGCGCTGGCACCGTAGACTCCAGTTCGTTTGATACGGCTCCGTTTCGGGGCAATGGGGGAGCCATCACCCTTACAACCAATGGCGGCAGTGTCACAACCAGCACATTAACATCTGTCTCCAATACTGGCGGGAGGGGTGGTGACATCTCAATTACAGGCACCACTACTACAGCAGGCGCAATCGCGACAGAAAGCGGAGACATAACGCTCACTGCCGATGAAATTAATCTTCAAGGAGCACTAACTGGTACAAATAATTTACTGCTACAGCCTCTATCACCCAGTCAGCCGATCGCCCTCGGCGGTACAGCGGACATTGGCACTGGCACGTTAGATTTACTCTTCAGCGACCTCACTGCCCTGCAAAATGGCTTTAGCTCCATTACGATCGGTCGCTCCAACAGCAGTGGTGCAATTACACTAGCGGGTAACGTGACCTTTAATGATCCGGTAGCGCTGCGATCGCCTACTGGCTCCATTAATGTTAATGCTCCCGTTATAGCGGACAACCTGACTCTTAGTGCCCCAACGGCTAACCTGAATCAGCCCATCACACTGCGAACCAACAGTACCTTATCTGGCACTGCTACTACTGTGAATGTGGGGGCAACTGGAGGTGTGCAGAATGGGGTGGATGTCGCCGCCACAGGCGGAACCGTTAACCTGGCAGCGGCAACCTATGTCCTGGCTAATACGGTGAATATCGCCAAATCTCTGACGCTGAATGGAATTAATGCCGCCAACACAACGGTTAGTGGTAACAATGCGGTTCAAGTATTCAATGTCTCTGGCGCTGGGACTGTTGTGAACCTCAATAACCTAACGATTACTCAAGGTAACACACTCAACGGTGGTGGCGGCGGCATCCACAACGAAGATGCCACGCTGACAGTGAATAACAGCACCATCAGTAACAATACTGCAACTGGTCGCGGTGGCACCCTTGATGGTGGCGGCGGCATCCACAACAAGAATGCTACGCTGACGGTGAACAACAGCACTATCAGTAACAACACTGTCAACGGTGCTAGCGGCGGCGGCGGTACTGGCGGCGGTATTTTAATTAATGGTGGTACGGTGACAGTGAACAACAGCACCATCAGTAACAATACTGCAACCGGTGCTGCTGGCGGCGTCGGGGGCAACGGCGGTGGTATTGCCAACGGCAGCATTGGTGGCGTTGGCAATGGCAGTACGCTAGTGGTCAGTAACAGCACTTTTAGTAACAATATTGCATTGACTGGCAACGGCAGTCTCGGTAGCGGCGGGGGCATCTTCAACAGCGGTACTTTGACCATAACCGACAGCACCTTTAGGGGCAATTCTGCGACAGGCGGTGGCGTTGTAAATGGCGGTGGTGGCATCTACAACTCCGGTACTGCGACTGTAACCGACAGCAGCCTCAGCGGTAATTTAGCAGTTGGTAGCGGTAATGGCATCTACAAAGATGGGGGTACGCTTAGCCTTAGCAATAGCAGCCTGGATGATGTAATAACCAACATAGGGGGTACCACAACCCTGAGTGGTAACATCACCACAACTGGGCAGCAAACCTACGGCAATGCGGTCACCCTGGGAAGCAATACTACTCTGCGAGGGGCACTTGTCGCCTTCAACAGTACCCTTGATGGTGTCCGCACTTTGAGCATTGGCAGCAATTCAGTTTTCAATGGGGCTGTGGGTAACAGGATCAGACTGACTGATTTGACTATCAGCGGCACGACAGCGCTCAACGGCGGTAGCATCACTACGATCGGGACTCAGCAGTATAGCGATGCGGTTACCGTTGTCGGTAATACCAGCTTGAGTGGTAGTAATATTGCCTTCAACCGCACGGTCAACGCTGGCAGTAATGCACTCACCTTGACTGCCGATGGAATTAATTTGGGTGGAACCGTTTCAGGTACAGGCAATCTCACACTTCAGCCGTTGACCCCTACACGGTCGATCGCCCTGGGCAATCCCACCGACAGTGGCACTAGTACGCTAGATCTCACGTCCAATGACCTCGGTAATTTGCAAAATGGCTTTAGTTCCATCACGATCGGGCGATCGGATGGTCTTGGAGCCATCAATGTGGCAGAGAACACCGTGTTCAGCAATCCAACCACGCTGCGAACGCCAGGAGGAGACATCTTTTTGCAGGGGAGCGTGACGCTGCAAAACAATGCCAGCTTGAACTTCGATAGTTTGAGCGTTACCAACACTCTCAGCCAGGATATTACCAATACCACTAGTACTCCCCTGAATTTTTACGGCAGAGTGCTGCTCGGCAACGATATCACTATCAGTTCTGCCTCCGATATTCGCTTTACCAATACCCTGGATGGCGATCGACGGCTGAATCTCAATGCCAGCGCCGTGCGGTTTGATGGTCTGGTGGGTGGTAGCACTCCCCTGCGCGAACTAACCATCAACAGTCAAACCACAGACGTTGCTGGCAGCATCACCACCACGGGCGATAGCCAATTCAATAGTGCCGTTAGCGTTGCCAATAATGCAGGAATCACCTCCAAACAGGGTTCCATCCGAGCCACGGGAACCATCACCAGTGCGGGCAATAGTCTCTTGAATGCAGTTAACCTCATGGCAGCAGGCGATATTGCCATTCAGGATGCGATCGCAAACGCAGGCATTATCAGCTTAACCAGTGGAGCAGCGGTAACTAGTCGTAACCTCACAGCGGCTGGTGGCGTTGCAGTGCGTGCTCGAAACAGCATTACCACGGGAGCGATCGATACCGCTAACGCCCAGGGCAACGGTGGCAATGTTCTGTTAGATCCCCAGGGTGATATTCAAGTCGATTCCATCAATGCTCAAGGTGATGCCAACAGTGCTGGCGGCACGGTGGATATTACTACTGCCCGGTTCTTTCGAGCGTTAGGCACGTTTCGCGATCGCAATGGCATTCTCGCCAGCATTTCAACCGCAGGCGGTGTGGGCGGCGGTTCCATCACCATTCGCAATGGGGGTGGCTTTACCAGAACGCCCTTTGTCATTGGGAATGCTGCCCAAAATGGGACCGCAGGAGCCATCACCACTGGAACGTTTACGCTCACTCCGGTGCAGTCATTACTAAGATCCTTCAATGAAGGTGGCATCCAAATTATTTCAACCGCAACCGATGACTTTACGCGCAATCTGGTCGAACCCCAGCAGCAAGGTGACAAAACTGAATCCGTCGAAACAAGAGCCAAGCGCTCTGCGGATGATCTCCTTACTGTTGTGAGTCTCATTGCCATTGATAAGGGGAATGCGGCTCAGTCGGTGGCAACCCTTGAAGCAACTACCACAGCCGAGTATGAGAAGTATTGGGGGTTGAAGAAGGAGGATGCAACGGTAACGACCCTCAGTGACGTGAACAATACCCTGAGCCGCATTGAAGCGGCAGTGGGTGTGAAGCCCGCGATCGTCTACATTTCCTTTGCCCCAACTGGCGATGAACCTCAAACCCCGCTACTCCAGCGCTCTGCGTTGTCTAAGAGCCGTGATCAGCTAGAGCTGATTTTGGTGACAGCCAGCGGGCAGGCGATTCGCAAAACCGTTCCTGGTGCGACGCGATTGCGCGTGCAACTGCTGGCGAACCAGTTCCGACGTGCCGTTACCAGCCCATTCCGCAGACGCACGGTGGCTCCCCTGCTGGAACCGTCTCAGCAGTTGTATCAACTGCTCATTGCACCGCTAGAACCCGAATTGAAGCAACAGAAGATTCAAAATTTAACCTTTATTCTCGACAGTGGTTTGCGATCGCTGCCCCTCGCTGCCCTGTATGATGCTCAGACGCGATCGTTCCTGGTCGAGAAATACAGCTTGGGGCTGATGCCAACTCTTAGTTTGACGGACACCCGTTATGTTGATGTCCGTAACAGTCAAGTGCTGGCAATGGGCGCGTCACAGTTTGCGGCAGCACAAGCTCAGGGATCGTTGCCTGCCGTACCGTTAGAGCTGGAGTTAGTGGGGGCACAATGGAAGGCTAAAACCCTTTCAGAGAAGGACTTTACGCTGACTAACTTACGCCAACAGCCGCCCTTTGGCATTGTGCATTTAGCCACTCATGCCAGCTTTCAGCAGGGACCGCCCAGCAATTCCTACATTCAATTTGAAGACACGACCCTGAAATTAAACCAACTGCGATCGCTCAACTGGAGCGATCAACCACCTGAACTGGTCGTTCTCAGTGCTTGCCGGACGGCGTTTGGTAGTGAAGATGCCGAGCTGGGCTTTGCGGGTTCTGCCGTGCAGGCGCGGGTCAAATCGGTATTGGCAAGTCTGTGGTCAGTGAACGATACGGGCGCTTCAGGCTTGATGGCTGAGTTCTACCATCAACTCAAGACAGCACCCATTAAAGCGGAAGCCCTGAAGCAGGCTCAGATTGCGATGTTACGAGGCGATGTCTATATCAAAGATGGCAAATTACATTGGTCTGGCGGGGAGAAAGTGTTGCCACCAGGCTTAACCGGTTTAGAAAACGGCAACTTATCCCATCCCTACTACTGGTCTGCCTTCACCCTGGTCGGCAGCCCGTGGTAGCCTGTGAGAGCTTTTAGGAAGATTTCTGAGAAAGATATTACCTCTGTGCGGGCTTAGCATTCGGCATCTCATCTCTGATTGAGCGCAAAAGTCTTTGTCCAAATGCTAAGCCCCTACGCTTTCTCCAAACTCCTGAATTCAAAACTCAAAACTTTTACTCCCTCCTGCCTCCTCCTCAAGAATTTCTAAAACTCATAATTCGCCGTGAAGTAAAAGCCGTGATCTTGAAGGTTATTGCCCCGATCGCTCAGGTCAATAATGGGAACGCCATAATCGATCCGCAGATTGAGTCCTGAAAACGGCTTCCAGATGATGCCCAGCCCTGCTCCAATCAAAAAGGTCTGCTTGGGTAATTGATTTGGGTTGCCAGAAGCATTCCACACTGCGCCCAAATCGACAAGCGGTGCGACCTGGAGTGTCGGGTTGCCTGCCCGATCGCGGTTGAGCGTGATGCGATCTTCCACCGAGGCACGTACGCCATTATCACCTGTACGAGCATTCTGACGGTAGCCGCGTACCGATTGCCCACCCCCAATCACAAACTGTTGAGACGGCAAGAGGCTATCGGGCGTTAATTGCACATCAAGCTGCCCAATTAGCAACTGCCCCTCACTCAGACGTTGCGCCCGCTGAACCTGTCCTAACCAGCTAAAAAATTGCCCATCGGGAATCGAACCTGGATTGCGGGTGGCATCAAATAACCCGGTTCCGATATTGAACTGCGATCGCAACGACCAGGCACCCTGCTGATCACGCCGCACATAATCTTGACCGAACTTCACGACACTGGTACGGCTCACCCCGTCGCGATCAGGACCAATGCCAAACGCTTGAGGCAAATCGTTAAAGATAAACGTCTGACCATCCTGAAACGCAAAGCCTAACGAAAGGGCCAATTCCTCACGGGGCGATCGGATCAAGGGTTGACGATAGCTAATCTCATACTGCTCAGAGGCACCTTTGATATTTAGCGCATCAAAGGGCGACTGCGTAATGCGATTACGATTAATGTCTGCCCTGAGATCTAAGCTGCCATTCATCGGATTCAACGGCACTCGATAGCCGATGCTGCCAATATGAGACCCCCCTGTCGTCGAGCCGTAGTAAGCACCAGAGAGTTCATCGCCAATGCCCGTCAGATTGCGATAGCGCAGATTGATGCCTGCCCGTTCGGAACCCACGCTGGGAGGAGAGAAATTATCGAAGCTCACCCCACCACCAAAGGGCGGCGCTTCGGTCACTTGCACGGTCAGAATACTTTGCCCTTCCTGGCTACCCGCTTCCAGGATCGGCACAATGTTCTTAAATAAGGGATCAGCCAGCAGCAGCCGTAACTGGTCTTCCAGTTTGCGAGCATTTAAGGGGGTGCTAACTCCAAGGGCGACCCGGCTAAGCACGTAGGATGGCTTGAGGCGCTGCGTTCCTTCAATGTTGATTTTTTCAATCGTGCCTTCGATCGCTCGCATTTGCACAATCCCGTTGGCAATGGTCTGCCGCTCAAGCACCACTCTAGAAGTGATGTAACCACGATCGAGATACACCTGTGTGAGTTTATCAGCCGCTTCAGCCAAGGCTTGCAGCGTCACCGATTTGCCCTTTAAGGGTGCCGTGATGGGATCAATGTCTTGAGCGCTTAAAACCGTACTCTTAATGACATTAATCCGACGAACAGGAATCGTTGGCTGGGCTTCAGTGGGCGTGGGCACAGGCTCCGTCGGTGCTGGTGGCAGGGGAACGATCGGACGTTCATTCGGTAACGGTTGAGGAGACGGTCTGGATTGCAAGAAGCGATCGCGATCCGGCTGATTGGGGTCATTCTGCGCTTGCAAGGCTGGCGCGCTGGAACGATCGTCTGGTTTGGACAGTGTAGAGTCTGAGGCAGCACCCTGACCGGGTAAAGCGGTTGACACTCCTGGCGACGGCGCAACATTACTCGGCGGTGAAGCCAGGGAAACTGAACGGGCACGATCGTCGGCTTGCTCGGTGGCTGGTTGAGCAGTTGCTGGACGTGCGGGTGAGGTAGCCATTGCCTGCGGAGGCGTTGCCGCGTTTGCCAGTCCCGATGCTGCGGTATCGATCGCTGTCGGTGTGGCTGGGATGGGTGGCGCGTTCGCCATCTCCACGGCTGCGTAGAGCAGGGTTTGTCGTTCCTGGGCTGGTGCGCTTACCGTGTAGAGCATCCCATCTTGCTGCCACATCACCGATGAAAACGGCTGTTGGTGCTTCGAGCCATCCCAGAGATATCCTTGAATGCCGCCATTGAGCGTGAGCGGGGCAGACGCGGACTGATGTTGCTGGAATGCTTGCAGGGCAGAGGCAGAGGTATCACGATCAACGGAGAAACTCGCCAGCAGGCAATCTGAAGCTCCTGTATCGCAGCGAAACAAGCTAACCGTGAGGCTGGGTGGCGAAGCAAATTGAAAAATCCTGACCCACGGGGTTGATGCAGGCATTTGCAGTGCACGACCCAGTGGCATACGAGCAGGTAACCGCATGACCCAGTCGGCAGGCAACGCATGTCTGATTTCCTCAAGATGAGGCGTTAAAATGTCGCCAGCAAGGGGTGATCGCGAGTCCGTCGTTACCTGAACGGTTGCTACGGATGGTGGTGTCTCAACACTCGTCGGGGCATCCGCTCTAGCGAGTTGACCCATCATCACTCCTAAGCCAATAGAGGTTACGCTCCCAAAAGGGACGAAACAACTCCAAAAACCGTACTTCACACCCATATGCTCCCTTTCGACCCTGAACGTACACTCGTGAGCTAAGCGATCGTCCATTCACGCGCTGTTTGAGTACTCCATCCCAATCACTGTTGAGGCATGCTGCTTCTCGTTTGATCCCATCAAGCCGACTTCTATAGCAAAAGGCAGGAGGCAGAAGGCAAAACCTTAACCTGGCAGCACTATATTGGCTACGATATGTCTTGACCAACTTCTCGATTGCTGTAAACTGACGGAACGCTGCCGAACGAAACCGCAACGTCTTGGCTACGTGGCGTAACACGATTGAGGGATGCTTTCAATCAGCGTTCTACTGCTATATGATGCGCGATCGAGGTGATCACACCACTCACGCTTGCATCATAGCTGTGAAAAAGCTTCTTAAACAAAATATTTCATGAGGACTGATGCCGTTCGGCAAGCTTTACTACCAGAGACCACCACTGATTGCGGCTGAATCAGCCTTAGGATCGTGGATTTAATAGGGTTCAAACTTATGACACCATGCTCAAATGGGTTCATAGGTCACTTCAATGCCGCAATACAGCATCATCTTCTCGCTATCCCAGCCGCTGAGTGGAAAGGTGTAATAGGGCTAAATACAGTACCTAATAATCTCCAGTAGGAAAGCGGTGACGAGAATACATACATAGATAGAAAACAGAACGGTCGAGCGTGATTCTGCATCCTATCTCTTCCCCACACGTTAAATTGACAGTACCGCAATGGCTCCTGCTTTACTCGTCATTGAAGTGATTCATTGTCTACGGTTAGCTTATCCAACTCGTCCAACAATTTGTTGATACGATCGCGCTTCTTTCGATCGACCCAGGTATCAGGTTTCTGCAGGCGATTACTGATATCACCCAGGCGCTCAGCAACGATCTTTTCAGGTGTCAATTCCACCTCAGAGGATGTTTGGAAAGTAGCAAAGTGTAGCAGTAGAGAGAAAAGCTTCCTGGGGTATAGGCTGGACATATCAAAAGCTAAACAGCCCTCCAGGAAGCCATGACTCTAGCCTACACAAGTGAATTCACCATTGAACAATACGAGTTGTTCCAATCCCTGCTCAGCCCAGCATCGAAGAGCGGTAGACCCCGCAGTGTGAATCTAATGCTGGTACTGCAAGCGAACCTCTACGTTTTGGTCAGTGGTTGTGCCTGGCGCTTGTTGCCCAAGGAGTATCCCCCCTATTCAACGGTGTACTACTATTTCCGCAAGTGGCGCGACGATGGCAGTTGGAAGCGCATTCACGACCATCTGGTGCAATGGGCCAGAGTCACTGAAGCGCGTGACCCCACTCCCAGTGCGGCGAGCCTTGATTCGCAAAGCGTTCCCACAGCGGTCATGGTGCAGAAAGCAGTCGGTTATGACGCAGGCAAACACATCAAAGGACGCAAACGCTTTACGCTGGTGGATACGTTGGGCTTTTTGATTGCAGTGCACGTCGTTGCTGCCAGTGTGCCCGAACGCGAAGGAGCCAAACAATTGCTCACAAAGCTCAACCAAGAACAGCGCCGGGTGCCTCAACTGGTTCGCATTTGGTCGATGGCGGCTTCTCTGGAGAAGAGTTTCTGCAGTGGGTTATCGATACTTTTCGTTGGATTTTAGAGGTCTTTCTACGACCAGAGGGGGCAAAAGGATTCGTCTTGCTTCCAAAACGGTGGACGGTGGAGCGCACTTACGGTTGGCTGCATTGGTGCCGTCGTCTAAATGTCGATTATGAGCGACTACCCGCTTCTTCAGAAGCCTTTATTCAGATCGCTATGATTCGCTTGATGCCCCGTAGACTGGCGTGAGGGGGTTTCCCTCTCCGTATTTCCAAACATTGACCAGGCGGTTTTTCCTGTTCTTCTTGGACTTGGTGATCAGTTGGAGTCCCCGTTCGTACAACGGCTCAAACAAGGCTTGCGAGACAGCACCACGGTACCCGAACAGCTTGCCCAACAAGTCTTGGGTCATGTCCGGCACTGGCTTGCGGTCGTCGGTGTTCGCGGGTGTCAGCTTGAACGCCAGCAAGTCACCCTGGTCGTTGACAAGCAGGTGGAGTTTGAAACCAAAGTGCCAGCCCACAGAGTTTTTACCCCAGCGCGCCTGCCTGTTAAGTGACAATACAACTGGCGAGGAATGTCAGGGAGATGGGCGAGGGATTTCATTTTCCGGACGATCGCACACAGACTGCTTCATTCGTTGAATGAAGCAGTAGACATAAACAAAGACACCCTG
>JAHHHL010000061.1 GCA_019359375.1 Lyngbya sp. HA4199-MV5
GACACCCAGCGCCCGGAAGCAACCAAACAACGCTTAGTCAAACGCTTGGAAAAGCTTGGCTACCAGGTCACTCTCCTGCCGCAATCCCCTGCCGCTGCCTAGCTGTGAAAATGATTTTCTAGCTAGAAGGCAAGGGATGAGGGATAAAGGATAAAGGCTAAAAAGCTGACCGTTGACCACCAAACTCAAAACTCTCTAGCTTGTCGGCGCAAAGCGCTACTCAAAACTCAAAACTTCCCACTCCCCACGCCCCCGCTTCCCATCTATGCTTTACTAATCCCTTAACTCCTTATCCCCTCCACCATGACTTCGACGCTTAATCAGCAAATTCAGCAGTTCTACGATGCCTCTTCCGGTCTGTGGGAGCAGATCTGGGGTGAGCATATGCATCATGGCTACTACGGTGCGGATGGTGCTCAGAAAAAAGACCGTCGGCAGGCGCAAATTGATCTCATTGAGGAACTGTTGCAATGGGCATCGATCGCACAGCCAAAGCACATCCTGGATGTGGGTTGCGGGATTGGCGGCAGTTCGCTCTACCTGGCAGAGAAGTTTAACGCCAATGTGACAGGCATTACGTTGAGTCCTGTACAGGCAGGACGAGCCATCGATTGCGCCAGAAGTGCAGGCATGGCAGCAGGGACAGGCGCGATCGCCCAATTCCAGGTTGCCGATGCCTTGAATATGCCCTTTGCCGATCAATCCTTTGACTTCATCTGGTCGCTGGAAAGTGGTGAACACATGCCAGATAAGGCGAAATTTATGCAGGAATGCTATCGGGTACTGAAACCGGGCGGCACCTTTTTGATGGTGACGTGGTGCCATCGACCCATCGATCGCCAACCCCTCACCGCCGAGGAACAAAAGCATCTCGCCGATATCTACCGCGTGTATTGCCTGCCCTACGTGCTGTCGCTACCAGAGTATGAGGCGATCGCCCACTCGCTCAACTTTCAGCATATCCGCACCGCCGACTGGTCTACAGCCGTAGCACCCTTCTGGGATGTGGTGATTGATTCTACCTTTAGTTTCGAGGCGATCGTAGGATTGCTCACCTCCGGCTGGACAACCATTCAAGCCGCACTGTCGCTCGGACTGATGCAGCGCGGCTATCAAAGTGGGTTAGTTCGCTTTGGCTTACTGTCAGCCACACGGCAATAACTTTGCTGGCATTTCATCAAGTCATGAAGAAAGGGCAATCTGCACCATTGTTTGATCCACAAACCAGATCAATCGGAGCAAGCTAGAACGTGCCCAGATGAGGAACGTTTTGATGCGCTGGATACTTGCGTTTTGCCTTGGGTTGGCGATCGCGTGCCTGCAACTATTGGTGCCAACCCCTCTCTGGTCAGCACCTTCTGGTTGTGATGCTGCCTATCCCGATGTGTGCATCTCGTCGCCACCGCCCGACCTCGACTGCAAGGATATTACCTTCAGAAATTTTCGCGTCCTGTCGCCTGACCCCCATCGGTTCGATCGCGACGAAGACGGCATCGGTTGCGAATCCCGCTCTTAAGTTCTGAAGCCTTGCGATTGAAGTAACCCCTCTGCCTAGGTCGCATCCTCACTGGAGAGCGGAGGCGTTGGCGGCTGGCTGTAGTCGATCGCGAGATGATACCTGCCTCGTTCGTACACCGTTTGCAAAATTGCCTGGAGCGATAACACGGGTTCCTCATCGGTAGCCGTCAGCGGCATGACGATCGACGGAATCGGTTGGCGCACGCTGAAGGCATAGAGTTGAGCGGTGGGACGACGATCGCTGCGGCTAATCAACATACGGTAATGCGAGGGCTGACTTCCCCGCATGGGCAGCGATTGCCCACCTCTCAGCCAATCGATTTCAACTAAATGGGTCAGGCTGGCGAGTACCTGATAGCGCTTCCGTTCGTAGGCGTTTCGTCCTTCACCGGGACGCTTGTTTTTAGGAGAGAGGAGTTCGATCGCTGTGATCACGGCTCCAGTAGCAACTTCTCGCACCTCTAGGTAGCGCTCCTGCACTTCCTCAACCTGCGGTAACGTCACAGAAATCGGTTCGATTAGCGTCGCTAAATTGGCAGTCCGCCCTGGCAGGGTCTCATTACTACGTCTTGTAATCACTGAAACATCAGGAATGCCTACCAGGAGACTCTCATCTTCACTGCTGAAATAGGTGCGTTTTTCGATCGCCACTCGATACTTTTCGCTGAGGTGCTCCGTCAACGCATCGGCGATCGCCACGATGAGACGGCTGTGGACTTCTGCCCATAGCTCCGGTGCTTCCAGATAAGGGTCTACTCCCGGAAAGGGCGATCGCATCGCAAGCTCTTGCTGCATTATGTTGTTGCTGCAATCTTAGCAAGCAAATATATCCTCAGGCTGATTGGTCTCTTGGGGAAACAGGCGATCGTAGACAAGCTCTCGATCGCTTGGAGTCGAGGGGCGATGATGCCGTAATCAGGACGCACGCATGGACATTCAGACACCCGATTGGGTTAAGCACGCCGTTTTTTACCAGATTTTTCCTGATCGCTTTGCTCGTAGCCAGCAGCCCCGCAAGCGTTTGTTGAAAAATGCCCGTTGGGAGGACTGGAACGCCATGCCCACTCTTCAGGGTTACAAAGGCGGCGATCTCTGGGGCGTGATGGAAAAGCTGGACTATCTTCAAGATTTCGGTGTTACTGCCATTTATTTCACGCCGATCTTTCAATCTGCCAGCAACCATCGTTATCACACCCACGATTATTACCAGGTTGACCCCATGCTGGGCGGCAATCCTGCCTTCAAAGAGTTATTGGAGGAAGCGCATCGACGCGGGATGAAGGTCGTTTTGGATGGTGTGTTTAACCATGCCAGTCGGGGACTGTTCTTTTTTCATGACATTTTAGAAAACGGTCCCCATTCGCCGTGGGTCAACTGGTTTAAGATTCACGGCTGGTCTCTGGCTCCTTATACAGGCGACTTTCCCGCAAACTATGAAGGCTGGGCTGGCAACCGGGCATTGCCCGTGTTCAACCACGACAATCCCGAAGTGCGCGAGTATTTAATGGAGATTGCCGAATACTGGATCAAGTTCGGTATTGACGGCTGGCGGCTGGATGTGCCGTTTGAGATTAGAACGCCCGGTTTCTGGCAGGAGTTTCGCGATCGCGTCAAAGCTGCCAATCCCGAGGCGTATATCGTGGGTGAAGTCTGGGGCGACTCACGCGCATGGCTCGACGGCACCCAGTTTGATGGCGTGATGAATTACCTCTTTGCAGGTCCCACGATCGCCTTCGCAGCGGGCGATCGTGTGGACATGGAGCAGGTACAGGGACGCGACTACCAGCCCTTCCCACCACTGTTTGCCAGAGAATACGGCGAAAAAATGCAGGCATTGCTGGCACTCTACCCCTGGGAGATTCAACTCACCCAATTGAACCTGCTGGCAAGCCACGATACCGCTCGTTTGATCACGATCGCTGGGGGCGATCGCCCCAGTGTGGAACTGGCAACCCTACTGCTACTCACCTTTCCCGGCGCACCCAGCATTTACTACGGCGACGAAGTGGGATTACCCGGCGCCATCGACCCCGATTCTCGTCGCGGCTTTCCCCTAGAAACCGCTTGGGACACCGAAATTTGGGAATATCACCGTCAACTGATTGCCCTGCGCCATGCCCATCCTGCTTTGAGAACGGGTGATTATCGCGTGCTGTATGCCAAAGGTACAGTCTATGCGTTTGCCCGTACCCTGGAAGCGGAGACGATCGTCGTTGCGGTTAATATTGGCAACACCACAGGCAAAGCCAGCATTGTGCAAGAAACCGATGCGCTGGAGCGATTACCTGAGACAATCATCTTTGGAGTGGGGCAGTTAGAACTCCACACAGGAGACGACCCAAACGGTTTCACCCTGGAGCTACCACCCCGCAGTGGTTGCATTCTGTCTTAGGGCGTGTCATCAATTAGCTCCGAAACCTTGCAATACCAGCAGTGTCACGCCCGTCCCAACACACCAGGCTAGGGGCTGGAACCCTTGCTGCAAGCAATGTGTAGCAGTAATTGATGACAGCCCCTAGCACCCTTCGAGCATCCCTTCAAATCTTCACCAGAGAGCCCTTAGCCCATGCCGTTGTCACCCCCCAGCAAAATCCTCGTTGTCCTCAATGGCAAAGGAGGCGTTGGTAAGACGACAACCGCAATCAACTTAGCCGCTGCGTTCGCCGAAACTGATCGCGTCCTTCTCGTCGATGCCGATCCGCAAGGCTCTGCAACCTGGTGGGCAGGACGGGGCGATCGACCCATGCGCTTTGACCTCAAACAAGAAACCAACCCTGTACAACTCACTGCTCTGCGTCAGGGAGAAGATTACGCGATCGTCGTTGTTGATACCCCACCCGCCCTGGCTTCAGACGCACTTGCCGCCGTGATTCCGATCGCCGACTACATCCTTCTGCCCACACCACCCGCCCCGATGGATTTAACCGCTCTGATTGAAACCGTCCGATCAACCGTCACCCCCAAAGGCATTGCCCATCGCGTACTCCTCACCCGCGTCGATCCCCGTAGCCTGAACGAAGCCGTAGAAGCGCAAAACACGCTCAGAGAATTAGGCATTCCCGCGTGTAGTGCCTTTATCCGTGCCTACAAGGCACATGAACGAGCAGCACTTGAGGGACTCCCGATCATGCAAATGCACGGCAACAATGCACGGGAAGCCGAAGCCGATTATCGATCGATCGCAGAGGAAATTCGGCGTGATTGGGAGGGGTAGGGAGTGGGGAGTAGGGAGTGGGGTGTGGGGAAAGTTTTGAGTCTTGAGTAGCGCTTTGCGCCGACAAGCTAGAGAGTTTTGAGTTGATTCTGACTCCTGGCTTCTGTCTCCATCCTTCATCCCTCATCCCCCACCTCCTGCCTCCTGCCTCCTGCCTTCAAAACTCTTACCTCTTGGCGTGTGCGAGTTGGTTCTCAAATGGCAGTATGGTTTGTAGAGATACTTAAACAGGCATCCACACATCGCGTTACCTGAACGGGTATCGATTAGAGTATTAGTACGATGCATTGGGAGCGGAGAACGCATGGCAAGGAGACGACTGTCAGATTTATTGCGCGAGGAAGCAAACAAACCCTCAGATGATTCGGTGGCGGAACCGCCAGCAGAGGTAACGAAGGAACCGATCGCGCCTAGCAAGTCCCCTGCCAAAGCGACCACTGCTGCCAAAAGTCGATCGACCAAGCAAACTGCGGCTCCAGCAGACACTAAACCTATGACGACAAAACCACAGGATGACAGCTTACAACAGCAAATTGCCGAACTCACGGCAGCGTTGGAAGCTCAAACAGCGACGACTAAGCAATTGCAGACCGAACTGGAGCAAATGCACTCCCTAAAAACGGAACTAGAGAAAACCCGCAAAGAGCTACATGAGCTGACAGCGGCAAACGCTAAGCTGACAAAAGAATTGAAAGCCGCACAACCCAAAAGCACACCAACAAGCGCGCTTGCAATTACCAAGGCAAGCTCTTCCGAAGCGTTGAATCTGGCACCCCCTCCTCCCTCAGGAGCACCCGAAGATTCACTGGCTGCCTTTAATCGCGATGTGGGTTGGTTTGATTGAGCTATGCACGATCGCGATCGCTACGGGTGCTCTTAAGCTCCAGGGCAGCAAGCCAATTTGCGGGGGGGTGCGTTGGTTTCAATGGATTGACATCTGGTATGGCAGACAAAAAAGGGCTTCAAACCCTGTCAGTAGATATTGGTGGCAGTGGCATCAAGGTGATGGTGCTAGATGAGGCTGGCAATCCTGTGACCGATCGCGATCGCGTCGAAACCCCTCAGCCTGCCAAACCAGAACCCGTCATCGCTGCTGTTGTTGGATTGGCAAAGGGAAAGGCGTTCGATCGGGTTTCCGTTGGGTTTCCGGGTGTTGTCAAAGCAGGCATCACCAAAACCGCTGCTAACCTCGACCCCGATTGGCTGGATGTTGACCTGGCAAGCATTCTGGCTCAACAGTTAGGTAAGCCTGTACAAGTGATCAATGATGCGGACATGCAAGGGTTAGGAGCCATTGCGGGTCAGGGCGTTGAGTTGGTCATCACGCTAGGCACAGGGATGGGGGGCGCGCTCTTTCTCAACGGCAAGTTAGTGCCAAATTTAGAACCAGGGCACCATGAGTTTCGGAAGGGCAGTACCTACGAACAGCAGTTGGGTAACGCGGCGCTAGAAGAAGTCGGCAAAAGGAAGTGGAACGATCGCCTGAGCAAAGCGATCGCCTCTCTAGAACACCTCTTCAACTACGACGCGTTATACATTGGTGGCGGCAACGCTAAATACATCACGCTCGACCTCCCCAAAAACGCCAAAATTGTGCCCAACATTTCCGGCTTGCTGGGCGGCATTGCGCTGTGGCGAGAAGAGAAAGGGGTGAGGAGAGAGGGGTGAGGAGCGAAGAGTGAGAGGAAGGCAGGGGGCAGAAGGCGAGGGATGAGGGATGAGGGATGAAGGCTAAAGGCTAAAGGCTAAAAAACTGTAGCTTGCTTTCCGCAGGGTTGGCTGACTCCCTACTCCCCACTCCCTACTCCTACCCTCTTTACCAGGCAAAAGACAGGTTAAGATAGACAGCGTACTGACTACCATCTGGAGAGGTGGCAGAGTGGTCGAATGCACTCGACTTGAAATCGAGCATCGCGAAAGCGATCGGGGGTTCGAATCCCCCCCTCTCCGTTTTTTCCCATCTCTACCCCAACACAGCCTTAGTGTGGATTAGACGCTTTGAGCATGTGATACGCGATCAACAGTTGGGTGATCGCCAGGGGATAGCTTTTGAGTGTTTCGCCTGTCGTGCCAATCACCGTGCCTAACTCTAGATTGCTGTTGCTGTTGAGATCGCACGCTGCCAGCAGATTGGGGATTTCGTCACAGATAAACCGCTCCAGGCGCGTCACCTGGTCGCTGGTGGCATGTCCGTCAACTTCTAGCACGTCAACGGGTTTGCCCATATCTCGATCGAGACCCAAGCGAATGGCAGAATCGGTATCGGCAGCGCCTGTGCTCACCACCTGCGTCAGATCTGGGTGGGGAATGTTGGGTCTCAGGATCAGACGCACATTGAGGTGCCCGTTGTTGGTACTACTGGTGTCAGAGGGGTAAAAGCTCACGACCAGATCTGCCCATTGCCGCTGCGGGCGAATGTATGCGTCAGAATCAGGTTCGCGTTTGACCATTTCTGCGCGCACTTGCTCTTCGGTGTAGCCCCGCTTTTGGGTATCGCGCTTAATCTTCCACTGGGTTCGCAATTCTTCTGGTGGCGCAAGATAGACTTTCACATCGTAGGCATTCCGCACGCCCCGCGTCGAGTAGCCAAGCAACCCCTCTGCAATCACGTATTTGTTGGGCTTGATGTACTCCGGTGGATCAAACGTTCCCGTTGTGTGGTTATAGATCGGTTTCAAGATCGGCTGCCCGGTGCGGAGTTGGGAAAGGTGCTGCTGCATGATATCCAGGTAGTTGCAGTCTGGATGGAGCGCGGTGATACCCAGTTCGGTACGCTGTTTGCGATCGTAGCGATGGTAGTCATCGGTACAAATCACGGTCACGTTTTCGGGGCCCAGAAATTGCACGATGCCCTTTGTGAGGGTAGTTTTACCAGCGGCACTGTCACCAACGATGCCTAGAATAATGGGGCGATCGGACATGATTCCTCCAGGGCGAGCCGTTTAATAACGGATTTTACGAATTTGGCTTATTTTAGGAAAGTAGCAACAGAGACACAATTAAGTTTGCACAGACATCGCTCCTTTCAGGCAAGAACGACTGCACTCCGCCCAGGCGAAACTGTGTCACAACGGTGATCCCTTACCTTCAAACCAGGGCTGGAACTTTAAGTGCTCAGGCTTTCCTCTATTATCAGTAATGCTACACCTTTGGAATCTTTATTAAGAATTGTTCGGCATTGCGGTAGGGTGACGTTAAACCTTCCAGCTTTGAACGCATTCTTAAGTAACGATGAGACTTTAGTCATGCGCTAAAGTCGCCAGGTTGCACTTGATCTCCCACTGCACTTACGGAACCCCTATGAAAGTCTCTGTTTTCCATACCCCTGAACTAACGCCAGCGACGGTGGTGGCTGACTGCGCGATCGCAGTAGATGTGCTGCGCGCTACAAGCACGATCGCTACGGCTCTAGGGTCTGGGGCAGAAGCAGTGCAAGCCTTTAGCGATTTAAACAAGCTGATGGCTGTAAGCGAGACCTGGGCACCGGACAAGCGCATTCGGGCTGGGGAACGGGGCGGGTCGCAGGTAGAAGGCTTTGATTTTGGTAACTCGCCTTTGGATTGTACGCCAGAGCGTGTGGGTGGTCGTCGTCTTTTTATCAGCACCACCAATGGTACACGGGCGCTCCAGTGCATCGAAGCCGCACCGATCGTGCTGGCGGCTGCCTTGATTAACCGGGACGCGATCGTGCAGCACCTCCTTCAGCACAAGCCCGAAACCGTTTGGATTGTCGGCTCTGGCTGGGAGGGCAGTTTCTCGCTTGAAGATACCGTTTGTGCAGGTGCGATCGTCCACGGACTGCAACAGGAACTCGGTTGTTCGCTGGATGATCTGGCTGGCAATGATGAGACGATCGCGGCAGTCAGCCTCTTCCGTCAGTGGGAAGGCGATTTGCTGGGGCTTTTCCACCACGCCAGCCACGGCAAGCGGTTACTGCGTCTGGGGATTACCGAAGACTTGAAATATTGCTCTCAGCTAGATATTTTGGATGTTTTGCCCATCCAGCACGAGTTAGGCGTGCTCATCAAGCAAGCTTAAGGCGCGCCATCAATTCAGCTCCGAAAGCTTGCGGTAGTAGCATGATTGCGCCCGTCCCAACGCACAAGGCTAGGGGCTGGAACTCTTACTGCAATTGGTGTGTAGTCGCCACTGGTAACAGCCCTTAGTGCGATCGCTTTCAAGGAGTTACCGTGAGCAGCGAAATGAGACGGAATCTGTTCACCCTCTCGATCGATAGCGGTAGCCATCCAGCAGAGTAAATTTGTCTTCTTCCCACAGGCACTCCAGTTGCCAAAACTGTCCGGGTTTCGGCTCTGGCAAAAAACCTGACACTTTAATCAAAAACGGTTTCTCGGTCGTGTTGACTTGATTTCGATGTAGCCGAATCAACTGGGTTGAGCCTTTGGTAGTGACTAACTGCCCGTCAATCTGAAAAACGCCTACATCATCGGCGGGTACCGCTGTCTCAAAAGACTTCAACCAAAACGTTGTGCCCGTACGGGTGGACTTGGGATACAAGCCAAAATACCCTGTCAGCGGAAGTTCCTGCGTATGCAGCCACCGCTGTAACCGATCGCTGCAACCGGTGATGGTCAGCGGTTGGTCATTTACAAGCAGCGAGTACGGCTCCGATGCTCTGGTTAACGTGCCCGTTACAAAACCAAACGCCTGATATTCAAACCCTTGAGGTGGTGGTAAAGAAGGCATCTGGGATGAACGCTGCGCTGATGGGTGGCTACGTTTAGGGACGGATGAATTTGGCACGGGTCAAGTTTCACGAAAAGGGTCAATGGCTACAGTGGCAGACTCAAGGCATCGAGCTTACCAACACTCTCTAATCTAGGCGACAGGCAGGCACGATCGCCCGTATTCTGCCCGAAATCTACCTGAAGACCGAATGTTAGTATACGCCGATAACGATCGCTTCGGGTGCAGTGAACAGACGGATCTAGCCTTGCTCACATCACTCGCTCAACGTGCGCTAGTTCAGCAAGGCTCAGCTATAATCCAACCATTTCTGAGGAGGGCATGATGCAACAGTTCCTCTCAGCGTTAAACGGGGGCGAAATGACGTGGATGCAGCCTCCGGAGGCATCGCCAGATGACCCGCTGATTTTGTGGCTAAAGCCTCGATCGTCTCTACGCTGGCAACCCTACACCCAGTTTCCAGCCTTGATGCAGCCAGATGGAGACGGCGATCCAACGCAATCCAAAGGGATAGCAACGATGCATTTCCTTAAAGCGCGGGGATGGCGAATGGTTGCACCACCAGGGTGAGAGCAGAAGGCAGAAGAAGTTGTTAGTTGTTAGTTGTTAGTTGTTAGTACATGAACCGTTCCTGACTTTCTCTAAAAACCAAAGCGATTTCCACAAAAAAGATTCAGCATAGTACGGGCATCTTTTCGTGTCATAAGCGAGGTGCGGGCACTATGGCATCAATCGAGTAGATTCTTTAAGAGAAATTACCTAATAATTTTTCTTGAATGCCCTTTCTTGTGTACTGAAAGGCTTTATGGGCTGTGCAACTAACTTTCTATAACTCCTGACTCCTTCTAACAACTAACAACTAACAACCAACAACTTAGCGGGTTGCTCGCTTTCCCAAGCTGCGATACCAGACTGCTAAACGTGCTGGAGAAACGCCTAGCAGATACCCAAGAATGATGATCTGATTGATCAGCGTGGTGCGGCAGACGTTGAGTTTTTGCCAGCGACGATCGGACGTGAGCACGGTAGCTGGGACGATCTCAATCCGTCCGCGTTGCTTTAACCGCCGCATCAGCTCAAAATCTTCCATGATGGGCAAGGCTGGAAAGCCACCGATCGCACGAAAGGTCTTGGCTGACATGAAAATTGCCTGATCCCCATAAGGCATCTGGCAGAGGCGCGATCGCACGTTTACGCCCCATTCCACCAGACGCACTCCTGGGATGTGTCCCTCAATGGCTAACTCAAATGCTCCAGCAATGACCTTTGGTTGCGTCAAGGCTTGGCGAACGAGATCGGCAAACCCAGCAGGAAGGCAAGTATCGGCGTGTAAAAATAGCAACACGTCACCGTGAGCCGCCTCTGCACCCAGATTCATCTGATGGGCACGTCCCGCGACTGGTGAGCCAATGACCTTAGCACCATAAGACCGTGCCACGCTGATCGTGTCATCCCAACTCCCACCGTCTACTACAACCACTTCTACCAATGAAATGGTTTGTAAAGCTTGCAGCGATCGCGGCAAGTTGTGGGCTTCATTGAGCGCAGGAATGATGATGGAAATCAAGCGGTTAGTGATTGGGGAAGCCACAGCCTGGTAAGGGTGAGTGTGTAGGTGTGTGGTGAATGCAAATGGAATCGGCTGTAAGAACCATTCAATGCACGGCTGACTCCTGACTCCTGACCGCTCTACCGCAGCGATCGCCGTACCTGAGCACTGATTGCATCCACCCCAAACGTCAGCATCAGAAAGCCACCCAGCGTGACGATCGTACCGCGATAGTCGAAGCTGCTCAATTGCTCCGTTAGCATCCGTCCCAAGCCCCCGGCACCCACCAAGCCCACAATCACGGTTTCGCGCATGCACACTTCCCAGCGATACAAATCATACGCCAGAAAGCGAGGCAGACTCAGCGGCAGCACGCCATAGAAAAAGACCAGCGAACCCGGCGTACCCTGAGCTTTCAACGCTTCCAAAGGACGGGTATCCAGGTTTTCGATCGTCTCTGCCTTTAAGCGACCGAGAATGCCTAAGTTGTGAATACCAAGGGCGATCGCGCCTGGTAGAATCCCTGGAAAGAGGACAAAGAGCGCGACTAATGCCCAAATGGGTGCTGGAATCGCCCGCGCCATCAGCAACACAGCCCGCGACAGTAGAAACAGCCCAAATGTAATCCCGTAAGCTGCACGACTGGGATTGAGTACGCCGCCAGAGAGAAAGATAGTGGATGCAGACGGAAACGCCAGCAGCATCCCGCCTACCCCTGCCAGCGCGATCGCCAGAATGGACATGGCAATCGTTTCCAGCGAAAGGGGTAATAGTTGAGGTAGTAAACTCCAGTCTGGCGGTAGGGACGATCGCGCCAGTTCTCCCAGCAGTTGCCGCGTTCGGCTTGCCCAAAGCTTGCTGTAATCGGGATGAATTGACCAGAACGAGAAGATAATCAGCCCTAAAAGCGTGATCCCAATGAGGCTTCCTTGTAGTCGGGGATTGCGCGATGAAGGGTTGGTGTGAGTAACTGATTGGCGCTGCGATCGCCTGACGGACGGTAAATTTAATTCCAGGCGGTTTGCACAGTTTAAATAGCGGCGCAAGCGGGCACTGCTAAAATCCACCAGTCCATTCAACCCAAAGAGCGCATAGAAAAACGTCCAAAGTTGTTCGTATTGCAGGGATTGCAGGCTGAGCAGAATTTCGTAGCCCAAGCCGCCTGCCCCAATGATGCCCAGCACCGCTGCCGATCGGATGGAGCACTCAAACCGATAAAAAGCATAGGAGATCAGATTCAATCCCGCCAGCGGTAATAAGCCGTAGCAAAACGCGATCGGTTCCGACACGCCGCTATGCAGCAATGCCTGTAAGGGCTGTCGAGGCGTTTCATCCAAAATTTCGGCAAACACCTTCGCAGTGATGGCTCCAAAGGGAATCGCGATCGCCAGCATTGCCGTCAGCGGATCTAAGCCCCAGAGGTTGAGAAAGAATAAGCCCCAGATCAGTTCGTGAATCGCACGGGGCACAGCGAGAAGGAACCGAGTGCCGTACCACCAGGAAGACACTTGCGGCTGACGCTGCGACAATACCGTCTCCCACCAGACCTGCGACACCAAAATGCCCCCGATCGCGCCCAAGATCAGGCTGAACAGGGTGCCACAAACCGCATAGGCAAACGTCGTCACCGTGGCACTCAGCGTCACCTGAAGTAAGCTCTGACTGAGATCGGGATGGATTGCCGCCTGGAGAAATTGCCAGAGTTGAGGCACCCCATCCACATTGATCAACTCTCGTCGGAAGAGTCCCGCTGACAGCAATGAAAGGACAATCGCCCCCAGCCCCACTAATCCCCAGCCAAGGGAAGCAGTTAAGAATGGTGGACGGAGTACAGTGGCTCTCATTCCTGAGGTTCCAACCGATAGAGGGCATCAAACATCGCGCCCGTAACCGCTTCAGTGGGAGCATCAAACACAATCTGCCCCTGCCGTAACCCAATCAACCGCTGACAATATTGACGCGCCATTACCACATCATGCAGGCTCACAATGAGAGTTTGTCCGGTTTGTTCACCCAGCGATCGCAGCAGCGCCATCACGTCTCGGCTGCGCTCTGGGTCAAGGCTGGCGATCGGCTCATCTGCCAAAATTGCCAGTGGGTTTTGCACCAGCACCCGCGCGATCGCCACCCGTTGCTGCTCGCCACCAGAAAGGCGATCGGTGCGGGCATACAGCTTATCGGGAATGCCCACCTGCGCCAAAGCCTTAGCGGCTGTTTCCACCTCCAACGGCACCAGCAACGACAGCAACGCTTTGGGCAATGACCAGCGACCCAAATGTCCCGCATTGACGTTATGGATGACCCGCAACGTATCAATCAGGTGAAACTGCTGATAAATCGTGCCAATTTGCCTTTGCACCTGCCGTAAACGCTTTGGTGGGATCTGGTTGAGGTTGCAGCCCAATGCCCAGACCTCCCCTTGAGTGGGCGAAAGCGTTCCATTAAGCAATCGCAAGAGGGTACTTTTCCCCGCACCACTGGAGCCAACTAGCGCAATACGTTCACCCGGATAGAGTCGCAGGCTAATGTCTGACAGTGCCAGACAGGTTCCGAAGCGCTGGGAGACATGTTTTAACTCAAACAGCGGGGCGATCGTGGTCATCCGTTTATCTTGAAGAAAGGCAGAGGGCAGAAGGCAGAGGGCAGAAGGCGTGAGCGATTCTGACTCCTGGCTCCTGACTCCTGACGGCTTTCATTCCTTCCTCTATGCCGTTCATTCAAGCTACTTAATTTTGCCGATTTCTCGCCCAACCTGCTCAATTTGGGCATAGTTGGCATTTTGCGTCGGCACGAATTTTTTAGCATTAAATAAGTCCAGAATTTCCTTCTGTTCGGGTACAGCCGGGTTCAGCTTGAGCAGCGCCGATCGCACCTTCTCCTCAAAATCTGCCCCAAACTGCTGCTTCACGGCGGGATTGATGACCCAGTGGTAATCATAGTAAGCCGGAGTCCGCCAGATCGCTTCCACTTTGCTGGTGTCAACTTTGCCTTCTTTCAAACGGCTGAGCCACACTTTCTCATTCAGCACACCCGCCTCGTAGGAGCCTGCCTGCACTAATTTGAGGGTGGCATCGTGATTTTTAGAAAAGCCCACTTCTCCCTTAAAATCGGTTAGCTTGACATTTGCCTGCTGCAAAAAATATTGAGGCATCAAGCGCCCAGACGTGGAAGATTCGCTGCCAAAGGTAAAGGTTTTGCCCTTTAGTGCCGTTAAGCCTTTCTGATCCGTAATCGGAGCCAGTCCGCTCTTTTTGTTTGCAATAAAAATGCTGTGAAAGTTAGAATCCACTTCTCGCTGGGCGATCGCCTCTGCTCCGGGAACCTGCAACCGCGCCTGCACACCCGTTAGCCCCCCAAACCAAACCATCTGCAAATCGCCCACTTTGAATGCCGTAACTGCTGCCGTGTAATCTGTGACAGGCTTATAGGTCACTGGAACATTCAATTCCTTCTGCAAGTAAGTGGATAGCTTGGTATAAAGCCGCTGAAGCTGCTCTGGATCTTGATCGGGAATCGCGCTGATCGCAAACACCGCTTTCGTTGCCGCCTCTTTGGTCGCTTCAGGCGCAGTCGCTACTGGAGGCTGAGGCGAACAGGCAACGCTCAAACCGGACAGTATGATGAGGGCAAGGGCGATCGACCAATGACGTTTCATATATCCTTTCAAGATCTCAACACACCCTGACATCGTAAACCCCAATGGTTTTTTGCGATACAGAAGTTAGGAGTAAGGAGCTAGGAGTAAGGAGTCAGCAGAAAGGCGGGGTAATGAGGTTCCCGATTGTTGATCCCTGCCTCTTAGCGACTAACACACTACACTAATGGCAATTAGCGATCGCACTATGGTAGAGGCGATCGTACAAACAGAAAGTCAGAGGAGATACACAGAAGCTTTCGATGTGCCCACTTAAATCAGGAAGATATACGGAAAGTTTTCGTATAATCTTAGTTATTAGGCTCAGTACTATCAGCCAAGATCAGGATGATGAGTTCCTCTAGGTTTCAGCGTCTCGTCTATAAAAATTACTTAACTTACGATCATCTTGAAGCTGATATAGGAGGAATTGATTTTGAACGTGTAGAAATTGAAGGAATTTGTCCGTTCTGCCAGTTGCGCTTTAAGCAATATACATACGAGCCACAACTTACTTTTTGTAAAAAACGAGAAGATATGATGACAAAGCGACTACACTTTTGCAGTGCTTGTGGTTGGTGGCTATTAACCCTTGAAGAAGAATTAGAAATCAATGGAAAAAAGCAGTTAAGTATATGGTGGGAACAACATCATGCAATTCTTGCTCATATAGATATTTCATCTAACAATGCTGCTGTCGAAGATTTAAAAACTCATTTGGCTAAATATTGGGACGACCGGAAATATATAAGTGCTCAGAAAGCTGAAGATTTAGTTGCAGGCATTTTAAGGGATCATTATGAATGTGATATTCACCGTGTAACTGCTAATGCGAACTCAGCTGATGGTGGAATCGATCTTTTTCTGGTAGAGGATAATGGAAAAATTTATAGCGCAGTTCAGGTAAAAAGGCGTATAGATCGTAATGTAGAAGCAGTTAAAGAAGTTCGAGACTTTGTTGGTGCTTTAATCCTCGAAGGATTAGAGAAAGGTATCTTTGTTACGACAGCACAGAGATTCTCAGCTCCAGCACAGAGAATTACCAAGAATCCTAACCTGGCAAAGCATAAACTTGAGCTTAAGTTGATAGATGGAGAAAGACTTTTGGATCTGTTAAGATATTCTATTTCTTTAAGTCCTCTAGCTCTTCCAGTTTCTATAGATTGCAACACCCCCTGGTCAGACCAAAATGGGAAAATACTTTCTACTTTTGATCTTCTCTTTTCTCCAAATGTCGATGTCTTTGGTTAAGGATCACTAGTAACGAAATCGAGAGTTTTTAAATCTAACACGTCACGCGGCGGACGGATGGAGGTCACAGCGCTTAGTGCAGGAATCTATGCCCTTGCTACATTTCGCCGTTACGCCACAAACACTTTGCAAAGAAACTTTTTGGAGCTTACAGAATAGGAGTGGAACGGTCCATTCTCTTCCAGAAATGCAAGCTACCAAATCCGGTTGGCTGACAGCAAAAACTTGAGAAAATTAGTAGCTCAAAGGATTTAAATTGATTTGTTTAAATATTCCTCAAAGGGGGTGAAGATGAAAGCACTTAAAGTTATGGCAACCATTGATGGACAGGGACAACTGGCGTTAGATCATCCTTTATTAACAGGTAAAAACAGTCGTGTTGAGGTCATTGTCTTGATTCCAGAAGCATCAGAAGCCGAAGAGGAAGAGCAATCTAAGTCAGCACTGCTGCACGACTTTCGGCAAGCTTGGCACGAAGCTATGACTGGGCAAACGATTCCCGTTGCTCAAGTGTGGGAAGGGCTTGAGAGTGACTGATCCATCCTTCATTCAGGTTAAAGCGTCACCAACGTTCAATCGAAATCTGCGCGCACTTGCCAAGAAATATCGGAGTATTCGGAATGATCTACAACCCGTCATTGAACAACTTGAGCAGGGAGAGTTGCCGGGAGATCAAATTCCTGGAGTTGGCTACACAGTTTTCAAGTTGAGAGTCCGCAATAGCGACACTCAAAAAGGAAAGAGTGGTGGTTATCGTCTGATTTACTATGTCAAAACAGCAAAAGGAATCATTTTACTGACTGTTTATGCAAAATCTGAACAAGTCGATATTGCAGCAGAGGACATTCAGAGCATCATCACAGAATATGAACAGCTTTAGGATGGTGGATCCAGTACGATCAAGTCTTTGAAAAGTACGAGATGAATATTTTTGCATTGAGGCTCAAGCCTGGGCAGGATTTGAAGCAGGGATTAGCGGCATTTGTTGCGGCAAAGCAAATTCGGGCAGGGTTTATTTTGTCGGCGATCGGGAGCCTGCGAACAGCCGCAATTCGGTTTGCCAATCAGCCGACGAGTGAAATATTGCATGAGAAGTTTGAAATTGTGGCGTTGAATGGGACGCTTTCAATTCACGGGATTCATCTGCATCTGGCGATCGCAGACAAAACAGGTCGCATGTTGGGCGGACATCTCACAGAGGGTTGTATTATCTACACGACAGCCGAAATCGTGATTGGTGAAAGTCCCAACCTTGCGTTTGTTCGCACTCCAGATGCACAAACTGGCTTTTTAGAATTGGACATTAGAGAACGTTGAGTAGAGGCAGGTTGTGTCAAAGTCTTTACAGCCAACCACAAAATGATTTACTAAACTTGCCCCTACCGACATTTTGACGGCTAAAAAACTTCTAAAGCTGCGAATGATGCAGACTTAAGGCATTTGAATTTGAGGAGTTAGCGTTGGTGTTGAATGGGTTGACGTGATTCAAGGGCTGAAGGTTGTTTAGCTGACGCGATCGCGCCACTAAAGCATTCACAAGCTCAGTCTCTTGCAGTCCCGTCACATCAATGGATGTCACATCAACCTGTCGGCGCTTCAGGTCATAATGATAAGCCTTGTCGTAATAGTCCAACACGGTATCCACAGCGGCGGCAAGATTCCCTTCTTGAATAAAATTGACTGCCTGTTGGGTGCGTTCACTGCCAAGACGCTTTTTCAACCGCACCGTCGCTTCTAGCAGCGCGCCCCGATCAACAACGCCATAGTCTTCTAGCAACAAGTGAATGCGTTCTTGCCGCGATCGCTCAACCTGCAACACCGGAGCAGAAACCATCTGCTGAAACAGCCCATCGGGAACTCGACAGGAGCCAATCATGCGGCTTTCGGCTTCGATCCAAATGGGGCGATCGCGGGTTAACTGGCTCCATTCGATCGCAATCAGGTTTTCAAACTGCTCAGTGCTGGGCTGAGGTGGCAAGCCAAGATTGCCGTAGCTGCTGCCCCGATGATTTGCCCATTGTTCCAAATCCAGAATTTGTTCCCCCTGTTTGCGCAACGTATGCAGGATGGTGGTTTTGCCTGTTCCCGTCATGCCACCCAGCGTCACGATCGGCTTCGGTTCCATCAGTGCAGCATGAACCCAATAACGAAAGCCTTTGTACCCACGATCGAGCAGCGTCACCTGAAAACCTGCCGTTTCCAGCAGCCATGCCATACTGCCGCTCCGCATCCCTCCCCGCCAGCAATGGACTCGCACGGCGCGATTGGGTGCCAGCACTTTGGCTTGTGCGACGAAGGTTGCTAGTTTTGGACCCACGATCGACAGCCCCAGTTCTACCGCTTCATCCCGTCCTTGCTGCTTATAACAGGTACCCACCTGTGCCCGTTCGTCATTGCTGAACAGGGGAAAACTCACGGCTCCGGGAATGCGTCCCTGCTTATGCTCAGCCGGACTCCGCACATCCAGAATGGCTCCGGGTGCTGTGAAGAAGTCGGCAAGGGGGAGGGAGGGGGGCATGGGAAGAAGGCTAAAGGATGAAGGCTAAAGGATAAAAAATGAAAAGGATAAAAAATGAAGGCTGAAAAGTTTGAGTGGCAAGAGAGTGGGGCACATTGCTTGCGTCCGCTCATTGTGAAATGAAAAGTGTTTAAATGCGCTTTTTAGCCTTTATCCTTTAGCTTTTATCCTTTGCTTTTTGCCCTTACACGATCGTAATCGGTTTTGCCCGATCCAACGGAGGTGTGGTGTACCCGATGATCGCGCTGTGTTGATAGCCGAGTGCATGAAGGGCAGCCAAGCAGCGATCGCTCTCGTCTAGAGGAACAGAAGCCAATAATCCACCAGATGTTTGCGGATCGAAGAGGAGTGAAAAGTATGGATGGGTGTTCGTCTCAGAAACATTGGCGATCGCTGGCAGTGCTTGCAGGTTTTGCGGTTGCAGGGAACTGAGGATGCCCATTGCCGCGGTTTCCAGGGCACCGTCTAACAACGGAATGGTGGCTAAGTTGAGCGTGACGGACACGTTTGAGGCTTGCACCATTTCTACAAGATGCCCCATGAAGCCAAACCCAGTTACATCGGTGCAAGCTGTGGCGTGATGCTCCAGCAGACAAGTTGCTGCTTGCTGATTGGATTGCTGCATGGAGGCGATCGCGCCATTCAGCCAGTGTCCTTTTGCTTTGAGCTGCATGTGGGCGGCAAAGAGTGTGCCTGTACCGATCGCTTTCGTTAAGATCAACGCTTGACCGGGTTTCATGCCACCTTTGCGGAGCAGGCGATCGGGTTGTGCCAAGCCATTACAGGACAGTCCAAACGCCAATTCTGCGCCTTCGGTCGTGTGCCCACCAATCAACACCGCTTGCGCTTTGGATAAAACCGACATCGCACCGGAAAGGAGCTGATACAAAGTTTCTTCCACGTTGGCAGGTTGGGCATAGGGAATGGTGGCGATCGCCAGCGCACTTTGCGGTTGAGCACCCATCGCAAACAGATCGCTCAGGGCATGGTTCGCGCTAATTTGCCCAAAGACAAACGGGTCGTTCAGTAATGCTGGAAAGTAGTCAATCGTCTGTACTATGACTGATCCTGCTGGAACCTGCACCACTGCCGCATCATCAGGAGACTCTAACCCGATGAGAATATCCGATCGCTGAGCCAAACTCCCGCCTTCCTGCTGCACTCGTTGCAATACACGCGCCAAAATGCTGCTGCCCACCTTCGCCCCACACCCCGCACAGCGCATTGTGGAAGCCTTCTGAATCGTCTGAACATCAGCAAGGTTGTGGTTCCCTTCTGCCTCCTGCCTTCTGCTCTCTGCCTTCTGCCTCCCTTCCTCCATCTCCGGCAACTCTCTAAACCGCTCCACAAACGCCCGATCGATCCAATCTTTCCAGCGCCACAGCAACGGTGACTGCCAACCCAACGATCCACGCGCCGCGATCGCCTCCCCATCACCTGTACCAATCAAGCTGAGGTATTGCGTCTGTGGTCGAAAGGGCTTCAAGGGCTTATTTTGCACCGCACGCCGGAGATTGTTGACCAACGGTTTTCCCTGCCGCACCGCAAAAACGCCTGCCTTGGGTCGCGGATGGTTGAGCATCGTTGCCGTATCGCCTGCTGCAAAAACATCGGGATGAGAGACCGATCGCAGCGTGTCATCCACCAACACAAAGCCGTCCTCGTCTACAGCCAATCCTGCCTTTGCCAACCAGTCGGGTGCGGCTGCCTGTGTCACCCAAAAGATGTAGTCGCAAGCGATCGTTAAACCCGATGCACCAATCACCTGATGCGATTGGACAGAGTGGACAGGCTCCTGCAAGTGGAGTTGGATACCGCGCTGAGTTAGCAAGGCGTGAAAGCGATCGCGTACCCAATGGTTTTGGGTCGGTAACAACGTCGCGTCTTTTTGAAACAGATGCACGGTTAGATTGGTGAGCGGCTGTTGCGCTGCCCACAAAAGTTGTTGCAAGCGATGTTGCATCGTCAGCGCCAATTCCACCCCCCCTGCGCCACCACCCACAATGCCGATCGTTCTGGCTTTCTCAGGAGTTCGCGCAAAGTCTGACACGACCTGATCCCAATGCTCTAGAAACTGACGGACAGGTTTTGCTGGAATGATGGCATCTCGATCGCCCATCACATCCGGCAGCTTCGGTGTACTGCCAATATTGATCGACAGCAAATCAAACCCAACAGGCGGACGGTTGGCACAGAGAACGCGCTTTTGGGCTAAATCTAACCCGATCGCGCGATCGACACAAAACTGTGCGCCCGCAAACTGAGCCAGCCGACGCAAATCCATATGGCATTCTTCTCGGCTATAGAACCCCGCCACATGCCCCGGCAGCATTCCCGAATAAGCAGTATCGGAAGCCTCCGTCAACAGCGTCAAACGCACTCCCGGCATCGGCTTCATGCCCAACATCCGCAGAGCGATCGCGTGCGAATGCCCACCACCAAGCAACACCACGTCTTTGAAAATTGGCTGAGATTGATTCATGGGGGAGGAAGGGTGTGGGGTGTAGGGTGTAGGGTGTGGGGTGTAGGGTGTTTTGAGTTGATTGAGCAATCAGCCGTCAGCTGACCCTGTGGGAAGCAAGCTACAGTAAAGCTTTTTATCCTTTAGCCTTTATCCCTTATCCTTCGACCCTCTGCCCTCTGCCCTCTGCCTCCTGCCTTCCCCTAATCAACCCGCTCCAACTGCCACAAAATCTGATTCCCTTCACGTCGCACGCGAGACACTACCCAGTTGCGCCAGACCCAATGATCGCCACGACTGGTGACGGCGCTGGCGTTTACATCCATCAGATCGGCGAGTTCAGAGCTGGTAATCAAGTACCCTTTGCTAGAAATTTCATCGGCAAAATGTAGCGTGTCTACCAGATCGCGCAGTTGCGCCACTCTAACTTCACGCGGTAAATCGATCGCATCCGTTTGGGAGTGAGAAGGGACATCCATTGTGGAATTCACTACCTGTAGAGACTGCGTTTGCTTATCAACGAAAAATGATGGTTGCGTCAGTCTGACGCATGGCAGTCCGTAAGCGTTTAAACTCATTGCTTAAGATATTGCAACGAATTTAGAGGGTCTGTACGAAACCGCAAGGGTATGACACAAGCATTTACAAAACTTACTGATTTCGTAAAACTACTCAACAAAGACTGTGCTGTTAGGAAGGCTGGTTTATGACAATGGGAGCTGCGTTAGGTTGGGCACCTTACCCAGAGAGTAGGCACGAGCGATCGTGTCACAGCGTTCGTTCCCCACATTTCCCGTATGTCCGCGCACATAGCGCCACTGGATTTTGGGTGAGTTTAAGGCATCCATTTGCTGCCACAGGTCAGGATTCAGCACCGCTTTGCCCGTTGAGGTCTTCCAGCCTTTTTTCTTCCACCCGTGAATCCATTGCGTGATGCCGTTTTTGACATATTCGCTGTCAGTATAGAGTTCGATCGGCTCTGTATACCCTGTGTCCTTTAAAAACTGGAGTGCTGCGATCACCGCCTGCATTTCCATCTGATTGTTGGTGGTGTGCGCTTTGGCTCCACCCATTTCGTGTACCGAACCATCTGCAAAATAGACAACCGTTCCCCAGCCCCCAGGACCAGGATTGCCTGAGCAAGCGCCATCGGTGTAAATCGATTGAATTTTTAAGCGATCAGCCATAAGTCATGCGGTTAGTCACGTTCAGTCACGAGCTATTCAGGTTAACATACGGACGATCGCGTAAAGAATCGTCTCATTTTTGGGTTGGATCATCGCTGGTATGGAGTTGCTCGGTTGCAACCGAAACTGCTCAAGCTGAAAGGGGTTTTGAGCCGTAAACGGTTGTTTCAAAACACCTTGCTTGGCAGCAAACTTTTGGCTTAGTCTACAGGGGCTATTTTGCCCGTGCTGCGATCGTGCTGCCTATCCATTGCCCACCGTGGCAGAGATAGTAGAGCAAACGTAGGTGCGGTTGGTTGCTCCGTGCGACTAAACCGTAGCTGCACTTGCCTGCCCAGGGGCTTGAGCTTGCCAGCCAAAGATGGAGAAATAATTTAGTTATGGAAGCGGCATCGTGCTGGAGACAGAAAGACGCATTTACGCAGAATCAGCCTTGAACCAACTTGACGATTATTGGCAGCCATCAGGACAATCAACGGCACACACGCTTACAAGCAGCAACACATATGAGGGGGTAGCGATCGCAGCCTCCATCCTAAGTTTGTGGCTCATCAGCCTGGTGAGTCTGCTGAGACTGGATCACCCACTGCCGATCGTCTGGATGGCGTTGGCAATTCTGGGTCAAACATTCCTCTATACAGGGCTATTTATCACAGCGCATGATGCGATGCATGGGTGCGTTGTTCCTCAACATCCGAGGCTCAATCACGCGATCGGGTTTTTAGCGCTGCTGCTGTATGGGTTTTTGCCGTACTACAAGTTACGCACGGCTCATTGGCAGCACCATCAATATCCGGCGAGCGATCGTGACCCGGACTACCACAACGGCAAGCAAACAAACGGGCTGTTCTGGTATGTGCGCTTTATGGTGCGCTATTGGGGCTGGTGGCAGTGCGTTGGCATCACCGCCGCGTATCATTTTATGCATCGAGTTGTAGGTGTTTCAGAATTGAATCTAGTGGCATTTTGGGCAACACCTGCGCTCTTGAGTTCCCTGCAACTGTTCTACTTCGGCACTTTTTTGGCGCATCGTGAACCCGCAACAGGGTATCAAAATGCTGCCCGTGCCAATAGTATTTATCGTCCGATACTCTGGTCATTCTTAACCTGCTACCATTTTGGCTACCACAACGAACACCACGAGCATCCGCATGTGCCCTGGTGGAAACTGCCCGCGATCGTGCGCTCACAATCGACGGAATGAGCTATCGACGGTCAGTTTGAGAGTTTTGAGTTTTGAGTTAAATACAGTACGTGTTATTCATTTCCCCTGCTTCCCCCGCTTCCCCTGCTTCCCCCACCTTCTGCCTTCTGCCTCCTGCCCTCTGCCTTCTGCCTTATGCAAACATCCACTACCCAACAACTCAAACGCGATTACCAGGGAACCGTTGCGATCGCTCAGCGCATTTTGCTGGAACTTTGGCGACGTAAGGTAAGCCTCATCTGCTGGGTCGTGTTTCCTGCTTCGATTTTGGTGGTGAATGGTCTGATTTTGACGGAGCGTGGACAGCTTTCGACAGGGGAAGCCTTTGCCCAATCGGTGCCGCCTTGCCTGGTAGGAACAGCGCTGTTTTTTAGCTGTTTGGGGGGCAGTATTGCGACGATCGTGGCAGAGCGGGAGCAGCGGACGCTGAAGCAACTCCTGATTTCGCCGCTGCGAGGGATGGCTTACTTTCTGGGTATCTTTCTGGCGTATGGGATGATCGGGGTGGGGCAAACGCTGCTGGTGTATGCGATCGCGGCATTTACTGGCGCTACCTTTGAGGGATCAGTACCGTTCGCCGCGCTGATTATCGGGTTGAGCATGATGGCATATGTAGGCACAGGTTTTTTTATTGGTGCAAAACTGGCTCGTCGCACGGAGGATGTCAACGCGTTGATTGCCGCCCTGGGTGTGCCGTTGCTGCTGCTGAGCGGAGCCTTCATCCCCATTAACTTTTTCCCCGAAGCTCTGCGAAACATTGCTCACTACAACCCGATCTATCACATGATTGAGGCACTCGCAGCCGCATCTGTAGCCACGATTCGCATGGCAGACTTGATGCCTCACCTCTGGTTTTTGGTTGGCTTTACCATCCTGACGGTTGCAGCAGGCTGGCTTGCCTATCGAGAAATGCTTCACCGTGAGAGGAGATCGTAGGGTTCATGCTCCAGATTCAAGACCTTTATAAGTCCTACGGCGATCGGGCTGTTTTGCAAAACCTGAACCTGAGCATTGCTCCGGGTGAAATTTACGGGCTGCTGGGACCCAATGGCGCGGGTAAAACCACCACCATTCGCATTCTCTGCAACCTGCTGACTGCCGATCGTGGTCATGTCATCGTCTCTGGGCACCCCCTTTCCGAAGCAACGAAACCGCTGATTGGTCTGGTGCCCCAAGAAAACTTGCAGTACGCCAGCCTCACCTGTGCCGAAAATCTCGACTTTTTTGCCCGCTTGTATGGTCGATCGCGCCAGCAACGGAAAGAACAGGTGCCTGCCTGCCTGGATGCCGTGGGCTTACTCTCCCGCGCCAACAGTCCCGCTGAAACCTTGAGCGGTGGCATGAAACGTCGCCTGAGTCTGGCGATCGCGCTGGTGCATCATCCCAAACTCCTGATTCTGGATGAGCCAACTACTGGGCTGGATATTGAAGCACGCATCGACCTGTGGCGGCTGATCCGGCAGTTGCAGAGTCAGGGAATGACCATCCTTCTCACAACCCATTTGCTGGATGAAGCCGAGCGATTGTGCGATCGCCTGGGCGTTCTCAAGCAGGGGTGCCTCCTGGCAGAAGGCAGTCTCGCAGACCTGCGCCAATGCATTACCGCGCAAGAAATTCTCATCGTGCGTACCACAGCAGAAGCGGAGGCGATCGCCCGTGCCGAAGTCCTTGGCTTTCCCCACCGTCGCTACGGCGATGACCTTGCCTTCTGGCTCCCCGAACCGCTGGAGATGAAGACCATCATCGATCGCTTTGATGGCATCCCGCTGGACTCGATCGCCCGCCAACCCGTGCGTCTGGAACACATTTACGATGAAGTGCTGCGATCAGAACGGGATGGGCGATCGCGGGTCTTTCCAGCGGTTCAGACCTCGGAGGTCTCTGAGACCTCGGAGGTCTTGTTTACACAAAAATAGTTCATCCGTTCGCATCAACTCTCGCTTACGCTAGAGAGTAAGGATTGGCACTCGATCGATGACCTATCAACCGCTTCATCACAAATATCGTCCGCAGAGCTTTAGCGATCTGGTCGGGCAGGAGGCGATCGCCACAACTCTAACCAATGCGCTCCAACAAAAGCGGATTGCACCTGCCTACCTATTCACAGGCGCACGCGGTACGGGCAAAACCTCCAGCGCCCGCATTCTGGCAAAATCGCTGAATTGCGTGAAGTCCGATGTGCCAACCGCCCAACCTTGCGGCGTGTGTGACGTGTGCCAGTCGATCGCCAAAGGTTCCGCGCTGGACGTGATTGAAATCGACGCTGCCAGCAATACTGGAGTAGACAACATTCGAGAACTGATCGAGCGATCGCAGTTTGCCCCCGTCCAGTGCCGCTACAAAGTGTACGTGGTGGATGAATGCCTGGTCGGAGACTCCCTCATTTGGACTGATCAGGGGTTCTTTCGGATTGATGATCCCACCCTTCTAGGTAAGAACGTTCTTAGCTATAACGACGCGCTGAATCAGTGGGAATTTAAGCCTGTCCTTCGCTGGCTTGATCAAGGCATCCGGCAGACGTATCGCATCAAAACCTCAACGCAAGAAATTTGCTGCACAGGCAATCACCTCATCAGGACAGAGCAGGGATGGATAGCCGCAAGGGACGTAAAAGAAGGAGCGAAGATACTATCCCCTGCGAATGTGGATGCGGCACCTTCATTTATAAATTTGGGACAGACGGGCGCATACGTCGCTTTGTCAGAGGGCACCAGTTTAAGGGGAACACCTACGGGCAAAAAAGCTACGACCTCAGTACCATTCTTGAACACGCTGAACCGCTTCGTCCGTTCTGCTTGTGTGGATGCGGTGAACGGCTTGAAGTACCTGCCTTCATGCGACAAAAGGGCTACGGTATCAACGGTATTTTGTCCCACTGGCAGAACCATCCGTTCAAACCTAAACACGGCATTTGGCAGGCAAGAACTGAAACCTTTGTCTCCAAGTTGGGTAGCCTATCACCCGACAGTTTGGGACTTATTTACGGCACCTTGCTGGGCGACTGCGCCATTACCTATCCAAACAAGCACAGCCGCTTTCCAAGGTTATCCTGGACGCACGGAATGCTTCAGCGAGAGTGGCTGGAGTACAAAGCAACCCGTTCGTCAGAGTTACGTCCCAAGCTGTGGGTCGCTACCAACCAAGGGTTTGGGGACGAATCAATTTGTTGCAACACAGCCTGCCATCCTCAGCTTGTCGAAGTGTTTGCACGGGTTAAACCTGAAGGAGCCAAGAAACGAGTTTCTCTGGACTGGCTCAGTTGCATTACGTCTGAAGGGCTTGCCTGGTGGTACATGGATGATGGATCGCTTCGCCTCAGCCCTCAAGGGAGTCCAAGCATTCACTTTCATACCGAAGGTTACTCCGCGGAAGAGAACCAGCTTATCGCTCGCTGGTTTACTTCAAGAGGATACGCAGCGAAAGTACAAGTCTACCGAAGTGTCAGCAGAGGCAAAGATTACTACCTTATTTCGATCGGGGCAAAGGCTTCTAGAAGGTTTCTGGAAGAGTTACAGCCCTACGCGATCCCAGCAATGGCATACAAATTTGGAGGTGGTAGAATCTGTCCGCTTCGCTGGAGTTGAACACGTTTACGATATTGAAGTTGAGGACAACCATAACTTTGTGGCGAATGGTTTGCTTGTCCACAATTGCCACATGCTTTCCACAGCAGCGTTTAATGCCTTGCTGAAGACGCTGGAAGAACCGCCCGATCGCGTCGTCTTCGTCCTGGCAACAACCGATCCCCAACGGGTGCTACCGACGATTATTTCGCGCTGTCAGCGGTTTGACTTTCGGCGCATTCCTCTGGAGGCAAGTGTCAAACATCTCCGCTCGATCGCTACTAAAGAAACGATCGCCATTACCGATGATGCCATCACGCTCATTGCCCAACTTTCTCAGGGTGGAATGCGCGATGCCGAAAGCCTGCTCGATCAACTGAGCCTGGTCGCAGGTGAAGTCAGCGTCGATAAAGTGTGGGATCTAGTGGGGTCAGTGCCCGAACGCGATTTGATGTCACTGCTGGAGTCGATCGCGCAAGATAACCCCGAAACCCTGCTCGATAGCGTCCGGCGACTGATGGATCGGGGACGCGAACCGCTGATCGTCCTGCAAAACCTCGCCAGCTTTTATCGCGATTTGCTCATTGCGAAGACTGCGCCTGCCCGAAACGATCTGGTCGCACTCACCGCTCCTACCTGGGCGACCCTCTGTGACTTTGCCCAAACCCTGGATCTGCAAACCATTCTGGCAGGACAACAGCAACTCCGCAAAAGTGAAGACCAGATTAAAAGCACGACGCAGCCGAGACTATGGTTAGAGGTGACGTTGATGGGGCTGTTGCCGTCGGCGATCGAGAGTCGGGAGTGGGGAGTCGGAAGGCAGGAGGCAGAGGGCAGGAGGCAGAGGGCAGAAGGCAATTTGGCGATCGCGGCTGGTGGGAGGGTGAGTCCTTCTAGTCAATCGGAAGAGCCGCCCCAAAGGGAGCCGATCGCGCCAATCATCCCGGTAGAGCAACCAGAGGCGATTGCAGAGCCAGTCGATCGTTCTGTGGAAGCCGCTCTGCCTGATGTGACGAGCCAGCCAGATAGCGGTGCCAGTAGCGATCTCAGTCAGATCTGGTTAGAAATCTTGAGCCACATTGACCTGAAAGGCACCCGCGCCATGCTGAGCGTAAACTGCCACTTACTCAGCCAGCATGACCACGAAATTCTGGTGGGTGTGAAGGCTCAAAGTATGCTCAAGATGATTACGGGTATGATCCCGCAGCTTGAGAAAGCCGCTGCCAAAACGTTTAAGACGAAAATTAAAGTCTCCCTTCAGGTGGCAGAAGCAACGGCTTCAGCGGCTCCCGCAACACAGCAACCGAATGCGATCGCTCACTCACCGTCTGAAACCCATCAGCGCGATCGCCCCACAAACCCATCTCTCCCTGACCCAAACCAGAAATCTAAACCTGAGTTCCCGATCGCGCCAACCGCTTCAGGTGCTCAAACGAACACGAATCTTCAACCTCCCTCAATGCCCAAACAGCCCTCCTCTAACCACGCTATAGAGGCGGCAGCAAACTACCATACGGCTGATCAATGGCAGCAAGAAGATGATGTCACCCGTGCCGCCAAACAACTAGCTGAATTCTTTGGCGGTAGAGTCGTCGATATGAGCGACAGTGACACCGTAGCGGAAGCCCCCAAACTAGCAGAAATCGACCCAGCCAGCCTGAAGGAGAAAGCAGCCGAAGCGTTACCAGAAACCGACTACGAACCAGACGAAGATGATGATGTGCCGTTTTAGCTGGTTGGACGCGATCGCCTTGTGTGGCATTGGTTCTAGGAGATTTCTAGCAAACAAAATACCCGTAGGGGCGGGTTTGACCCGAACGCGATCGGCTGAAGGCAGCGAGGCTGGCAAAACCTGCCCTCTACCAGATATGAAGAGAATCGGTTCTCCTTGCGCTTCTCAAAGCTTCGAGGCATACAACGCCGCACCGATTAGCCCTACTGTAGGATTGAGCACAATGTGGACAGGGACAGCTTCTAGCAGGGGCAGCATCCGCCCTTTATCAATCAGAGAGCTAAGGAAGGTACTGTCTTGAATGAGCGGCAAAATTTTGGGAGCGATGCCGCCAGCCACATACAAGCCGCCATAGGGCAGCAGTTTGAGTGCCAGATTTCCGGCTTCGGCACCATAGGCATCCACAAACAGATGCATTGTTTGTTCAGAAAGGCGATCGCGCTTCTCTAAGGCAGCTTGTGAAATGGCAGCGGCTGGATCAACGCTCCTTTCACGACCCGTTTCGCGCTCCCAGGTACGCACGACTTGCTCGACATCGGGTGATTCTTCCGCCAGTTGTCGATCGCGCAAGAACTGGTAGATCGCGACGATGCCCTGCCCCGAAACCACTCGCTCGACTGAAAGGCGCTGAATGTTGTGCTTATCCAGCAAATAGCGCGAAAGCTGAAATTCAACTTCGGTACGCGGGGCAAAATCGGCATGTCCCCCTTCGGTTGGGTACACTTTGTAATCGCCCTCCTGAGCAATGACAAAGCCTTGTCCCAAACCCGTTCCAGCACCAATAATGGCGATCGGGGCATCGGCTTGAGGTTTTCCAGGCTGTAGCGTGAGTAGGTCTGATGGCTGTAAGCCGAGCACACCGTACCCAACCGCTGCAAAATCGTTAATGAGGGACACCTGAGCCATGTCCAACTGCTGGCTTAACCGTGTGACACTTAATGACCAGGACAAGTTGGTGAGCTTTGATGTGTGGTTAAGAACGGGACCCGCGATCGCAAAACACGCCTTCTCTGGTATCGCCGCATACCCTAACGTCTGCTCTGCTTCCATTAGAAACTGCTGCACCATTGGCACAAGGTCAATGAAGTTGGCGCTCACGTAGCGATTTTCGTGCAGCGTCTTCAACGTTGTCTCTGGAGTTGATTGGCTGATGGCTGCGTCTACTAAACGAAGCGCTGTTTTCGTTCCACCAATGTCGCCAGCTAATAATAACGTCATGCCTTGCCTACTCCACGATTTAAACCAGCTTGCTTGCGTCCATAGTTGCCAAAGGCTCGTCTAACAGTATTGAATGGTAGCCAGCCCTTGCCGCGTTGCCTTAGACACGATCGTTCTAATAGACCGAAACAAACGTTTTGCAACACCATAGTGTGAGCGTCTCGCTCACGACGCGGACAAGATGCCCGCACGACGTTCCATCATTTTCTGTTTGCTCTACTAAAAAGGTGATCGCACCAAAAAGAGAGTGAGCCGTCCGACGGCAGTTACATCATAGCTGCATGTTCTAGCTTCACCCCATCCTGCATCAACCCACCAAAGTTGGATTTATTCCCCTTACGTTTGCTTGCCCTGGTATGAAGACAAAACTCGCTATCCTCTTTCCACGCTACAAGGTTGATCGCCTCGTCGGGCTGACGGGTTGTAGTGCGATCGCGCTACTACTGGCATTAGCACCCATACTGACGGTGCAGGCTGCGGACGATCGCCCGCTGGATCAAACACCAGGGCTGAATGAATCGACATCACGCCCCCCAACCGGAACGATCTTGCCCGAACCGAAGACCGCTCCAGATTTTGTCAGACGTGGAATCGAAAAGACGAATCAGAAAGACTTTGAGGGCGCGATCGTCGATTTTAATCAGGCACTTCAGCTCAAGCGTGACTATGCGCTGGCGTATTACCACCGGGGCAACGCTTACACCAAAATCAACAACATTCGTGCCGCGATCGCCGATTACAGTCAGGTGATTTTGCTCAAACCCAACAATGCCTATGTTCGCTACGACCGGGGCATTTTACGAGCCAATACAAAGGATACGCCAGGGGCGATCGTAGACTTTCAGCAAGCCGCCGCGCTGTTCAAGCAACAATTGAACCGCCCCTGGGAGCAAAAAGCGCTGGACAACATCAAACAACTTCAGCAGTCGTGAGGTAAGGGCGCGTCATCAATTAGCTTCAAAACCTTGCAGTATCAGCATGATCGCGCCCACCCCAACGCACGGTTAGAGGCTGGAACCCTTGCTGAAAGAAATGTGTCGTAGTGATTGATGACAGCCCCAAACATCTGCTTAAACTGGCTCTTTCTTGACAGTCGCTTTTGCTTGACAGTCAACGGTGAACTTGAACGCTTCCATGACAAGCCTCAAAGCCTTGGCGTTGAAGCTATAACACTCATCGACAAGGTTCAACCACTCAACAGCGAGGTGCAAACACTCGCGCACGAAGCTCCGAGATTCAACGGTGAAGTTCAAAGATTCACGCGTGAGTATCAAAGACTCAGCGACGAGGTGTAACCACTCACGCATGAGGTGCAAACACTCAACGGTGAAGTTCAAAGATTCACGCGTGAGTATCAAAGACTCAGCGACGAGGTGTAAACATACTCCTACGGAGAAGCAAGCTACAACGGCGAGGCTTAAAGACTCAACCACGAGGTGCAAACACTCGCGCATGAACCTCAGAGCATCAATCACCAGAAGCCGGGTTCTTGACGGGTGCTGTTGGAGTCATCCAATTGCAGCCAGAATCCAGGTTCTCTGCTTGTCGAGCGCGCATCACTTCATCGCCAAGTTCGTCACCTCTCCCATAAACGGGGCGTTGCCAAGTTTCAGCAAATGTAGAGTTTAATTGAGGGAACTTGAGAGAGTCAAACCATCATCAACGCTTCCAACTCTATGGCTGTCGATTCTGCTGTCTTGGATGATATTTTTAATGCGCTTGAACCGTACAAACCGTTAGAAGCAAACAGTCCAGCGTATGTGGATTGTGATGCAGTGCGCGGCGATGGCGATATTTTGGATGACCTGGGTAAGCGTATTCGTCGATCGCGCGAGATGACCTACCAACTCTACTCCGGGCATCGCGGCGGCGGGAAATCGACGGAACTGCTGCGGCTGAAAGGGAACCTGGAAACAGAGAGTTGCTTCGTGGTTTACTTCTCGGCGATTGAAGAAGATGTCAAAAGCGGCGACATTGAATATACCGACATTTTGCTGGCGTGTACGTCTCACTTATTGGCAGCACTCAACGAGATTGGTAACGCCCAACCGCTGCAAGAGTGGCTGAAAGAGCGCTGGGACGAGCTGAAGGATCTGGCGCAAACAAAGGTGACACTGGACGGTCTGAGTGTGAAGGTTGCCGTTGCAAAGTTTGCCGAACTCACTGCGAATCTGCGGACGGAGCCAGCGCTACGATCGCAGATTCGTGAAAAGATCAATCCCCATACGCCCACGCTGATCAAGGCATTGAACGAGTTCATTCGGGATGCCAAGACGAAGCTACCAGAGGGGAAAACCAAGCTGGTGCTGATGGTGGATAACCTGGATCGGATTGCGCCCATTTACGATGACCGGAGCGGGCGGAGCAACCATGAGGAGATTTTCATCGATCGCAGTGAGCAGTTGAAAGCGCTGGACTGCCACATCATTTACACCATTCCTTTTGCCATCCTGTTCTCGAAGTGGGCAAACGACCTCAACCAGAACTACAACGATTCCAAGATTCTGCCGATGATTATGGTGCGATCGCCCAACGGTGAGATTCACGCACCCGGAGTTGCAACGATCAAAGAGATTCTGGCGCAGCGCATCAAGCCCTTTGCGGCTGCTTTAGACCTGAACACTGAGATATTTGAATCGGCGGCAACGTTAGAGCGGCTGTGTTTGATGAGCGGTGGGCATGTACGGGGCTTGCTGCGGCTGGCGCAGGAGGCAGTGAACCGTACCGACACCCTCCCCATTTCAGCAAAAGCCGTGCAGCGGGCGATCACAGAAGAGCGCGATAGCTACCGACGCGCCGTAGAAGAACACCAGTGGGAGCTGCTGGCAGCCGTTTCTCGCGACAAGCAAATTCAGCACGATCCGCAGCACCGAAGCTTGTTGTTTAGCCTTTGCCTGCTGGAGTATAGCTATCTGGATGAGCAGGGCGAAAAACAGACCTGGCATGATGTGCATCCGCTGATTGAAGCCATTCCCCAGTTCAAAGCTGCCCAAGATAAGGGATCTGCCAACAAATAAAATCCCGGCTCGAAGGAGGTAGATGGGTGGATGAGTCGATGAGCAGTGGGACGTTATTTTCTGGCAAGCCCCTAAGCTCGACTTTAGCCATTTGGAGGAAGAGGGACAAGGTATAGAAGAATGGGGTGAGCGGAACAAAGTCCATCTCACCCCTGAAAAGTTGTGTTTACTATACCAGAACCCACTGCGGCAATCT